>NZ_JCALED010000009.1:0-262417 GCF_059813205.1 Mycobacterium sp. NGS17 | reverse complement strand
ACATCGTCGGGTAGCGTCGGGCCTGTGACCGCAACGCCGCGCGAATTCGACATTGTGCTGTATGGGGCGACCGGCTTCGTGGGGAAGCTCACCGCCGAATACCTGGCCAGCTCGGCACCGGACCGGCGGATCGCGTTGGCCGGCAGATCGCCCGACAAATTGCGGGCGGTCCGCGACACGCTGGGCGACGCCGCGCAGTCCTGGCCCATTCTGAACGCCGACGCCTCGTCGCCCTCGACGCTCAATGAGATGGCGGCCCGTACCCAGGTCGTCATCACCACCGTCGGGCCTTACACCCGCTATGGGCTGCCGCTGGTGGCCGCCTGCGCCGCCGCCGGCACCGATTACGCCGACCTGACCGGCGAGGCGATGTTCGTCCGCGAAAGCATCGACCTCTACCACAAGCAGGCCGCGGACACCGGCGCCCGCATCGTGCATGCGTGCGGATTCGATTCGGTCCCTTCGGACCTCAGCGTGTATGCGCTCTACCGGGCGGCGCGAGACGACGGCGCCGGCGAACTCGGCGACACCGACTTGGTGGTCCGGTCTTTTTCCGGCGGCGTGTCCGGGGGAACCGTCGCGTCGATGCTGGAAGTGCTCGATACCGCATCGCGCGATCCGGATGCCCGCCGTCAGCTCGCCGACCCCTACACGTTGACCACGGATCGCAGCGCCGAACCCGAAATCGCCCCACAGCCCGATTTGCCGTGGCGCCGTGGTGGTCGGATCGCGCCGGAGCTGACCGGGTTGTGGACGTCGGGCTTTCTGATGGCGCCCTATAACACCCGAATCGTGCGGCGCAGCAACGCATTGCTGGACTGGGCCTACGGGCGCCGGTTGCGTTACAGCGAGAGCATGAGCCTGGGCTCGTCGCCGTTGGCTCCGGTGGCATCGGCTGTGGTGGGCGGGGTCGGCGCGGCGACTTTCGGATTGGGCAGCCGGTATTTCCGGCTGCTGCCGCGCAAACTGGTGGAGCGCATCGTGCCCAAGCCCGGAACCGGCCCGAGCGACGCGGCCCGGGAGCGCGGCTACTACCGGATCGAGACCTTCACCACCACAACCACCGGCGCGCGTTACGTGGCGCGCATGGAGCAGCGTGGCGACCCGGGCTACAAGGCGACGTCGGTGCTGTTGGGGGAGTGCGGCCTCGCTCTGGCGCTGGACCGCGACAAGCTCCCAGATCTGCACGGCGTTCTCACCCCCGCAGCCGCGATGGGCGACGCGCTGCTCGACCGGTTTCCCGCCGCTGGTGTGACATTAAAGGTCGAACGGCTGGATCAGTGACCCGGTTCACGCATTTGGGCGCTTACATGAGAGCAAATACCGCTCCCTAGAATTGACGGGTGACCGCCAGCCGCAGCCCCGCCACCGACCTGCCCAAGTCGTGGGATCCGGCCGCGGCCGAAAGCGCCATCTACCAGAAGTGGGTGGACGCCGGGTACTTCGTGGCCGATCCGAACAGCGCCAAGCCCGGGTATTCGATTGTGCTGCCGCCGCCGAACGTGACCGGCAGCCTGCACATGGGCCACGCACTCGAACACACGATGATGGATGCCCTGACCCGCCGCAAGCGGATGCAGGGCTACGAGGTGCTGTGGCAACCCGGCATGGACCACGCCGGCATCGCGACGCAGAGCGTGGTGGAAAAGCAGCTCTCGGTCGACGGCAAGTCCAAAGAAGACTTCGGTCGAGAGCTGTTCATCGACAAGGTGTGGGACTGGAAGCGGGAGTCCGGCGGCGCCATCGGCGCCCAGATGCGCCGCCTCGGCGACGGCGTGGACTGGAGCCGGGAACGCTTCACCATGGACGAGGGTCTGTCGCGGGCGGTCCGCGCGATCTTCAAGCGCCTCTACGACGCCGGACTGATCTATCGCGCCGAGCGACTGGTCAACTGGTCGCCGGAGCTGCAAACGGCGATCTCGGATATCGAGGTCGACTATCAAGAAGTCGAAGGCGAGCTGGTGTCCTTCCGGTACGGGTCGATGGACGACTCGCAGCCACACATCGTGGTGGCCACCACCCGAATGGAAACGATGCTCGGTGACACCGCGATCGCGGTGCATCCCGACGACGAGCGCTACCGGCACCTGGTGGGTAGCAGCCTGTCGCACCCCTTTGTGAATCGTCAGCTGGTGGTGGTCGCCGACGAGCATGTGGACCCCGAATTCGGTACCGGCGCAGTCAAAGTCACCCCCGCGCACGACCCCAACGACTTCGAGATCGGCCTGCGGCATCAGTTACCGATGATTTCCATCATGGACACCAAGGGCCGAATCGCCGACACCGGAACACAATTCGACGGCATGGACCGGTTCCAGGCCAGGGTCGCGGTGCGCGAGGCGCTGGCGAGCGAGGGCCGGATCGTCGAGGAGAAGCGGCCGTACCTACACAGTGTGGGCCACTCCGAGCGCAGCGGCGAGCCGATCGAGCCCCGGCTGTCGCTGCAGTGGTGGGTTCGGGTGGAATCGCTTGCCAAGGCCGCCGGCGACGCGGTGCGCAACGGGGACACCGTGATTCACCCCGCCAGCCTGGAACCGCGGTGGTTCGGCTGGGTCGACGACATGCATGACTGGTGCATCTCGCGCCAGTTGTGGTGGGGCCACCGCATCCCGATCTGGTACGGCCCCGACGGCGAACAGCGCTGCGTGGGTCCTGACGAGGCACCACCGGAAGGCTGGGAGCAGGACCCCGACGTCCTGGACACCTGGTTCTCCTCGGGCCTGTGGCCGTTCTCCACTCTGGGCTGGCCGGAGAAGACTCCGGAACTCGAAAAGTTCTATCCGACAAGCGTTCTCGTTACCGGTTATGACATCCTGTTTTTCTGGGTAGCCAGGATGATGATGTTCGGCACGTTTGTCGGCGACGACCAGGCCATCACCCTGGACGGCCGTCGCGGTCCGCAGGTGCCGTTCACCGATGTCTTCCTACATGGGCTGATCCGCGACGAGTCCGGCCGCAAGATGAGCAAGTCCAAGGGCAACGTCATCGACCCGCTGGACTGGGTGGAGATCTTCGGGGCCGACGCCTTGCGGTTCACCCTGGCCCGCGGCGCCAGTCCTGGCGGCGACCTGGCGATCGGTGAGGACCACGTCCGGGCGTCGCGCAACTTCTGCACCAAGCTGTTCAACGCCACCCGCTACGCGCTGCTCAACGGCGCGAAGCCGGCCCCGCTGCCCGCGCCGGCCGAGCTTACCGATGCCGACCGATGGATTCTCGGACGACTGGAAGAGGTTCGCGCGGAGGTCGATTCGGCGTTCGACAGCTACGAGTTCAGCCGCGCGTGTGAGGCGCTCTACCACTTCGCGTGGGATGAATTCTGTGACTGGTACGTCGAATTGGCCAAGACCCAACTGGCCGAAGGGCTCACGCACACCACGGCCGTGCTGGCCGCCACGCTGGACACCCTGCTGCGGTTGCTGCATCCGGTGATCCCCTTCATCACCGAGGCCCTGTGGCAGGCACTGACCGGTGACGAGGCCCAACACGAGTCGCTGGTGATCGCCGATTGGCCGCAGCCGTCCGGTATCAGCCTGGATAGGGTTGCCGCGCAGCGGATTACCGACATGCAGAAGCTGGTGACCGAGGTGCGGCGGTTCCGCAGCGACCAGGGACTGGCGGACCGCCAGAAGGTGCCGGCCCGGCTGAGCGGCGTCGACGAATCCGATCTGGACACCCAGGTGAGCGCGGTGACGTCGCTGGCTTGGCTCACCGCCGCGGACCCGGATTTTCGCCCGTCCGCGTCGGTCGAGGTGCGCCTGCGCGGCGGCACCGTCGTCGTCGAACTCGACACCTCGGGCACCATCGACGTCGCGGCCGAACGTCGCCGGCTTGAAAAGGATCTAGCGGCCGCGCAGAAGGAATTGGCTTCGACCGCAGCCAAATTGGACAACGCGGACTTTTTGGCCAAAGCGCCCGAACAGGTCGTCACCAAGATCCGGGACCGTCAGCGTCTGGCCCAGGAGGAGACCGAGCGAATCAACGCGCGGCTAGTCGGGCTCCAGTGAGTGTCCGATGACTGAGCCGCCCGAGTGGCAGGACCCCGATTGGCCGCGGGACGAGGGTCCGAGCGAAATCCCCGACCCGGCCCCCACGCCCGACGAGATCGCATCACTGCTACAGGTCGAGCACCTGCTGGACCAGCGCTGGCCGGAGACCAAGATCGAGCCGAGCCTGACGCGGATCAGCGCGCTGCTCGATCTGCTGGGCTCGCCGCAACTGGCCTACCCGTCGATCCATGTCGCGGGCACCAACGGCAAGACCTCGGTGGCGCGGATGATCGACGCTCTGATCACCGCACTGCACCGGCGCACCGGGCGCACCACCAGCCCGCACCTGCAATCGGCGGTGGAACGCATCTCGATCGACTCCAAGCCGATCAGCCCGGCGCAATACGTGGCCACGTATCGCGAGATCGAGCCGTTCGTACAGATGGTCGACGCGCAGTCGCAAGCTTCACCTTCTGGGGCTGGCCCGCGCCTGAGCAAGTTCGAGGTGCTGACCGCCATGGCGTTCGCCGCGTTCGCGGACGCCCCCGTCGACGTCGCCGTGGTCGAGGTGGGGATGGGCGGACGCTGGGATGCCACCAATGTGATCAACGCCCCCGTCGCGGTCATCACCCCGATCTCCATCGACCACGTCGAATACCTGGGCGACGATCTCGCCGCCATCGCGGGGGAGAAGGCCGGCATCATCACCCGGGCGCCCGAGGGCGCGCCCGACACCGTCGCGGTCATCGGGCGTCAGGCCCCCGAGGCGATGGAAGTGCTGTTGGCCCAAACCGTCGAAGCCGATGCCGCGGTCGCCCGGGAGGATTCGGAGTTCGCCGTCCTGGGACGTCAGGTCGCGATCGGTGGGCAGGTGCTGCAGCTGCAGGGTCTGGGCGGGGTGTATTCCGACGTGTACCTGCCGCTGCACGGCGAACATCAGGCGCACAACGCCGCGCTGGCCCTCGCCGCGGTCGAGGCGTTTTTCGGCGCGGGGGCGCAGCGTCAGCTCGACGTCGAGGCGGTTCGCGCCGGTTTCGCCGCCGTCGCCAGCCCCGGCCGGCTGGAGCGGATGCGCAGCGCACCCACGGTGTTCATCGACGCCGCGCACAATCCCGCCGGTGCGCAGGCGCTGGCGCAGACCCTGGCCGGTGAATTCGACTTCCGCTATCTGGTCGGGGTGCTCAGCGTGCTCGCGGACAAGGACGTCGACGGCATCCTGGCCGCCCTGCAGCCGGTGTTCGACGCTGTCGTGGTGACCCACAACGGATCGCCGCGAGCCATCGACGTCGAATCGCTGGCCCTGGCCGCACGCGAGCGGTTCGGCCCCGACCGGGTCAGCACGGCGGAAAACCTGCGCGATGCCATCGACGTCGCGACGGCGCTGGTGGATGACGCCGCGGCGGACGGCCCGGCCGAAGCCTTCTCCGGCACCGGCATCGTCATCACCGGCTCGGTGGTCACCGCCGGGGCAGCGCGCACCCTGTTCGGTCGTGATCCGCAATGACCGGCGTGCCAGAGCACCCCGAAGAGCAGGCCCCGCCGCCCGCGGACCCGTGGCGGAGCTTCGGCGCGGTGATGGCCCTGACCCTGTTTCTGGAAGCGATCGTGGTGCTGCTCGCCATCCCGGTGGTCGGCGCGGTCGGCGGCGGACTGACGACGGCGTCGCTGGTCTACCTGGTCGGGCTGGCCGTCCTGCTGATCCTGATGGCCGGCGTGCAGCGCAAGTCCTGGGCGATCTGGGCCAACCTCGGCGTGCAGGTGATCCTGCTCGCGGGCTTCGCGGTCTACCCCGGGGTGGGTTTCATCGGCGTGCTGTTCGCCGGGCTGTGGGGGTTGATCGCCTACTTCCGGGCCGAGGTCCGGCGCAGGCAGGGGTAGGCCGGCAATCCGGGCGGCGCGGACGGCCCGAGCAGGCCCCACTGCGGTCACCCGACCCCACGCCGGCCGATTATGTACGCTGTCCGCCGTGACCGAACGGACATTGGTACTGATCAAGCCCGACGCCGTGCAGCGGCAGCTGGTGGGGGAGATCATCGGCCGCATCGAGCGCAAGGGCCTCTCCATCGCCGCGCTGGAGCTGCGGCCCGTCGGCCGCGATCTCGCCGCCCAGCACTACGCGGAACACGACGGCAAGCCCTTCTTCGAGTCGCTGCTGGAGTTCATCACGTCGGGACCGGTGGTGGCGGCCATTGTGCAGGGCCCGCGGGCGATCGCCGCATTCCGGCAGCTCGCAGGCGGTACCGATCCCGTGGAGAAGGCGATCCCCGGCACCATCCGTGGCGATTTCGGGCTGGAAACCCAGTTCAACCTGGTGCACGGGTCCGATTCGGTCGAGTCCGCGAAGCGCGAAATCGCGCTCTGGTTTCCCACGGCTTAGACCTGCGGCGATGGCAGGCGGGAGACGGCACTGAACAACTTCGCCGAATCGGCTGCATCATGTGTGGCTGGGGCGGCGGCGTGATGTGGGATACTGGTCTCGGGTGAACGTCGCCGGACCGGCGTCAGACACTCGAATGAAGACTTAGACAAGCGCGACCAATAGCCCCGTCGCCTTGGTTCGCTGCATGTCAGGCCGTCATTCAGCACGGCGCCGAGTGGGTCTGTGATCCTGGGCCGCTCGGGGCGAGACCATCACAAGCCCGGGAGAAGTAACCCGGGTCCATAGCGAAGCCCTCGCGTGGCCGCGTCGCAATGACGCGCCCGGGGGCTTGAGGAGAATACGTGGTAGACGGTGCACCGACTGCAGACCCATCAGAAGAATCGACTCGGCCCGGAGAGCTGCCGGACCGCTTGAGAGTTCATTCGCTGGCCCGAACGCTGGGGACCACCAGCAAGCGAGTGCTGGACGCGCTGAGCGAACTGGACGGGCGAATCCGCAGCGCACATTCCACCGTGGACCGCGACGACGCGGTGCGGGTACGGGACCTGCTGGCGTCCGCGGAGCTGCCGGCAAGCGCGGAGGACGCCGCGGCCACCGAAGCGAGCGACGCCGACGAACCGGAATCCCGGCTGCTGCTCGAGAGCCCGGACAAGGCCGTCGAGCGACCGCATTACATGCCGCTGTTCGTCGCGCCACAGCCGATCGATGCCCGAGACGAAGACGCCGGTACCGACGACAGCTCGGAATCCGACGATTCCGACGGCGACGATGACGAGCAGGCCGACCGGCCGTCGAATCGGCGGCGGCGTCGCGGCCGTCGTGGTCGCGGCCGCGGACGCGGTGAGCAAGGCGGATCCGAGGGCCAGGGCGACGACGGCGACGACGACGAGGACCAACCGCGGGGCAAGAAGGGCGGTCAACCGGACGCGGCCGACTCCGAGGACTCCGACGGCCAGGATTCGGACGACTCCGACGACTCCGACGACTCGGACAACGGTGACGACGGTTCGGCGGACGGCGGCAATCGCCGCCGGCGCCGGCGCCGGCGGCGCAAATCCGGAGCGGGCGACGACAACGACGAGGGGCCGTCGTCGCCGGATGACCCGCCAAACACGGTGGTGCACGAGCGGTCGCCCCGCAACGGCAAGGGCGGCGGCGACGACAGCGCCGGCTCGAACAACGAGATCAAGGGCATCAATGGCTCCACTCGGCTGGAGGCCAAGCGGCAACGTCGGCGGGACGGCCGCGACGCCGGTCGGCGCCGGCCCCCGGTGCTGACCGAGGCCGAATTCCTGGCCCGCCGCGAGGCCGTCGAGCGGGTGATGGTGGTGCGCGACCGGATCCGCACCGAACAGCCGCATCAGGGCTCGCGCTACACCCAGATCGCGGTGCTCGAGGACGGCATCGTCGTCGAGCACTTCGTCACGTCGGCCGCGTCGGCCTCGCTGGTGGGCAACATCTACCTGGGCATCGTGCAAAACGTGCTGCCGTCGATGGAGGCGGCGTTCGTCGACATCGGCCGGGGCCGCAACGGTGTGCTCTACGCCGGTGAGGTCAACTGGGAGGCCGCCGGTCTCGGCGGATCCGATCGCAAGATCGAACAGGCGCTCAAGCCCGGCGACTACGTCGTCGTCCAGGTCAGCAAGGATCCCGTCGGGCACAAGGGTGCGCGGCTCACCACCCAGGTGTCGCTGGCGGGTCGCTACCTGGTGTATGTGCCGGGGGCGTCGTCGACCGGGATCAGCCGCAAGCTGCCCGACACCGAACGCCAGCGGCTCAAGGAGATCCTGCGCGAAGTGGTGCCGTCGGACGCCGGGGTGATCATCCGGACCGCGTCCGAGGGCGTCAAAGAGGAGGACATCCGCGGCGACGTCACCCGGCTGCAGGAGCGCTGGAAACAGATCGAGGCCAAGGCGATCGAGATCAAGGAGAAGGCCGCCGGCGCCGCGGTGGCCCTCTACGAAGAGCCCGACGTCCTGGTCAAGGTCATCCGCGACCTGTTCAACGAGGACTTCGCCGGCCTCATCGTCTCCGGTGACGAGGCCTGGACCACCATCAACGACTACGTGAATTCCGTTGCCCCCGATCTGGTTTCGAAGCTGACCAAGTACGAGGCGCCCGCCGGTCCCGAAGGGCAGGCCGGGCCGGATGTGTTCGCGGTGCATCGCATCGATGAACAGCTCGCAAAGGCGATGGAGCGCAAGGTGTGGCTGCCCTCGGGCGGCACCCTGGTGATCGACCGGACCGAGGCCATGACGGTGGTCGACGTCAACACCGGCAAGTTCACCGGGTCCGGGGGCAACCTCGAGCAGACGGTGACCAAGAACAACCTCGAGGCGGCCGAGGAAATCGTGCGTCAGCTGCGGCTGCGCGACATCGGCGGCATCGTGGTCATCGACTTCATCGACATGGTGCTGGAGTCCAACCGCGACCTGGTGCTGCGGCGCTTGACCGAAGCGCTGGCCCGCGACCGCACCCGTCATCAGGTGTCCGAGGTGACGTCGCTCGGTTTGGTCCAGTTGACCCGCAAGCGGTTGGGCACCGGCCTGATCGAAGCCTTCTCCACATCGTGTTCGAACTGCGGCGGGCGCGGAATCCTGCTGCACGCCGATCCGGTGGACTCGGCCTCGTCGAACGGGCGCAAGTCCGAATCCGGCGGTGGTGGCCGCCGGGGCAGGCGCAAGAAGAACAAAACCGAAGAGCAGGTGGTCGCCAAAGTGCCCGCCCACGCTCCCGGCGAGCATCCGATGTTCAAGGCGATGGCCGCCGGCTCCTCCGCGCAGTCCGAGGATGACGAATCCGACGAGACCACCGAAGACACCATCGACGAGCTCGACCAGGAGGCTGCCCGCGCCGGCGACGTCGCCGACGCCGAGGACTTCGACGACACCGACGACGAGGACTCGGACGACGATTCGGACGATGACGACGACCTGGACGACGACGACGAGGACATCGACGACGAAGAGGACCTCGGCGACGATGACGAGGATCTCGAGCTCGACGACGACGATCTGGACACCGAGGACGAGGATTCGGACGACAACGGGCAGGATTCCGCTGGAGCCGACCAGGCCGTCGCGGGACGCTCCCGGCGCAGACGCGCCGCGGGGAGGCCGGCCGGGCCGCCGATCCACGCGGATTGAGCCGCCTGAGCAGAAGGCCCCGGTGGTGTCCGGTTTGACCCTGTAGCCGCTGGTCACGTACCCTTGGACAGTTGTCGTCAGGCCGGGCGAGGAAAACTTCGGCCGGCGGCAGCGGGACTCCCGGGGAATCGGCGCAGGCCCGCAACCCAGACCCACCACGTGCACCGCGGTTGGTTCGCGCGCGACGCGCAGAGCGGCGGTTAGAGAAGGAGCAGGAGCGACGATGGCGACCTACGCAATCGTGAAGACGGGCGGCAAGCAGTACAAGGTCGCCGTCGGGGACGTGGTCAAGGTCGAGAAGCTCGAATCCGAGCCCGGCTCGAACGTGTCGCTGCCGGTTGCCCTGGTGGTGGACGGCGCCAAGGTGACCACCGATGCGGCCGCGCTGGCCAAGGTCGCGGTGACCGGCGAGGTGCTCGAGCACACCAAGGGCCCCAAGATCCGCATCCACAAGTTCAGGAACAAGACCGGCTACCACAAGCGTCAGGGACACCGTCAGCAGCTGACGGTCCTGAAGGTCACCGGAATCAAGTAGCGAAGGCGACAGACATGGCACACAAGAAGGGCGCTTCCAGCTCGCGCAACGGTCGCGATTCCGCCGCGCAGCGGCTGGGCGTGAAGCGATTCGGCGGCCAGATCGTCAAGGCGGGCGAAATCATCGTCCGGCAGCGCGGCACCAAGTTCCACCCGGGCGTGGGTGTGGGCCGTGGCGGGGACGACACGCTGTTCGCCAAGGAGGCCGGCGCCGTCGAGTTCGGCATCAAGCGCGGCCGCAAGACCGTCAACATCGTGGCGGCCGGACAAGCCGCCGACTGAGGTGTGTTTCCGGGCCCAGCCCGGTGATTTCGGCGCCCGGTGGTAGGTGAGAGGACCCACGATGCCTCGGTTCGTCGACCGCGTCGTCATCCACGCGCGCGCCGGTGCCGGAGGTAACGGCTGCGCCTCGGTCCATCGGGAGAAGTTCAAGCCGCTCGGCGGCCCCGACGGTGGCAACGGCGGCCGCGGCGGCAGCATTGTCTTCGTCGTCGATCCGCAGGTGCACACCCTGCTCGACTTCCATTTCCATCCGCACGTCACCGCGCCCTCGGGCAAGCAGGGGATGGGCAACAACCGCGACGGCGCCGCCGGCGCCGACCTGGAAGTCAAAGTGCCCGACGGCACCGTCGTCCTCGACGAAAACGGTCGGCTCCTGGCCGACCTGGTCGGGGCCGGCACCCGCTTTGAAGCCGCCGCGGGCGGTCGCGGCGGGCTGGGCAACGCCGCTCTCGCGTCGCGTGCGCGCAAGGCTCCCGGCTTCGCGCTGCTGGGCGAGCAGGGCCAAACCCGCGACCTGACCCTAGAACTCAAGACCGTCGCCGACGCCGGCCTGATCGGTTTTCCCTCGGCCGGCAAGTCTTCACTGGTGTCGACGATCTCGGCGGCCAAGCCCAAGATCGCCGACTACCCGTTCACCACGCTGGTGCCCAACCTCGGCGTGGTGTCGGCGGGCGAGCACACCTTCACCGTCGCCGATGTGCCCGGCCTGATCCCCGGTGCGTCGGAGGGCCGCGGCCTGGGGCTGGACTTCCTCCGCCACATCGAGCGATGCGCGGTGCTGGTGCACGTCGTCGACTGCGCCACCGCGGAGCCCGGCCGTGATCCGATCTCCGATATCGACGCGTTGGAGGCCGAACTCGCCGCGTATACGCCCACGCTGCAAGGGGATGCGACGTTGGGTGATCTCACCGAGCGGCCCCGCGCGGTGGTACTCAACAAGATCGACGTTCCCGAAGCGCGCGAGCTTGCCGAGTTCGTTCATGACGAGATCGCACAGCGTGGCTGGCCGGTGTTCCTGGTTTCGACTGTCGCGCGAGAAGGTCTGCAGCCGTTGACCTTTGGGTTGTGGAAGGTGATCTCGAAGTACCAGGCCGCACAGCCGCCGATCGTGCCGCGCCGGCCGGTGATTCGTCCCGTTCCCGTCGACGACAGCGGCTTCAGCGTGGAGCCCGATCCGGGGCAGCCGGGCGCCTTCGTGGTCAGCGGCGCGCGCCCCGAACGGTGGGTCCGGCAGACGAACTTCGACAACGACGAGGCCGTGGGGTATCTCGCCGATCGGCTGGCGCGCCTCGGTGTCGAAGAGGAGTTGCTGCGGCTGGGTGCTCGGCCGGGTTGCGAGGTGACGATCGGGGACATGACCTTTGATTGGGAGCCGCAAACGCCTGCCGGGCAACAGGTTGCGCTGTCAGGCCGCGGAACCGACGCGCGCTTGGAGCGCACCGAGCGCGTCGGCGCCGCCGAGCGCAAGGCCGCCCGGCGCCAGCGCCGCGCCGGCGACGATGCAGAGCGCGGCGATACTGAGGAGCGGCGCAGAACCACAGAACGCGGTGAGGAGCAGTGAGCGCCCACCGAGAGGCCATCCGCACCGCTCGCAGCCTGGTGGTCAAAGTGGGGACCAACGCGCTGACCACACCGGCGGGCGTGTTCGACGCCGGCCGGCTCGCCGGGCTCGCCGACGCCATCGAGACGCGGATGAAGGCGGGCACCGACGTCGTCATCGTGTCATCGGGAGCCATCGCGGCCGGCATCGAGCCGCTCGGATTGTCCCGTCGTCCCAGGGATCTGGCGACGAAGCAGGCCGCCGCCAGCGTCGGCCAGGTGGCGCTGGTGAACTCGTGGAGCGCCGCGTTCGCCCGCTATGGCCGCACGGTCGGGCAGGTGCTGCTGAGCGCGCACGATATCTCGATGCGGGCCCAGCACACCAACGCCCAGCGCACGCTGGATCGGCTGCGCGCGCTGCATGCGGTGGCGATCGTCAACGAGAACGACACGGTGGCCACCAACGAGATCCGGTTCGGCGACAACGACCGGCTTTCGGCGCTGGTGGCTCATTTGGTCGGCGCCGAGGCGTTGGTGTTGCTGTCCGACATCGATGGGCTCTACGACTCGGATCCGCGAAAGACCGACGGCGCGAGGTTCATTCCGGAGGTGTCGGGTTCTGCGGATCTGATCGGCGTAATCGCCGGGCCCGGAAGCGATTTGGGTACCGGCGGGATGACCTCGAAGATGTCCTCGGCGCTGCTGGCCGCCGACGCCGGTGTGCCGGTGCTGCTTGCCGCCGCCGCCGACGCCGCGACCGCGCTCACCGACGCCTCGGTCGGCACCGTGTTCGCCGCGCGTCCGGTGCGAATGTCCGCACGCCGGTTCTGGGTGCGATACGCCGCCGAGGCGGCCGGCGCGCTGACCCTGGACGAGGGTGCCGTGCGCGCGGTCGTGCGGCAGCGTCGCTCGCTGCTGCCCGCCGGCATCACCGCGGTGGCCGGGCGGTTCTACGCCGGCGATGTGGTCGAACTGCGCGACCAGGACGCGGTGATGGTGGCCCGTGGCGTGGTCGCTTATGACGCGACGGAACTGACGACCATGATGGGCCGCTCCACCTCTGAGCTGCCCGGCGAGTTGCGCAGGCCCGCGGTGCACGCCGACGATTTGGTGGCAGTGTAGGAGCGCGTTCGTCGGTGCGGGTGACTGGGGTCTGGGTCAGCGCTCCGAGGTTGGCTTGAGATACAGTGCGCCCCAAACGATCTCGGCCAGGGCCGCGGCTAGTTCGGCGTCGTAGTCGGGTGGCTTCGCCGGCAGGTTCTGCTGGCAGGCCCGCTCGACCATCCACGTCAGCGCGCTGGCGGTGGTGACCGCGGGCAGCTCCGGGCGGATCGAGCCGTCCGCCTGGCCGTCCTCGATCACGTGGGTGAGCTGCTCAGAGATGCCGGTCAGCAGTTCGCGATATGTATTCGCCGTCAGCGGGTCGTAGGCGGCCATTTCGTTGAGCGCGACCAGCACCGCCTGATGCCGCCGGTAGGTGGCGATGATGCGGCTCATCGCGGTCCGCACGTCGTCGGGGTCATGGCGCCCGGCGACGCTCCACCAGCTTCGCGCGCCATCGGTCAGATCACCGAACACCTGGCGCGCAAGCCGGCGCAGCAGATGACCCTTGTCCTCGAAGTAGATATAGAAGCTGGCCCGCGAGATGCCGGCCTCGCCCGAGAGCCGATCCACGCTGAGCTCGGTGAAGCTCGCGCCATCGCGCATCAGCCGTTCGGTTGCGTCCAGCAAGCGGCGCTCCATTTGCTCGCGGCGCTGTTGGCGCCCCACGCTGCGACCCTGCGGCTTGCGGGTGAGTGACGGCATGCGCCGAGCATAGCCGAGCTCAAGACATATTGACTAGACATAGTGTCTAGGCATATCGTCACGAGAGTCTGTGACCGGTGTCATACGAGACGGAGGATCGCCACCATGGCCGTGCTGACGGATAAATCTGGCACCGACAAATCCGGCCGTGCCTACGACGAGATCGATCTGTCCTCACGCGCGTTCTGGTCCACCACCGCGGCGGATCGGGAACGCTCCTTCGCCGTGCTGCGGGCCGAACGTCCGGTGAGCTGGCATCCGCCGGTCGAGGACTCGTTGATGCCGGATCCGGCGGACCCCGGCTTTTGGGCGGTCACCCGGCGCTCCGACATCGTCGCGGTCAGCCGCAACAACGACGTGTTCCTGTCCGGCCAGGGCGTGATGTTCGAGAGCATTCCGGTGGAGCTGCTCGAGGCGTCGCAGTCTTTCCTGGCGATGGATCCGCCGCGACACACCAAGCTGCGCAAGCTCGCCCACGCCGCGCTCAGCCCGCGGCAGGTCCGCCGCATCGAAGACTCGATCAAGGCCAACGCCTCGGCCATCGTCGAGGAGCTCCGATCGGCCGGCAGCGGCGCTGATTTCGTCGACCGCTGCGCCAAGGAACTGCCCATTCGCACCCTGTCGGACATGATGGGGATTCCGGAGTCCGAGCGTGAGCGCATGGCGCACGCCACCGACGCGTTGGTGTCCTGGGGCGACCCGGAATTCCTCAACGGACGTCCAGCGATGGAGGTCCTGGTGGAAAACCAGCTGTATCTGCACCAAGTCGTCGGCAGCCTGGCCACCGAACGTCGCGCGCACCCGGGCGAGGACCTGATCAGCAGCCTGGTCACCGCCGAGGTGGACGGCGACCGCCTTGAGGACGCGGAGGTGGCAGCTTTCTTCGTCCTGTTGTCGGTGGCGGGCAACGACACCACCCGGCAGACCATCAGCCACACGCTGAGGGCGCTCACCGACTTCCCCGGCGAAAAGGCTTGGCTGCTTTCGGATTTCGACAACCGGATCGGGACGGCCATCGAGGAGTTCATTCGCTGGGCGACGCCGGTCATGACCTTCCGACGCACGGCCGCAACGGATGTCGAGCTGGGCGGCCAACGAATCGCCGCGGGCGAAAAGGTGGTCATGTTCTACCCGTCCGGCAACTGGGACACCGAGGTGTTCGACCACCCGGAACGTTTGAATTTGAGCCGTGACCCCAATCCACACGTCGGCTTCGGGGGCGGCGGACTGCACTTCTGTTTGGGCGCGCACGTGGCACGCGCCCAGCTGCGGGCCATCTTCGCCGAGCTGTTTCGTCAGCTGCCCGACATTCGGGCGGGCGAGCCCACCTACTTGGCCGGCAATTTCGTGCACGCCATCCGCAGCATGCCGTGCACCTTCTAACGCGTTGACAGGGGCGCTAATTCGTCGGCGAGTAGGGCCAGCAACTCCGAGCACCCGCCGTCGACCTTCACGGTGGCCAGGTCGTCGCCGCGGGTACTGCCACGGTTGACGATGGCCACCGGAATGCCCAACGCCGCGGCGTGCCGCACGAACCGGTAGCCGGAGAACACCGTCAGCGACGAGCCGGCGACCAACAGCGCATCCGCCCGCGCCACCAACTCATACGCTTGCGCCACAACATCTTTGGGAACGCTTTCGCCGAAGTAGACGATGTCCGGCTTCAGCATCCCGCCGCAGCGCTCGCAATCCAGATAGTGGAACGACGCGGTATCGGCGATCACGGCGTCGGCGTCGGGAGCCACCGCCAGACCACCGATCGCTTCGGCGCGCTCGGTGAAGCCGGGGTTGAGCGCCTCCAGCCGCTCGGCCAACGCGGCGCGCGTCATGGTGGTTCCGCAGTCCAGGCAGCTCACCTGCGCGTAGGTGCCGTGCAGGTTGATGACGTTTCGGCTGCCGGCCTTGGTGTGCAGCAGATCGACGTTCTGGGTGATCACGCCGGTGACCACCGACGCGGCCTCGAGCGCGGCGAGCGCCCGGTGGCCCGCGTTGGGCAGGGTGCCGTCCATGTGCCGCCAGCCGACGTGGTTGCGTGCCCAGTACCGCTGTCGAAATACCGGATCGCTGGTGAACTGGCGGATCGTCATGGGATTGCTCGGCGGTGAATCGGGCCCGCGGTAGTCGGGAATGCCCGAATCGGTGGAGATGCCCGCTCCGGTCAGCACCGCGACCCGGCGACCGGCCAGCAGAGTGACCAGTTCGGGCGATTCTGCGCAGCCGACGGTCACTTATTCAGAGTAGGAGATCAGTTCAGGCAGTCGGCCGCCGTCGTGAGCTCGGCAGACATGTTCTGCTGCATCATCTTGCACGCCGCCTCGCCCAGATCCGGGTCGATGTGTGCCACGGCATCGGTCGGGATCACGACGGAAAAGTGCCGCACATACGCATCCAGTGCCGTGTAGAGGATGCACTGCTCGGTGACCTGACCGGTGATGATCAACCGCTTGGTTTCCAGCCGGTTGAGCAGGTACGCCAGCGCCGTCGCATAGAACGCGCTGTGGCGGACCTTCGTCATCACGCGGCCTTCGTCCTTCGGCAGGATCGGTTCCACCAGGTCGGGCCGGGCGCCCTCGCATGCGGCGCCGACGATGTCGGAAAACTGCGCGGTGAAATCGCCGTAGTTGTCGTTGACGTATATCAGGTCGACGCCGTCGGATTCGCGGGCCCGGCGAACCAAATCGGTCAATGGCTCGATGATCTTCTCGACATTGGGTATTAGATTCTCAGCGTCGGGATGCTGATAGGTGTTCATCATGTCGACCACCAAGACAGCCGTGTCGCTCATGGCGTCGGGAATACCCGGCAACTCCGAGTTGACACGCATGGGACGACAATGGAAGGGCGATGGACTTCTACAACGCTTACAGCCAGGGCTTCGCCCGCGTCGCCGCATGCACGCACCGCACGGTCATCGGCGACCCGGCCGCGAACGCCGAATCGGTCCTGCGAATGGCCCGGGAGTGCCACGACGACGCCGTCGCGCTGGCTGTCTTCCCGGAACTGACGCTGTCCGGGTATTCCATCGAAGACATCGTGCTGCAGGACCTGTTGCTCGACGATGTCGACAAAGCCATCGCGGAGATTGTCGCGGCCTCGACCGAGTTGTTGCCCCTGTTGGTCGTCGGTGCCCCGCTGCGTCATCGGCACCGGATCTACAACGCCGCCGTGGTCGTCCACCGCGGCGAGGTGCTCGGGGTGGCGCCGAAGTCTTACCTGCCCACGTATCGCGAGTTCTACGAGCGCCGCCAGATCGCACCGGGAGACGACGAGCGCGGCACCATCCGCGTCGCCGGCGTCGAGGTGCCGTTCGGCCCCGACCTGCTTTTCGAGGCTTGCGACGTGCCCGGCTTGGTGCTGCACGTGGAGATCTGCGAGGACATGTTCGTGCCGATCCCGCCCAGCGCCGAGGCCGCGCTCGCGGGTGCGACGGTGCTGGCCAACCTCTCCGGCAGTCCGATCACGATCGGCCGCGCCGAGGACCGTTGCCTGCTGGCCCGTTCGGCGTCCTCGCGATGCCTGGCCGGCTACGTGTATTCGGCTGCCGGAGAAGGTGAATCGACGACCGACCTGGCGTGGGACGGTCAGACCATGATCTTCGAGAACGGTGTGATGCTGGCTCAATCCGAGCGCTTCCCCAAAGGAGAGCGGCTCAGCATCGCCGACGTCGACATCGAACTGCTGCGCTCGGAACGGCTGCGCATGGGCACCTTCGACGACAACCGCCGCCACCACCGGTCGACGACGGACACCTATCGGCGCATCGAGTTCCGGCTGGACCCACCGGGCGGCGACATCGGCCTGCGGCGCGGGGTCGAGCGTTTTCCCTTCGTCCCCGCCGATCCCGAACGGCTGGAACAGGACTGCTTCGAGGGTTACAACATCCAGGTCGCCGGACTCGAACAGCGGCTGCGCGCGCTCGATTTCCCGAAGGTCGTCATCGGGATCTCCGGTGGACTGGATTCCACGCATGCGCTGATCGTCGCCGCACGCGCGATGGATCGCGAACAACGCCCGCGCAGTGACATTTTGGCGTTCACCCTGCCCGGCTTTGCGACCGGTGACCACACCAAGCGCAACGCGGCCGAGCTGTGCCGCACGCTGGGTGTGACGTTCGCCGAGATCGACATTCGTGAGACGGCGGAATTGATGCTCAAGGAGATGGATCACCCGTTCGCCCGGGGCGAGAAGGTGTATGACGTCACCTTCGAAAACGTTCAGGCCGGTTTGCGCACCGACTACCTGTTCCGGCTGGCCAACCAGCGCGGCGGGATCGTGCTGGGCACCGGAGACCTGTCCGAGCTCGGGCTGGGCTGGTCGACATACGGTGTCGGCGATCAGATGTCGCATTACAACGTCAATGGCGGCGTGCCCAAAACACTGGTCCAGCACCTGATCCGCTGGGTGATCTCGTCGGAACAGTTCGAGCCGGAGGTCAGCGAGGTGTTGCAGTCGGTGCTCGACACCGAGATCACGCCGGAGCTGGTTCCCAGCGGCGAGGAGGAAGAGCTGCAGAGCAGTGAGGCGAAAGTGGGACCGTTTGCGCTGCAAGACTTCTCACTGTTCCACGTGCTGCGCTTCGGATTCCGGCCATCGAAAATCGCTTTCTTGGCCTGGCACGCCTGGAGCGATCCCGATCACGGCATCTGGCCGCCCGGCTTCCCCGAGGACAAGCGGCCGTCGTACTCGCTGAAGGAAATCCGGCACTGGCTGCAGGTCTTCGTGCAGCGGTTCTACTCGTTCAGCCAGTTCAAGCGCTCGGCCTTGCCCAACGGGCCCAAGGTGTCGCACGGTGGTTCGCTGTCGCCGCGGGGGGATTGGCGCGCCCCGTCCGACATGTCGGCGCGAATCTGGCTCGACGAAATCGAACGCGAAGTCCCCGAGGACTAGTTCGCACACTCGCGGACCCGCCCGGGGGACCGAGCGGGCCCGGAGCAATTCGGGCTCAGGCCTTGGCGCGGCGCCAGCCCTGGTACTGCAACTCGGCGAACACCAGCGTGTAAACGCCGGCCGCCAGGTTCAGCACCACGCCGGTCGACGTCAACGGGAAGACGTCGGCGAGCACGAGAACGATTGCGGCCACCGTGTACGCCACGTTCGCGATGATGACGCCCATGCCGGCGCGCCGCACCGACGGCAAGGTGGCCAGCCCGAACACCACCACGCCGTACGCGATCAGGAACGCGGCCATGCCGTACTCGAACGCCTTCGTGGTGCCCGAGAGGTCGGCGAGCCAGCCGGCCACCGGGATGCCGGCCAGGCCGACCACCGCGCTGATGGCGGCGTCGGCGCGCATGGCGAGGCGAAGCAAGCCGTCGCGGGTGCCCGTGCGGTCGATCGTGGTAGCGGACATGATGTTCCTTTCTCGATGGCGGACTGCGATCACCACCGACGCTGCTCGCAAACCACTGCCAGATCGACGCCAGCCGCTGCCAAACGCTGCCAACCGCAGGTCAGCGGGGCGACGTCGGCGGGCAGAGCGGCTAAGACGCGTCTCGCAGCGCCTTGTCGATCGCCGCGGCGTCCGGTGCGCAATCACCCGCCCCGGCCACCAACGTCGCCAACGCGCCCGCTGCGCAAGCACGCCGCAACGCGAGCCGCCGCTGATCCGGCGAGCCCGGCTTGGATGGCCAATTCGCGGCCAGCACACCGGCGAAGACGTCGCCGGCCCCGGTGGTGTCCACCGCATCGACCGCCGGAGCCGACACGGTGTACTCGCCGTCGGCGCCAACGTAACGGGCGCCGCGCGCACCGAGCGTGACCACCAGATGCTCCGGGCGCCAGGGCCATTCGTTGGCCTCTTCTTCGTTCGTGATCACCACGTCCGCGGCGGCCGCCAAGTCGCCCAACGAGTGGGGATCCTGACCGGCCGGCGACGCGTTCACAATGACGATCGCCCCCGCCGAACGCGCGTGTTGCGCCGCCGCGACAGCCGTGTCCACCGGAATCTCCAGCTGGGTCAACATCACATCGCACTGCGCGATGACCGCACGCGCACGGTCGTCGGTCAGCGTGAAACGACCGTTGGCGCCCGGCGCGACCACGATGGTGTTCTCGGCGTTCGCGTCCACCACCACGATGGCCGTGCCGCTGGGGCCGGGAATTTCGACGGCTCCGTCGAGCCCGACACCGTTGGATTCGAGGTGCGCGCGCAATTGCCCGGCGGCCGTGTCATCGCCCATCGCTCCGACGAATTGCACCTGCGCGCCCGCGCGCGCCGCCGCCACCGCCTGGTTGCCGCCTTTGCCGCCGGGGGCGTGCGACGACGACGACGCCAAAACCGTCTCGCCGGGCCGAGGAAGGGCATCGACAGTCAATGACAGATCGAGATTCACACTGCCCACTACACAGACGCCCGCCATGACGCCGACGTTAGTCGCGCCGGAATGGCAAAGCACACCAAAGGACACCGGCACTTTCGGCGCCGAATCGCTTCATGGCAAACCCCGAATAACTCGATGTCCGCGCGATATTCTGCTGCGTTAGGGGTGCTGAAACCCAAGAAAAGGGGTAGGCGATTGACCACGAGCGAGCTCACAGGCGCTGAACCCCATATCGATCCAGAGCCGGCTCACCCGGCCGCCAAGCGCACGCGCCGAAGCGCCCTGACCCGATTCCGGTTCGGCATCCAGTCCAAAATTCTGATCACCATGCTGCTGTCGAGCATCCTGGGGGTGGCGGTGATCGGCGCCATTGGGGCGGCGTCCGGGCGCAACGCGCTGCGCCAGGTCGAATCCGAACGCCTGATCGAGATGCGCGAATCCCAGAAGCGAGCTGTGCAAGCGCTGTTTCGTGAGGTGTCGAATTCGCTGATCATCTGGAGTGGCGGGTTCGGCATCAACCAGGCGACGACGGCCCTCACGGCGGACTTCGCTCAACTGAACAATGCGACGATCTCACCCGCCCAACAACAGTCGCTGGTCGATTACTACGACAACGACATGATCAAACCGATCAAGCAGATCACCGGGGACACCATCGACATCAGGGCCGTCCTGCCAAGTTCCAACGCGCAGAAGTACATTCAGGCCTATTACACCGCCCCGCCCCGGGCGAACCCCGATGCGTTGCCCGTCCTGGACGCCGGCGACGGCAGCGCCTGGTCGGCGTCCAACGCGCGCTTCGACTTCTACATGCGCGGCATCGTCAACCGGTTCGACTATCGCGACGCGCTGTTGTTGGACATGCAGGGCAATGTCGTCTACAGCGTGCGCAAGGGTCCCGACCTCGGAACAAACATTTTGACCGGCCCGTATCGCGAATCGAAACTGCGGGAGGCATACCAGAAGGCCTTGGCCTCCAACGACGTCGACTTCGTCTGGATCACCGACTTCCAGCAGTATCAGCCGGCACTGGATACGCCCACGGCGTGGGTGGTGTCACCGATCGGCATGAATGGCAGGTTCGAGGGAGTGATGGCGCTGCCGGTGCCGGTCGCGAAGATCAACAAGATCATGACCGCCGACAAGCACTGGGACGCGGGCGGAATGGGACCGGCGACCGAAACGTACCTGGCCGGTCCCGATTACCTGATGCGGTCCGATTCAAGGGATTTCATCGAGGACCCGAAGGATTACCGGCGTTCGGCGATCGACGCCGGCACGCCCCCCGACGTGGTCGACCGCGCGATCCGGCTGGGCACCACCACCCTGGTGCAGCCGGTCGATACCGCCGGTCTTCGCGCCGCCAAACGCGGCGAGACGGGCGTGGTCAGCGCGACCGACTACATGGGCAACAGGGAGCTGGAAGCCTATGCCCCGCTGGCCATCCCCAACTCCGACCTGCACTGGTCGATCCTCGCGACGCGTGACAACTCCGACGCATTCGCCCGCCTCGGCCGGTTCAGCAAGAAGATGGTGATCGCCGTCGCGGCGATGATCTTCGCCATCTGTGTGGCCTCGATGTTGGTAGCGCAGGCCGCGGTGCGACCGGTCCGGCGCCTCGAAGAGGGCACCCGCAAGATCAGCTCCGGGGACTACGAGATCAACATCCCGGTGAAACGACGCGACGAAATCGGTGATCTGACAGCGGCCTTCAACGAGATGAGCCGCAGTCTGGCAATCAAGGAAGAGCTGCTCAACGAGCAGCGCCGGGAAAACGACCGCGTGCTGCTGGCGTTGATGCCCGAATCGGTGTTGCGACGCTATCGTGATGGCGAGGAGACCATCGCCCAAAAACACCAGGATGTCGCCATCATCTATGCCGACATCGTCGGCCTGGACGAGATCTCGAGCGACCTGCCCGAAGACGAGTTGGTCGCCACCGTCGACGACCTCTTCCGACAATTCGATTCGGCCGCCGAAGCCCTTGGCGTCGAACGGATTCGCACGTTCCACAACGGCTATCTGGCTAGTTGCGGGGTGGTCACCCCCAGGCTGGACAGCATGCATCGCGCCGTCGACTTCGCGCTCGAAATCGGCCGCATCATCGACCGATTCAACACCCAATCGGCGCACCAGCTGGGCCTGCGGGTAGGTGTCAACACCGGCAACGCGGTGAGTGGGCTGGTCGGCCGCTCCAGCCTGGTCTACGACATGTGGGGCGGAGCGGTCAGTTTGGCCTATCAAATGCACAGCGGCGCACCGCAGCCCGGCGTCTATGTCAGCTCGCAGGTGTACGAGGCGATGCGGGACGTCCGGCACTTCACGCCCGCCGGCACCATCTCCGTCGGGGGCGCCGATCAGGCCATCTACCGGTTGCAGGAGCGTTGATGAACCTGTTCAACTCGACGTGGTTCTACTGGGCGATCGGCATCGCGGTCGGGCTGCCCCTCGGGTTGATCGCGCTCACCGAGCTGCACGACGCGCTGCTGCGCAGGAACAGCCCGCTGGCCCGGCAGGTCGGCCTGCTGCGCAACTATGTGCTGCCGCTCGGTGCGCTGTTGCTGTTGCTGGTTCAGGCCTCGCAGATTCCGGCCGGCGACGTTCCGGTGCGTGTCCTCACCACGGTTTTCGGCCTGCTGGCGCTGGTGCTCGTGCTGTCCGGTTTCAACGCGGCGATGTTCGAGGGCGCACCCGAAAACAGCTGGCGCAAAAGGCTGCCCACCATCTTTCTGGACTGCGCCCGGTTGGCCGTCATCGGTGTCGGTCTGGCGGTGATGTCGTCCTACATCTGGGGTGTGCGCATCGGCGGTATATTCACCGCGCTGGGCGTCACGTCGGTCGTCATCGGTCTGATGCTGCAGAACTCTGTCGGCCAGATCGTGTCGGGCCTTTTCATGTTGTTCGAGCAGCCGTTCCGCATCGATGAATGGCTGGACACGGGCGCGGTCCGCGGCCGCGTGGTCGAGGTGAACTGGCGCGCCGTGCACATCGACACCGGCAGCGGCATTCGGGTCACGCCGAACTCGGTGCTGGCCAGCAACGCGTTCACGAACCTTTCTCGCCCTCCCGGCGCGCACAAGCTGTCGGTGACGACGACGTTCTCCAGTGCCGACCCGCCGGACCAGGTGTGTGCGCTGCTGTCCCGCATCGCCGAGCGGTTACCCCAGCTCAAGGCGGGCAGCGTGCCGCGGACTGTCCCGGTGGGCGCGGCCGAGTACCGCACCACCATCGGTTTGACCTCACCAGCGGACGACGGCGCCGCCAAGGCCACCTTCCTGCGCTGGGCCTGGTATGCGACGCGGCGGGAAGGCCTGCACCTCGATGACGCCGACGACGACTTCTCCACCGCCGAACGTGTAGAGCATGCGTTGCACACGGTCGTGGCGCCGGCGTTGCGGATCGGCGCCGAGGAGCAGCGATCGCTGCGGTCTGCCGCGAGGATCGTCCGCTACGGCGCCGACGAGGTGGTGGAGTACGCCGGCCAGGTCCCCACGACCATGACGTTCCTGGTCTCCGGGCGCGTGCAGTTGACCGCGACCGCCGACGACGGCTCGCTGGTGCCGATCAGCACGCTGGTCGAAGGATCGTTCCTGGGGCTGACCGCGCTGACCAGGCAACCGAACCTGGCCAGCGCGTACGCGCTCGAGGAGGTCACGGCTCTGGAGATCGATCGGGAACACGTTGAGCACCTCGTGACGCGTACGCCCTTGTTGCTGCAGAGCTTCGGCAACATCATCGAAGAGCGGCGCAGCAAGGTGCGCAGCGCGCGGCGCGGTGAGCGGGTGAGCTAGTGGCGATCGCGAGCGCGGCGGTGCCGGGCGATGCGGGTCGCCACCATTGGGGTAGTGGCGATCGGGTCGCCTCACCCGCGGTTTTGCCGCCCGATACCCTGGTTTGATGAGTCTGCAAGCACCATCGCTTCCTGACTTGCGCCAGGAGGTGCACAACGCGGCACGCCGCGCCCGCGTTGCCTCACGTGTCCTGGCATTGTTGCCGACGGTTGCCAAGGACCAGGCACTGCGATCCGCGGCCGACGCGATAGCCGCGCACAGCGATCTCATCCTGTCGGCCAATGCCGACGACCTCGACGCCGCCCGGGCCGCCGGCACGCCGTCCGCGATGCTCGACCGGTTGGCGTTGGACTCCAAACGCGTTGAGGCAATCGCCGCCGGCCTGCGCCAGGTCGCCGGCCTGCCCGACCCGGTCGGGGAGGTGTTGCGCGGTTACACGCTGCCCAACGGGTTGCAGTTGCGTCAGCAGCGGGTGCCGCTGGGCGTCGTCGGGATGATCTACGAGGGCCGGCCGAACGTGACCGTCGATGCCTTCGGGTTGGCGTTGAAGTCCGGCAACGCCGTACTGCTGCGCGGAAGTTCGTCGGCGACGCGGTCCAACCAGGCTCTGGTTCAGGTGCTGCGGGCTTCGCTGGTCAGCGAGGACCTGCCCGCCGATGCGGTGCAACTGCTTTCGGCCGATGACCGTTCCACGGTGACGCATCTGATCCAAGCCCGCGGCCTGGTCGACGTGGTGATTCCACGCGGCGGGGCGAGCCTGATCAACGCGGTGGTCCGCGACGCGCAGGTACCCGCCATCGAGACCGGCGTCGGCAACTGTCACGTCTACGTGCACGAAGGCGCCGACTTGGATGTGGCGGAGCGAATCCTGTTGAACTCCAAGACCCGTCGGCCGAGTGTCTGCAACGCCGCGGAGACGCTGCTCGTCGACGTGGCGATCGCCGAAGACGCGCTGCCCCGGCTGTTGACCGTCCTGCAAGACGCCGGCGTGACGGTGCACGGTGGATTCGCGAAGGATGCGCACGAGGACGATCTGCGTCGCGAGTACCTGTCGATGGACATCGCGGTGGCGGTGGTCGACGGCATCGACGCGGCGATCGCTCACATCAACGAGTACGGCACCGGGCACACCGAGGCCATCGTGACCACCAATATGGCTGCGGCGCAAAAGTTTACGGACGGTGTGGATGCGGCAGCGGTGATGGTGAACGCGTCCACGGCGTTCACCGACGGCGAGCAGTTCGGTTTCGGCGCCGAGATCGGCATCTCTACCCAGAAACTGCATGCCCGCGGTCCGATGGGCCTGCCCGAGTTGACCTCGACCAAATGGATTGTGTGGGGAGACGGACAAACTCGTCCGGCCTGATACCCGCGTGGCGAAAGCGTTTTAGGAGAACCGATTGTGAGTGTGCCCGCCCGGTCCAAGCCGTTGTTCGACGACATCGACGACGTGTCGCGGCGGCTGGCCGAGACCGGCTACCTGCCAGACACCGCGACCGCGACGGCCGTGTTCCTGGCCGACCGGCTCGGTAAGCCGTTGTTGGTGGAAGGTCCGGCCGGCGTCGGCAAGACCGAACTCGCCCGCGCCGTCGCGCAAGCCACCGGCTCGGGACTGGTGCGCCTGCAGTGCTACGAGGGCGTCGACGAGGCTCGCGCGCTCTACGAGTGGAACCACGCCAAGCAGATCCTGCGCATCCAGGCCGGTTCCGGGGACTGGGATCAGACCAAGGACGACGTCTTCAGCGAGGAATTCCTGCTGCAGCGCCCGTTGCTGACCGCCATCCGGCGCACCGAGCCGACCGTGCTGCTCATCGACGAGACGGACAAGGCCGATATCGAGATCGAGGGCCTGTTGCTGGAGGTGCTGTCCGACTTCGCGGTGACCGTCCCGGAACTGGGCACCATCACCGCCGAGCGGACGCCGCTGGTGGTGTTGACCTCCAACGCCACCCGCGAGCTCTCCGAGGCGCTCAAGCGTCGCTGCCTGTACTTACACATCGACTTTCCCAGTCCCGACCTGGAACGCCGCATCCTGTTGTCCCGGGTCCCCGAGCTGCCCGCGCATCTGGCCGAGGAGCTCGTTCGCATCATCGGCGTGCTGCGCGGGATGCAACTCAAGAAAGTTCCGTCCATCGCCGAAACCATCGACTGGGGCCGCACGCTGCTCGCGCTGGGCCTGGACACCATTGACGACGCGGTCGTCGCGGCCACGCTCGGCGTTGTGCTCAAACACCAATCCGACCAGCAGCGCGCGACCGGCGAGCTGCGGCTGAACTAGGACGACTGATGGCCACCCGCCGCACCCGCCCCTCCCGGCCGCTCGCCCCGCACGGGCTGCCCGGTCACTTGGTGGGATTCGTGGAAGCGCTTCGCGGGGCCGGGATTTCGGTCGGGCCGTCGGAGACGGTGGATGCGGGCCGGGTGATGGCGACGCTGGGCCTGGGTGACCGGAAGGTGCTGCGGGAGGGCTTGGCGTGCGCGGTGTTGCGCCGGTCCGATCACCGCGAGACCTATGACGCCATGTTCGACCTGTGGTTCCCGGCGGCGCTGGGCGCACGCGCGGTGGTCACCGACGACGAGGCCAACGAATCGCCCGACGACAACGCGCTGCCGCCCGACGATGTCGAGGCGATGCGCCAAATGCTGGTGGACCTGCTGACCGAGAACCCCGATCTCGCCGACATGGACGAGCGCCTGGTCGCGATGATCGCCCGGATCGTTGAGGCCTACGGCAAATACAGCTCCAGTCGCGGCCCGTCGTTCTCGTCGTATCAGGCGCTCAAGGCGATGGCGCTGGACGAGCTCGAGGGCAAGCTGCTGGCGGGGCTGCTCGCCTCGTACGGCGACGAGCCCACTCCCAGCCAGGAGGAGATCGCCAAAGCGCTTGCCGCGCAGCGCATCACCCAATTGCGCAAGATGGTCGATTCCGAGACCAAACGGCGCACGGCGGAGCAGCTGGGTCGCGATCACGTCCAGATGTACGGCATTCCACAGCTTTCCGAGAACGTGGAATTCCTGCGCGCTTCCGGTGAGCAGCTGCGCCAGATGCGCCGGGTGGTCGCTCCGCTGGCCCGAACTCTGGCGACCCGGCTGGCGGCCCGCCGGCGACGCGCCCGGGCCGGGTCGATCGATATGCGCAAGACGTTGCGCAAGTCGATGTCCACCGGCGGGGTTCCGATCGACGTGGTGCTGGCCAAGCCTCGTCCGGCACGGCCGGAGCTGGTGGTGCTGTGCGACGTGTCCGGCTCGGTCGCCGGGTTCAGCCACTTCACCCTGCTCCTGGTACATGCTCTGCGCCAACAATTCTCGCGTGTTCGCGTGTTCGCCTTCATCGACACCACCGACGAGGTGACCCACATGTTCGGCCCGGAAGCCGACTTGGCCGTGGCCATTCAGCGGATCACCCGGGAGTCGGGCGTTTACAGTCGCGACGGCCATTCCGATTACGGCAACGCGTTCGCCTCGTTCATTCAGGCGTTCCCCAATGTGCTGTCACCGCGTACCTCGCTGCTGGTGCTCGGGGACGGCCGCACCAATTACCGCAACCCGGAGACCGAGCTGCTGTCGCACATGGTGACCGCCAGCAGGCATGCCCACTGGCTGAACCCCGAGCCCAAGCACCTCTGGGGCAGCGGCGACTCGGCGGTGCCGCGCTATCAAGACGTCATCCCGATGCACGAGTGCAGGTCGGCCAAGCAGCTGGCCGCGGTGATCGACCAGCTGCTGCCGGTGTAGGCGCGGGCGTCCTGTCGTTAACCGCTCCCGGAGCCCCTTCGCGTCGCCCAGCGTCACGCCAGCGTGACCGCGAGAGCCCAGCGTCACACCAGCGTGACGCACGCAGCGGGCGTTGCGCTCACGCCCGGGGCTGGTGTGGCGCATGTGACCAACGCCTGGGAAATCCGGCCGTAACGCCGGCTCAAGTAAGCTGGCAAATCGTGCAAAAGCAGCTTCGCAGGCTAGGGGTGATGGGTGGGACGTTCGACCCCATCCATTACGGCCACCTGGTTGCCGCGAGTGAGGTCGCCGACCTGTTCGACCTCGACCAAGTGGTGTTCGTGCCCAGCGGGCAGCCGTGGCAGAAGGAGCGGCACGTTTCTGCTGCCGAGGACCGCTACCTGATGACGGTGATCGCCACGGCGTCCAATCCCCGCTTCTCGGTCAGCCGGGTCGACATCGACCGCGCCGGGCCCACCTACACCAAGGACACTCTGCGCGATCTGCACGCCCTCAACCCGGACTCCGAGCTGTACTTCATCACGGGGGCGGACGCGCTGGCCTCGATCCTGTCGTGGCAGGGCTGGGAGACGGCGTTCGAGCTGGCGCGCTTCGTCGGGGTCAGCCGGCCCGGCTACGAGCTGCGGCGCGAACACATCACCGGGGTGCTGGGCGAGCTGCCGGACCATGCGCTGACCCTGGTGGAGATCCCGGCGCTGGCCATCTCTTCGACCGATTGCCGTCGCCGCGCCGCCCAGCGGCGGCCGCTGTGGTACCTGATGCCCGACGGCGTCGTGCAGTACGTCTCCAAACGCCGGCTCTACCGCGACGACGACGGGCCGCCGGTGGTCGTGAACGAAAGTCGCCTGCACACAGGGGAACACCCATGAGCGCCACCGACGAGGCCATCGACATGGCGACGGTCGCCGCCGGCGCCGCCGCCGCGAAGCTGGCCGACGACGTCGTCGTCATCGACGTCTCCGCCCAGCTCGCCATCACGGACTGCTTCGTGATCGCCTCGGCGTCCAACGAGCGGCAGGTCAACGCCATCGTCGACGAGGTCGAGGAGAAGATGCGCAAGGCCGGTTACAAGCCGGCCCGTCGCGAGGGCACCCGGGAAGGCCGCTGGACGCTGCTGGACTATCGCGACATCGTCGTACACATCCAGCACCAGGAAGACCGTGACTTCTATGCCCTGGACCGGTTGTGGAGCGACTGCCCGGTGGTGCCGGTAGACCTGGACGAGGGCCGTGACGACTCCGAAGAGCCGGGCGCGCAATGAGGATACGTCGTCTGATCATGTTGCGGCACGGGCAAACCGAGTTCAACGCCGGCAGCCGGATGCAGGGCCAGCTGGATTCCGAACTCAGCGAACTCGGGCGGGCACAGGCGGTTGCGGCCGCCGAGGTGCTGGGCAAGCTGCAGCCGTTGCTGATCGCATCGTCGGACCTGCATCGCGCCTATGACACCGCGCTCAGGCTGGGTGAGGTGACCGGCGTGCCGATCCGGGTGGACCAGCGGTTGCGGGAAACGCATCTCGGCGACTGGCAGGGGATGACCCACACCGAGGTCGACGCGCAGGCCCCCGGTGCGCGGCTGGCCTGGCGCGAAGACGCCACCTGGGCGCCGCACGGCGGCGAGAGCAGGGTCGACGTCGCGGCGCGCAGCGTGCCGTTGGTCGCCGAACTGGTTGCCGGCGAGCGGGAATGGGGTGATCCCGACGGGCCGGATCGCCCGGTGGTGCTGGTGGCCCACGGCGGTCTGATCGCCGCGCTGTCGGCCGCGCTGCTGAAGCTTCCGGTCGCCAACTGGCCGATTCTGGGCGGCATGGGCAATGCCAGCTGGGTGCAACTTTCCGGGCACAACGACGATCCCGCCGACGAATTCGACAGCATCCGTTGGCGTCTCGATGTGTGGAACGCTTCGGCGCAGGTGTCCAACGATGTCCTGTGAGCAGCGGCCGAAGCCCACACTGCTGATTTTCGCCGACTCGTTGGCCTATTACGGGCCCACCGGGGGCCTTCCCGCAGACGATCCCCGCATTTGGCCGAACATTGTCGCGGCACAACTTGGTTGGGATGTCGAGTTGATTGGTCGCATCGGTTGGACGTGCCGCGACATCTGGTGGGCGGCGACCCAGGACCCGCGAGCCTGGGCGGCACTTCCGCGGGCCGGCGCGGTCATCTTCGCCACCGGCGGCATGGATTCGCTGCCGTCGGTGCTGCCCACCGCGCTGCGCGAGCTGATCCGCTACGTGCGGCCACCCTGGCTGCGGCGCTGGGTACGTGACGGCTATGGCTGGCTGCAACCCAGGCTCTCGCCGATCGCCAGGCCGGCGCTGCCTCCGCACCTGAGTGCTGATTATCTCGAACAGACCCGTGGCGCAATCGATTTCAACCGACCCGGTATCCCGATCGTGGCCTCGCTGCCGTCGGTGCATATCGCCGACACCTACGGCCGCGCCCACCACGGACGTGCGGGGACGGTGGCCGCCATCACCGAATGGGCGCAAAACCACGAGGTGCCCTTGGTCGATCTCAAAGCCGCTGTCGCCGAGCAGATTATGAGTGGCCGGGGAAACCCCGACGGCATTCACTGGAATTTCGAGGCTCACCAGGCGGTCGCGGAGTTGATGCTCAAGGCGCTGGCCGAAGCCGGGATACCCAACGAGAAACCCCGCGGGTAGCGCTCGTGACTGTCGTGGTGGTGACCGACTCGTCGGCGCGCGTGCCGGCCGAGCTGCTCGAGAAGTGGGGGATACGCGTCGTTCCGCTGCACATCCTGCTCGACGGCAATGACCTGCGCGATGGTGTCGACGACGTTCCCGGCGACATCCACAAGCTGGCGGCCACGACCGCGGCCGCCACTCCGGCCGAACTGGCCGACGTATACCAGCAGGCACTGGCCGACAGCGGTGCGGACGGGGTGGTGGCCGTCCACATTTCCGCTGCGCTGTCGGGCACCTGCCGGGCCGCCGAACGCACGGCCGCCGATCTCGATCCGAACGTGTGCGTCGTCGACTCCAAGTCAGCCGCGATGGGCACCGGTTTCGTCGCTTTGGCCGCGGCGCGGGCCGCGGCCGACGGTGGCGACGTCGAGACCGTCGCGGCCGCGGCGCGCGCGGCCGTGGACCGCGGACATGCGTTCATCGTGGTGCACCGGCTGGACAACCTGCGCCGCAGCGGACGCATCGGCGGGGCGAAGGCCTGGCTGGGCACCGCGCTTGCGCTCAAGCCCCTGTTGCGTATCGATGACGGCAAACTCGTTCTGGCCCAACGGGTCCGCACGGTGAGCCATGCAACGGAGACGATGATCGACCGCGTCTGTCAGGTCGTCGGGCAGCATGCCGCCGCATTGGCGGTGCACCATGTCAACAATCCGGACGGCGCACGAGAGGTGGCGACGGCGCTGGGCGAACGGCTGCCGGCGTGCGAGCCGGCCATCATCACCGAACTTGGGCCGGTGCTCGCGTTGCATGTCGGCGCGGGCGCCGTCGCGGTGAGCCTAAGCCTCCCAGCGGATTAGGCGCTCACCGGCCGTCGCGCGTTGTCACCCCGCGGGTGCACGACTTGCGGCCACCAGAACCACCGTCCGAGCAGAGTGGCGATCGAGGGCATCAGCAACGTGCGCACGATCAGCGTGTCGAGCAGCAGGCCGATGCACACGGTCGACCCGAACTGACCGAGCACGCGCAGATCGCTGCCCAGCATGGACGCCATGGTGAAGGCGAACACCAGACCCGCGGCCGTCACCACACCACCCGTGCCGGCCATCGATCGGATGATCCCCGTCTTGAGTCCCCGATGGATCTCTTCACGGAACCGGGAGACCAGTAGCAGGTTGTAGTCCGACCCGACGGCCAGCAGGATGATGACCGACAGCGCCATCACGATCCAGTGGATCCGGATGCCGAACAAGTCCTGCCAAATCAACACGGACAGACCGAACGACGCTGCGATCGAGCTGGCCGCCGTGCCGACGATCACCAGCGCGGCCACCACACTTCGAGTCAGCAGCAGCATGATCATGAAGATCAGGGTCAGGGCCGACACCACCGCGATCATCAGGTCGTACTTCTCGCCGTCGGCCATGTCCTTGAAGGTTGCGGCGGTGCCGCCGAGATAGACCCTGGCATCCGACAGCGAGGACTGCTTCAACCCCTCCTGCGCGGCGGTGCGTTCGGCGTCGACCCGCGCGATGCCTTCCGGAGACATCGGGTCGCCCTGATGGGTGATGAAGAACCGCGCCGACTTGCCGTCCGGCGACAGGAACATGCGAAGACCCGTCTGGAAGTCCGGGTTGTCAAACGCTTCTGGCGGCAGGTAGAAGAAGTCGTCGTTCTTGGAGTTGTCGAAGCTTTGCCCCATCACGATGGCGGTGTTGCTCATCGCCTCCATCTGGTTGATCATCGCCTGGAACGTCTGGTAGAGCGTCAGCGTGATGCCCCTGGTGTTCTTCAGCGTGTTGATCAGTATGGGAAACAGCGCATTCAGGTCGTGTGTGGCCTTGGCGGTGTGCGCGATATCGGTGGTGAGGTAGTGGAACTGCTCGGCGAGCTGGTCGAACCCGTCGAACGTGTCGAAGAGGGACCGCAGCCCGATGCACAACGGAATGTCGTAGCAGTGCTTCTCCCAGTAGAAGTACGTGCGCACCGGCCGGAAGGTGTCGTCGAAATCCGCGATGTGGTCGCGCAGGGTGTCGGTGATCTGCGACGTCACCGCCGTGGTCTTCGCGCTGTCGTCGGCGGCGCCCGCCAGGTCTAGCGACACCTCGTACTGGCGCTGCGTGGTGTCGATCTGGGTTTGCAGGTCGTCGGCCATCTTCAGGATGTCGTTCATCCGCTCCTTGAGGAAGCCCATGTTCTGCATCGTGGTCTGGCTTTGGACGCTGTTCTGGAACGGAATCGAGCTGTGCTGGATCGGAATGCCCAGTGGCCGCGTGATGTCCTGGACCATGGCAATGCCGAGGGTGCGCATCTCGTTTTTGGCCACCCGGTCCAACACCAGCATGTCCGCCGGGTTACGCATGTCGTGGTCAGATTCGACCATCAACAGGTCGGGGTTCATCCGTGCCTCGGAGAAATGCCGGTTCGCGGCCTCCTGTCCTTGGTTGGACGGGGCCGACAGCGGCAGGTAATGGCGGTCGTTGTAGCTCGTGTGGAAGCTCGGCAGGGCGATCATGCCGACCAGCACGATCGCTGCGCTGACCGCCAAAATCGGTGCGGGCCAACGCACGACGGCGGTGCCGACCCGACGCCACAGCCGACCGCGCTTGGCCTGCCGTTCGAAGAGGTGGAAGCGACTTCCGACGAAGACCACCGCCGGGCCCAGCGTGATGCCGGCCAGCACGACCACCAGCATGCCGATCGCCACGGGCGCGCCCATGGTGTTGAACCACGGCAACCGCGAAAAACTCAGGCAATAGGTCGCGCCCGCAATCGTCAGGCCCGATCCCAAGACGACCGGGGCGACGCCCTTGAATGTGGTGTAGTACGCAGTTTCTCGGTCCTCGCCCGCGGCCAACGCCTCCTGGTATCGGCCGACGAGGAAGATTCCGTAGTCGGTTCCCGCGGCGATCGCCAGCATGGTGAGGATGTTGGCGGCGAAGGTGGTGAGCCCGAATGCGTTGTGGTAGGCGAGAACCGCGACGACCCCGCGCGAACAGGCCAGCGCGACAAAGGTCATGAACAGCTGCACGAGCGTGGTGACGATCGACCGGTAGACCAACAGCAACATGATCGCGATGGCGCCCAGGGTGAACAGCGTGATCTTGGCCAGGCTGGCGTTACCGATGATGTGCATGTCGTCGGACAATGCCGCGGGACCGGTGACGTAGGCCTTGACGCCGGGCGGCGACTTGTTCTCGTCGATGACCTTGCGAACGGCGTCCACCGACTCGTTGGCCAGCGTCGTGCCCTGGTTACCGGCGAGGTTCACCTGTACATACGCGCTCTTGGCGTCGGCGCTCTGCGCGCCGGCGGCGGTGAGCCGGTCGCCCCAGAAGTCCTGAATGTGCTGAATGTGCTTGGGGTCCTGGCGGAGTTGCCGGATCAGCTTGTCGTAGTACTGGTGCGCGTCCGGGCCCAGCGGGTGCTGACCCTCCAGGACGATCATGACGGTGCTGTTGGAGTCGAACTCGTGGAAGTTGTGGCCCAGGCGCATCATCGCCTTCATCGACGGCGCGTCCAGCGGTGTCATCGGCGCCGAGTGCGCCTCGCCGACCTTCTCCAGGGTGGGAACGATGACGTTCACCAACACGGTGACGGCCACCCAGCCCAGAATGATCGGTATCGCGAAGATGCGGATCGCGTGGGGCAGGTAAGGCCGGTGGCCCCGTTCGGCCTTGGACAGGCGTCCAGTTTTGATCGGGCCGGTGTCGGCGGCGCTCAGGTCGCGCTCGGTCTTGCTGTTCACTTCGCTCATGCGGACTTCACCAGGCAGAAGGTCTGGGCGTTATGGCCGTCGGAGTTCTGGTTGTCGCGGACGATGCCGTCCACGGTGATCTTGCAGCTGATGGTGCTGCCGTCGCTCTGCGCCATGATGTTGGCGCTCACCGACGGCAGCGTGGTGGAGATCGTGGTCGACCACGGCAGCGGGGCGTTGTTGACCTGATGCGTGTTGGCGTTTTCGTCCCAGTAGTTGATGTTCGCGGTCGTACCCGGGGAGCCGGAGATTTCGTAAACGACGACCTTCGGGTTGAACTGCACGATGTCGATTCCCTTGCCGGCGTTCGCGTTGAGATCTTCCGAACCGAAGATCCTGTGCAGCCGCGACACGATCAGCGCCGAGGTCGCCAGAACGACCACCAGCACCAGCGGGATCCACCCGTGTTTGAGCGCGCGGGTCAAGAGGCCGGGGCGGGAATCTGAGTCTGGACTAGTCACCACCTGACCGCCTTCCGCAAAGCTCACCAACCGTCGCCGACGACACCACTGTCAACGGAACATTTGCTCAGTTAGGGATACTAACCTTAGTGCACGCAAGCGTTCCTCCCGGGGCCGCCTGTTGTGGCGAACGGCATAGCCGCTAGGGGGCCAGCCGGCCGGTGACCGGAGGCAAATCCGCCAGCGTCACGATCCCGGCCGGGGCGGCCACCACCGCCGGGACGGCATTGGTGACCGGCATGGCGGTGTAGATCATTCCCAGTCCCATGAACCCGGGCTCCGTCCAATCCTTGGGCGGCAGGCAGTGCAACACGGTCCGCATGTTGGGCAACCCGAAGACCTGAATGACGTGGCCGTGCTCGAGTGGCTTGGGCGGGACGACGTGGCTGCCCATGGTCCAGTTGAATCCGACGCTGACGACGTTGCGGTCGCCGACCCAGCCGCGGTGGTATCCGTAGACGCTGCCGACCGTTCCGGCGGGGATCTTCATGAAGCCCAGATCGGAGTCACCGGTGGCCGCGGTGAAGGTGACGTCGAAGGTCATCTTGTCCAGCTTCGCGCCGATCGCGTCGGCCATCATCGCGGCCGATTCCGCGAAGACCTCGCTTTCCCGCCGCACGTTTTCGGCCAGCCCAGGGGTATCGGGATCTTGCGAAAAACCCATCGCCGTCTGGGTTTCCGCCGACTCGTAGGTCGAGCAGTCGACCGACTCGGTGATCCGGATCTCGTCGACGCGCTCGCACGAGGCGGACAGAACCATGCCCACCATATTCGTCATGCCCGGGTGCGCTCCGCTGCCGAAGATCGTCGAATTGCCCTTCTGGCAGGCATCCTCGATGCGTTTGTGGTCCTGCGGCGTCTGCTTGCCGCCGGTGATCCACGCGGCGCTGGTGCACACGTTGACTCCCGATTCCAGCAGCCGCACCAACTCGTCGATGTTGGGCCACAACGGGTTATAGCAACACGCGTCGGCGCCCAGGGCCAGCAGCGCGTCGATGTCGTTGGTCGCCCGTACCCCGGTCGGCTCCGGCCAGCCCGCCAGATCGGCGGCGTCGACGCCGACCTTGTCGGCGCCATGCGCATACACCCCGGCCAGTTCCAAGTCAGGCCGCCCGATGATGGCGTGCAGGGAACGGCGCCCGATGTTTCCCGTCGTCCACTGGATCACCCGCAGCGGACGGTCCTTGCTTGCCTTGCTCATCGCGGCTCCTTTGCCGTGGGGCGAACTAGTTGCTGATGTCGAATCCCGCGTTGACCTTGGTCGGGCGCACCCGCACCACTAATTCACCGGGAACGGCGTTGCGACGGCCGAATTCTTCGGCGCGGTCGGCACCCATGTAGCGGCGCCCCGTGCGGGTGGCGATGTCCAGCACGTCCTGCACGTCCTCGCTGACCGCGGCCACGCCCTGAACCTGGACGAACGAGTACGGCGGGTGGGGGTCGTCAACGCAGATCACCACTCGCGAATCCCGAGCCAGAGCACGGCCTTTCGACGTGTCGCGCCCGGTGTTGAACGCCAGTTCAGCGCCGTCTTGCCCGATGTCGACCACGAACCACACCGGCGCGACCAGCGGCCGGCCGTCGGCGGCGACGTAGCCCAGCATCCCGGTGCGGGTGCCGGCCGATAGGAACTCGATGACCCTCTGGCTTAATTCCGCGCGCTCGGCCATGCCTTAAAGACGGGCCAAGTCGTAGTCGCCGACATGATCAATCAGGTTGTGCAGGTGCTCGCCCGAGGTGCCCAGGGTGTTTTCGATCGCGGTGAGCCGGGCGGCGTAGTGGCTGACCGGGTATTCCGCCGTCACCCCGATGCCGCCATGCATCTGGACCGACTCCTGCGCGATGTGCCGGCCCGAGCGACCGATCTGCAGTTTGGCCCGCGAGGCGATCAACGGGTCGAGCTTGCCGTCGGCGATCGACATGGCCGCGTACAGGGTCATGCTGCGCGCCATCTCCAGCGACACGTACATGTCCGCGGCGCGCTGTGTGAGCGCCTGGAACTTGTTGAGCGTGACGCCGAATTGCTTGCGGGTCTTGAGGTAATCGGTGGTCAGGCGCAGCGATTCCTCCATTGCCCCAAGCGCTTCGGCGCACAGCGCCGACTGAATGCGCACGACGGCGTCGCGGACGGCACCCGACACGTCGCCTGCTTCGCCGAGGGGTTCGGCGGCGGTGGAATCCAGGTCGATCTGGGCGCCGCGCTGTCCGTCGAACGTCCGGTACGGGTGCCTGGTCACCGATGCCGCATCGACCAGGAACAGCCCCGTGCCGCCGTTCGGCAAGCCGGCACTGACCACCAAGGTGTCGGCGCAGTCGCCGGCTAGGACCGGGTTCTTGCGACCGGTCAGCGTCCACGAATCCCCTTGCTGCGCAGCCTTGGTGCTCACCTCGGCGGACGGCTTGCGCTGGCCCGGCTCGAGGTGGGCGAACGCCAGCAGCCGCTGTCCGCCAGCGACCTCCTCGAGCAGTTGCTTCTGCTCAGCGCTGCCCCGCTCGGCGATCAGCGCACCGGGCCCCAGCGCGGCATGCAGCACCGGTTCGGGGGCCAGTCGGCGCCCGATTTCGTGAAGCACCACCATGATCTCGATCTGGCCGGACTCCTCGGGCTCGAAGCCGAGACCCAGAATGCCGGTGTCGGCGAGCTGATTCCACACCTCGCGGCTCCAGCCGAGATCGGAGCCGATGATCTTGTTGCGGCTTTCCGGGTCATAGGTGCGCGACAACAGGTCGCGGGTGGTGTCGCGGAGCAGGGCTTGCTCGTCGCTCAACTGAAAGTCCATGGCTGCCTCACAATCCCAGAATCGTCGACGCGATGATGTTGCGCTGCACCTCGCTGCTACCGCCGTAGATCGACGTCTTGCGATAGTTGAGGTAGTGCGGCGCACTGTGTTGCGCCCAGGGCGGCGACGAAATGTCTTCGCCGTCGGCCGGCAGCGCATCCGGCCCGGCCACCTCGACGAGCAGTTCGGTGGCGACCTGCTGAAGTTGGCTGCCGCGCAGCTTGAGCACCGACGAGGCGGGGTTGGGCTGTCCGTCCGCGGAGTCCGTGACCACTCGCGACTGCGTGAGTTCCAGTGCCAGCAGCTCGTTTTCGGCCTCGGCCAGCCGCGCCGCGAACAGCGGGTCGTTGAGCACCCCGGTAGCCGTGGCGTGCTTCTTCACCTCGGCGAGGCGCACCTTGGTCCGCCCCACGCCGGCGATGCCGGTGCGCTCGTTGCCCAGCAGGAACTTGGCGTACGTCCAGCCCTGGTTCTCTTCTCCGACAAGCTGATTGGCGGGCACCCGGACGTCTTCGAAGAAGACCTCGTTGATCTCTTGTCCGCCGTCGATCGTTTTGATGGGCCGCAGGGTGATGCCCGGCGTATCCATGTCGAACAGCAGGAACGAAATGCCGGCCTGCCGCTTGGGCGCCTGCGGATCGGTGCGGACCAGGCAGAAGATCCAGTCCGCGTATTGGCCGAGCGTGGTCCAGGTCTTCTGGCCGTTGACGACGTAGCTGTCGCCGTCGCGGACCGCGGTGGTACGCAGGGACGCCAGGTCCGAGCCGGCCTCGGGCTCCGAAAAGCCCTGGCACCACCAGATGTCGAGGCTGGCCGTCGGGGGCAGGAAGCGTTGTTTGACCTCCTCCGAACCGAATTCGGCGATCACCGGGCCCACCATTTTGGTGTTGAAGTTCAGCGGCTCGGGCACGCACGCCAGCTGCATCTCGTCGGCCCAGATCTGGTGCTGGGTCGGCGTCCAGTCCTTGCCGCCCCACTCGACTGGCCAGTTCGGTACCGCCAAGCCGTGCTCGTGCAGGATCTTGTGGCTGGTGACGATGTCCTCGTGGATCACTGCCGCCGACCCCTGGCGCACCCGCTCGCGCAGCTCCTCGGGAATCTTGGTGGTGTAGATGTTGCGAAGCTCGTCGCGGAACGCGGCTTCCTCGGGTGTGAGCGCCAGTTGCATCGGCAGCCTCCTGTCGTTTCGGGTGAGGTGTGACCACGCAGCGCCCAGAGCTGCTTTCTGGCGATGCCGGTCGTTCGCTCGACTTCCATCTTGACCCATCCCTCGCGGACTCTGTGCACAGCCTCGGGTTAATTCACAGATCGGCCCGGTGGCGCCGCTGAGCGATGCCGTCGGGGCGGTGCGCGGACCTACCGTCGGCCCATGCGAACAGAACTTCCGGCGGAGCGCCTACAGCGACGGCTCAACGCTGAACCGGAGACCGAAGCGCCCGTCGAGCCCGGCGACGCGCCCTCGGGCTCGACGGAGGAGGCCCCCGATGACGACCAGAATTCGCTGTTGCCGCGGTGGCTCCCCGACGCGTCACAGGGCCGCGGCTGGGTGGCCAGGGTGCGTGCCGACCCCGGACGGGCCGGCGCCATCGGGTTGGCGATCGTGGCGGCGCTGGCGGTGCTGGTCACGGTGTTCACCTTGCTGCGCGACCGCCCGGCGCCGGTGATGTCGGCCAAGCTGCCACCGGTGGAGAAGGTCTCGACGGCCGGCCCCAGGTCATCGGCCGGCCCGGGTGCCGCACAGCCGCCGAGTCCCGACCGCCCGGTGGTGGTCAGCGTGGTCGGCCTGGTGCACTCGCCGGGTCTGGTGACGCTCGCACCGGGCGCGCGCATCGCCGATGCGCTGTCGGCCGCCGGCGGCGCGGTGGACGGCGCGGACACCATCGGATTGAACATGGCCCGGCCGGTCGGTGACGGCGAACAGATCGTGGTGGGTCTCGCCCCGGTTCCCGGGCAGCCGACGGCGCTGGGCAGTTCGGTGGCAACCGGAACGACACCCACATCGAAGGCACCGCCATCGGCGCCGGGGTCGGTCAAGCCGAAGCCCGGCCAGACCGTCGACCTGAACACCGCGACCGCTCAGCAACTCGACGATCTTCCCGGGGTCGGACCGGTCACCGCGGCCGCGATCGTGGCGTGGCGGCAATCCAACGGCAAATTCACCAGCGTCGACCAGCTCGCCGAAGTCGAGGGCATCGGGCCGGCGCGGCTGGAGAAGCTGCGCGCCCTCGTCCGTGTCTGACCCCGGTGGTTCATCCCGGACCGGGCGAATCGCCTTCCGAGCATGCCGATGTGCGCCTGGTGCCGGCCGCGTTGACCTGTTGGGTGGTGACCGCCGGCGGGGTCTGGTGGCAGGCCGGCCCGATGCTCGCCTGGTGCTGCGTCGGGTTGATTGCCGCGTCCGGTGCGCTGGCGTGGCGTGCGGCGCACCGGCCCGGCCGGAATGCGCGGCTGCGATCGATCAGCGCCGGCCTCGCGGCGGTCGGTGTGGTGGGGGCGGGGTACGGCTTCGCCATCGCGCTGCGCACCGACGCCGTCGTTCACCACCCGATCACCGCGGCCTTCGGCAGCAGCGCCCAAGTCACGGTCACCCCCACCGAGAGCACGGTGTCGCTGGGCAGCAGCCGGTTGATGTTTCGCGCCACCCTGCAGCGCTTGCGCACCGCCGAAACATCCGGCCGGGTGGTCGTTTTCGCGCGCGCCTCGGACTTCGCCGCCGTGGCGGTGGGCCAGCCGGTGCAGTTCACCGCGCGCATCACCCGGCCGACCCGTCGCGACTTGACGGTCGCGGTGCTCAACGCATCGGGGCAGCCGACCATGGGCGCCGCAAGCGCCGTGCAGCGGGCCGCGCACGCGGTGCGCGACCGATTCGCCGTCGCCGCCCGCGACGCGCTGCCCGGGGAGCAGGCAGCGATGCTGCCCGCGCTGGTGCTAGGCGACACCTCGGCGGTGCCGGCCGACATCAACCGCGATTTCCGCGCGGCCGGCATGACGCACCTGATGGCCGTGTCGGGCGCGAACGTGATGATCGTGTGTGGCGCGGTGTTGTTCTCGGCGCGGTTGATCGGCCCGCGGGCGGCTGTCGCGCTTGCCGCGCTGGCCCTGGTGGCCTTCGTCATCGTCGTGCAGCCCACGGCGAGTGTGTTGCGGGCGGCGGTGATGAGTGCCATCGCGCTGGCGGGCATGTTGTCTTCACGCCGGCGCCAGGCCATTCCGGCCCTGGCCGCCACGGTGCTGGTGCTGCTGGCCGTCGCCCCCGCGCTGGCCGTCGACGTGGGGTTCGCGCTGTCCGTGGTCGCCACCGCCGCGCTGGTCGTCATCGCGCCGGTCTGGTCGCGGCGCCTGGTCGGCAAAGGATGGCCCAAGCCGCTGGCCGATGCGCTGGCCGTCGCCTGGGCCGCGCAGGTGGTGACCGCGCCTCTGGTGGCGGCGATCTCGGGCCGATTCAGTGTGGTTGCCGCGCTCGCGAACCTCGTGGTGGCCGCCGTCATCGCGCCGATCACGGTGTTAGGCACCGCGGCGGCCGCGCTGTGCGGGATATGGCCGGGCGCCGCGCGGCTGCTGATCCGGTTCACCGGTCCCGAGTTGTGGTGGGTGGACCAAGTCGCCCGCTGCGCTGCCAACATGGCGGGCGCGACCTTGCCGGTGCCGCAGGGTGTGCCCGGCACGATGATCGTCGGCGGGGTCACGGTGCTGGCGGTGGTGTTGTGGCGGTGGCGGCCTTTCCGCGTCGTGGGGGCAGTGGCGGCGCTGACCGGGCTGGCCTGGGCGCTGTCCGGGCTGTGGTAGCACGGATTGCTGAGCCGTTGGATCCCCGGGCGGCGCAGTCGGTGGGGCGTGACACCATCGTGGGGTGAGCGAGGTTTCGCCGTTGCACCTGGTCCTGGGAGACGAGGAACTGCTGGTCGAGCGGGCGGTGGCTAACGTTTTGCGGTCGGCGCGCAAACGGGCCGGCACCGACGACGTTCCGGTCAACCGAATGCGCGCCGGCGATGTCAGCACGTATGAGCTCGCCGAGCTGCTGAGTCCGTCATTGTTCGCCGACGAACGCATCGTCGTGCTCGAGGCCGCCGGCGAAGCCGGCAAAGACGCTGCGGCGGTGATCGTTTCGGCCGCGAGTGACATGCCGACGGGCGTGGTGCTGGTCGTGGTGCACTCGGGTGGCGGGCGAGCCAAGGCGCTGGCCACCGAGCTGCAATCCCTGGGCGCCGAGGTGCATGCGTGCGCGCGGATCACCAAACTCAGCGAACGGATCGACTTCGTCCGCAAGGAATTTCGCGGTTTGCGGGTCAAGGCCGACGAGGACACGGTGACCGCGATGCTGGATTCGGTCGGTTCTGATCTGCGGGAGCTGGCTTCTGCCTGCTCCCAGTTGGTGGCCGACACCGGCGGGCTGGTCGACGCCGCTGCGGTGCGCCGCTATCACAGCGGCAGGGCCGAGGTGAAGGGCTTCGACATCGCGGACAAGGCGGTGACCGGCGACATCGAAGGAGCCGCCGAGGCGCTGCGGTGGGCGATGATGCGGGGGGAGCCACTGGTGGTGCTGGCCGATGCGCTTGCTGAGGCGATCCACACGATCGGCCGGGTCGGCCCCCTGTCAGGTGATCCCTACCGGCTCGCGTCACAGCTCGGGATGCCGCCTTGGCGGGTGCAGAAGGCCCAGAAACAGGCGCGGCGTTGGTCGAATGACTCGGTGGCCTCGGCGATGAAGGTGGTGGCGGCGCTCAACGCGAACGTCAAGGGAGCGGTGGTGGACGCCGACTACGCCCTGGAATCCGCGGTAAGGCAGGTTGCCGAGCTGGCCGCCCAGCGCGGTCGCTAGAGGGTGGGCGTCGCCTGCCGGTAGGGCCTCAGATTTTGTTGAGGGCCTGCGCCAGCGCCGACTTCTTGTTCGCCGCCTGGTTCTTGTGGATGACGCCCTTGCTGGCGGCCTTGTCCAGCTTGCGGGTGGTCGACACCAGCAACTCGGCGGCCTTCTCCTTGTCGCCGGCGTGGGCGGCCTCGCGGAAGGCGCGGACAGCGGTACGCAGCGACGACTTCACCGACTTGTTGCGCAGGCGAGCGCGCTCGTTCGTCTTGTTGCGCTTCTGCTGCGACTTGATGTTGGCCACGCTGGAGTTCCTTCTTCGATTAGACGTTTTGTGGGGCGCCGGATATCACCACAGCGATTGCCCAGGTTATCAGTGAGTTACGTTTTCTCCCAAAACGGGAACACGTGGGCTGCCAGAACGTCGACTTGAGGCAGCATCTGAACAGTGAGTCTTACGAACCAGCTTGACGACACCAAGCGGGGTTTTCGCGCTGCCCGTTCTGAACGCATTTTCGGCGGGTACAACGGGTCTTCGGACGCCTACGAGATGGCGTTCGACGAGATGTTCGATGCTCAGGGCGCCGTCCGCGGCCCGTACCGGGGTATCTACGCCGAGCTCGCGCCGTCGGACGCCTCGGAGCTGAGGGCTCGCGCCGAGGCGCTCTCCCGCGCCTTCCTCGACCAGGGGATCACCTTCTCGCTATCGGGCCAGGAGCGGCCGTTTCCGCTGGACCTGGTGCCGCGGGTGATCTCGGCGGTCGACTGGATGCGCCTGGAACGCGGCATCACCCAGCGGGTCAAGGCGCTCGAGATGTACCTCGATGACATCTACGGTGACCAGGAAATACTGAACGACAGTGTCATCCCGCGCCGGCTGATCACCTCTTGTGAACATTTCCACCGCCAGGCGATGGGCATCGTCCCACCCAACGGGGTGCGCATCCACGTGGCCGGCATCGACCTGATCCGCGATGACAAGGGCGTCTGGCGGGTTCTCGAGGACAACCTGCGCTCGCCGTCCGGTGTGTCCTACGTGATGGAGAACCGGCGCACCATGGCGCGCGTCTTTCCCAACCTGTTCGCCACCCACCGGGTGCGTGCGGTCGACGACTACGCCTCGCACCTGCTGCGGGCTTTGCGCAACTCCGCGGCCACCAACGAGGCGGATCCGACCGTGGTGGTGCTGACCCCGGGCGTCTACAACTCGGCCTATTTCGAGCATTCGCTGCTGGCCCGCCAGATGGGCGTCGAGCTGGTCGAAGGGCGCGACCTGTTCTGCCGCGACAACCAGGTGTACATGCGCACCACCGAGGGCGAACGCCAGGTCGACGTCATCTATCGGCGCATCGACGACGCCTTCCTGGACCCGCTGCAGTTCCGCGCCGACTCGGTGCTGGGCGTGGCCGGCCTGGTCAACGCGGCCCGCGCCGGCAACGTCTCCATCTCCAGCGCGATCGGCAACGGCGTCGGGGACGACAAACTCGTCTACACCTACGTCCCCACGATGATCGAGTACTACCTGGGCGAAAAACCCCTGCTGGCCAACGTCGAGACGTTGCGCTGCTGGCTCGACGACGAGCGTGAAGAGGTGCTGGACCGCATCGACGAGCTGGTTCTCAAGCCGGTGGAGGGATCCGGAGGCTATGGCATCGTGTTCGGTCCGGAGGCCTCGGAGAAGGAGCTGGCCGCCGCCGCCAAGAAGGTGCGTGACGATCCCCGGAGCTGGATCGCGCAGCCGATGATGGAGCTGTCGACGGTCCCGACGCAGATCGGCAACACCCTGGCCCCCCGCTACGTCGATCTGCGACCGTTCGCGGTCAACGACGGCAACGACGTGTGGGTGCTGCCCGGCGGGCTGAGCAGGGTGGCCCTGGTCGAGGGGTCGCGGGTGGTCAACTCCAGCCAGGGCGGAGGCTCCAAGGACACGTGGGTGTTGGCGTCGCGGGCGGCGGCCGGCGACCACGAACTCGAGGCGGCGGAGGTGGTGCGTTCGCTGCCCGACCCGTTGGAAGAGGCGCAACGGCTGACATCTCAGCAGGCGCAGCCCGCCGAACTGCCCCAGCGCGAGCAGCTCGAGCAGCAGCAACAACAAAGGGCGGTGCACGATGCTGGCACGTAACGCCGAGGCGCTGTACTGGATCGGCCGTTACGTCGAGCGCGCCGACGACACCGCCCGCATCCTGGACGTGGCGCTGCACCAGTTGCTCGAGGATTCCAGCGTCGACCCGGACCAGGCATCGCGCCTGCTGCTGCGGGTGCTCGGCATCGACCCACCGGATCACCACCTGGACGTGTGGTCCTTGACCGACCTGGTGGCCTACAGCACCAACGCCCAGGGTGGCTGCTCGATCGTCGACGCCATCACCTCGGCACGAGAAAACGCGAAATCGGCGCGCGAGGTGACCTCCAGCGAGATCTGGGAGTGTCTCAACACCACCTATCACGCCCTGCCAGAGCGGGAACGGGCCGCCAAACGTCTTGGGCCGCATGACTTCTTGTCGTTCATCGAGCGTCGTGCTGCGATGTTCGCCGGCCTGGCGGACTCGACGCTGTCCCGCGACGACGGCTACCGGTTCATGGTGCTGGGCCGGGCGATCGAACGGGTCGACATGACGGTGCGGCTGCTGCTGTCGCGTGTCGGTGACAGCGCCTCGTCCCCGGCGTGGGTCACGCTGTTGCGTTCGGCCGGCGCCCACGACACCTACCTGCGCACCTACCGCGGTGTGTTGGACGCGGGCCGGGTGGTCGAATTCATGTTGCTGGACCGGCTGTTTCCGCGTTCGGTGTTCTACTCGCTGCGGCTCGCCGAACACAATCTCGACGAACTGGTCCACAACCGGCAGAGCCGGATCGGGGCCACCGCCGAGGCGCAGCGGCTGCTCGGCCAGGCCCGCAGCGAGTTGGAGTTCGTCCAGCCCGGCGTGCTACTGGAATCGTTGGAAAGCCGGCTGGCCGGGCTGCAGCGGACCTGCCGTGACGTCGGCGAGGCGTTGGCGCTGCAGTACTTTCACGTCACGCCCTGGGTGGCGTGGTCGGATGCGGGGCAGCGCGCCCGGCTGGTCAGCAGGAAGGGGGACGGCTGATGTGGCGGCTGCGGGTGGTGCACACCACCGGATATGCCTACCAGTCGCCGGTGACCGCCTCCTACAACGAGGCTCGCCTGACCCCGCGGTCGAACACCCGGCAGAACGTGATCCTCAACCGCGTCGAAACCATCCCCGCGACCCGGTCCTACCGCTACATCGACTACTGGGGCACCGCGGTCACCGCTTTCGACCTGCACGCGCCGCACACCGATCTCACGGTGATGTCGTCCTCGGTCGTCGAAACCGAGCGGGCCGAGCCACTCTCGATGGATGTGGACTGGAGCGACCTGCAATCGGAGACGGTGATCGATCGCTACGACGACCTGCTTCGCCCCACCGAGCATGCCCCGGCCAGCAAGCGCGTCGCGTCGGTTGGCAAGAAGATCAGCAAAACCCACAAGCCGGCCGAAGCCGTTGTGGCGGCAGCCGATTGGGTACGCAACGAATTGGAATACCTTCCGGGGACCACCAGCGTGCACTCGTCCGGGCTGGACGCGCTGAAGGCGGGCAAGGGTGTCTGCCAGGACTTCGTGCACCTGTCGCTGATGTTGTTGCGCAGCATGGGAATTCCTGCGCATTACGTATCGGGCTATCTGCATCCCAAACGCGATGCCGTGGTCGGGGACACCGTAGACGGGCGAAGCCACGCCTGGATCGAGGCGTGGACGGGCGCGTGGTGGAGCTATGACCCCACCAACGCCACCGAGATCACCGAGCAGTACGTGGGCGTGGGCGCGGGCCGCGACTACGCCGACGTCTCCCCGTTGAAGGGCATCTACTCCGGGGAGGGCGCCACCGACCTCGACGTGATCGTGGAGGTAACTCGGCTCGCCTAGCCGGGGTGATACTCAGGCACGGGGATAGCGTTGCGGGAATGAACGATTCGGCCGGGGTCGCGGCTCGGCGCGACGAGAACCCAAGTCGTAGCGGGTGGCCCCTTGCGCCGCTGTCCCTGGGCTGCATCGCGCTGCTCGTCGGCGGCATCGCCATCGGGGTCGCCGTAGGCGGCGTCATGCCGTTGCCATACGGCCCGCCGGCCGCCGTCACGAACTACGTCCGGGCTCAGCCGGCGGCCGTACGGATCATCGCCGTCGGGACGTTTGCGTCCTCGGTGCCGCTGGCGCTCTACGGTGCGATCGCCGGTGCCCGATTGCGGCACCTCGGGGCGAGGGCCGGATCCGCGTCGGTCGCGCTGACCGGTGGCGTCCTGGCCGCCGGTGCGCTCGGCCTGGCCGGGCTGCTGGGCTGGACGTTGTCGATACCGGAAGTCGGGGCGAACCAGGCATTGGTGAGGGCGCTTTACTTGCTGGTGTTTCTCGCCGGCGGTCCGGCGCACATCGTGGCGTTGGGCCTGCTGGTCGGCGCGATCGCGGCCTCCGGGAGGGCAGTGCTGCCCAAACCGCTCGCCGGGATCGGTTTGGCGACGGCCGTTCTCGCCGAGGCGGCGGCGGTGGTGCTGATCTGGCCGGCGCTAGGCGTCATTTTGCCGGTCGCGCGGGTGCTGGCGCTGACCTGGCTGATGGTGGCAAGCTTTGCGTTATCCCCTGCGGCGCAACGAGGTTCGGCAGACCGATAAAGCGGCGGCCGTCACGTGTGTGCGTCGATCTGGACCCGGTGCAAATCGTCACCGAGTTCGATGCGTCCACCGAAATTCGTGGCCGCCAGCGCACGCCATTGTTCTTCCTGGCCGGGCACCGGCGCGGGGACGTAATGCGTCATCACCAGGGTGGCCACCCCGGCCCGGGCCGCGGTCGCCGCCGCTTCCTCCACAGACGAGTGGTAGTCACAGATGTCCTGCAGCCGCTGCTGGGGGATGGTGGCGACGATGTCCTTGCGGATAACGGTGTGCACCAGCGCGTCGGCGCCTGCCGCCAGCTCGTCCAGGCCGGCGCACGGGACGGTGTCACCGGCGAGCACCACCGAGGCGCCCTGATATTCGACCCGAAAGCCGATGGTCGGGGACACCGGCCGGTGGTCGGTGGGGGCCGTGCGAATGGTTACCCCGTCGCGATCCCAGACGGGGCCCTCGGTGTATTCGTGGACGTCCACCGCCGGCGGCTCGCTGATGTCCTGGTGGTGGGCGATCCGGTAGCCGATGTCGTGGCGGAACGCGTTCAACGTCGCCGCGACCGCCTCGGCGGTGCCGGGGGGTCCGATGATGGGCAGCGGCGGGGGATTGGGCGTGAAAGTGCTGATCCACCGGGTGATGAGCACGTCGCCGAGGTCTCCGATGTGGTCGCTGTGCAGGTGGGTGAGTAGCAACGCCGACAATCCGGCCGCGCCGACCCCTACTGCGGCGGCGCGCTGCAGCACGCCGCGCCCGCAATCGACCAGGAACGCCTGCCCTCCGGCGCGCACCAGGGTTGAGGGCCCGGCGCGGTTCGGATCGGGGATCGGACTTCCGGTACCCAGCAGCGTGACCTCGATCATGGCCCTATCTTGCAAGCCCCGGCGTGCCCGCAGGGGTCCAATCGCCCGATCAGCGGCGCTTTCACCGATTTGGACACGATCTGTTTGCAGGTTCTCTTGGCGGCTTTCCCGCCGCGCGAGGAAGCCGTAGCCTGATGTGAAGCGGATCACAACCCGGCTGGAGGCCCCATGCGGATAGCGGACGTCTTGCGGAACAAGGGCGCGGCGGTGGTGACCATCAACCCGGACGCGACGGTTCGCGAGCTGCTTGCGGGGCTGAGCGACCAGAACATCGGCGCCATGGTGGTGGTCGGCGACGAGGGTGTGGTGGGCATCGTGTCGGAACGCGACGTGGTGCGCCAGCTGCATACGCACGGCGCCAGCGTGCTGTCTCGCCCGGTATCCAAGATCATGACCTCGATGCTGGCGACCTGCAGCAAGACCGACGAGGTCGACGCCATCAGCGTGTTGATGACCAAGAACCGGGTGCGGCACGTGCCGGTCCTGGACGGCAAGAAGCTGATCGGCATCGTCAGCATCGGTGACGTGGTGAAGACCCGGCTGGAAGAACTCGAAGCAGAGCAGCGGCAGCTGCAGTCCTACATCACCCAGGGCTGAACGAGCGCTTCTCCGGCGCCGCTCGCGCGGCTCCGCTCGCCGGCGTCACTCGCCGAACGTGCACTCACGGCGAAAATCTCGGCGTTTTCTCGCCCTGAATGCACGCTCGGCGGCGCACTAACGCCCTGAGTGCACGCTCGGCGGCGCACTAGCGCCAGGAGTACTCGGCACGCAGCCGCGCGGCGACCACATCGAAGATCTCGCGATCCAGGATGGCTCCTTCACGCCGAATGCCCTCTTCGGGCACGTCGAGCACCCGGTCCAGCCGGACCCAACTTGGTCTGCCCTCGTAATCCCAAGGGCCAGAACCGATTCCAATCCAGTCGTGATCCGCGGCGTGACGCTCCTGGCTGGACACCATCAACCCCAGCAAGACGCTGCGGTCCCGTCCCACCACCAGGACCGGGCGGTCCTTGCCCCGGGTGGGGTCGTCCTCGTAGACCACCCACGTCCAGACGATCTCGCCCGGATCGGCCCGGCCGTCCAGGCTCGGCGCGTACACCAGCTTGCGGGCCCGCTGCGCGGTCGGCAGGCTGGCGCTGGTCACCGGCCGGCCGGTGACGGGCGTATCGGCGGGCGCCGGCGACACGGCGGCGATCACGTTCGCGGTGATCCGCACCGCCTGCTGCAGCTCACGCAGTACGGTTTGGGAATTCTGCACCTGCCGGGCCAGGCGAGGGGCGTTGTTGAACACCAGATTCTCGGCAAACCGCTGAAACGTCTTCCACTGGGATTTCCGGGGGGACGCCATATTCGCAGCATAGACGCGAGGGGCGGGGTGCGATTGTGTCCAAGTAGGTCAGCGCGGCCCGGTCTGGATACGCTGGACAGACCCGCGAACCGTCCCAGAAACGGCGGCAAAGCACCCCGTCAAGCTTGCACGCACCAGGAGATTCCCATCAGCAGTTTCGCCGACAAGACCTTCACAGCGCCGGCGCAGATTCGGAACTTCTGCATCATCGCCCACATCGACCACGGCAAGTCCACGCTGGCCGACCGGATGCTCCAGCTCACCGGCGTCGTCGACGAGCGGTCGATGCGCGCCCAGTACCTGGACCGGATGGACATCGAGCGCGAGCGGGGGATCACCATCAAGGCCCAGAACGTGCGCCTGCCGTGGAAAGTCACCGGCGGCCCCGACGCCGGAAAAGATTACGTGCTGCACCTGATCGACACCCCCGGCCACGTCGACTTCACCTACGAGGTGTCGCGCGCGCTGGAGGCATGCGAGGGCGCGGTGCTGCTGGTCGACGCCGCACAAGGCATCGAGGCGCAGACCCTGGCCAACCTCTACTTGGCGCTGGACCGCGACCTGCACATCATTCCGGTGCTGAACAAGATCGACCTGCCGGCGGCCGACCCGGATCGCTACGCCGCCGAGATCGCCCACATCATCGGTTGCGAGCCGGGCGACGTGCTGCGGGTCTCCGGCAAGACCGGAGACGGCGTCGCCGACCTGCTCGATCACGTGGTGCGCGAGGTGCCACCCCCGCAGGGTGAGGCCGACGCGCCGCTGCGCGCCATGATCTTCGACTCGGTCTACGACATCTACCGCGGTGTGGTGACCTACGTCCGGGTGGTCGACGGCAAGATCACCCCGCGCGAGCGCATCGCGATGATGTCCACCGGCGCCACCCACGAACTGCTCGAGGTCGGCATCGTCTCGCCGGAGCCGAAGGCCAGCGACGGCCTGGGCGTGGGGGAAGTGGGTTACCTCATCACCGGCGTCAAAGACGTCCGACAATCCAAGGTGGGTGACACCGTGACGACGGCACGCCACGGTGCCGCCGAAGCGCTGACCGGATACCGCGAACCCAAGCCGATGGTCTACTCCGGCCTGTATCCGGTGGACGGTTCGGACTACCCGGTTCTGCGCGACGCCCTGGACCGCCTGCAACTCAACGACGCCGCCCTGACCTACGAGCCGGAGACATCGGTGGCGCTGGGCTTTGGATTCCGTTGCGGCTTCCTGGGTCTGCTGCACATGGAGATCACCCGTGAGCGCCTGGAGCGCGAGTTCAATCTGGACCTGATCTCGACGTCGCCCAACGTGGTCTATCGCGTGATCAAGGAGGACAGCACCGAGATCTGGGTGACCAACCCGTCGGACTGGCCGGAGGGCAAGATCCGCGAGGTATACGAGCCGGTGGTCAAGACCACGATCATCGCCCCCAGCGAATTCATCGGCACCATCATGGAACTGTGCCAGTCGCGTCGCGGCGAGCTGGGCGGCATGGATTACCTGTCACCCGAACGGGTCGAGTTGCGCTACACCATGCCGTTGGGCGAGATCATCTTCGACTTCTTCGACTCGCTGAAGTCGCGCACCCGGGGCTACGCCAGCCTCGACTACGAGGAGGCCGGCGAGCAAGAGGCTCAACTGGTCAAGGTCGACATCCTGTTGCAGGGCGAGGCGGTCGACGCGTTCAGCGCGATCGTTCATAAGGACGGGGCATCGGCCTACGGCAACAAGATGACCACCAAGCTCAAAGAGCTCATCCCGCGCCAGCAGTTCGAGGTGCCCGTCCAGGCCGCCATCGGATCGAAAATCATTGCGCGCGAGAACATCCGCGCGATCCGCAAGGACGTGTTGTCCAAGTGCTACGGCGGCGACATCACCCGTAAACGCAAGCTTCTGGAAAAGCAGAAGGAAGGCAAGAAGCGGATGAAGACCATCGGGCGCGTCGATGTGCCACAGGAGGCGTTCGTCGCGGCGCTTTCCGCCGACGCCGCGGGGGACAAGGGCAAGAAATAACCATGCGAATGCGGGGAATGGCGACGGTGCTGATGGCCGTCGCCGCACTGGCGACGGGCTGCGGTGACGTCGTGGCCGGCACGGCGAAGCCGGCGCCGAACCTGAAGCCGGGACCGCTCAGCGGCGCGACGGTCAAGCAGGTGCTCCTCGACGGCGCGACGCTGTCGCGGATGCTCGATCAGACCTTCGTGGCGCGTGATCCGGCCTCGTTCGGCGGGCCCGAAAAGCTCTATCAGGTCAAGCGATCGACAACGCAGGCCGGCTGCCTGGGCGTGACGGCGATGTTGCAGCAGGGCGTGTACCGGTCGGCCGACGTGAAAGATGTTGCGTCGGAGTCGTGGTGGAACAACGGCCAACCGGCGCAGGTGATCGTGGTCGAGGAGGGCGTGGTCACGCTTCCGTCGGCCACGCAGGCCCGGGCGCTGTTCGCTCAGTTCTCGGGGCAGTGGCAGCAGTGCAACGGCATGACGACGTCGGAACAGTCCGGTCCGATCAGCACCACGAACGTCATCAGCGATGTCCGCGCCACCGAATCCACCGTCGCGGCAACCAAAACCGCGACATCCATACTGCCCAACATGCCGCCCCTGCGACCGACCCCGCAGGCACGCGCCATCGGCATCCGGTCGAACTGCCTCGTCGAGGTGCAGGTGGTGTTCTTCGGCGGACGCCGGTCCTCTGACCCGGGATCGGCGGACATCAACTCCAGCGCGATCGACGTGGCGCACGCCCTGATGGACAAAGTCAGCGCGCTGGGCTGACGTCGCGCCGGGGAGGCAAGGAACGAAGTGACAAGCAGCGGGCGCCCGCTGGCCGCTTTGGTTGCGGTGCTGCTGGCGAGCGGGTGCACCGAAACCACTTCTGGCACAGCCACTCTGGCGCCGGACGCGGGGCGGGTGCCGGCCATCAAGCGGGCCTTGTTCGACGGCACCGCGCTGGCAAGGCTGCTCGGTCAGCCGTTTCAGCCCTACCCGCACTACTCGGAGTTCGGCGGCACCGACAAGTTGGGAAGCAACTGGGACAACGGCCAGCCCGCCGACTGCATCGGAGTCGTTCACCTGATGCAGCGGGGCACCTATGGTTCAGCGCCGATCCAAGACACTGCCGCCGAAATGTGGGTGCACAAGGGTGATTCCGTGAAGGTCGACAGCATCCAGGAAGGCATCGTGGCGTTGCGCACGACCGGGGACGCCAGCGCGTTGTTCGCCAAATTCACCGCGCAGTGGCAGAAGTGCGACGGCACCACGCTGACCGTCGAGCCCATCGACGTATGGGGTTCGGACGCCATCTCCGACGTACGCGTCCGGGATTCCGTTGTCGCGGCTACCGTTTCGATGGGGTCCGGCCCACACGGGGGTTTGAACGCAATCCCCACCGCGCGGGCCCTCGGCGTCAAGGGGCCTTACCTGGTCGAGGTCACCGTCGACTTCATTCCGATCTATACCCCGGCAGACGCGGGGAACGCCGATATCAACTCGACGGCCGTCGACCTCACCCACGCGCTCATGGACAAGCTCAGCAGCCGCGGCTGACGCGCTGCGGGGTCTGATGGTGGCGACCCGCTTCGCCCGGCTCACGCCGCGCTTGCGATCGCCACGTCACATCGGAGCGTTCGCCGGCTGGAACATCCCGGAACCGTCGGCTTCCTCCTCGGCGCGAATGACGTGCACCACTGCGTTGATCAGCGCCAGGTGGGTGAACGCCTGCGGGAAGTTGCCCAGCTGCCGGCCGGTGCGCGGCTCGATCTCCTCGGCGTAGAGGTGCAGCGGGCTGGCGTAGGACAGCAGCCGCTCACACAGGCGTTTGGCGCGCCGCACCTCTCCGATTTCGACCAGCGCCGACACCAGCCAGAACGAGCAGATCGTGAAGGTGCCCTCTTCGCCGGACAGCCCATCGTCGGTCTCCTCGACCCGGTAGCGCAGCACCAGGCCTTCCTGGGTGAGCTCGTCGGCGATCGCCAAGACGGTGTTGCGCACCCGCGGGTCATCCGGTGGCAGGAACCGCGTCAGCACCACCAACAGCAGCGAGGCGTCCAGCGCGTCACTGCCGTAGCGCTGGGTGAAGACCCCGCGCGAGTCCACGCCGTGTTGCAGGATGTCGTTCTTGATCTCCTCGGCGATCGCCCGCCACTGCTGGGCATAGCTCTTCTCGCCCTGCCGCTCGGCCAGCTTGGCTCCGCGGTCGAGTGCCACCCAGCACATCACCTTCGACGACGTGAAGTGCTGCGGTTCCCCGCGCACCTCCCAGATGCCGCGGTCCGGCTCGCGCCAGTGCTTGATCGCCTCCTCCACCTGCTTCTTCAGCACCGGCCACAACGTCTCCGGGACCTGCTCGCGCGACTTGGCGTGCAGGTAGAAGGAATCCAGGATGGAGCCCCAGATATCGTGCTGGATCTGGTCGTAGGCGCCGTTGCCGATTCGCACCGGTCGGGCGTGGTCGTAGCCCGATAGGTGATGCAGCTCTTCTTCGACCAGGCTGCGTTCGCCACCCACGCCGTACATGACCTGCAGCGGGTGCCGCTCGTTGTGGTTGGCGCCGGAGACGTCGGCGATGAACGCGAAGAAGTCGTCGGCCTCGCGGTCGAGCCCCAGTGTGTACAGGCCCCACAACGCGAACGTCGAGTCGCGCACCCACGCGTAGCGGTAATCCCAATTGCGTTCGCCCTGCGGCGTTTCCGGCAGCGACGTGGTGCTGGCCGCCAGCAGCGCACCGGTGGGCGAATACGTCAGGCCCTTCAGCGTCAGCGCGCTGCGCTGCAGGTACGCCCGCCACGGGTGGTCGGGGAAGTTACCGATGTTGATCCACTGCCGCCAACACTCGGTGGTCTGCCACATTTTCTCGGCGGCCTCTTGGTAGGTCTGCGGCGCCGGGTGCTTGGTCCAGCTCAGCGCGACGAACACGTCGTCGCCCTCTTTCATCCGGGTGCGCGCGCGGGCCTCCCGGCCTTCGAGCCCAATACGCAGATTGCTCGTGAGCCGCATCGTCGGGTGGGCGTCGGGGTCCTTGGTGGCGCGCGCGACGGCCTCGCCATACGCGTTGGCGGAGTACTCCCAGGCGGCGCCGACGCGGTGGTAGTCGAACGCCGGCTCGCAGCTCATCATCAATTCGACGGTGCCGCTGACGCAACGCACGGTGCGCAGCAGGATGTGCTCGGCATCCCAGTCCATCGGCGTGCGGCGATGGGTCCGCGACCGCCGCTCCAGGTCGTGCCAGGGCCCCATGACCAGCGCGTCACGCACGATCAGCCACCCGGTGTGGGTCTGCCAGGTGGTCTCCATGATGAGGCTGCCGGGAAGGTAGCGGCGGGCCGAGGGCACCGAGACGCCGTACGGCCCCAGCCGGAAGTGGCCGGCGCTGCGGTCCAAGATCGCGCCGAACACGCTGGGGGAGTCCGGCCGCGGCACGCACAGCCATTCCACCGACCCGGCCGGCGAGATCAGGCAGGTGGTTTCCCAGTCCGACAGGAATGCGTAGTCGGCGATCGGCGGAAACGGATTCCGCAGCGCCGCACTGGGAGCGAGCGGCCCGGCCGTGCGCAAGTCGATCGACGAAGACGCCGCCGACGCGGCCGCGGGAAACGCGTCCTCGGGCGCGGTGTCGGTCGGCTGGTCTTCGGGTTGGGCATGCAGAACCATCTGGACATCATCGCTGCTCAGTGATCGCGCGTCCAACCTTTCGGCGAGGTGGCGTGGCGCGCGCCGGGGCAGTCGTGCGCCGACCTTTCGCGCATTGGTCTTCGGCAGCCGGGCCGAATAAGGTGGGCCCCGTGAACGCGTTCCTCAATTGGTGGGACGGCAACGAGCTTTGGCTTTCGGGGCTTCCTTTCGTAGTGCAGGCCATGGTGGTGATGCCGATCGTGCTGGTGGTGGCCTACGCGGTGGCGGCCGCGTTGGATGGCCTACTCGGCAAGGGCATCGAACTGATGCGCCGCGCCCGCCACGCCGACGGGGCGCCCGAGTAACGCGCATGCCTCGATCACACGTGACGCTGATCCTTGGCATCCTGGTGGCGCTGGTGCTCGTCACGTGGTTGGTCACCCACCTGGTGCACCACTAGGGGCCGTGGCCCGGTCGCCCCCCGTCGCGGTGGCGGCAACGTCAATTCCTGTTAGGCTTCCCGCCATGCGCGTGGCATTCGGCATTCCGGGCTGCTATCCCTTCGTGCACTGTTGTCGCTGACTCCCAAACCCGTACGCGGTCTGGTCTGGAGTTATCGAATTCTCCTGAAGTTCTAGGTGCCTATCCGCAGAAACGGGACCGAAATCCCCTACGTTCCGCATCGGAAGGCCCTCAATGGACATCAGGACCGCAACACAGTGGCGGCCCGTCCTCGCCCTTGCCCTGCTTGCCGGCCTCATCGCCGGATGCCACGGCGGTGCCAGTGATGCCGTCGGTGGCGGCGGGCTGGCCAACGCGCGCACCAGCATCACCCTGGTGGCCTACTCGGTCCCAGAACCGGGGTGGAGCAAGATAATTCCGGCGTTCAATGCCTCCGATGAGGGAAAGGGCGTGCAAGTCGTCACTTCCTATGGGGCATCCGGCGACCAGTCCCGCGGCGTCGTCGACGGCAAGCCGGCCGACGTCGTGAACTTCTCCGTCGAACCCGACATCGCTCGTCTTGTGAAGGCCGGCAAGGTTTCCAAGGACTGGAATGTCGACGCCACCAAGGGAATTCCGTTCGGCTCGGTTGTCACACTGGTGGTGCGAAAGGGCAATCCGAAGAACATCAAGGATTGGGATGACCTGTTGCGGCCGGGCGTCGAGGTCATCACCCCGAGCCCACTGAGTTCCGGATCGGCCAAGTGGAATCTGCTCGCGCCGTACGCCGTCAAGAGCGAAGGCGGCGCCCATAGTGATGCCGGCGTGGATTTCATCAAGAAGCTGGTGACCGAACACGTCAAACTGCGCCCCGGATCCGGGCGCGAAGCCACCGATGTTTTCGTCCAGGGCAGCGGTGATGTGTTGATCAGCTACGAGAACGAGGCCATCGCCACGGAGCGGGCGGGAAAGCCGGTCGAACACATCAATCTGGCGCAGACCTTCAAGATCGACAACCCGGTGGCCGTGGTCAACACCAGCCCGCACCTGGACGCCGCCGTCGCCTTCAAGAACTTCCAATACACCGCCGCGGCCCAAAAGGTCTGGGCGCAGGCCGGTTTCCGTCCGGTCGATCCGGCCGTCGCCGCCGATTTCCGAAACCAGTACCCGGTACCGGCGAAACTGTGGACCATCGCCGACCTGGGCGGCTGGACCACGGCGGATCCGCAGCTGTTCGACAAGAACAGCGGCAGCATCACCAAGATCTACACGAAGGCGACCGGATGACGGCCATCACGCCGGACCCGCTGGCGATCCGGCCCGAGCTCAGCGGTGACGCACCACCGGGACCGCTTCCCGGGCGCGGCCGCGGGACCACCGCCCTTCGGGTCGGAGCGGCCACGGTGTGGCTGTCGGTGATCGTGCTGCTGCCGCTGGCGGCCATCGCCTGGCAATCCGCCGGTGGCGGCTGGCACGCCTTCTGGCTCGCGGTCTCCTCGAACGCCGCGGTCGAGTCGTTCCGGGTGACCCTGACGATCTCGGCCGGGGTGACCGTGCTCAACCTGGTCTTCGGCCTGGTCATCGCCTGGGTGCTGGTGCGTGACGACTTTCCGGGCAAGCGGCTCGTCGACGCGATCATCGATCTGCCGTTCGCGCTGCCCACGATCGTCGCCAGCCTGGTGATGCTGGCGTTGTACGGCAACAACAGCCCGGTCGGCCTGCACCTGCAGCACACGTCATGGGGTGTGACGGTGGCGCTGGCCTTCGTCACCCTGCCGTTCGTGGTGCGCGCCGTCCAGCCGGTGCTCTTGGAATTGGATCGCGAAACCGAGGAGGCCGCGGCGTCGCTCGGTGCCAGCGGCCCGAAGATCTTCACCTCCGTGGTGCTGCCGTCGCTGCTGCCCGCGTTGTTGTCCGGTGCGGGCCTGGCATTCTCCCGGGCCATCGGCGAATTCGGATCCGTGGTTCTCATCGGGGGTGCGGTGCCGGGCAAGACCGAAGTGTCGTCGCAGTGGATACGCACTCTGATCGAGAACGACGACCGCACCGGCGCCGCCGCGATATCGATTGTGCTGTTGGCCATTTCGTTTGTCGTGCTGCTCATCCTGCGGATCGTGGGCGGGCACGCGGCCGAGCGAGAGGAGCTGTCCGCATGACATCGTCTGCGGGAGTGCGCTATTGGTTGCGGTTCATCGCGCTCGGATACATCTTCGTCCTGCTGGTCGTCCCGGTGGCGTTGATCCTGTGGCGCACGTTTGCTCCCGGGCTCGGCCAGTTTTACGCCTGGGTGAGCACCCCCGCCGCGATATCGGCGCTGAATCTGACGCTGCTCGTGGTCGCCATCGTGGTGCCCCTCAACGTCGTCTTCGGCATTCCCACGGCATTGGTGCTCGCGCGCAACCGGTTTCGTGGCAAGGGCGTGCTGCAGGCCGTCATCGACCTGCCGTTCGCCGTCTCGCCCGTCATCGTGGGCGTCGCGTTGATCGTGTTGTGGGGGTCGGCCGGTGCGCTGGGGTTCGTGGAGCAAGACCTCGGGTTCAAGATCATCTTCGGCCTGCCCGGAATCGTGCTCGCCAGCATCTTCGTCACGCTTCCTTTCGTGGTTCGCGAAGTCGAGCCGGTGCTGCACGAGCTGGGAACCGACCAGGAGGAGGCGGCGGCCACCCTGGGTTCGGGGTGGTGGCAGACCTTCTGGCGGATCACCTTGCCGTCCATCCGGTGGGGCCTGACCTACGGCATCGTGTTGACCATCGCACGTACGCTCGGGGAATACGGCGCAGTGCTCATGGTGTCCTCGAACCTGCCCGGGAAGTCGCAGACACTGACGCTGCTCGTCTCCGACCGCTACAACCGCGGCGCGGAGTACGGCGCCTATGCGCTGTCCACGCTGCTGATGGGAGTCGCCGTGCTGGTGTTGGTTTTCCAGGTGGTGCTCGACGCGCGCCGCACACGAGCGGCCAGACAGGCCTGACGAGGGGAATGACCGTGACCGACGCCGGCTCCAACCGCGACGACCTCGCCATCATCGTGCGTGATGCCAACAAACGCTATGGCGATTACGTCGCCCTGGACCACGTCGACTTCGTCGTGCCCACCGGCTCGCTGACGGCCTTGCTGGGTCCCAGCGGTTCGGGAAAGTCGACCCTGCTGCGTACCATCGCCGGCCTCGACCAGCCCGACACCGGAACCGTCACCATCTACGGCCGCGACGTGACCCGGGTGCCACCGCAGCGCCGCGGCATCGGATTCGTGTTCCAGCACTACGCGGCGTTCAAGCACCTGACGGTCCGCGACAATGTCGCCTACGGGCTCAAGGTCCGCAAGCGACCCAAAGCCGAGATCAAAGCCAAAGTCGACAACCTGCTGGAAGTGGTTGGACTGAGCGGGCTTGCGGCCCGCTACCCCAACCAGCTGTCCGGCGGTCAGCGCCAGCGGATGGCACTGGCGCGGGCGCTGGCCGTCGATCCGCAGGTGCTGCTGCTCGACGAGCCGTTCGGAGCGCTGGACGCCAAGGTGCGCGAGGACCTGCGAGCGTGGTTGCGGCGCCTGCACGACGAGGTGCACGTGACCACGGTGCTGGTGACCCACGACCAGGCCGAGGCGTTGGACGTCGCCGACCGCATCGCGGTGCTCAACCAGGGCCGCATCGAGCAGATCGGTTCACCGACCGACGTCTATGACACCCCGGCGAACGCGTTCGTGATGTCGTTCCTCGGTGCGGTGTCCACCCTGAACGGCACCCTGGTGCGCCCGCACGACATCCGGGTGGGTCGCAACCCCCAGATGGCGATCGCCGGCGGGGACGGCACCGCCGATTCCGTCGGGGTGGTGCGCGCCGTCGTCGACCGCGTGGTCACGCTGGGTTTCGAGGTACGGGTCGAGTTGACCAGCGCCGCCACCGGCGGCTTCTTCACCGCCCAGATCACCCGCGGCGACGCCGAGGCGTTGGCCCTGCGCGACGGCGACACCGTCTACGTGCGCGCCACCCGCGTTCCGCCGATCGCCCTTGATTCCGCCGACGCTAGCCGCGCGCACGGGGCCGACGAAGATGACAACACGCTGACGTCGGCGTAACCCCGAGGGCGCCGGTGTGCGCGCGGGAACTACGACGCGTGCAATCCGCATTCCGTCTTGGCGCGTCCCTGCCAGCGACCGCTGCGCGGGTCGGCGCCCGCCAGCGGCTTGGCCGTGCAGGGCTCGCAGCCGATCGATGAATAGCCTTCGTAGATAAGCGGATTGACCAGAACGCCGTGTTCGTCGATGTAGTTCTGCACGTCTTCGTCGGTCCACGTCGCCATCGGGTTGACCTTCACCAGCTTGAAGCCCTCGTCGAAGCCGACCACCGGTGCGTTGGCGCGCGTCGCCGTCTCCGACCGGCGCAGCCCCGTCACCCACGCCGAGTATCCGCGCAGCGTCTTGCCGAGCGGCTCGACCTTGCGCAGCCGGCAGCATTCTCCCGGGTCGCGCGCGAACAGATCCTTGCCCCGCAGTTTGTCCTGCTCGGCGACGCTCTGCTCGGGAGTGACGTTGAGCACCCGGATGTCATACACGGACTCGATCGCGTCCCGGGTGCCGATGGTCTCCACGAAGTGATATCCGGTGTCCAGGAACACTACCGGCACACCCGGACGCGCCTTGGCCGCCAGATCGATCAACACGGCCTCCTGCATGCTGGAGGCCACGACATAGTTGCAGGTGGCCCAGCCGCGGGGCCCGTTGACGCCGCCGAATGTCTGGTCGGTCCACCGCAACACGTCGGCGGCGCTGGCGCCTTCCAGCTCGGCCGCGCCGCGGGCGGCAAGCGCGCGCAGCTCGGCTTCCGGAAGCCTGGTCGTTCGTTCGCTCATCGCAAATCGTCCTCGTCTGCCCTCATAGCCCACTGTGCGAAACGTTCACCCTCACCGCGATATTTCAGGAAGTTGCGTGTGACCCGCTCGATGTAGTCGCCGAGCTCGTCGCTGGTGACCTTGTGCTGGCGCAGCTTTCGGCCGAACCCGCTGTCCAGGCCCAAGCTTCCGCCCAGGTGCACCTGGAAAGCCTCGACGGAGCCGCCGTTTCCGTCGTCGACCATTTGGCCCTTGAGCCCGATGTCGGCGACCTGAATGCGCGCACACGAATTGGGGCAACCGTTGAGGTTGACGGTGATCGGCACGTCGAGTTGCTCGTTGACGTCCGCGAGGCGGCGCTCCAAATCGGGCACCAAAGACTGCGCCTTGACCCGGGTTTCGGCGAAGGACAACTTGCAGAACTCAATCCCTGTGCACGCCATCACATTCCGGCGCCAATGTGACGGCTGAGTGTGCAGGCCGAGCGCTTCGAGGCCCGCGATCAGCTCGTCGAGCTTGTCGTCGGGCACGTCGAGGATGACCAGCTTCTGGTAGGGGGTGAGCCGGATCCGGTCCGACCCGGCCCCCTCGGCGAGGTCGGCCACGGCGGTGAGGATGGTGCCCGACACCCGTCCCGCGATCGAGGCGACGCCCACCGCGTTGAGCCCGTTCTTGAGCCGCTGCACGCCGACGTGGTCGATCGGGCGCTTCAGCGGCTCGGGAGCCGGGCCGTCGATCAGCGGACGCTTGAGGTACTCGGTTTCCAGGACTTCGCGGAATTTCTCGATGCCCCAGTCCTTGATGAGGAACTTCAGCCGCGCCTTGGACCGCAGTCGTCGGTAGCCGTAGTCGCGGAAGATCGAGGTGACCGCGTTCCACACCTCGGGCACGTCTTCGAGCGGTACCCAGGCGCCGACCCGCTGGGCCAGCATCGGGTTGGTCGACAGCCCGCCACCGACCCACAGGTCCAGCCCGGGGCCGTGCTCGGGGTGGTTGACGCCGATGAACGCGATGTCGTTGACCTCGTGCACCACATCCTGCAGGCCCGAGATCGCGGTCTTGTACTTGCGCGGCAGGTCGGCGAAGTCGGGCTGACCGATGTAGCGGCGCGCGATCTCCTCGATCGCCCAGCTGGGGTCGAGCACTTCGTCGAGCGACTCCCCGGCCAGCGGTGAGCCCAGGATCACCCGGGGGCAGTCACCGCACGCCTCGGCGGTCTGCAGCCCGACCTCGGTCAGCCGCCGCCAGATTTCGGGGACGTTCTGGACCTCGATCCAGTGGTACTGCACATTCTCGCGGTCGGTGATGTCGGCGGTGTCGCGGGCGAATTCGGTGGAGATTTGGCCCACAGTGCGCAGCGCGGCCGCCGAGAGCGCGCCGCCGTCGCAGCGCACCCGCATCATGAAGTACTTCGCCTCCAGCAATTCGGCGTTGTCGTCGCCGGTGAACGTGCCGTCGTAGCCCTGTTCGCGCTGGGTGTAGAGGCCCCACCAGCGGAAGCGCCCGCGCAGGTCGCTCTTGTCGATGCTGTCGAAGCCGTCGCGGGCATAGATCGTCTCGATGCGCTCCCGCACGTCCAGCGGGGCGCCGGCCTGCTTCATCTCTTCGTTCGGGTTCAGCGGCTCACGATTCCCCAGTGCCCATTGGCCCTCGTTACGGGCCTTGGCGGGTCGGGCGGTGGTCATCGGAAGTTCTCTCCTTCAACAAGATCGCCAGCGCGGCCAGCACAGTTCACCGGCACTTTTGGGCGGCGCGGAACCTCGGCCAGCTGGAGACACAGGGGGCTGGGTCTACCACGTCAAGGCAGACAGATACAGCTGCAAACGCGCTTGAGATCAATGTGCCGTCGCGCCACGAGCACCATGTGCGGGCTGGGCTGGGCGACAGTCACGCCACCATTGTGCCATGGATGCCGAAGGGCCGTGCGAGCAGGTCAAATCTCGGCTCACGGTGATTAAAAATACCGTGCAATTCTGGTAAATCGCACTCGCATACCCTTCAATGCGATCCTTCGCTGGGGGCGGCGGGTGCCGCAGCCGAACCGACGGCCCAGGGCCGACACGTTCGTCGTGGGATCATTTGGCATGGCCATTCGCGAGAAGCCGGTCGACCTGCCCGACATCGGGGTGGTCGCCGGGCGGCCGTTTGGGATTTACGTGCATGTCCCGTTCTGCGTAACACGTTGCGGCTACTGCGATTTCAACACCTACACCCCGGCCGAGCTGGGTGGCGTGAATCCGGACGCCTGGCTCAGCGCGCTGGGGGCGGAACTGGAACTGGCCGCCGCGAGATTGCAGGCGCCGCCGGTGAATACGGTGTTCGTCGGTGGCGGGACGCCTTCGCTGCTCGGGGGAGCGCGGATGGCGACGCTGCTGGGCATGGTGCGTCAGCACTTCACGTTGGCTCCGGATGTTGAGGTCACCACCGAGGCCAATCCCGAGTCGGCATGGCCCGATTTCTTCGACGCCATCCGAGCGGCCGGCTACACCCGGGTATCGCTGGGGATGCAGTCGGTGGCGCCGCACGTGCTGGGTGTCCTTGACCGCATCCACACGCCGAACCGGTCAGCAGCCGCGGCCCGCGAGGCGCTGGCCGCGGGATTCGGGCATGTCAGCCTCGATTTGATCTACGGGACTCCGGGGGAGTCCGACGACGACCTGTTGCGCTCGGTCGATACCGCCATCGAGACCGGCGTGGATCACGTGTCCGCCTATGCGCTGGTGGTCGAGGACGGCACCGCCCTGGCTCGGCGAGTCCGGCGCGGCGAACTGGCCGCACCGGATGACGACGTGTTGGCGCATCGCTACGAATTGGTGGACGCGCGGCTGTCGCAGGCGGGACTGTCCTGGTACGAGGTGTCCAACTGGTCGCGGCCCGGCGGTGAGTGCCGGCACAATCTCGGTTATTGGGACGGCGGCCAGTGGTGGGGCGCTGGGCCGGGCGCACACGGGTACGTCGGTACGACGCGTTGGTGGAACGTCAAGCACCCCAACGCTTATGCGGAGAGGTTGGGCGCCGCGGCGCTGCCGGTGGCCGGGTTCGAGCAGCTCGACGCCGACGCCTTGCACACCGAGGACGTGTTACTGAAAACCCGGCTGCGTCAAGGCCTTCCAATTGACCTGCTGAGCGCTGCCGAGCGCGGCCGCGCCCAGGGTATGGTTGCCGACGGGTTGTTGGTGTCCGACGGTGACAGGCTGGTCCTGACTCCGCGGGGACGGCTGCTGGCCGACGCGGTGGTGCGAACGCTGTTGGCCTAGCGGCGTTGTCCGTGCGGTCAGACGCCGAACCAGTGCTCGAAGGCGCGGGCTATCTCGATGTAAAGCGGGATCCCCACGGTGACGTTGTAGGAGAACGTCAGGCCCAGGGATGCGGCTAGCGGTAGCGTCGGGCTCGCCTCGGGGATCGCCAGGCGCTGCACCGCGGGGACCGCGATGTAGGACGCCGCGCCGCAGAGGACCGCGAATAACACGTATGTCCCGGTCTTGAAGTCGGTGTGGGTCAGCGATGCGTAGCTGCAGGCGACGATGATGCCCAGTGTCGCAAAGACATTCGGCGCCACCAGGCCGAAGACGATGAAACCGGGACCCGCGCTGCGAAGGTCCTTCAACTTGCGCGACGCCGTCATTCCCATCTCGAGCAGGAATAGACACAGCACGCCCTGGAAGGCCAGCACGAAGAATTTGTCGTCGTCGGCGACGACCTTCTGCCCCTGCAGTCCACTGACCAGGCCGATGATGATGCCGCCCATCAACAGGACGAGGCCGGGATTGAGGAAAACCTCCTGAAACAGCTCCCGGGAAAAAATCGGCACCCGCTTGCCCGTGGTGCGCGCAGGCCTCGGATCGGGCTCCCAATCGGCGTGTTCCAGCTTTTCCAGCGAGAGCTCCAGCTCCTGCTCGATGGCGGCTTCCTCCTGGCTCTCGAGGCTCTGGCCCTGCGGAGGACGCGCGGCGGTGCCGGGCCCGACCCCGACCTTGACGGGCGGTGTGTAACCGGCCTCGTCGGGCATGTAGCCCGCGGAATCCATGCCCCGATGGCGAAGTCGCGCCACGAAATACAGCGCGACCAAGCAGCCCGGGATCTCCATCACCGCCAGCATCACCGGCATGTAGGCGTTGAAAGCGACGTTCACCGCGGCCAGGACGGCCACGCAGGTGGCGAAGGTGCCCGCTGAATCCGACCCGTAATAGCCGGCGATGGTTGCGCGATCGACTTTTCGGAGGGATTTGAGTCGGCTGAGGCCCAGGTAGGCCAGGCCGCCGATCAGGCAGTTCAGTGCGAAGCCCAGGACCATGAACCCCACGATGGCCCCGACGCTCGATGCGCTGACCTGTGCGAGTTCTTCCCCGCCGTGCCAGCCGATGGCCAGCAACAGATACATGGTCAACCCCTGATAGATGACGTAGGGGAACTCGAACCGCACTTTGAGAATGGGAATCAGGAACCCGAAGTAAAAGAACAGCAGTAGCGGTTTGAACAGGTTATGGGTGAAGTTGTGCCAGAACTCCTGCAGCATCGATGCCTCCGTTGGTTAGAGCGCTGATCTGGGGAAGCACCGTCCGCAAGCGGAGCAACCACGAAACATCGCGACGACCGTCAAGAATTTATCCCCGCCGCTGACTGGTCGCCACTCGAACACGCGCCGGGCAACGACGCCTTCATCGCCTGCCCACGGTCGCCAAAAACGCAGGTCAAGACGAAATCAACCCGGCAAGAGTCCTCTTGTTTTCGGCCCTCGGACGCCACCAGTTTGGTGTGAGAATGCTGTGCATTTACTGTGGAGTTAATACGCTCGTCGTTTGGAATTGAGCTAAGAAAAGTCTGGCCGTCGAAGCCGCTTGTTGTGCGGCGGCGATGTAAACGACTGGGAAACACTCCGAGTCGCGATCCGCACAGCCGCTCGCATCTGGGGGGGCAGAGCTCAGGCACTCGGGGCACTGTTCGGGGGATCGGTTGCGCGCGGCTACATAGGTTAGGCTACATTTACTAACCGTGACCGAGGTCAGCGTCGAGACAAGTTCCGCCGGCTCTGAGTCGCCGTCGATTCCGCTCCCCTTGCATATCGATCCGGCCGATCTTGCGGCCGAGCTCGTCGCGAAACTGTCCGAGCGCGCCGGCGAAGAGTATCTGCTCTACGAGCGCGGCGGTGAATGGGTGCTGGCCACGGGCATACGCGCCATGATCGAGCTGGACAGCGACGAGCTGCGAGTGAGCCGCGACGGCGTGACCCGAAGCCAACAATGGTCGGGCAGGCCCGGGCCGGTTCTCGGCGAGGCCATCGACCGGCTGTTGCTGGAAACCGACCAGCTCTTCGGCTGGATCGCCTTCGAATTCGGCGTGTACCGCTACGGGCTGCAGCAGCGCCTGGCACCGGGAACCGCACTGGCTCGGGTGTTTTGGCCGCATGGCCGCATCGTGGTGACCCGGGAGGAGGTCCGGCTGTTCGGTGCGTCGGCGAGCCACCGGGACGAAGTGCTGGGCGTGCTGGCCGGCGGAGTGCCCGACGTGCGCGTCGCCTCGACGGTCGACGTGGTGGCTGACCCGTCCGCCTATCGTGATCGGGTGGCGTCGGCCGTCGGCGAGATCGCCGCGGGCCGCTACCACAAGGTGATCCTTTCCCGGTCCCTCGAAGTGCCTTTCCCGCTTGATTTCCCGTCCACCTATCGGCTGGCCCGACGGCACAACACCCCGGTGCGGTCGTTCCTGCTGCGGCTGGGTGGCATTCGCGCCGTCGGTTATAGCCCCGAACTGGTCGCCGCGGTCCATCGCGACGGGCTCGTGGTAACCGAACCGTTGGCGGGCACCCGTGCGCTCGGCCATGGCGAGGTCCGTGACCGCCAGGCGCGCGACGACCTGGAGTCCAATTCCAAAGAGATTGTCGAGCACGCTATTTCGGTGCGAAGCTCGCTGCAGGAAATGGCCGAGATCGCCGAGCCGGGCACCGCCGTCGTCACCGATTTCATGACGGTGCGGGAACGGGGGAGCGTGCAGCACCTCGGCTCCACGGTCAGCGGTCAGCTGGGTACGGGAAATGACCGGATGGATGCGCTCGAAGCACTGTTCCCGGCCGTCACCGCATCGGGCATTCCGAAAGCGAATGGGGTAGAAGCGATCATGCGCCTCGACGAGGGGCCTCGCGGCCTGTATTCGGGTGCGGTCGTCATGTTTTCAGCCGACGGTGGGCTTGATGCGGCGCTGACGCTGCGGGCAGCCTACGAACACGACCGCAAGACCTGGCTGCGGGCCGGTGCGGGCATCATCGGAGAGTCCACACCCGACCGCGAGTTCGAAGAGACCTGCGAAAAGCTCTCCACACTCGCGCCGTATCTGATTGCGCGCCAATAGCTTTAGCGTGGCTTGACAGCCACGTGCTCAGGCCGAGGAGCTCGATTCCAGGTAGTCGGCCAAGATGCGGCCGACGAGCGATTCGATACTGGATTCGATCGACGAGGCGAGCGTGGCGGTGACGGTCGCCACGGCTTGCGTTCGGAAGCGCACCAGCATGGTGATCAGCTCGGCGATTTCGGCGTCGGCCGGCAGCGGTTCACCGGGCTTGATGCGATCCAGCACGTGTTCGGCCCCGGCACGCACCAGCATGTCGCTGATCTTGTCGATCTCCGGGACGATCTGCTCGTGGAGGTCGATGAGCTTGTCGATCTCGACGCCATAGCCGCGTATTTCGTTGAAGGCTTCGATGAGCTTCGGGCGGGTGACGGTGGCTTGCGTCCCGTCGATCCGGATCACCTGCAGCGCCACCAGGCGTTCGAACGCGTCGGGGTCGTCGACCAGTCGCCGGGCGTCGGCCAGCGTCATCGTTTCCGGCTTTTCGGTGGTCCAGGTGCCGACGATCGCGGTCTCGAGGCCCAGCACGTCGCCGAGGTTCTTGCCTTCTTCCCACGCGCTGAGCATTTCTCGCACGTGTGCGATGTTGTACCCGCGGTCGAGCATCGAGGTGATGAGCCGCAGCCGGGTCAGGTGGGTGTCGTTGAACAGCGCGATGCGGCCCACTCGCAGGGGTGGCGGCAGCAGCCCGCGGTCGCGGTAGACGCGGATGTTGCGGGTGGTGGTACCGGCCAGCCGGGCCAGGTCGTCGATCCGGTATTCGCCGGAGTTTGCCGTGCCGTGCGGGTGCCGGGCCGCCGCATCGAAGAGCTGTGACACCGCCCCCTCGATGAGTTGGCGGTATTCCCGCGATTGGCGCCGAACCCGTTTGGGTGCGCGCCGCACGTTGTGCAGCACGCTGGCGATGGTGCCGGGTTCGGGCCGCGCGGCGCGTTCGGTGGCCATGTCAGTGCGGCATCTCAGGCCGACGCGGTGGCCTGTGCCTTCGCGTGATGTGCCACCGCCTGATAGTCCTGGTACCGGAAATCCCGCATCTGACGAAGATACTGCGTGGCAAACCCGGGGTACATCGAGACGTTGCGTCCGTCCTTGGTCAAATACCAACTGCTGCAACCCGACATCCAGGTCGTCTTGGTCAGCCGCCGCTGAATGCGTTCGTTATAGCGGCGCTGTACGTCCTGGCGAACGTCGAGGTAACGCAGGTCGCCCTCCAGAATGGTCGTGATGCCACGGACGGCGTAGTCGAGTTGCCCTTCGATGTAGACCAGCAGCGAATTGTGACCGGGCCCGGAGTTCGGGCCTGTCATGAAGAACAGGTTCGGGTAACCGTGCGCGCTGGCGCTCTTGTAAGCCTGTGCGCCGTCGGCCCATTCGGCGCTCAGCGAACGTCCACCCAAACCGGTGACCGGGAACGGCGGACCCGTCAGATGCACGTCGTAGCCGGTGGCGAACACCAGGCAATCCAAGTGGTGTTCGATGCCATCGCTGGTGCGTAGACCGACCGGGCTGAGCGTCGCGATCGGCCAGTCGATCAGCTTGCAGTTGTCGCGTTGAAGGGCGGGGTAGTAGTCACTGGACACCAGCATCCGCTTGCAGCCGGGGGTGAAGTCCGGCGTCAGCTGGCGGCGCAGCCATGGGTCTTTGACCTGTCGGCGCAGGTGCATCTTGCCCAGCCGGGCGACCACCGAGGTCAACGGCGTGTTCCACACCAACGCCGTCGCGCTTGCCTCGTGCCCCCAGTACAGCGCCTGGCGCGCAAGCTGTTGCAACGCAGGCGCTTTGGCGAAGGCGTCCTGTACCGCGGGCGGCGTCGGGAAGTCGAAGCGGGGAAGCACCCAACCCGGCGTGCGCTGGAACACCTTGACGAACTCGGCCTGCTTGACCAGTTCGGGGATGATCTGGATCGCACTGGCACCGGTGCCGATGACCCCCACCCGCTTGCCGGCGAAGTCGTAATCGGAGTCCCAGTGGGCGCTGTGAATCTTGTGGCCCTGGTAGGTCTCGATGCCGCGGATGTCGGGGAAGCTGGAATCCGGCAGCGGGCCGGACGCAAGGATCACCGTGCGGGCCCGAAAGCGCTTGCGGGCGGCCGTGGTTGCGGTCCACACGCCGGCGTCCTCGTCGAAGGACAGCCCGGTGACTTCCTGCCCGAACTGAACGTGGCGACGGATGTCGAAACGGTCGGCCATCTCTTCGAGGTGGTTGCGGATCTCGTCGGCGGGCGAGTAGGTCCGCGACCAGGTCGGATTCTTGACGAACGAGAACGAGTACAGCAGCGACGGAATGTCGCAGCTGGCACCGGGATAGCTTGTGTCGCGCCAGGTTCCGCCGACTCGGTCGCTGCGCTCCAGGATGACGACGTCGTCGACGCCGGCCTGGGCGAGCTTGATCGCCGCGCCCAGACCGCTGAAGCCGGCTCCCACGATGAGCGTCGCGTAGGTGTGTGCCTTTGCCATGGTCATGCCGCCGGCTCGTGAGTGACTTCGCGGACCCAGGTGGGTACCGACGGCAGCAGCGGCCGCGGGTACCGCTCGGACAGCCAGACCATCGAATTGGCCAGCAGGTGGTAGGGGTGGCGGGGATTCGTCACCACTCCGGCGTAGCGCCTCAGGAACCGGTAGGTCGGTACCCGCCTGGCGTGCTCGGCGCGGTCGCCCAGTTCCTTGAATCGCTTGACGGCCCTATAGAGTCGCTCGGGCTCCATGCCCATGGCGACGATCTCGTTGCGGATTCTGTTGATCAGCGGTGCCCCCATGACCGCGCCGATGATGAGGCCCGGGGTTGCGTTGTGGCCGATGAAGTCGATCAGCATTCGTCGGATCTTCGCGTGACCGATCATGTCGAGAACTTCGAAATCGACCACTAGATGGCGTGATTCGTCGTTGTTGATTTTCTCGAAGACCCGATGGCACACCGGGTCGTGTACCTCGTCGAGGAGGAATTTCAGCAGTGCGCCGTCCAGCGCGACTTCCAGCATCGGGATGACGGTGCCGAGCAGTGACAGTGGCATGTCGTCGGCCCAGCGATCCAGCCAGTCGATTGCCAGTCGGATGTTGACGTTCGGCTCGGGAACCTCGCCGTCCTCGAGCATGCCCCAGCGCTTCATCAGCGCCAGTTCGGCGTTGGCGTGCCGCTGCTCCTCGGCGTGGAAGTAGCGGTAGATCTCGCCGATGGTGGGGGTGGGTGCCTTCTTGGCCAGCGCCGCGAATCCTCTGGCGCCGATGTTTTCGATCCAGCACAGGTCGGCCATGAACGCCTTGAGTTGTGGCCGCTGCTCATCGGTGATCGTGTCGGCACCGGGTGCTTCCCAATCGATGTCGGCGAGCGCCCACTGTCGATCCTTGATCTTGGCGAGCATGGCTTCCATGTCGATGGCCATCAAAACGCTCCTTTGCGTCGGGTGATCAGGGCAGGTTGATTCGGGACACCAGGCCGGCCGCACGCGTATAGGTCTGTGGGGCCAGGCGTTTGATGTTCCAGCCGATCTTGGCGTCGAACTGTGGCATGCAGTACAGCTCGCCGCGGTCGTGGGCGTCCAAGCAGGTGCGTGCGACCTTCTCCGCCGATAATCCGGTCCAGCGCATCAATTTTCCGGCCAGTTCGCTGGACTGCTCGCTGATGCGGCCGGACTCGATGATGTTGGTCTTGACGAAAGTCGGGCACAGCACGGTGACCCGCACCGGCGTGCCGGCCAACTCCGCGGCGAGGGTTTCCGAGAGTGAGAGCACACCGGCCTTGCTGACGTTATAGGCGGCCATGCCGGGCGCCGCACCGAACGCCGCGGCGGAGGCCACATTGATGATGCCCCGCGGCGCGTGCGACGGTTCGGCCTCGCGCAGGATCGGGGTGAACACGTGGCAGCCGTGAATGGGGCCCCACAAGTTGATACCCAGGGTCCACAGCCAGTCGTCCAGCGGCGCTTCGCCGACGGCGGCGCCGCCCGCACCGACGCCGGCGTTGTTGATCACCAGAGTGGGTGGCGCGGCGAACCAGGACTGCGACTGTTCGGCCAACGCTTGTACGTCGTCGAATCGCGATACGTCGCAACGGATTGCGACCGCCTTCGCACCGCGCTCGTTGATCGTGTCCGCCGTCCGCTGCGCGGCCGCTTCGTCTATGTCACTGCACACCACTGCGCCGCCGCGCTTGCCGAGTTCGATGGCGAAGGCGGCACCGATGCCGCTTCCGGCGCCGGTCACCACCGCGGACGCGCCGCGGCTGGTTTTCGACCGATCGAACAATCTGTCCAGGGGGCCGAACATGGTCAGTGGACCTCCTCGGTGACGGCGCGCGCATCCTGCAGGGCGTGAGCGATGAATCGCGCCACGTAGGCCATGGCCTTGGCGGCCTCAGGCGTCATGCGCGGCAACGCCTGAAAGACGTGCACCTGATGGGGCCAGATCTGCAGTTCGCATCTGCCGCCGGCGGTGCGGATGTCGGCGGCGAGCTGGCGCGCGTCCTCCTGCAGCATTTCGGCGCCACCGGCCTGGATCAGGGTGGGCGGAAGCGCGGGGCCGCGGGCGACGTCGAGCGTCAACCGCTGGTGGGTCAAGTCGGTGCCGCTGTGATAGAGGCCGACCAGGCGGACCGCGTTCGCCGCCCGGGTGGCGGGATCGGGGCGTATCCGCTCGCGGGCCAGCGCCAGTTCGAACGTGAGGTCGTACAGGGGAGACAGGAGCACCATGGCGGCGGGATGATCGACCCCGGGCTGCAGCAGCAAGTCCACCGACAGGTGACCGCCTGCCGAATCTCCGGCGATCACAATCTGTTTCGGCGACACGCCGCAGGTATTGACCAGCCAGTCCCACCCCGCGCGGACGTCGTCGGCAGCGGTGGGGAACCGATGACGTGGTGCAAGTCGGTAATCGATGCAGAACACCGGAAGGCCGGTCAGGGCCGATAGCCAGGATGTCAACCGCCGGTGCGTCTTTGGCGAACACACGGCGTATCCGCTGCCGTGGACGTAGTAGATCGCACCATCGCTGATCGAGGAGCGCTCGGTTTCGCTCGTGGGTGTTCGCGGCCCATAGACCCATTCACCCTTGACGCGGCGGCCGTCGGGAAGCCTGACGTCTACCGACTCGACACGGGTGCCCGCGAGTGAAGGCCCGAAGGTCCCCATGATTCTGGCAACGATCTGGCGCGATAGCCACAGTCCCCAGGCCCGTTCGGGCGGAATCACGCTGGTGATCGGCCGAAGGGTGTACGTACTTACCGCTGCCGCGCCGCGGGACCTCAACGACCCGCGAGCCGGAACGCCGTCCGTCATACAACGCAGTCAACACCAAATGGTGACATTGGTCAATGGCAGCTTTTGAAGATGCGCGCTGACGGCGATCACTACCTACTCCGGCAGTGGCGACGCTGGCATCAGCTGACTGCCGAGTTCGCAGCGGCGCAGTTGTTCGAGCGGTCGCCTAAGCAGTAGCGGTCCGATCAACCCTGTTTCGCCTCGTAGCGCAGCAGCACCGTGCCGCCCGGAAAGGTGCGGTTCTCCAAGAGCCGCAGCGAGATCCATGACGGCAGCGTTGGAAAGAACGGGGTGCCGCCGCCCACGGCGGCGGGTGCGACCACGATCCGGTATTCGTCCACCAGTCCGGCCTGCACGATCGGTGCGGCCAGCGTCGCGCCGGCGACCTCCAGCCTGCCGTCGGTTTCGGCTTTCAGCTTCGTCACCACCTCGACCGGGTCGCCGCGTTCCAGGCGGGAGTTCCAGTCGACGGACTCCAGGGTGTGCGAAAACACGACCTTGGGCATGTCGCGCCAGATGCGGGAGTAGTCAACGATCAACGGGCTGGCATTCGCGGCCTTGTCGGCAGTCGGCCAGTACGCGGACATCAGTTGGTAGAGCCGCCGCCCGTAGAACGACAGGGCGGTCTCGCGCTCGAAGTCATTCCAGTACTGGTGCAGTTCTTCGCTCGGATCGGCCCAGTCGATGTTGCCTTGCGCGTCGGCGATGTACCCGTCCACCGACACGTTGAAGCCATAAATGAGTTTGCCCATCCAGTTCAGACTGCACCGGCGGGCAGATCTCATTGCGACGACACACCAGACATCGATCAATCGTGGATGGCCAGCGTCAGCGGCTTCCCGTTCCGTCTCGTCAGCGCCCGGTTCATTCGGGACGCTCGATGAGCTTGCCGTTTTCGAACGTCGCGCCACCACGAACGAGGGTGATCAGGTGCGGCGCATGCCAGCGGGCTGGAGGCACTTGATCAGCTTGTGGGCCATGGCATCCAGCCATCCGCGAGCCCGGCCCCTGGGTGCTTTGCTGCGGTTGCGCACGGTCGCAACGGTGAGCCAGCCTGTCCCGCCCGCGACGGGACAGCTCAAGCCGTTGCTCCTGGCAACTGACCGGTGTTACGGCAGCGCCAGCCGACTAAAATTTTTTTAAGCGATCCGGTTAAACCGTTCGGCCGAGATTTTCGTTATCAAGGGGTGGGGGATCAAAGGGTGGGGGAAATTAGTGTCATCGCGGGCGTGTCTGGTGCGTTGCCACCGTATCGCTATTCCCAGCGAGAGCTCACCGACCTTTTCCTCAGCATCCCAGGGTTCGACGATTACGAAGACATCATTCGACAGCTACACGCCAGCGCCCAAGTCAACAGTCGGCACCTCGTTCTGCCCAAAGAACAGTATCTGGCACTGGCCGACTTCGACCAGGCGAACCGGATCTTTATCAAGAACGCCGTAGACCTCGGGTGTGAGGCGCTGATCGGCGCGCTCAACAAGGCGGGCCTGCAACCCCAAGACCTCGACGCGCTTATCACGACGACGGTCACCGGCCTGGCGGTGCCGTCGCTGGATGCTCGCATTGCCGGGCGGCTGGGTCTGCGCGAAGATGTGCGGCGGACACCGTTGTTCGGCCTGGGCTGCGTGGCCGGCGCGGCCGGGGTAGCGCGGCTGCACGACTATCTGCGCGGTACCCCCGACGGCGTGGCAGCCCTGATTTCGGTCGAGCTGTGCTCACTTACCTACCCCGGGTACAAGCCGACCCTGGCCGGTTCGGTGGGCAGTGCGCTATTTGCCGACGGGGCTGCGGCGGTGGTCGCCGTCGGCGAGAGTCGCGCTGAACATATCGGCGCCGCCGGCCCCGATATCCGCGATTCGCGCAGTTGTCTGTATCCCGACTCGCTGCACGACATGGGCTACAACGTGGGCACCGCAGGGTTTCAACTGGTGTTGTCGAAAGACGTCGCGACCGCACTACAGCAATACATTGGCCAGGACGTCATCACGTTTCTGGCCACGCATGGCTTGACTACCACCGACATCGGCGCCTGGGTTGTCCATCCCGGCGGCCCCAAAATCCTCGAAACGATCAACAAGGCCCTCGACTTATCACCGGATGCCCTCGCACTGAGCTGGCGTTCGCTCGGCGAAGTGGGCAACCTGTCGTCGGCGTCGGTGCTGCACGTGCTGCGCGACACCCTCGCCGTACCGCCGCCCAGCGAAAGCGCGGGCCTGATGATCGCGATGGGTCCTGGCCTGTGTTCTGAACTCGTGTTGCTGCGCTGGCACTGACTCGTGCCTAAACGTGTGTGGCCCTGCCGGTGTCGCCTGCTGCAATGACTTTGCAGGCGCCTGTGGCTGGCGACCGCGCGCTGTCCTTGCCGATCTGATAAGCATCACTAATGGCCACCGCACGGGTTGCGCAGATACGGAGTGTCGGGCTTTCTGACTTACGTTTGAGATGAGTGAACATCGGGGTGGTTACTGCGTGTCATTGGGCGGCTGTGTGGATTGGCTGTTGTGCTCGCTGTACATCGCGTCGATCTGGGCGGCGTACCCGGTGACGATCGGTTTGCGTTTGAGCTTGGCAGTCGGCGTCAAGTACTGGCTGCCGGGTTCCCAGATATCGGGCAATACGGTGTAGCGCTTGATTTGCTCGACCCGGGACAGCTTGCGATTGGCCGCCGCCATACCCTTGTCGATTTCGGCATGCACCGCTGGATTGCGAGCGAGGTCGTCAAGTGACCCCGAAACCCCTTGCGAAAATCCATATTTGGTGACGGCGTCGGGATCCAGGGTGATCAGAGCGGTGTTGTAGGGCCGAGCGTCGCCGATGACGACGACTGGACCGACCAGTGGGCAGTTCGCGGCGATGGCGTTCTCGATATTGGTCGGCGACATGTTCTTGCCGGCGGCGTTGATGATCAGCTCTTTTTTGCGGTCGACGATGCGTAGGTAGCCGTCGTCGTCGATCTCACCGATGTCGCCGGTGTGCAGCCAGCCCTCGTCATCGATTGCCTCGCTGGTCTTCTCGGGATCTCTGCGGTAACCGCGCATGATGTTCTTGCCCCGCACCAACACCTCCCCGTCGGTTGCGATGGTGACCTCGGTTCCGGGAATGGGCGTGCCCACCGTTCCGATTTTGATCCGTTCCGGACGACTTAGGGTCGCCCCGGCCGTACATTCGGTCATTCCGTATCCCTCGCACACCGGGATGCCTAAACCCAGGACGAACTCGTGCACCTCGGGCGGGATCGGGGCTGCGCCGGTGACGCCGATGCGGAGCTGGTCCATGCCGAGCCGGTAGCGCACTTTCGACAGCACCAGCCGCTCGGCGATGGGGTGGGTCAGCTTCTCGGTGAACCGCAGTGCGCGGTCATCTGATGCGGCCCGCGCCTTGGCCTGGCCCACCCTGAATGCCCACGTGGCCAGCGCACGTTTGACCGGCCGCTCCGCGGCGACGGCCGATTCCAATCCGGCTTTGGCTTTGATCCATATCCGTGGCACGCCGAGGAAAAGTGTCGGCCGCACTTCGATCAACGCCGGAAGTACGGCCTTGACGTCGTCCACCGTGGTGATCTGCAGGCCGTAAAGCAGGTTCTGATAGTGAGTGATCCAGCGATTGGCCGCGTGCGCGTCTGGTAGATACGACACCGCACGGTCGGCATGAGTGATCCCGCCGACTTCTTCGGTGATACGGGCGTTTTCGATGAAGTTGCTGTGGGTTAGCTCCACGCCCTTTGGCGGGCCCGTGGTGCCTGAGGTGTATACGATCGTCAAGACGTCATCCGGCTTGACCGCCCGCCACGACCGTTCGAAGTCGAAATCGGCCGCCGGGGAGGCCTCGAGTTGATCCAACCCGATGGCGCCTTCCGCCATGCCGTCGACGCAAACCACGTGTTTTACATCGCCGCCCCGGTCTGCCGCGGCGAGAACCTGCGGCAAAAACTGGCGCTCACAGATCACGGTCTGGGTGTCGGCGTTGTCGAACTGATACGCCAGCAGCTCGGGAGGATTGGTGTTGTACACCGAGAACGGGGTGGCTCCGGCGTGCAGGACGGCGGTGTGGCATAAATGAAACTCCGGCCGGTTAGTCAGCATCAGTGCGACGGTGTCGCCCCGGCCGATGCCGAGCCCGGCCAGCCCCGCGGCGATGGCCCGCACTCGGTCGCGGTACTGACGCCAGGTGATCGTCACCGCGTCGCCGAGCGTCCGCAGCGCCACCGCATCCGGATACTTGTTGGCCGTCGATTGGAAGGCTTCGCACAGCGTGGTGGGCCGGCTGCCCGCGGGATTGGTCATCAGTTACCTTGAACTAGTCGATTATGCTGTATACGATACAACTGTATTGTTACGGAGTTGTGGCCTTAAAGCAAGGTAAGGACGATGACGGGTGGTCACCGAGGACTGGATTCGCCGTTCGACCCCGAAACCAGCGCAGACGACTTACTGCGTGAGCCGCAGGTCACCTATGACGTGACACGGTGACGGCCCACGACGGCGCGCGCCTGCATGTGCGCAGTTATGGTCCCGCGCATCGTCAGCCGATCGTGTTGATCCATGGCTTCGGGTGCCGCATCGAGTACTGGAACCCGCAGATCAACGCCCTGGCCGCCCGCTATCGGGTGATCGCATACGACCAGCGCGGCCTGGGCCGCAGCACCCTGGGGTCCGACGGCGTGCACCCCGATGTGCTTGGGCGCGACCTCGCCGCTGTGCTGAGCGCGGTGCTGGGGCCGGCGGAGCGGGCGGTGTTGGTGGGGCACAGCTTCGGGGGGATCACGGTCATGGCGTGGGCGCAGCGTTACGGTGCTCGCACCGAGCGCGCGGTGTCGGCCGTTCTGTTGGCCAACACCATCGCCGAGCGGTTCCGCGCCTCCACGATGCTGCTGCCATTCGCGAACCGGTATCGCTACATCCGCCGACCGTTGCTCACCGCATTAGCGAGCTCGACGATCGCGCTTCCCTCCATCCGCTGGTCACGATGGCCGCTGCAGCGGTTGGTGTTGTCCCGCTACGCCGATCTTGCGGCCGTGAACTTCGTGTATGAGATTTTGGCCGATTGCCGCACCGATGTGCGGGGCGTCTGGGGAGCGGGGCTGTCGCGGCTGAGCGTGGCCGCGGGGCTGGAGAACCTCACGGTGCCAACCACCGTGGTGGCCGGCAACGAGGATCGGCTGACACCACCGGCAGCAGCACACCGGATCGCCGATATCCTGCAGGCTCGGGGCAGACTGCACCGGTTTGTGCGGCTGCCCCGCGTCGGGCATTGCACGAATGTCGAGGCGCCACATGCCTTTAATGCCGAGATCGAACGGCTGGCAAAGTCGATCCGGTCATAGTCAACGCTAGGTCGCTCAGTTCTCGACGGTGATACGCAACCGCGGTTTGCGGCCCTCAGGTGGTTTGTCGACGCGGTCCCACACCGCGTCAACCATCGGCTGCAACAGCAGCTCGCCCATTTGGCGGATCAACACGCCCAGGATCTGGGAGGATTCGGGTCGTTTGGTGGATGCCACTCCCGAACCGCGCATCGCCGTGACTTCGCGGCGAGTCAGCTCGATGAGCGCGTCGAGCAGGTGCAGCCGGTCTTCGGAGGGCTCCAGCACCGCGCGCCGCACATAATTGACGACCGGCGGATTGTTGCGCAGCATGCGGGCGACGGCCTCGTCGCGCGCCGCCGCGACGTGCCGCGCGCTACCCTCGGCCGGGACCTGGGCGAGCGCGTGGGCGAAATAGTCCACCACCAGCTGGTCGACCGCGTCGCGCACGCCGGCTTTGGTCTTGAAGTGGTGCTGCACCAGTCCCAGGGTGACCCCGGCCGCAGAAGCGATGTCACGCAACGAAATTCGGTCTTCGCCATATTGCGCGTAGAGGTCCAGCGCAGCGTTGCGAATCCGCGCCTTGGCCGTCAGGTCTTCATTGGTCGCCCGCGGATCGATCATCGCCACAGCTCTCCTCCTCACCGCCATCCTAGGGCCCAACCTAATCTCCTCTACGTTTGATCTATTTACGATACAACTGTATTGTCTCCGGCATGAAGGTGACGTTCTAGTGCGGCCCTTGGCCGGTATCGCGGTGGTGTCCCTGGCGGTGAACCTGCCCGGTCCGCTGGCGGCGGCACGGCTGGTCGAGTTGGGTGCTGCGGTGACGAAGGTGGAGCCACCGGCGGGAGATCCGCTCGCGGCTGCCGCGCCCGACTGGTATGCGCGTTTGGTCGAGCACCAGAACGTGTTGACGCTGGATCTCAAAGACACGGGTGATCGGGCCAAGCTCGATGAGTTGCTGGGGGATACCGATTTGCTGATCACCTCGATGCGGCCCTCGGCGCTGGCGCGGTTGGGGTTGGCCCGTCCGCACGAGACGTTTCCGCGGCTATCGCTTATCGACATCGTTGGCTACGACGGCGAGCGAGCCGAGATTGCGGGCCATGATCTCAACTACCAGGCGGTGCACGGGACACTGACGCCGCCGCATATGCCGAAGGTACCGATCGCTGACATGCTCGGTGCTGAGCGCGCCGTGACGACGGCGGTGGCGGCACTGCTGCAAGCCGCGAAAACCGGTAAGGGGCAACCGCACCGCGTGGTGTTAGAGGAGGCGGCCGCCCGTGCCGGCGATGCGGTGCGCTATGGGCTGATGGGGGAGGGCGCAGCGCTCGGTGGCGCATTTCCCGGCTACGGCATCTACGAATCGGCCGACGGATATGTCGCGCTGGGTGCGATCGAACCGCACTTCTTCGCGCGGACATGCGCGACGTTTCACGCCGACGGCAGCCACCAAAGCCTGCGCGAGGCGTTCAAGTTGAGAACGACCGCGGAGCTAGAAGAGCTTGCGCGGCATATGGATATTCCCCTGAACGAAGTGAGGTAGACGTGTCCGAGTTGTTCCCCGATTACCGCGCGAGCTGGGAGACCGACGCCCACCGCGACTTGCGCAAGCATGCCGCGGAGTTTCTGCGCAAAGAGTCGACCCCCAACCAGGAACGCTGGGCCAAACAGCACCAGGTGGATCGCGAGTTCTGGAACAAACTCGGCGACGCCGGTCTGCTTGGCCTGGACTTGCCGGAGGAATACGGCGGCACCGGCGGCGATTTCGGCATGTCCGCCGTCGTTGCCGAAGAGATTGCGCTGGCCCACGATTCATCGACGGGTTGGGTCGTGCACTCGCCGATCGTGGCGCACTACATCAATACCTACGGTGACGATGAGCAACGCAAGCGCTGGATGCCCGGCATCATCACCGGCGAAAAGGTGCTCGCGATCGCGATGACCGAGCCCGGCACCGGTTCGGACCTCCAAGCGGTGCGGACCACCGCCGTCCGCGACGGCCAGCACTATGTGATCAATGGATCGAAAACGTTCATTTCCAATGGCACTCACTGTGACCTGTTGGTAATCGTCGCCAAGACCGATCCGACGGAAGGCGCGGCGGGCGTGTCGCTGATCGTCGCCGAGACCGATGACGAGTTGGCCGGATTCGAACGTGGGCGGGTGCTAGAGAAGGTTGGTCAGCACGGCCAGGACACCCGCGAGCTGTTCTTCTCCGACATGCGCGTGCCGGTGACCAATCTGCTCGGCGAGAAGGAGGGCCTGGGTTTCTACCAGTTGATGGAACAGCTCGCCCGCGAGCGCCTGATCATCGCGTCGCTGTGCGCCGGCATGGCCGAGGCCGCGGTACTCGAAGCGATCAAGTACACCAAGGAGCGCGAAGCGTTTGGTAAGCCGCTGATCAAGTTCCAGCACAACAAGTTCGAGCTTGCCCAACTCAAGGCCGAGGTTTTGTCGGTCAAGACGACTGTCGACTACTGCATCCAGCGCTACATCGACGGCAGCAACGACCCTGCCACCGCATCGATGGCCAAGCTGGTCGCCGCGGACAAGGCTGTCGACGTGGTCGACCGCTGCGTTCAGTTCTTCGGTGGCTACGGCTACATGATCGAATACCCCATCGCCAGGGCGTACGCCGCCGCGCGGGTCAACAAAATCTACGGCGGTACAAGCGAAATCATGAAAGAAATCATCAGCCGCTCACTATAAGGACACCCATGATTGAGGCATACATTTACGAGGCGATCCGCACCCCGCGGGGCAAAGGCAAAGCCAGCGGCGCGCTGCATTCGGTGAAGCCGATCTCGTTGGTGGTCGGGCTGATCGACGAGCTGCGCCGCCGCTTTCCGGACCTCGACGAGGACCGGATCTCCGACATCGTGCTCGGTGTCGTCACCCCGGTGGGCGATCAAGGCATGGACATCGCGCGCACCGCGGTCAACGTGGCCAAGCTGCCCGACACCGTGGGCGGTGTGCAGCTCAACCGGTTCTGCGGGTCGGGCCTGGACGCCGTCAACGCCGCGGCCAAGGCGGTGCGGTCAGGTTTCGACGAGTTGGTGATCGCCGGTGGGGTGGAGTCGATGTCGCGGGTCGAGATGGGCAGCGACCACGGCGCGATGGCCTACGACGCGGCGACCGCCTACGACAACTACTTCATCCCGCAGGGTGTGGCCGCCGACCTGCTGGCTACCATCGAGGGCTACACCCGCGAGGACGTCGACGCCTACGCGACGCGCTCCCAGCAGCGCGCGGCAGCGGCGTGGTCGGGCGGCTACTTCGCTAAATCGGTTGTGCCGGTGCGTGATATCAACGGCCTGACCATTTTGGATCACGACGAGCACATGCGCCCGGGCAGCACGGTCGACGATCTGGCCAAGCTGCCGCCCGCGTTCGCAGGCATCGGTGACTTCGGTGGCTTCGACGCCGTCGCGATGCAGCGCTACCACTGGGTCGAAGCGATCAACCACGTTCATACCGGCGGCAACAGCTCGGGCATCGTCGACGGTGCGTCGCTGGTGCTGGTCGGCAGCGCGCAGGCCGGCAAGGCGTCCGGCCTGACCCCGCGGGCGCGCATCGTGTCCGCGGCCACCAGCGGCGCTGACCCGGTCCTGATGTTCGGTGGCCCAATCCCGGCCGTGCACAAAGCACTTGACCTTGCGGGCCTTTCCATCGACGACATCGACGTGTTCGAGATGAACGAGGCGTTCGCCGCCATCGCCATCAAAATCCAACAGTACTTCGGCGTCCCGGACGAGAAGTACAACGTCAACGGCGGTGCTATCGCGATGGGCCATCCCCTCGGCGCCACCGGCGCCATGTTGCTGGGCACTGTGGTCGACGAGCTGGAGCGGCGGGGTGGCCGCTACGGCCTGATCACTCTCTGCGTCGCCGGCGGCATGGGCGTGACCACCGTCATCGAAAGGGTCTGAGTTCAATTGTTTAGCAGCATTATTAGCTGGGCGAAAGACGCCGACGGGATCGTCACGCTGACGATCGACGACCCGAACAACGGCGCCAACATGCTCACCGACGCTTACGTCGAGCAGATGGGCGCGACGATCGACCGGCTCGAGGCCGAAGTCGACGGTGTCACCGGTGTGGTAATCACTTCGGGTAAGTCGACGTTCTTCGCCGGCGCCGATCTGACCCAGATCCTGGGCGCCGGACCCGAGCATGCGCAGCAGCTGTTCGACGGCTCCACGGCGATCAAACGTGATCTGCGTCGGCTGGAGACGCTGGGCAAACCGGTGGTCGCCGCCATAAACGGCGTCGCGTTGGGCGGCGGACTGGAGCTGGCGCTGGCATCCCATCACCGCATCGCGGCAGATGTGCCCGGCAGTGTTATCGGCCTCCCCGAGGTGATGCTGGGAGTGCTGCCGGGGGCGGGCGGTGTGACGCGCACGGTGCGCCTGCTCGGCATTCAACCCGCGCTGATGCAAGTGTTGTTGACCGGCAACCGATTCAAGCCCGCCAAGGCTCGACAGGTGGGGCTCATCGACGAACTGGTTGGCTCGGTCGAAGAATTGGTGCCGGCCGCCAAGGCGTGGATCCTGGCCAACCCGGACAAGCATCTGCAGCCGTGGGATGTCCCGGGTTTCGAGATCCGTGGGGGAAGCCCGTCGACGCCGGCATTCGCGGCCAATTTGCCGGCGTTCCCCGCCAACTTGCGCAAGCAACTCAAGGGCTCGCGGATGCCGGCGCCGCGGGCGATCATGGCGGCCGCACTCGAGGGCGCCCAAGTCGACTTCGACACCGCGCAGCTCATCGAGACCCGCTACTTCGTGCACCTGGTCACCGGCCCCGTCGCCAAAAACATGATCCAGGCGTTCTTCTTCGATCTGCAGGCAGTGCAGGGCGGCACGTCGCGTCCGGCCGACGTTCCCGGGCGCACGATCAACAAGGTCGGCATCCTGGGTGCGGGCATGATGGGCGCCGGCATCGCTTATGTGACAGCGAAAGCCGGCATCGACGTCGTCCTCAAAGATGTCACCGTGGAGGCGGCCAGCAAGGGTAAGGCTTACTCGGAACACCTCGAACAGAAGGCGTTGGCCAAAGGTCGTACCACCGAGGCGAAGTCGCAGGCGCTGCTGGATCGCATCACCCCGACCGGCGATGCCGCCGACTTCGCCGGAGTGGATTTCGTGATCGAGGCTGTGTTCGAAAACACCGAGCTTAAGAACAAGGTGTTCGCCGAGATCGAGAACGTCGTCGAACCCGGCGCCGTCCTGGGCTCTAACACCTCGTCGCTGCCGATCACCGATCTGGCGGCCGGGGTGGGCCGGCCGGCGAACTTCATCGGCATCCACTTCTTCTCACCGGTGGAAAAGATGGACCCGATCGAGATCATCCGCGGCGCAAAAACATCCGATGAGGCCCTGGCGCGGGTCATCGACTACGCGCTGGCCATCAAGAAGTATCCGATCGTGGTCAACGACGGCCGCGGGTTTTTCACCACCCGGGTGTTTTCGACCTACCTGCTCGAGGCTTTCAACATGCTCGCCGAAGGCGTCGACCCGGCCACCATCGAGCAGGCGGCGTTTCAGGCGGGCTACCCGGCCGGACCGCTGCAAGTGGCCGACGAGCTCAGCTTCGGCACCATCCGCAAGATCATGGATGAGACGGTGCAGGCGGCCGCGGCCGACGGAGTCGCGCTCGACGAGTCGGTGCGCGTGGCCGGCGAAGTGGTCGCCACCCTTATGGACAAGTTCGACCGTACCGGTAAGCAGGGCGGTGCCGGTTTCTATGACTACGTCGACGGTACCCGCGCCGGGCTGTGGGACGGGCTGAGAAGTGCATTCAACACCAAACGCACACTGTCGGTTCCGTTCGACGACCTGCAGGACCGCTACCTGTTCATCCAGGCGATCGAAACCCAAAACGCCTACGACGACGGCGTCATCGGCTCTGACCCGGACGCCAACATCGGCTCGATCTTCGGCATCGGCTACCCGCCGTGGACCGGCGGGGTGCGCCAGTTCGTCACCGGCTACCCGGGCGGTATTGAAGCGTTCCGTGAGCGCGCCGGCGACCTCGCGGCGGCGTATGGCCCGCGGTTTCGGCCACCGAACAGCGAAGGCTGACAGTGGATCTAGCAGACAAGGTCGTCGCGATCACCGGCGCGGCACGCGGCATCGGGCTGGCGACCGCCCAGGCGTTCCTGGCCGCCGGCGCGAAGGTCGCCATCGGTGATCTCGACACCGAACTCGCTGAGAAACAGGCCGCCGGACTCGGCGCCGACCCGCCCGCAACGGTCATCGGGTTGTCGCTCGATGTCAGCGATCCCGCGTCGTTCGCCGCGTTCCTGGACCGAGTCGAGGCCAAGCTGGGTCGCCTCGACGTGCTGGTCAATAACGCCGGCATCATGCCGACCGGCCCGTTCGTCGACGAGTCACCGACCATGACCCGTCGCATGATCGACGTCAACGTCTATGGGGTGCTCAACGGCTCGCGGCTGGCGGCCGGGCGGTTCGTGCCCAGGGGCGCGGGTCACATCGTCAACATCGCGTCGCTGGCCGGTGTCACCGGTGAGCCGGGGATGGCGACCTATTGCGGCACCAAGCATTTCGTGGTCGGCTTCACCGAGTCGCTGCACCGCGAACTGCGCCAGCACGGTGTCGGGGTCAGCATCGTGCTGCCGGGCATCATCAACACCGAACTATCGGCAGGCACAAAGGTGCCCGGCTGGGCCAAGCCACTGGCCACCGCCGAGCCCGATGCCGTGGCCGCCGGCATCATCGCCGCAGTCGTCAAGGACAAGCCACGCAAGAGCGTGCCGGCCGCACTCGGCGTCATCCTCAAGTCACTCTCGCTGCTGCCCGACAAATCTCGCTTCGCCGTCGCGCACGTCGCCAGGTTCGACCAACTCGTCTGCGCCGCCGAGCCGCAAGCGCGCGAGGCCTACCACCGGCGGCTGTAGTCCGCGAAAGTGTGGTGCCGCGCGCTTATGCAACCTTGAGGGGGAGTTGCAGGAACGACGGGCGAGTTCCGCCGGTGTGGATGACGTGTTGCCCACTGTTTTGCGGCGTGTATTCGCGAAGTCCGGGCATCCATGAGCCAAACAGATTCCGCGCACTGATGACCAGCCGTAGCTGTTCGCCAGGGTAAAGCACCAAGCCGATTGGCAGAAGGTCGATTTCGATGTCAACGACCTCACCTGGACTCAGTTTCTCGACCCGATCGAAACTGTGGGCAGGGACTTCGTCGGTCGACAGCGACTCGTCTAGGTGGCGCATCGATACGCGCAGCTGGCCGCTGGAGCCCTTGTACCGCAGGATCGAGGCGCCTCGCTCGGTGACGTCGTGGATCCTGGCGCCGTGATTGGGCACCGTGAACACCTGCAGCGGCGTTCCCTGCTCGTTGAGCTTTTGGACGAAGACGAACAGGTCCATGTCGTCGGCATCTTCTGCTTCCACCCACAATCGCACTCTGGGGTAGCCGACCAACGTGGTTTCCTCGTCGAAGCGGACAACGAAAGAAGCCAAACCAGGGCTGGTTTCGGCGTCGTACACCGTCGTCGCCTCCTCCGCCGGTGCGTTCGTGCTCAGCGTGCGCGAACGACCATCGAGATAAAACTTCGTGGAGGCGACACCCTGCGGAGGAAAGTTGTCGGCAGGCAGATTTATCTGATCGCCGCCCTGTAGATCGAGAAGCGCATACCGAACACGCGGGGTTGTTTCCCAGCCGTTGTCCTTGCCCTTGAGGAAATGATCGAAGAACCGGCGTAGGTCCTCCCTGTTTGCTTCGTCGTAGTAGTCGGGCCATTCCTGGCTGTTGTGGATACGCAGCCACTTGTCCTTCGACCCCAACCGACGCCAGGCTCGGAAGGTGCCGGCTGTGTGCAAAGTGTTGGAGTAGCTGGCCACCACGTAGGCAGGCACGCTGATCCGGTCAACATGCGGAATCTTGTTGCGCCACAAATCGTTCATCAGCGGATACCGTTGCGCTTCAGCGAGAATGTCCTCCTTGCGGCCCTTACCCCAAAAGCTGTTGTCTTGCAGTTGTCGTGCGAACCCGGTGTCGGGCATGCCGCCGCGCATCACCAGATCGCGGTAGACATCGCTGATGCCCTCCCATGGGTTGATCGCGGTCAGGTGCGGCGGCTGTTCGGCGGCTGCAAACCATTGCGCCACTGCGAGATAGGAGGTGCCGCTCATCGCGACCTTGCCGGTGGACCACTCCTGTGCGGCCAGCCACTCGATCAAGTCGTGGCAGTCCTCACCCTCTTGGCGATCCCACAGCACGCTGTCACCGTCGGAGTCGCTGACGCCTCGAGGATCCGGATTGCAGATCGCATAACCCTGGGCACACCAATATGCCGGGTCCGGACCTTCGAACTTGTGCAGACCAGACACGGTGGCGTTATCCAAGCCAACCAGCCCGAACACCCCCATAGCCGCCGGCGCGCTTCCCTCACCCTTGCCATACGGACTGAACGCCACAATGACCGGCGCCCTGTCGTCGGTCACCGGCCGCAAGATATCGACATAGATCCTCACGCCGTCGCGCATGACGACTGGGACATCCTTCTCGCGCACGATGTCGACCGGCAGGGCACAAAATGCCGGCGCGAGTCGAAAACCCGCCGGCAGTGTCCTCGTGCCCGGATCGAAACCGCTCAGAACTCCGTACCGTTCACCTGGCTCCAGAGGGTGGGACGGCATGAACACCTTCTCTTCCATAGCCATATCCCCTTCCATCCCAATCCTCTTGATCGCGCTTCTTCGAGCATAGGGTCCGTACGGACAAAAATCAACAGACGTTGATATTGAGGAGTTATAGGCGGTAGATTCTGGGTTGTGACACCGAACAAAAGCCGAGCGCCGGCCGGCCGTCGGGGGCGTCGGCCAGGGATCAGTACGACTCGACAAGCCATCCTCGACGCGGCGCGCGCCCGCTTCGCCAGCGATGGTTTCGCCGCGACGACCATTCGCCAAGTCGCGGCCGACGCCGGGGTGGACGCGGCACTGGTGATGCAGTTCTTTCGGTCGAAAGATCAGCTGTTCGCCGAGGTGATGTCGATCTCCCCGGATGCGTTGGCGCGGTTGAGCACCGCGTTCGACGGGCCGGATGAATGCCTCGGTGAGCGGGTGGTCCGCGCGTTTCTCGACGTGTGGGAGGGGACTCCGCAAGATTCCGAGCCCCTCATGGCGATGCTGCGAGGCGCCATCGCCCACGAGCACGCCCGCGCACAGCTGCGCGAGTTTATCGAGGCCCGGCTGCTCGATAACGCCGGATCGCGCGCAATCGATGACGCGGTGGTCCGTGCGGGGCTTGCGGCGTCGATGCTGGTCGGGATCATCGTGGGGCGGCGAATTGTGGGTGTGCCGGTCCTTGCGAACACGGATCGTGACAAGGTTGTCGCTCTTGTTGCACCAGCAGTACAGAACGTGCTGACATCGAAGTGAACTCTTGACGCGTCAACCGAGGACAGGATTCATTGACTGGGGCTCCTGTTATCAGATTCGCCAGCACAGTTGGGGGTGCCGCATCATCTGAGAGGTGTTATGTCGAAGGGCTACTCCGGACCCATCGAGGTGACTCCAGTCGTCAGATACGCAACAGCGCTTCGACGTTGTTGTGCGCGATGGCGTGCATCTGCTGATCGGAAAGTCCCGAGCTGGTGAGGAATTCGGTGACGTTGTCGCGTTTGACATAAGGGAAGTCCTCGGAATAGATGATCCGCTCGGCGCCCAGGTCGGCGACGACATGGTCGAGCTGATGCTGGTTGAACATTCCGGAGGGGGTCACCCAGATTTGTTGGCGGTAGTAGTCGCTGATGTCGCGGTCGTGGCCTTTGCGTACCAGTGCGAAGGTTTCGTCGAGTCGTTCGAGCCAAAACGCCATGACTTCTCCCCAGTGCCCGCTAAGCAGTTTCAGCCCTGGGTGACGGTCTAACGCACCGGACAAAATCAGCCGGATGATGTGGATGCCGGCCTCGGCGTGCCAGCCGAAGGCGGGTCCAGAAAACATCAGTCCGATGGCGGCCGACCACTCGCCGAAGTAGTAGGGCCGAGAGACTTGCGGGTGGGGCAGTCCAGGATGCACATAGATCGGCAAGTCCACCGCTTCGGTGGCTGCGAGTATTGGGTCGAAACGCGGGTCATCCAGGAAGTGTCCTTCGAATGTTCCCGCGATCAAGGCGCCCACGAACCCGAGGTCTCCGACACAGCGGCGCAGCTCCTCGGCTGCTTTGGCCGGTTCATAAAGGGGGAGTGTGGCAAATCCCCGAAAACGATCGGGGTGTTCGGAGATCTGTTGTGCCAGATCGTCATTCACCTGCCGGCACAGCTCTACTGATTCAGGGGCGGCCAATGTACTTGGGCTGCCGTTACCGTGGGAGACGACTTGGACATCGACGCCTACCGCATCCATATGCGCCAATCGATGTCCGCCGAGCCGGGCGGCGGCCTCGCGGTCGTCGTTGAAGACCGAACCGAAGTCGGCGAGCTCGTCCAGCGGCAAGCCGCTGGGTGGCCCACCGAGCTGTAGAACCCGCTGACTGACCTCGGGGTGCTCAAAGTGTTCCTCAACGGTGATGATGCGCATCCGGTTCGCTCCTTCGACTCTGGTAGCCCGTGCAGCTGTTGCCGCTCACACGGGCGGAATGGCTCGATGAGGGGATTGTGAGGTTCGCCGATATCGGCACCTGCTTCGCCCTTGACTTCATACATACAGTGTGTATGTTAATACATACTGTATGTATCTGAAGGGTAGGGGCATGAGCACCACAATCGACGCCATGACGGAAGAACGCTGAGTCGTGTTGGATCTTTGTTCGAAGATGCCGGATGCGATGTGGGAGAAAGACAGTCGATGCCCCGGCTGGTCGGTCCAGGACCTCGTGTCACACATGGCATGCAGCTTCTGGCTGGCCGTCGATCCGTCGACGCTGCCCAGCCCGGGCGAAATACCTGCCGAGCGCGCGGCGGATCTCTATGTCGCCTCGCGGCGTTCGATGACTCCCAAAGAGGTTGTGGCCGATTATGAATCGGTCAGCGCGCGAGGGCTGGAGATGCTCGCAGCAATCGAGACTCAGGACATCGATATACCGATAGGCGACGTCGGGACCTATCCGGCATCGATCGTTCCGACCACGTTCGTCTTCGAGTCCTTCATTCACACCCGGTTTGACCTGTTTTCGCCGGATGGGCCATTGGAAGGCGATCCGCCGCCCGTCGACGAGCTGCGGCTTGCCCCCACCCTTGACTGGATCGAAGCGGCGCTGCCGCAACAGAACGTGCACTTACTCAACGACTTACACACCGGAGTAGAAGTGAGCCTCGACGGGCTGTGCGGGCGCACCCTGCACATCGGCGGCCACTGCGATGTCGCTGCGCGTGTCACGTCGGATTCGCAGGCCTTCGTCCGGTGGATCACCCAACGCGGCAGTTGGGAGAGTCTGGGCGTTCAGGCCGAGGGTGACTCGTCATCGCTGGACATTGTTCGCCGGCTCAGGGTGTTCTGAGCTGGGCGCAGACGGCGACGCGACATCGGCCGGTAGCAGAATCGCGGACCTTTCATGCGGTATGCATGAAATGCATACGCAGAAAGGTATGGGTTGATGGCGAACGACGGTCGCCGCACGCAGGCCGAACGTGCGGCCGAGACACGCGATGCGTTGATCGGTGCCGCCCGGCCGTTGTTTGCGTCAGTGGGATTCGCCGACGCATCCCTGGAAACGATCGTCCGCAACGCGGGGGTAACGCGTGGGGCCCTGTACCACCACTTCACTGACAAGACAGAGTTGTTCGCAGCGGTATTCGAGCGGGTGGAGGGTGAGATGGCCGCCCGGATGGGGGAGGCCGTCGCGGCCTCGGGACACTCCGATCCGGTCGAGATCATGCGACTGTGTTCGGGTCTGTGGTTGGACGCGTGCGCCGAACCCGAGATCCAGCGCATCGTCCTGCTCGAGGCGCTGGCGGTCCTGGGATGGGAACGGTGGAGCGACATCGGCCACCGCTACAACATCGGGTTCGTGACCGGACTGCTCACCGACGCCATCGAGTCCGGCGGCATTCCGGAACAGCCCGTCGAGGCGACCGCCCTGACGATCATGGGGGCGCTGCGCGAGGCAACGCTTTATATCGCCCGCGCGAAGGATCAGGGCCAGGCCCGCGCGGACGCCGGTGCGGTGATGGATCGTCTGATCGATGCGTTGCGCGCCAACACTTCTGGCGGGCCCGCGACACGGTGAGCGGATGGTGAGCAGCCGGGAAAGTGCCGGGTTGTCAGCTGCCTGGCTCCACATGGTATCTTCGCCGACGTGAATATCGGCGTGCGCAAGTATTGGCGCTTTATCGTGGCTCCGGGTGGAGCCGGCGAGACAGCGTCTGGTTGACGCAACCGCACGACTGATACCCGGAGCCCAGCAGTGACCATACGGTCGCTGCTTTTCGTTTTTCAGGGCATCGGGAACCAGCGGGCGTGCCCTGGGAGCCAGCAGAGAAAGGCACACACCCTCCATGTCCATCCTCAATTGCGACACGGCGACCATCGATACGTCCGATCATCGGATCGTCTCGTTCCGGGAACTCTCGGCCCCTGCCGTGATCCGCACCGAGCTGCCGTTGACGGCTCGGCGTGCCCAGACCGTCCAACGCGATCGCGAGGAGATCTCGGCGATCCTGGCCGGTGGTGACGACCGGCTATTACTGGTCGTTGGGCCCTGCTCGGTGCACGATCCCGCCGCCGCCCTCGATTACGCACGCCGACTTGCGCCGGTCGCCGCCGAATTCGCGGATCGGCTGAAGATCGTGATGCGGGTCTACTTCGAGAAGCCGCGCACGACTGTCGGCTGGAAGGGACTCATCAACGATCCCAACATGGACGGCAGCTTCGACGTCGAACGTGGGCTCCGCATTGCGCGCGGGCTATTGCTCGACGTCATCGACGTCGGCCTGCCGGTGGGATGTGAATTCCTGGAGCCCACCAGCCCGCAATACATCGCCGACGCGGTCGCCTGGGGCGCGATCGGCGCCCGGACCACCGAGTCGCAGGTTCACCGCCAGTTGGCGTCCGGGCTGTCCATGCCGGTGGGATTCAAGAACGGCACCGACGGCAACGTCCAGGTCGCCATCGACGGTGTCAAAGCCGCTGCGGCAGCACATCATTTCTTCGGTACCGACAACGTCGGTCGCGCGGCCGTCGTCGAGACCAAGGGCAATCCCGACTGCCACGTGATCCTTCGGGGTGGAACCGCCGGGCCCAACTACGACACCGCCTCGGTGACCACCGCCGTCGAACGGCTCAGCAAGGCAGGGCTTTCCACGCGGGTGATGATCGACTGCTCACATGCCAACTCCGCCAAAGACCATGTGCGGCAGGCCGAGGTCACCGCGGAGGTTACCGCACGCATCGCGGCGGGCGAGCGCGGTATCGCCGGCCTCATGCTGGAGAGCTTCCTGGTGGCCGGCGCGCAATCGCTCGGCGGCGAACTGACCTATGGCCAGTCCGTGACCGATCAGTGCATGGACTTCCGAACCACGGCGGGCCTGCTGACCGAGCTGTACGCGGCGATGGGCTGACGCGGGCCGTGGGAGAGCGCGCAAAGCTAGTGTCGCGCGGGTGCCTGTTGCGCCGAAACCCGGCGCGCAATGGCCTTTTTGTCGATCTTGCCGATCGGGGTGGTGGGCAGCGCCGTCATCGCAACCAGAACGTCGGGGCGGGCGTGCGCGGCCACCCCACGCTCGTCGAGATAGCCGTTCAATTCCGGCAGCGATAGCTCGGGGCCACTGAAAACCACGGCCGCACAGATCTTCTCGCCCAGGTAGGAGTCTGGCAGCGCGACCGCGGCCGCCGAGAAGATCGACGGGTGGGTGTGCAGCTGCTCCTCGAGGTCCGCCGCGGAAATCGTTTCTCCGGCACGACAGATCACGTCTTTGACGCGACCGGTGACCACCAGATAGCCGTCGCCGCGTAGCCGCACCACGTCACCGCTGCGGAAGAACCCTTGCGCGTCGAAGCTGCGTTCGTTGTCGCGCTCGGCCCGGAAATAGCCGTTGAACGTGTACGGCCCGCGAACCAGTAGCTCGCCTTCCTCGCCCGGCGGCACCGGCTCGCCCTGCGCATCGACGACGCGCAGTTCGTCGGCGGCCGACAAGGGCCGTCCCTGGGTGTGTTCGGTGAGTTCCGGGGGATCGTCGAGCCGGGTGTAGTTCAGCAGCCCCTCGGCCATCCCGAACACCTGCTGCAGGCCCGGGGTCAGGGCGCTGCGCACCAACCGGGCATCCTCGGGTTCCAACTTCGCGCCACCAACCTGCAAGAGCCGCAACGTCTTTGGTGTCACGGGTTCCCAGTCGCAGGCCTGCGCCCACAGCTTGGCCAACGCCGGCACCAGGGCGGTCACCGTGACGCCGTGGCGGTCGATGGCGGCGAAGGCCGCTTCGGGACTGGGGTCGGTGCCGAAAACGGTGGTGGCGCCGACGGTCATCGCGCCGAGCAGGCCCGGGCAGGCCAGCGGGAAATTGTGGCCGGCCGACAGCAGCGCCAAGTAGACGTCGTCCGAGGTGAGCCCGCAGAGTTCGGCGCTGGCCTTCGCGTTGAAAACGTAGTCGTCGTGGGTGCGGGGAATGAGCTTGGGTGTTCCGGTGGTACCGCCCGAAACCAGTAGCAACGCAGGCGATCCCGGGTCAGGCGGCCGGGGCGGCGTGGACATCGCCGCCTGATCGCGCAGCTGCGCCCATGGGATGAACGGTCCCGGGTCGCCGTCGACGATGACGTGCTTCAGCGCGCCGTGCTCCTCGGACAGCGCGCGCGCCATCGCCCGATAGTCGAAACCCCCTGCGGCGTCTGCGATCAGGAGCCCGGTGGCCTCGCTGACCGCGGCGAAATGCCCGAGTTCGGCGGCCCGGTGCCCGGGCAGGCACATCACCGGGATCGCTCCCGCCCGCAGCAGCCCGAACAGCGCCACCGCGAACTGGCAGCCGTTCGGCAGCTGCAGCAACACTCGGTCGCCCGGCGCAATACCCGCGCGCAGGAGTCCACCGGCCGCGCGGTCAGCCTGGTCGTCGAGGTCCGCATAGGTAATGCCGGCACCGGCCATCGCGTCGCGGACGGCGATTCGGTCGGGCCATTGCTGGGCCGCGTCGCTCAGGATGGTGTCCAAGGGCCGCCCCGTCCAGTAGCCGGCCGCTCGATAGGCGGCGGCCCGATCGGCGGGAAACGGCACGAACCCATCGAGGCCTCCGGCCGGCGGCTGCGGTGTGTTGACGCTCATTGGGTCCTTCAGCAGGGGGCTTCGAACGGGGCTAGTAGCGGGGACGCCGGGAGTAAGGATAGGGTAACCAAAAAATTAGGGCAGCCTGTGCTAATCAGGGAGGGTCTGTGGTGCACGCCTCGGCACGCTCGGAGGACATCCGGGCGGAGGTGGCCGAACTGCTCGGCGTTGACGTCGATGCAGTCCAGCCGGGTAGCAACCTGATCGGCCAGGGCCTGGACTCCATCCGGATCATGACGCTGGCCGGCCGCTGGCGCCGCCAAGGCATCGCCATCGACTTCGCCACACTTGCCGAAACCCCGACGATCGAAGCCTGGGCCCGCCTGGTCGAAGACGGCGGGCAAGGCGCCGACCAGCAGATCTTTACCGCCGAGGCGCCCGGCGACCCATCCGGGGAGGACGAGCCATTCGCCCTGGCCCCCATGCAACACGCGATGTGGGTCGGTCGCCATGACCACCAGCAACTGGGTGGGGTTGCCGGTCATCTCTACGTGGAGTTCGACGGCGGGCCGATCGACGCCGAGCGCCTGCGCAGGGCGGCCACCGCGCTGGCACGTCGTCACCCGATGCTGCGGGTGCGGTTCCTGCCCGACGGAAACCAGCGCATCCCCGCGGCCGCCGAGAGCGGCGACTTCCCGGTCAGCGTCGAGGACCTGCGCTCGTGGAGCACCGACGAGGTCGAGCATCGGCTCGCCGCGACCCGCGACGCCAAATCACACCAGCAGCTCGACGGCGCGGTGTTCGAACTGGCGGTGACGCTGCTTCCGGGCGAGCGCTCCCGGCTGCACGTCGACCTCGACATGCAGGCCGCCGACGCGATGAGCTATCGCACCCTGATGGCCGATCTGGCTGCCCTCTACCGTGGCCGCCACCTCCCGGGGCTGAGCTACACCTACCGGCAGTACCGCCAAGCCATCGAGGCCGAGGACGCACAACCGCAGCCGTCGCGCGAGGCCGACCGGGCCTGGTGGGCCCAGCGCCTCGCGGAGCTGCCAGACCCGCCCGCATTGCCGTCGACCGGCGGCCGCGGTGCGAACCGGAGCACCCGGCGCTGGCATTGGCTCGACCCGCAAACCCGCGATGCGCTGTTCGCCCGCGCCCAGGCACGCGGCATCACCCCGGCGATGGCGCTGGCCGCGGGATTCGCCAACACCGTGGCCCGCTGGTCGACCACCTCGCGCTTCCTGCTGAACGTCCCGCTGTTCGGGCGCCAGGCTCTGCACCCGGACGTCGACGCGTTGGTGGGTGACTTCACCTCGTCGTTGCTGCTCGACATCGATCTCGTCGGCGCAGACACCGCCACGGCGCGGGCACGGGCCGTGCAGGACGCGATGCGTGCGGCCGCCGCCCACTCCGCCTATCCCGGCCTGTCGGTGTTGCGCGACCTCAGCCGCCATCGCGGCACCCAGGTGCTCGCGCCGGTGGTGTTCACCAGCGCGCTCGGGCTCGGCGAACTATTCAGCCGCGACGTGACCGGCCAATTCGGCACGCCGGGTTGGATCATCTCCCAGGGTCCGCAGGTGCTGCTTGACGCGCAGGTCACCGAGTTCGACGGCGGGGTCTTGGTGAATTGGGATGTGCGCGAAGGCATCTTCCCCTCGGGCGTCATCGACTCCATGTTCGCCTACCACATCGACGAGCTGCACCGGCTGGCCGCCGCCGACGACGCGTGGGACGCGCTGGGCCCCTCGCCGCTGCCGGGGGCGCAGCGTGCGGTGCGGGAGTCGGCCAACGCCCGCACCGCCGAACCCAGCGGAGAAGCGTTGCACGACGGGTTCTTTCGGCAAGCCGAGCAGCGGCCCGACGCCCCGGCCGTGTTCGCGAGCAGCGGTGATCTCAGCTACGCGCAACTGCGCGACCAGGCGTGGGCGGTGGCCGCGGCGCTGCGCATTGCCGGCGTCGCGGCTGGCGACACCATCGCGGTGATGGGCCCGAAAACCGCCGAGCAGATTCCGGCGTTGCTGGGCATCCTGTCCGTCGGCGCCGTTTACCTGCCGGTCGGTGTCGACCAGCCGCGTGACCGTGCCGAGCGGATCCTCGAGACCGGTCGGGTGAGCCTGGCGCTGGTGTGCGGGGGACAACGGCTGTCCCTGCCGGTGCCCGAGCTGGTACTCGCCGAGGTGCTTCGCAACCCCTCCGTCGGCGCCGAGATGGCCTCAGCGAGAATCGATCCCGACGAGCTCGCCTATGTGTTGTTCACCTCGGGCTCCACCGGCGAACCCAAAGGCGTTGAGGTCACCCACGACGCTGCGATGAACACGGTGGAATTCATCGGTCGCCACTTCGAGATCGGTCCCGCGGACCGATGCCTGGCACTGTCGACCCTGGAAGGCGACATCTCGGTGATGGACGTGTTCGTCACCTTGCGTACCGGCGGGGCCATCGTGGTGGTCGAGGAAGCCCAGCGGCGCGATCCCGACGCCTGGGCACGGCTGATTAACACCCATAAAGTCACCGTGCTGCATTTCATGCCCGGCTGGCTGGAGATGCTGATCGAAGTCGGAAGCGGGCGCCTCTCCTCGGTGCGGGTGATTCCCACCGGAGGCGACTGGGTGCGCCCCGAGGTGGTACGTCGCCTACGGGCCGAAGCGCCGAACCTGCGCTTCGCGGGCCTCGGCGGTGCGACCGAAACCCCGGTGCACAACACCATTTTCGAGGTAACGGGGGTGCTGCCGGACGATTGGGCGGCCCTGCCCTTCGGCATCCCGCTCCCCAACAACGCCTGCCGCGTCGTCAGCGACACCGGCGCCGACTGCCCCGACTGGGTCCCGGGGGAGCTCTGGGTGTCCGGCCGCGGCGTCGCGCGCGGCTACCGCGGACGTCCCGATCTCACTGCGGAACGCTTCGTCCAGCATGACGGCCGAACCTGGTACCGCACCGGCGATTTGGTGCGTTACTGGCCGGACGGCGTCCTCGAATTCGTCGGCCGCGCCGACCACCGCGTGAAGATCAGCGGGTATCGCGTCGAGCTGGGCGAGATCGAGACCGCGTTGCGGCGCGTGCCCGGGGTGCGGACGGCGGTGGCCGCCTTGATCCCCGTATCCGGGCAATCCGACGTGCTCGCCGCGCAGGTGTGCACCGACGACGCATCTTTGACCGCCGAGCGGATGCGGCGGCGCCTTGGTGAGCTGGTTCCCGCGCACATGGTCCCACGCCACATCACGGTGGTAGAGCGGATCGGTTTCACCGATGCCGGAAAGCTCGACCGGCGGACCGCCGCACGCGAATTGGAGACCGCCGCCTCGCAAGCGCAGCGGCCCGGCCACCGCCGCGCGTCGACACCCTTGGAATCGGCACTGGCGATGATCGTCGGTGATCTGCTCGGCCGCGAAGACGTCGGAGTCGACGACGACTTCTTCGCGCTCGGCGGCGATTCGGTGCTCGCCACCCAGGCGGTGGCGAGGATTCGGGCGTGGCTGGACGCACCGGACATCATCGTCGCCGACATCTTCGCCAACCGAACCGTGTCGGCGCTGGCCGCGGTGCTCAGCGCCGCAGAGAACGACCCCGGCAGGCTGGATCAGGTCGCCGAGCTGTACCTGGAAGTCGTCGGCATGGACGCCGAATCGGTTCTGGCGGCGTCTCGTCCGCCTGCGAAATCGTATACGGCGCAATGACTGTGAATAACTTGATCACCGTGTCTTCCACGTTCCCGTCCTGGATCAAGCTGACCCCTGGCCGCGGCAACGGATCGTCGACCGGTGCCACCGTGATATTTCCGCACGCCGGCGCGGCCGCCGCGAGCTACCGGGTACTGGCGGCGGCGCTGGCCGCCGGTGGCGACACCTACGTCGTGCAGTACCCGCAGCGGGCCGACCGCCTCACCGAACCGGCGCACGACAGCGTGCACGACCTGGCCGTCAGCCTGTTTCGGGCGGCGCCGTGGCCAAGCGTCGCGCCGCTGAAGTTGTTCGGGCACAGCATGGGCGCCGTCGTCGCCTTCGAGTTCGCCCGCGTCGCCGAAGCGTACGGCGCGGCCGTGCAGAAGCTCTGGGTATCGGCCGGTCCGCCGCCCTGCGTCGTCGCCGACATGCCCGAACTGCCGACCAGTGACGACGGACTGTTGGCCGATATCGCCGATCTGGGTGGTACCGACCCCGAACTGCTTGCCGACGAAGAGTTTTCCGAATTGCTGACCACCGCCGTACGCGCCGACTACCGCGCCTTCAACGGGTATGAACCCAGCCCCGATGTCCGCATCGGCGCCGACATTCACGTGCTGGGCGGTCACGACGACCACCGCATCGCCGCCGTCGTGCTCAAGCAGTGGGAAAGGCACACCGCCGGATCGTTCGCGGTGTCGCTGTATGACGGCGGGCACTTCTACGTCTATGACCACGTCGAGGCGGTCGCCGCGCAGGTGAATGCCGGGTGATGCCGATGTCTGACAATGCCTTTGGCGAGGGTCCACACGACGACGGCGCCGATCCCGTCGTGATCGTGGGAATGGGTGTGGAGGCGCCCGGCGGCATCGAAACCGCAGAGGACTACTGGGATCTGCTGGCCCACGGCCGCGAGGCGCTGGGTCCGTTTCCCACCGACCGCGGATGGGCGGTGCGCGAACTGCTCGCCGGCTCGCGCCGCAGCGGCTTCAAAGAAATCCATGACCGCGGCGGCTTCCTCACCGGGGCAACCACATTCGATCCAGAGTTCTTCGGCATCTCGCCCCGCGAGGCCGTCGTGATGGACCCGCAGCAGCGCGTGGCGTTACGGGTGGCCTGGCGTGCGTGCGAAAACAGCGGCATCAATCCCGACGACCTGGCCGGGCACGATGTCGGCTGCTTCGTCGGCGCCTCGGCCACCGGCTACGGACCCGACATGGCCAGGTTCTCCGAACACAGCGGTCATCTGCTGGCCGGCACCGCGCTCAGTGTGATCTCGGGCCGCATCGCCTACACACTGGGATTGACCGGGCCGGCGCTGACCCTGGACTCCTCGTGCGCGTCCGCGCTGGTGGCGTTCCACGTCGCCACCCGCTCCCTGCAGAACGGCGACTGCGACCTGGCCATCGCGGGTGGGGTCAACGTGCTGGGTTCGCCGGGCTTCTTCGTCGAATTCTCCAAACAGCACGCACTCTCCGACGACGGATACTGCCGCCCTTACAGCGCGCAGGCCAGCGGAACCGTGTGGGCCGAGGGAGCGGCGATGTTTGTGCTGCAACGTAAGTCGGCCGCGCTGCGCGCCAGTCGGCGGATCGTCGCCGAGGTGCGGGCCACCGCCATGAATCAGGACGGGCGCAGCGCCGGTCTGAGCGCGCCCAGCGGTGATGCCCAGGTGCGGCTGTTCCGGCGCGCGATCGGCCAGGCCGGGGTCAAACCCGCCGAGGTGGGAATGATCGAGGGGCACGGCACTGGCACGCGCCTCGGTGACCGGACCGAGTTGCGGTCGCTGGCCGAGACGTACGGCGAGACCGAACCCGGCCGCGGGGCGTTGCTGGGTTCGGTGAAATCCAACGTGGGCCACTCGCTGGCCGCGGCGGGTGCGCTGGGGCTGGCCAAGGTGCTGGTATCGGCCGAACACGGCGCCGTACCAGCCACCCTGCACGCCGGCGAAGCGAGCCCCGAAATCGACTGGGACACACAAGGGTTGCGGTTGGCCCAGACGCTGACACCGTGGCCGGCCATCGACGGGCAGCGCACCGCCGCGGCGTCCGCGTTCGGCATCGCGGGCACCAACGCACATCTGATCGTCACCGTCCCCGAGGTCGCATGATGCGGACCCATCGACTGCCGGACGGGCGCGTCCCGGTGCTGCTCAGCGCCCACGACCCAGAGTTGCTCCGGCGGGACGCCTTGGCGATCGCGGACTACCTTGGTCGTGCCGACGACTCGGCAGACCTGACCGCCGAGGTCGCCGCGACCCTGCTGCGGTTGCGCCGCGTGCGACGTCACCGCGCGGTGGTACGAGCGGCGGACAGCGCCGAGCTGGCCGCCGGACTGTCCGCGATCGCTCACGGCGAAGAACACGAGTTGGTGTCGCGCTCCGCCCAGACGACGCCGCCGCGCATCGCGTTCGTGTTCCCGGGCCAGGGCAATCAATGGCAGGCGATGGGAGCAGAGGCCTACCGGCGGCTGCCGGCCTACCGCGAGGCCGCCGACCGGTGCGCACACGCGTTCACATCCGCCGGATTTCCTTCTCCGCTGCCATATCTGGTGAGCGACGACGAGCGCAACTGGTCGCGAACCGAGATTCAGGCGGGGCAGTTCACCCACGCGGTGAGTCTGTCAGAAGCGTGGCGATCCTACGGGGTGCTGCCCGACGTCACCATCGGCCACAGCCTCGGCGAGGTGGCGGCCGCCTATGTGGCCGAAGCGCTTTCGCTACCGGACGCCGTCGCACTGGTGGTTGCGCGCGCGACCGTTGTGGACCAACTGACCGGCCGCTACGCGATGGCGGTGCTCGGGACCGGCCTCGACATCGCGCAGTCGCTGCTGGCCGAGACGCCCGGCTGGCTGGAAGTCTCGGCGGTCAACGGGCCGTCGTCGACCGTGGTCGCCGGCGATCACGAGGCGGTGGTCGCCGCAGTGCGGCTGGCCCAGCAGCGTGGCATCTTCAGCCAGCAACTCTCCGTCGACTATCCCGGACACACCAGTGCGCTTCGACCGCTGCGGACGAGTCTGGCCGAGCTGACGCCGAAGTCGGCGTTCCGGGACGCGCCGGTGAGATTCATCGGCTCCACGCTGGGAACCGAGTTGGGCGACACGACCGATTTCTCCGACTATTGGTATGAAAACCTCTGTGGCACTGTGCGGTTCGACCTCGCCGTGGGATATGCCCGCGCCTGCGGGGTCGACGCGTTCGTCGAGCTTTCGGCGCACCCGTCGCTGCTCTACCCCCTGGGCGGCATCGTCGACGACGAGTCGACCGTCATCGTCGGCTCGGGGCATCGCGACCGATCCATCACCGATTCGCTGTCGGCGAGCATCGCCGCCATCGCGACCGCGGACCCCGGCTGCAAATGGGCCGACGCCGTCCCGATCAGCGGCCGGCCCGCGCTGCGGGGATTCCCGAACGCCCCGATGCGCGCGGTGCACCTGTGGGCGGCACCGGAACGACTGACCGAAGCGGCGCCGGCGCAGCCGCTCACCGCGGCCGTCGAGGACTGGCGGCCGATGACGGCGCCGATCACACCGGTGGCTCCCGCCGTCGACATCGGCTTCTCCGGTGCGGGCGCGCTGACGCAGCGACTCGTCGATGCCGTTGCTGCACACGGCGACTGCCGAGCGGTGTCACCGAATCAAGCGGAAATCCTCGTGGTGGCCGCTGCGGAAATCGACGAACTCGACACGTCCGCCGCAATCGATCGGATCGCGGGCCGGCCCGATGCGGGTCTCCCCGATTATCCCGCGCTCATCGGCCCTCGATGCCGGGCCGTCTGGTTGCTCACCGCCGGCGCCGAACAGATCGACCGGGATGACGCAGGCGTCTCTCCGGCTCAGGCGGCGCTGGCGGGCATGCATCGCAGCGTCGGCTTCGAGTTCGCGGATCAGGCCTTCGGGCACCTGGATCTCGCGCACCGCGATCTCGATCCCGCGACGGCACAGGCCGCCGTCGAGGTGCTGCTCGGCGAGGCGGCCGAGGTCGCGCTGCGGGGCGGCGAATCTCCGCGACGCTACGCCCGGACGTTTCGCGCGTGCCGCGAACCGGTGACTCGGCGACCACTCGAGGCCGCCGCGCTGGAGGACGTGGTGATCACGGGCGGCAGCGGAGCCATCGGGCTACAGTACGCGCGGTATTGCCTGGACCGCGGCGCCCGCACCGTTACCCTGTTGAGCCGCAACGGCGTTGACCCGGCCGTACTGCGTGAGCTCGCCGACCGGCATGACGCCGAGGTCCGCGCCCCGCAGTGCGATATCACCGATCGCGCCGCGCTTGCCGCGGTTGCCGCCAATGCGGGGTCGGGTGCGTCATTACTGATCCACACCGCGGGCATCGCACGAGCGCGCTCGCGTGCGGATCTCACCGGTGCGGACGTCGCGGCGGTCTGCGGGGCCAAGGTCAATGGACTGGCCGCGCTGGTCGATGTGTGGCCGCTGCGGCCGGACTGCCGGATCCTGGCCTGCTCATCGGTATTCGGAGTTTGGGGCGGCTACAGCCACGCGGCGTACGCGGCTTCCAACCGGATGCTCGACGTATTGGCCGCGCAGTTGCGTGCCGCGGGCCGCGACTGCACGGCGATCCGATGGGGCCTGTGGCAGGGCGCCGGGGTAGTGGTGGGTAACGAGATCACCCGCACCGAGCGCTCCGGTCTGGTGGCAATGGAACCGGAGCGGGCGATCGAGGCCAGTCTGTATCGCTACGAGGGCGATCCACTGATTTTCGATGCCGACTTCGAGCGGCTCCGGGTCTTCTTCGAAAGTCAGGGAATGCCAATGCCGTTCGTCGCCGCCCGCACCGGCGACGACGACGACGGCCGCGAAAGCCCGGTTGAGAAGCCACTCGCCGAGATAGTCGGGGCCGAACTGGCCGCGACGTTGCACCTGGGTGATTCGCCATCGATTGACCCTGGCACGTCGCTCATTGACCTGGGTGTGGACTCGTTGCTCGCACTCGACCTGCGTAAGCGGCTGCGCCGCACGCTAGGCAAATCGGTTCCGGTGTCCCGCATGCTCGGCGGCATCACCGTGACCGAGCTGATCGAGGCGTTGCGTGCAGACTCGACCGGCGGGACCGTAATGCCGCCGTCATTCGAGCGCCCCGGCGCCGCCAACGGTGCGCACCACTCAACGCTCGCGATGCTAGAAAGGTTGGACTCCTAGCGTGACAGACACCACCGGCGTCAGCACCCATCTCGACGATGAGCGCCTGGAATTACTGCGCCGCAAGCTCACCGAGCGTGGCCTGGCCAGGACGACGGCCGTGGCGCCGGTGGCGGGCGACGGCGAGCCGCGTATGTCGGTCGGGCAGCACCGGATGTGGTTCGTCCAGTCCGTTGATCCCGACAGCGCGCTGCTCAACATCTGCGTCTCCTACCGCCTGTCCGGCACGGTCGACACCGCGCGATTGCACCATGCGCTCGACGCCGTCGCCGCGCGGCACCCCGTGCTGCATACGACGTATGTCACCGACGGGGAGGGTGACCCACATCCGGTGATCCGCGCGAACCTGCAACCCGAATGGGCCGAGCACGACCTGACCGGGCTGACCGATCAGGCGCGCCGGTTACGGCTGGATGTGCTGGCGCAGCGGGACTTTCGCCGGCCTTTCGATCTGAGCAAGGATTCACCGTTGCGAGTCACGGCGGCGCGCCTGGCCGACGACAAGCTGATGCTGCTGATCACCGCGCACCACATCGCCTGGGACGATGGCTCGTGGACGCCGTTCTTCGCCGATCTGACTCGCGCATACGCCGAACCGGACGTCTTCGCCGATACCCGAGCGCTGGTGGATCATTCGGCGGCCGCGACCGCCATCCGTCAGGCAGACCTGGACTATTGGCGACCACTGATGGCCGACCTGCCGGAGCCGCTCGAGCTTCCCGGGGCCAATGGTTCGGTGGTTCCCACCACTTGGCGCGCGCAGCGCGCGTTCACGCGGTTGTCGGCGGACACCGTCGATCGGGCGGCCGCGCTGGCCCGCGAGACGGGCGCCACTCCGTACCTGGTGTTGATGGCCGCGTTCGCCACGCTCGTGCACCGGTACACCCAATCGACCGACTTCCTGGTGGCGGCGCCGGTCCTCAACCGCGGCGCGGGCACCGAGGATGTGATCGGGTATTACGGCAACACGGTGGTGATTCGGCTGCGGCCGCAACCGCACCAGACGTTCCGCGAGCTGCTGGCCCAAACGCGTGACGGCGCGGTAGGCGCCTTCGCGCATTCGCGGGCCGACCTGGACTGGCTGGTGCGCGAGTCGAATCCGGATCGTCGCCATGGCGCCGACCGGATGACCCGGGTGAGCTTCGGGCAGCGCGAGCCCGACGGCGCCGGCTTCTGCCCGCCCGGCGTGCGTTGCGAACGCGGCGAATTGCGCGGGCATTTCAACCAATTGCCGCTGAGCTTGATGGTCGAGCTGAACCGGACGTTCGACGGCTCGAGCGGCGGCATGCTCGAGGCCGAGTACCTGGTTGAGGTCATGGATCAGCAACTGGTCGAGCAATTGCTGCGTCACTACGCCGCCCTGCTCGACGGCCTGCTGTCCGAGCCCGACGCGAAGCTGTCGGCATGCGCGTTGATGAGCGCCGAAGATGCCGAGTGGCTGCGCGCGGTGTCGACGGGCGAGGAATTCGTCACCCCGGCCAGCACCCTGCCCGAACTGGTCGGGCGCAGGGCGGGGCAGACGCCCGATGCCGTCGCGGTCGTCTACGAGGGTCGCGCCTACAGCTACCTGGAGATCGACGAAGAGTCGAATCGTGTGGCGCACTGGCTCATCGAGCAGGGCATCGGCACCGAGGATCGCGTCGCGGTGCTACTGGACAAGTCACCCGAATTGGTCATCACCGCACTCGGGGTGCTCAAAGCGGGCGGGGTCTATCTGCCGGTGGATCCCACCTACCCGGAGGACCGGCTGACGTTCATCCTCGAGGATGCGGACGCCAAACTGGTTGTGCGCGGACCGGTTACCGACGCGGGGCACTATCCGGCCACCGCGCCCGCCGAGCTCATCCGACCGCTGAGCCCGCAAAACACCGCCTACCTGATCTACACGTCGGGTTCCACCGGGCTGCCCAAAGGCGTTCCGGTGTCGCACGCACCGATCGCCGAGTATTTCGTCTGGTTCGGCGACGAATACCGGGTTGACGACACCGATCGCCTGCTGCAGGTCGCCTCGCCCAGCTTCGATGTGTCGATGGGTGAAATTTTCGGCACGCTGATCATGGGCGCCCGCTTGGTGATTCCGCGTCCCGATGGACTGCGCGATATCGGCTACCTGACCGAACTGCTGGCGCGTGAGGGCATTACGTCGATGCACTTCGTGCCGTCGCTGTTGGGTCTGTTCCTCTCGTTACCCGGCGTGGGCCAGTGGCGGACCCTGCGGCGCGTCCCGATCGGTGGAGAGCCCCTGCCCGGCGAGATCGCCGACAAGTTTCACGCCACCTTCGACGCGTCGCTGTACAACTTCTACGGGCCGACCGAGACGGTGGTGAACTGCACCAGCTATCCGGTGGAGGGCGCCCAGGGCACCCGGGTGGTGCCGATCGGCCGGCCCAAAATCAACACGCAGGTGCATCTGCTCGACAACGCGTTGCAGCCGGTTCCGGTCGGGGTGATCGGTGAAATCTATATCGCCGGAACGCATGTCGCCCATGGCTATCATCGCAGGCCTGCGCTGACGGCCGAGCGTTTCGTCGCCGACCCATTCACGCCGGGCGGCCGGATGTACCGCTCGGGTGACCTGGCCCGCCGCAACGCCAACGGCGACATCGAGTTCGTGGGCCGCGCCGACGAACAGGTGAAGATCCGCGGTTTCCGCATCGAGTTGGGTGAGATCGCTTCAGCCATCTCGGTCGACCCCAGCGTCGGGCAGGCGATCGTGCTGGCGATGGACCTGCCGCAGTTGGGCAAGAGCCTGGTGGGATACGTGACGCCGGCCCAGGGCGCCGGCACGGAAACGGTTGACGTCGAGCGCATCCGGGCCCGGGTTGCCGCGGCGTTGCCGGACTACATGACCCCGGCCGCCTACGTGGTGCTCGACGAAATCCCGATCACCGCACACCAGAAGATCGACCGCGCCGCGCTGCCGCAACCGCACATCGCGGCGGCCACCGAATACCGCGATCCCACCACCCCCACCGAACAGCTTGTGGCGCAACTGTTTTCCGGGCTGCTCGGCCACGAGCGGGTGGGCGCCGACGACTCGTTCTTCGATCTGGGCGGCCACTCGCTGGTCGCCACCAAACTGGTCACCGCCATCCGCGGGGAGTGCGGCGTGGAAATCGGCATCCGCGACGTGTTCGAACTCGCTACGGTCGCAGCGCTGGCCGAGCGGATCGACCAGCTGACTTCGGGTGAACTGACGCCGTCGCGGCCCAGGCTGATCACCACCGCGCACGACGAGCCCATGCCGCTCTCGGCGTCACAGCTCCGCAGCTGGTTCGCCTACCGCGTCGACGGGCCCAGCCGGGTCAACAACATCCCCTTTGCGGCGAAACTGACCGGGCCGTGGGACATCGATGCGCTGATCGCCGCCATCGGCGACGTCGTCGCCAGGCACGAAATTCTGCGCACCAGCTATGTCGAGCTGGACGGTGTGCCGTATCAGGTCGTGGGTCCGGCCGGCGTCGAAATTCCGGTTCGCCGCGAGGTGGGACCCGACGACGCCTGGCTGCAACGACAGCTCGACGTCGAGCGGTGCCATTGCTTCGAGCTGGACGCCGAATTGCCGATCCGGGTCGCGGTGCTGCGCACCGAGAACGCGGGCGAGCACGTGCTGTCGGTGGTCGTGCACCACATCGCTTCCGACCATTGGTCGGCCGGCGTGCTGTTCTCCGACGTGATGACGGGCTACCGGGCCCGGCGCGGGGGAGAAGCGCCGTCCTGGGCCCCGCTTCGGGTGCAGTACGCCGACTACGCGGCGTGGCAGCGGACGTTCCTGGGGGACGCCGGCGGGCAGGAATCCGCGATAGCCGCCGACCAGCGGGAGTATTGGACGCGGCAACTGGCCGGGCTGCCGGAGGACACCGGGCTGCGCCCGGACTTCCCGCGCCAGCCGGTGCCCAGCGGCGACGGGGAATCGGTCGATTTCCACATCGACTCGGCCACCCGCGCCAAGCTCGGTGAGCTGTGCCGCGAGCTGGGCGTCACCGAATTCATGCTGCTGCAAACGGCCGTCGCCGTGGTGTTGCACAAAGCCGGTGGCGGAACCGACATCCCGCTGGGCACCCCGGTCGCCGGCCGCACCGAAGCCGAGTTGGACCAGCTGATCGGGTTTTTCGTCAACATCCTGGTGCTGCGCAACGACCTGGACGGCAACCCGACGTTGCGTGAACTGCTCAAGCGGGCCCGGGAGACCGCGCTGGCCGCCTACGCCCACCAGGACCTGCCGTTCGACCGCGTGGTCGACAGCGTCAGCCCGGTGCGCTCGCTATCGCGTAATCCGCTGTTCCAGGTCGTCGTGCACGTGCGGGATCACCTGTCCGCCACCCGGGTCATCGAGACCGCCGCCGCGGGCAGCGGCGAACGGGACACCGTGTGCACCTCGCTGGACCCCATCTTCGATATGGCGCACGCGGATCTGAGCGTCAACTTCTTCGGCACCGACGGCTCCGGCGACATCGGCTACCACTGCAATCTCATCTACCGCACCGAGCTCTACGCCAGGACCACCATCGAGCGGCTGGCCGGGTGGCTGACCCGGGCGCTCACCGAGTTTGCTGAAGACCTCGATCGGCCTTTGCGGGACGTGCGGCTGATCGATGCCACGGAACAGCAGCGCATTCTGCGGGACTGGAGCCGCGGCGAGCAGCCGCCGCACGACCGGCCGCGCACCATCCCGGAACTGCTGGAACCCAGCCGGGCGTGGGGCACCGGCCGCATCGCGGTGCGCTGCGGCGAGCAGAGCATCGATTACCCTGCGCTGCACCGTCGTTCGGATAACCTGGCCGCGCTGCTCGTCGGGCACGGAGTGGGCCCTGGGTCGCTGGTCGGGCTGTCGACCCGGCGCAGCATCGAGCTGGTGGTGGCGCTGGTGGCCATCATGAAGGCGGGCGCCGGCTACTTTCCCATCGACCCCGGCTATCCGCTGGCGCGAAAGCAATTGATGCTCGACGACGTCACGCCGCCGGTCGTGGTCGCGACGGACGAAGCGGTGGACACCATGCCGCAGGTGCCCGGCATACAGCTGATCTCGCTGGACGATCCCCAGGTACGCGCCGTGGTGAACGGCGATGACGCGGCTCCGCGGTCGGGGGCCTTGCCGCTGCCGCACCCCGACGACCCGATGTATCTGGTGTTCACCTCCGGGTCCACCGGCAAGCCGAAAGGCGCGGTGGGCACGCATCGTTCGATGACCGCCCGGCTGGACTGGCAGCTGCGGCACTACCCGCCGCGAACCGACGACGTGCGACTGGCGCAGGCCTCGATCACCTTCCTCGAGGGCGGCATGGAAATGCTGGCCGGCCTGGCGGTCGGCGCGACCATGATCCTGGCCGACGACGCCGAGCACCGCGATCCAGAGGCCCTCGGGGAGCTGATGAACCGGTATTCGGTCGCTCAGGTCACTGCGGTGCCCAGCCTGGTGTCGGCGTTGGTGGACGACCGGCCCGCCGCCGTGCGCTCGCTGTCACGGCTGGTGTGCGGTGGCGAACCGGTGAGCGCGGGGCTGCTGCAGCGGCTGGTGTCGGTGTGCGCCGACGAGGACGGCGCCGGCATCGAGTTGCTGAACAACATCGGCTCCACCGAGACCTCCGGCGCGGTGTCGCGGGGGCGGCTGGTCCTGCCGAATCCGCTTGTCGGAAAGCCCGTCCCGGGCGCCGAGGCCTATCTGCTCGACGATGGATTGCGTCCCGTGCCGGTCGGCGTGGTGGGCGAGCTGTACTACGCCGGTGACCAGCTGGCTCGAGGATATTGGAAGCGGGCGGGCCTGACCGCGACGCGGTTCATCGCCAACCCCTATGGTGCAAAGCCCGGTTCGCGGTTGTACCGCAGTGGCGACCTGGCCCGGTGGACCGAGGACGGCCAACTGGAATTCATCGGGCGTTCCGACCACCAGGTGCAGGTGCGCGGTTTCCGCGTCGAGCTCGCCGAGGTCGAGGCGGCGCTGGCCGCAGCCGACGGCGTCGCCGCCGCGGCGGCGCGGACGTGGGAGGTGCACGGCGGCACGTCGCTGGCCGGATATGTTGTGCCGCAACGACCGATCACCGACGATGCCGGCAAGTCGTCCTTCGCGGCGGACGTGCGTGCCGCGATCGCCACCACATTGCCGGGTTACATGCTGCCGTCGTCGCTCACCGTGCTCGACGTCCTCCCGAAAACCGAATCGGGCAAACTCAACCGGCCGGGACTGCCGCGGCCGGCGGTCAGCACCGGCGGCCAGACCGAACCCGCGCGCACGGACACCGAACGGGCGCTGGCCCAGGTCTTCGCGGAGTTGCTGTCTACCACGGAAATCGGGCGATTCGACGACTTCTTCGCGCTCGGCGGCGACAGCATCCTGTCCGTGCAGCTCGCCTCGCGGGCGCGGGCGGTCGGCCTGGCCGTGAGTCCGCGCATGATCTTCGAGAATCCGACGGTGCAGCAGTTGGCCGCGGCGTTGGACGCCGTGGGCGACGAAGGGGCCGACATCGAACAAGGCGCCCAGGTGACCGACACGCGTTTCGAGCCGATGAGTACCTCCGGACTGTCGCCATCGGATCTGGCTGCCGTGACGCAACTTTTCGCGTCGTCGCGCGAAGGCACGACATGACGGCCGCCAAAACCGAGGTCGCGCCCGACATCGACGACGTGATGGCGTTGAGCCCGCTGCAGGAGGGCTTGTATTCGCTGACCACTCTCGCCGAATTCGCCGACGGCGAAGCGGCCGACGACCCGTACGTCATCGGCATCGCGGCGGACATCTCCGGCGAACTCGATGTCGCGCTGCTGCGTGACTGCGCGGAGCAGATGCTGGTGCGCCACCCGAACCTGCGGGCCAGCTTCTTCAGCCGGGGAATCCCGCGACCGGTACAGGTTGTGCCGTCTCGCGTCGAGCTGCCGTGGCGCCTGGTCGCCGCGACACCCGCCGACGTGCCGGCGCTGGAAACCGGCGAGCGCCGACGCCCGTTCGATCTGGAACAAGGGCCGGCGATCCGCTTTCTGTTGATCGAATTGCCAGGCGCGCAATGGCGTTTGGTGCTCACCGCCCATCACATCGTGATCGACGGCTGGTCGTTGCCGGTGTTCGTCAACGAGATGATGATCCTGTATCAGGCCGGCGGTGACCCGTCGGCGCTGCCGGTTGCCCCGCGGCCCTACCGCGACTACATCGGCTGGCTGGCGAATCGCGATCCGGAAACCAGCCACAGAGTGTGGCGCGAGCACCTGGCGGGGATGCCGGGGCCCACCCTGCTCGCCGCATCGCTGGGATCCGTTGAGACCACCGAGGGCCGGCAGACGGCGCTGCCGCGCACCACGGGGCTGCGAATGCCGGCCGATACCACCGCCCGGCTGATCGACGACAGCCGGGCCCGCGGCATCACCGTCAACACCCTGGTGCAAATGGCATGGGCGCTGGTGTTGTCGCGGCTGATCGACACGCAGGATGTGGTTTTCGGCGTCACCGTGTCCGGTCGGCCGCCCGAACTGACCGGCGTCGAAACCATGGTCGGTCTGTTCATCAACACCGTGCCGCTGCGTGTGCGGCTGGACCCGGCAGCGGCGGCCGGCGAGCAATGCCGAGCCGTCCAGCGCGACGCCGCGCTGCTGCGCGAGCACAGTTATCTGGGGCACGCCCAACTGCGGGCCCTCGGCGGGGTCGGGGAAATGTTCGACACCCTGCTGGTCTACGAGAACTTCCCGATGGACGGCCTGACCGCGGGCGGCGAATTCACCGCTGGTGCAGCGACATTTCGCCCGTCCGCCCTGCAAACCCTGTCGCACTTTCCCATCGCCATCGCCGCTCACATGGAAGGCGGCGAGCTGGTGGTGCTGGTCGAAGCGATCGACGGAGCACTGGGTGCCGTCCCCGCCGCCACGCTGGGCCGGCGGGTGCTCACCACCGCCGAGAGGCTGTTGCAGGGCTGGGAGCGTCCGCTGCGCGACGTCAGTGTCCTGCTTGACGATGAGGCGCACCCGCTGGGCGCCGCTGGTACGCCAAAGCCACTGCCGCCGTTGAGCATTCACGCCCGCTTCGCCGACGTTGTGGCCAGGACACCGGACCGCCCGGCGGTCAGCTGGGCGGGTGGCGCGCTGAGCTATCGCGACCTCGACCTGCACAGCACCCGGCTGGCGGCGCGACTCGCACACCGGGGGGTCACGCCCGAAACGCCGGTGGGCATCCGGCTTTCCCGGGGCCCGCGGTACGTCATCGCGATACTCGCCGTGCTCAAGGCCGGCGGCATGTGCGTGCCGATGGAGCCGGGAATGCCCCCCGAACGGGTGAACTCGATCCTGCGTCAATCGGGCGCCCTGATCGTGTTGGACGAAGAGCTCACCGAGTCGCTGCTGGAGCACGGCGAACCGCGCGACGACCACTTCATCGCGGTGGACGTTCCACCCGCCCAGGCCGCGTACGTCGTGTTCACCTCGGGCACCACCGGAGAACCCAAGGGCGTCATCGGAACTCACGGCGCGGTGGGCGCCTACGCCGACGATCATCTGGACCGCGTGTTGCGGCCGGCGGCCGACAAACTGGGCCGGCCGCTGCGGGTCGCCCACGCGTGGTCGTTCGCCTTCGATGCCGCGTGGCAGCCGCTGGTCGGTTTGCTCGACGGGCATCGCGTGCATGTCGTCGACGAACACACCCAGACCGATGCCGAGGCGCTCGTCGCGCTGATCGCCGCGCAGGGAATCGACATGATCGACACCACCCCGTCGATGTTTGCTCAACTGCACGCATTTGGTTTGCTGACCGAGGCGCCACTGACGGTGCTGGCGCTGGGCGGCGAGGCGGTCGGCGGTTCGGCCTGGGCCCGGATCCGCAACACGTGCGAAACGACGTCGATGACGGCCTACAACTGCTACGGGCCGACCGAGACCACGGTCGAGGCGGTGGTCGCGGCCATAGCCGAGCACGACGAACCCTCCATCGGGCGGCCGACCCGGCACACCCGCGGCTACGTGCTGGATTCCGCGCTGCGCCCGGTGCCCTGCGGGGCGACGGGTGAACTGTATCTGGGCGGTGCCCAGCTGGCCCGCGGCTACCTCGGCCGCGCCGCCGAGACCGCGGCCCGCTTTCTCGCCGACCCGTTTGGCCGGGCCGAACGGATGTATCGCACCGGCGACCTGGTGCGCCGGTTGCCCAGCGGCGCACTGCAATACGTGGGCCGCGCCGACGCCCAGGTGAAGATCCGCGGCCACCGCGTCGAACCCGGCGAGATCGCCGCCGCCCTCGAATCGCACCCGGCCGTGCGGCACGCGGGTGTGTTGGTACAGCAGCGCCGGGGCATCGCCCGGCTCACCGCGTACGTGGCCACCGACACGGCCACCGCCCGGCCGGCAACCGCCGAGCTGCGGAGCATGCTCAGCACCCGGCTGCCGCGCTACATGGTTCCACATCGCATCGTCCTGGTCGACGAAATCCCGTTGACCGCCAACGGAAAGCTGGACGAAGCCGCGTTGGCGGCTCTCGATCACGCCGAGTCCGAGGTTGGCGCGGCGACGCCCGAGACCGACACGGAAGCCGCGCTGTCCGAACTGCTCGCCGAGCTGCTCGGGCAACCGCGCATCGACGTCACCGCAGACTTCCTGCAGCTCGGCCTGGACAGCATCATGGCGCTGTCGGTGGTACAAGCGGCCCGTGCACGCGGAATTGCGTTGCGCGCCAGGCTCATCCTCGAGTGCAGCAACGTTCGCGAACTGGCCGAGGCGATCGACTCGGAGACCGCGGCCGCTGCCCAGCAGGTTGACACGGGCACCGGGCCAATGCCGTTGCTGCCCAACGGCCGGTGGCTCTACGAATTCGGCAACCCATGCAGGCTCGCCCAGACCGAAGCCATCCGGCTGCCCGAGACGCTGCACCGCGAGCGGTTGCATGCGGCTTTGGCCGGGATCATCGAGGGCCACGAAGTGCTGCGCACCCGGCTCGACCGGTCCAGCATGACCCTGGTGCCCGTGCCGGCCGCCGATACCGCCGACCTCGTCAACGAGGTTGAGGTGGTTGACGATCTGGCCGGCGCCGTGCCGGCCCACGTCGCCCAGGCCGTCGACCGCCTGGACCCCGAACGCGGAACGCTGCTGTCCGCGGTGTGGTTACGACCGCCGGCGGGAGGCAGCGTTCTGCTGCTGGCCGCGCACGTCGTCGCGCTCGACCCGGCGTCGTGGCGAGTCATCCTCGGCGAACTCGCTGCCGCCCTGACGGCCTCGGCCTCCGGCCACGCGCCCGCACCCGTCCGCGAACACACGAGTTATCGGCGCTGGGCAGCCGCGCTCACCGCGCGGGCACACCGGCTGGACACGGTCGAATTCTGGGCGGCGCAACTGGACGGCGACGATCCTGACCTCGGCGCCCGGCGCGTCGATCCAATCCGCGACCGGGCTCGCAATGTGCTCGTCCGTAACGTCGTCACCGACGCCGAGGTCACCCGCCGGCTGCTGGAATCGGACCTGTCGTTGCCCACGCTCCTGGTCGCCGCGACGGCCGCGACGGTGACGCGCTGGCGCGAGCTGCGCGGCCAAGCCACGCCCCCGCCGCTGCTCGCACTCGAAACCCACGGCCGTGCCGATAGTTTGGTGGACGCGCCGGGTGCACACGCCATCGACACCGGCGACACGGTTGGATTGCTCAGCTCCATCTACCCGGTGCGACTGGACTCGACGGATCCGCACAAGGTGGGGGAGAAGCTGTCGGCCATCCCCGGCGATGGCCTCGACTACGGGCTGTTGCGCTACCTGCGCGACGACACCGCCGAGCGGTTCGCCGCATTTTCGCCCCCGCAACTGCTGCTGAACTATCTCGGCGCCGCCCACACCGGCGGCGGCATGGGGCTGCGGCTCGAGCGCGAGTTACTCGCCGGGACGTCGCCGGTGCCCGAGCCGGAGCTGGCGGTGCGCCACGAGCTCACCATCGCGGCGATGGTGCTGACCTATGACGGCGAGCGGGTTCTCGCGGCGCAGTGGCGCGCCCTGCCCGACGTTCTCGATGACGCGGATATCGCCGCGCTACAGCAACTTTGGATCGATTCGCTGCGGGAGGCGGTGAGATGAGCACACTGGCGATCGTGGGAGCCGGCGCCAAGGCGGTGGCCGTGGCGGCCAAGGCCTTCGCGCTGCGCGAAATGGGCGTCGAGGTTCCCGACGTGGTGGCCGTGGAGCGGATCGGCGTCGCGGCGAACTGGCAGGCCAGCGGCGGCTGGACCGACGGTGCGCACCGGCTGGGCACCAGCCCGGAAAAAGACGTCGGGTTCCCCTACCGGTCGGCGCTGGTGCCGCGCCGCAACGCCGAACTCGACGACCGGATGACCCGCTACAGCTGGCAGTCATATCTGATCGCGACCGCGTCGTTCGCCGAATGGATCGACCGCGGCAGACCGGCGCCGACGCATCGCCGGTGGAGCCAGTACCTGAGTTGGGTTGCCGACCACGTCGGAATGAACGTGGTGCACGGTGACGTCGAACGATTGGCGATCACCGGGGACCGCTGGGCGCTGCACACCCACGAGACGACCGTGCACGCCGATGCGTTGATGATCACCGGTCCCGGCCAGGCCGAAAGGTCCTTGCTCCCCGGCAATCCGCGCATGCTGTCGATTGCCCAATTCTGGGACCGCGCCGCCAATCACGACCGGATCAATGCGGAGCGGGTGGCGGTGATCGGCGGTGGCGAGACGGCCGCGGCGATGCTCTATGAACTGTTCCGCCACCGCGTGTCGAGCATCACCGTGATTTCCCCGCAAGCTACGTTGTTCACTCGCGGCGAGGGGTTTTTCGAGAATTCGCTGTTCTCCGATCCCACCAATTGGCCTGCCCTGACCCTCGCCGAGCGCCGCGACGCGCTGGCCCGCACCGACCGTGGGGTGTTTTCGTCCAACGTGCAGGAAGCTCTGCTGGCCGACGATCGCATCCACCACCTGCGTGGCCGCGTCGCGCACGCGGTGGGCAAGGAGGGGCAGATCCGGTTGACGCTGTCCACCAACCGCGGCAGCGAGAACCTCGAGACGGTACACGGGTTCGATCTCGTGATCGACGGCTCCGGCGCTGACTCCCTTTGGTTCGCACCGTTATTCAGTCAGGACGCGCTGGATCTGCTCGAGCTCGGCCTGGGCGGGCCGCTGACCTCGGAGCGGCTGCAGGAGGCGATGGGTTATGACCTGGCCGTCACGGATGTGACGCCCAAGCTGTTCCTGCCGAACCTGTCAGGACTCACCCAGGGTCCCGGTTTTCCCAACCTGAGTTGCCTTGGCCTGCTGTCCGACCGGGTGCTGGGGTCCACCATCGGCCCGTCCAGGCATTCGGTGAGAACTAGACACGATGAGCGCCAGACCCTTTGACGACGCCGGTCGAATTTTGTGCGGCTACCTTCTTGCGGCACAGCTCGTTTAGCATGTTCGACACGTTGCGACCGTAGCGTCGTCGTAACGTGACCCACCTGAGACACAAATTCCGGACTCACGGTGCACACTTACACCATCTTCATCCATTGGAGACGTGTGACCGCGTGCGGCCGCCCGCAAGGTATCCGCCACGGTCCATGTGCATCGAAGGGGGACCTGTGATATCCGTGAAGTCCATTGCCACGGGCGTGGCGGCCTTGACCGCCATTGGCGGCGCCGCCGCCGGTGTGGCTTCCATCGCCGCACCGATCGGCCTCGATCAGGTGCAACTGGCTGCGGTCGGCGCGCCACTGCCGCAGGACCCGCCGCCGCCACCGGGAGCGCCGGGGCAGCTGCCGACGGCTGACCAATTGGCCAACCTCTGCACCCAAGCAACCGACCCCGGCGTCAACTACCGGGACAAGGCCAACCTCGTTGAAAACGGCATCCCTCAGAACGAGGGCATGGTGGCCGACCACGACCTGCGGAAGGCCTACCGCAACGGGAATTTCCCCGAGCAGTTCAACGTGACCAACATCGCGCCGGCGGGTCCGAACATGGCCCAGGCCGACGTGGGCATCACAGGGCCGAAGTTCGCCGGGCCGGTCAACAAGCACCTGGTGTTCGTCAACCAGAACGGGAACTGGGTCTTGCAACACGACGCGGCGCTTGCCCTGCTGCAGGCGGCGACGGCGACCAACTAAGGCAGATCGGCGTCGAGTAACACCGACGTTTCACACCAAACCCCATGCGCCCCCGGAAGGCGGCGCATGGGGTTTGGCGCTTCGCCCGCGCACTGACTGGTCGCCCCGGCGGCATCAACGCATGTTCTCGCACGGCCGGCGCACAATTCACTGATGGTTTTCCCACATCGGATCGCCGTAACGTATCGGCGCCCCGACGCGAAGTATCAGACGCAAAGGGCACGCTGACACCTCCACGCCGCCACCACATGGGCGGTTCGGACGGCGGATCGTGCGTGCAGACGTGCTCGTTCAAGGGGGAAGCATGAAAACCGTCAAGATCATTGCCACCGGCCTGGCAGCGCTGGCCATCGTCGGCGGCGTCGCCGCAGGCGTGGCCTCGGTCGCGACACCGAGTTCGCTCGCCGCCGGAGTGCGACTCACCACAGGGGACGCGCCGCTTCCGCAAGATCCGTCCGCGCAGCCCGTGACGGCCGCAAACGTGCCCACCCCCGATCAGCTGACCGGCGTGCTCACCACCCTCGCCGACCCCAAGGTCTCCTTCACCAACAAGAGCAACCTGGTGCAGGGCGGCATCAGCGGAATGGCAGCGCATGTCGCCGACAAGAAGCTGCAGAAGGCGGCCAAGAACGGCGACCTGCCGCTGTCGTTCGGTGTCACGAACGTCCAGCCGGCCGCGGACGGTTCGGCGACCGCCGACGTCGCGGTCTCCGGCCCCAAACTGACCTCGCCGGTCACGCAGAACGTCACGTTCGTCAACCAGGGCGGCTGGGTGCTGTCGCGGGCGTCGGCGATGGAGTTGCTGGAGGCCGTCGGTCAGTGATCGGCGCTTAAGGCCCGCAGGTCCAATCTGGCGATGCGCGCCGGATCCGCCAGCACGTCGATGGCGCGGATCCGGCCGTCGCGCACCACGAAACCCATGACGGCAGCCGCACGACCGGCGAGGAATATCACCGCTCCGGCGGCACCGTTCACGGTCGCGCTTCGCACCTCGCGTTCCGGCCCGGCGTAACTGCGGGCCAGCTGGGCCACCGACGACGCCCCCTCCGCGCGGAAGACGGCCGTGGCCGAGCCGAAGTCACCACGCAACACCACGTCGGGATGGAGCACCGCCACCAGGCGGTCGAAGTCGCCGCTGCGCCCCGCCGCGAAGAAGGCGTCGACAACCTCGCGTTGGGCGACCAAGGTGCCGTCGGGAACCGGGTCGGCCTGCTCGATCCGGCGCCGGGCCCGGCTGGCCAGCTTGCGGGCCGCCTCCGGCGTTCGATCGACAATGCCCGCGATCCGATCGAACGGCACGGTGAACACGTCGTGCAGCACGAACGCCAGCCGCTCGGCCGGCGGCAGCGTATCCAGCACCACGAACAGTGCCAGCCCCACCGCGTCGGCCAGCATCGCGCGGTGCTCGGGGTCGAATTCACCAACCGCCTCCACGAGCGGATCCGGCAGGTGACCGATCAGTTCCTCGTGGCCGTGAGTCCGGCGGTCGCGCAACATGTTCAGGCAGATGCGCGCGACCACGGTGGTCAGCCAGGCGTCCAGGTTGGCGATGCGGTCCACGCCGTCCGATTCGGCGCTGCGGTTCAGCCGCAGCCACGCCTCCTGCACCGCATCCTGAGCGTCGTCGACCGAGCCCAGCATGCGGTAGGCGATGGCGCCCAGCTGAGGTCGGGCCGCCTCGAAGCGAGCCGCCAGTGACGGATCCGCCTTCACGGCCGATCGGGCTCGGGCAATGCGCACACCCGATTGGCCGAAAAGCCCGACGACCCGATACCGAGGGCGATGTTGAACCGGGCGCGCATGTTGCCCAGGTTGATGACGTGGGTCAGGCCGACGAGCTGGGGTGTGTCGAAGTGGACACGCAGCGCGTCGAACAGTTCATCGGTCACCTCGACCGGGGTGCGACTCATCGCGGTGGCGTAGTCGAGGATCAGCCGGTCGACGTCGGAGAAGCACACGGCGTTGCGGTAATCCGCCATCGCCAGCAATTCTTCGTCGGTGATGCCCCACTGCCGGGCGATCTGTGAGCCGAGGTCGATGCAGTACTCGCAGCGCACCGTCGTCGCGGCCTTGAGCTCCGCCAGCGCACGGTGGCGGGGACTGAGGATGTCCAGTTTCGACTCGGCCTGCTCCAACTTGCCGTATGCGCTGAGCAGTCGGGGGATGTGCGCATACATCCGCAGCGGCTCCAGCATCCCTGCGGTTTCGAGCCCGGCCATCTGTGCGAGCTTGCGTCTGGTGAAGAAGAACGCGATCTTGGCGCCGAGGCCGGCGTCGCGGTCCGAGACTCCTTGCAGCCGTGGCATGGCGATCCTCCTGGCAAGTTGTGGCGGGAAGCCAACGTCCTTACTAGGTCGACACGCGGCGAGGCCCGAACGTGACACTTATGCGGGCGAGCCCAGCGGTATATCCATATCGAATACCCGGGCGTGCAGCACGGTGCGGTTCCGTAGGGCGGCGCGCACCGCACGGTGCAGGCCGTCTTCGAGATACGTGATGCCCTTCCACCGCACCGCGTGCGGAAACAGATCGCCGTAGAAGGTGGAGTCCTCGGAGAGCAAGCGGTCCAGTGCGAGCACCGTTGTGGTGGTGACCAATTCGTCGAGCCGGATCTGCTGCGGCGGTATCTGGGACCAATCCCTATAGGAGAGGTTGTGCTCGGGATACGGCTTGCCGTCGCGCACGCCCTTGAAGATCATCGGCCGACCTTTCTCGATTCATTGCTGTGGCCCGACCGGTTCATTCTGGAAAGGCTAGCCGGACTGATGCTCGGCAGCACCGGTGCGTTCCGAGAAAGTTTCCAGCAGCCGGCGCGGCCATCGCCGAACCGCTGCTGATCACGGTCGGCATCGGCTCAGCCCGTAAAATGAATCCGGTCGACGCGGTATAGAAGGAGGTGGCGGCCGGTGGGAAGTGCCGATGACCGTCGGTTCGAGGTGTTGCGCGCCATCGTCGCCGACTTCGTCGCCACCAAAGAGCCGATCGGTTCGAAGGCGCTGGTGGACCGACACAACCTGGGCGTCTCGTCCGCCACGGTCCGCAACGACATGGCGGTACTCGAGGCCGAGGGCTACATCACCCAGCCGCACACCAGCTCCGGCCGCGTGCCCACCGAGAAGGGCTACCGCGAATTCGTCGACCGGCTCGACGACGTCAAGCCGCTGTCCTCGGCCGAACGGCGCGCGATTCAAAGCTTCCTCGAGTCCGGCGTCGACCTCGATGACGTTTTGCGGCGGGCGGTCCGGCTGCTGTCGCAACTGACTCGGCAGGTGGCCGTGGTGCAGTACCCGACGCTGTCGTCGTCCACCGTGCGCCACCTCGAAGTGATCGCCCTGACCCCGGCCCGGCTGCTGATGGTCGTCATCACCGACTCCGGCCGCGTCGACCAGAGGGTCGTCGAACTCGGTGACGTCATCGAGGATCACGAACTTTCTCAACTGCGGGAAATGCTCGGCCAGGCGCTGGTGGGCAAGAAGCTGTCGGCCGCCTCCGTCGCGGTGGCCGACCTCGCGGGCCAGCTGAGCAGCCCAGACGGCTTGGGCGACGCCGTCGGCCGATCCGCGACGGTGTTGCTGGAATCGCTGGTCGAACACACCGAAGAGCGCCTGCTGCTGGGCGGCACCGCGAACCTGACCCGTAACGCCGCCGATTTCGGTGGCTCGTTGCGCTCCATCCTGGAAGCGCTCGAGGAGCAGGTCGTGGTGCTGCGGTTGCTGGCCGCCCAGCAGGAAGCCGGTAAGGTGACGGTGCGAATCGGCCACGAGACGGCCGCCGAACAGATATTGGGCACCTCCGTGGTGACCACCGCCTACGGCACCTCCGACACCGTCTACGGGGGAATGGGTGTGCTGGGGCCCACCCGGATGGACTATCCGGGAACTATCGCCAGCGTTGCTGCGGTTGCCCTATATATCGGCGAAGTCCTGGGTGCTCGATGAACGCGCACCTGCAGGGTGGGTAGGCGCGGGGATAGACCAGGTATAGGAGAGTCAAGCGTGGCACGCGATTACTACGGGCTGCTCGGCGTGAGCAGAAACGCCAGCGACGCGGAGATCAAGCGCGCTTACCGCAAGCTCGCCCGCGAACTGCATCCCGATGTCAACCCCGACCAGGCCGCGCAGGCGAAATTCCAGGAGATCAGTGCCGCCTACGAGGTGCTGAGCGACCCCGAGAAGCGGCGGATCGTCGACCTGGGTGGGGACCCGCTGGAGAACGCGGCCGCGGGCGGCGGTTTCGGCGGATTCGGCGGCGGCCTGGGCGATGTCTTCGAGGCTTTCTTCGGCGGCGGCTTCAGCGGCGGCGCGACCTCGCGCGGCCCGATCGGGCGGGTGCGGCCGGGCTCGGACTCGCTGCTGCGGATGCGGCTCGACCTCGAAGAGTGCGCCACCGGTGTGACAAAGCAGGTCACCGTCGACACCGCGGTGCTGTGTGACAGGTGCCAGGGCAAGGGCACCAACGGCGATTCGGCACCGGTGCCCTGCGACACCTGCGGTGGCCGCGGCGAGGTACAGACGGTGCAGCGCTCGCTGTTGGGGCAGGTGATGACGTCGCGACCCTGCCCGACCTGCCGCGGGGTCGGCGTCGTCATTCCCGACCCGTGCCACCAGTGCATGGGCGACGGCCGGGTGCGGGCCCGCCGCGAGATCAGCGTCAAGATCCCGGCCGGCGTCGGCGACGGCATGCGGGTGCGGCTCGCCGCGCAGGGCGAGGTCGGGCCCGGTGGTGGGCCGGCCGGTGACCTGTATGTCGAGGTGCACGAACAGGCCCACGACGTCTTCGTCCGCGAAGGCGACGACCTGCACTGCACGGTGTCGGTGCCGATGGTTGACGCGGCGCTGGGCGTCACGGTCACCGTCGACGCCATTTTGGACGGCGTCAGCGAGATCACCATTCCGCCCGGCACCCAACCGGCTTCGGTCATCACGCTGCGTGGCCACGGCATGCCGCACCTGCGGTCCGGCACCCGGGGCGATCTGCATGTGCACGTCGAGGTGGTAGTGCCGGCCCGGCTGGACCACCGCGACACCGAATTGCTGCGCGAGTTCAAGACGCGCCGCAGCCGCGACGTGCCCGAGGTCCGCTCGACCCACGCCGGCGGAGGCTTGTTCAGCCGGCTCCGCGAAACCTTCACCGGGCGCTAGCCGGCGCCCGGAAGCGCGCACATGGTCGCGACCCTGTTTTACCTCGACGATCTGCCCGAGCCCGGCTCGCTCGCCGTACTGGGCGGTGACGAGGGATTCCACGCCGCCACCGTGCGGCGGATCCGTCCCGGCGAGCGGCTCGTTCTCGGCGACGGCGCCGGAGCCCTGGCCCACTGCGAGGTGGAACATGCCGGGCGCGACGGGTTGCGGGCACGGGTGCTCGAGCGCTGGAGCGTCGCGCCGGGGTCCCCGCCGGTGACGGTGGTGCAGGCGCTGCCGAAGTCGGAGCGTTCGGAGCTGGCCATCGAGCTGGCCACCGAGGCCGGCGCCGACGCGTTCGTGGCGTGGCAGGCCGCCCGATGCGTGGCCAACTGGCAGGGCAATCGGGTCGAAAAGGGCTTGCGCCGATGGCGTGCCGTCGTCCGGTCGGCGGCCCGGCAATCCCGCCGGGCGCACATCCCGCCGGTCGACGGTGTGTTGTCCACCGGGGAGCTGACGCTGCGGATCCGCGACGAGGTGGCCGCCGGAGCGACGGCGCTGGCCTTGCACGAGTCGGCCACCGAACGACTCGCGGATATCGAGCTGGCACAAGCGAAATCGCTGCTGCTGCTGGTCGGTCCAGAAGGCGGGATCGCCGAGGACGAGATGGCGGCGTTGTCCGGCGCGGGCGCGGCGGCGGTGCGGCTCGGTCCCCAGGTGCTGCGGACGTCGACCGCCGCGGCGGTGGCCTTGGGCGCGCTCGGCGTGCTGACCCGGCGCTGGAATCAGCCCGGCGAGGTGCCGGCAAACGGCGTTTCGCAGCAGATTCGCGACACCGGCGCGCCGTCGAGTACGTTGCGCAACACTGACCAAACCGGGCCTTCGGCGTAGACTGAGACGGCCCAACAACCGCCGACAAGCCGAGAAAGCAGGCATCGAGAGCCACGTGACACCCCGCGAGACCAGCGCTGCTGACGCAGCCGGAGCCGTCCCGGACTCTGCTCAGGTTCGCAGCAGCATCGATGTTCCGCCCGATGTCGTGATGGGCTTGTTGGGTTCGGCGGACCAGAACCTGCGGGCCCTGGAGCGCAGCCTGAATGCCGACCTGCACGTGCGCGGCAACGCGGTCACCCTCGCCGGCGAGCCCGCCGACGTCGCGCTCGCCGAGCGGGTGATCTCCGAACTGGTGGCCATCGTTGCGGGCGGTCAGCCGCTGACCCCGGAGGTGGTTCGGCACAGCGTCGCCATGCTGGCCGGCACCGACAACGAGTCACCGGCCGAAGTGCTGACGCTGGACGTGTTGTCGCGGCGCGGGAAGACGATCCGGCCCAAGACGCTCAACCAGAAGCGCTACGTCGACGCCATCGACGCCAACACCATCGTCTTCGGGGTCGGCCCGGCCGGCACCGGCAAGACGTATCTGGCAATGGCCAAGGCGGTCAACGCCCTGCAGACCAAACAGGTCAGCCGCATCATCTTGACCCGCCCCGCCGTGGAAGCCGGTGAGCGCCTTGGCTTTCTGCCCGGCACGCTCAGCGAGAAGATCGATCCGTATCTGCGGCCGTTGTATGACGCCCTGTACGACATGATGGACCCCGAACTGATCCCCAAGCTGATGTCGGCCGGAGTCATCGAGGTGGCGCCGCTGGCGTACATGCGCGGGCGAGCTCAACCGGTGTTCACCAAAGTGTTGACTCCGAACGGTTTTCAACCGATCGGTCAACTGCGGGTAGGGGATTTCGTGATCGGTTCTGATGGCCGACCCACGGAGGTTTTGGGTGTTTATCCGCAGGGCTTCAAGGAAATCTATCGGGTTTCAACGCAAGATGGTTCCTCGACGCTCGCATCCGGTGATCATCTTTGGTCGGTCTACACACGATCAGACAGGCGGCGTAACAGGCCTGCCCGTGTGCTCCAAACGAAGGAGATGATCGGCAACCTTCGTGCCGCTCACTATCACCGCTACGAGTTGCCGCTGTTGAGTTCGCCGGCGAATTTCGAAACCCGACCCGTGCCCCTCGATCCGTATGCTCTGGGTCTGCTGCTAGGTGACGGGTGCCTCACGTGCGCAACGACGCCCTCGTTCGCGACGACGGACCCCGAACTTGCCGAATCCCTCGAACGTCTGATTCCCGGCATCGAAGTACGACGCAAGTCGGCTGTGGATTACATCCTGAACCGGTGTCGTCACGAAATTGCCGGCCGAGAGAACCCAGTTACCAGCGCTCTTCGCCAGCTGGGTCTAGCCGGTAAGCGGTCCTCCACGAAATTTATTCCTCGGGATTACCTCATCAACTCGCCCGATGTGCGGCTGGCTTTGTTGCAAGGGCTCCTTGACTCGGATGGAGGCCCGGTCACCCAGCAGGGACGAACATGCCGGGTCCAATTCACCACGGTGTCGGCTCGGCTCCGCGATGATGTGGTGTTCCTGATTCAGTCACTCGGCGGGGTCGTTTACTGGCGCACCAGACGTGCCGACGGGCGAAAGTCCGGACTTGCTCGAGGTAGGCAGGTGCATCACCGCTCGGACGCATACATCCTGGACCTCCGGCTTCCGGACGGGCTTATGCCATTCCGGCTGGCCCGTAAGGCCGCGAAATATGACCTGACCGGTGGCGGTCGGCCCATACGTTTCGTCGATCGGATCGAACCGGCGGGCACCGAGGAGGCAGTGTGCATCCAGGTCGCAGCCGCAGATTCGCTGTATGTCACCGAAGATTTCTTGCTGACGCATAACACCTTGAACTCCGCGTTCATCGTGCTCGACGAGGCGCAGAACACCACCGCTGAGCAGATGAAGATGTTCCTCACCCGACTCGGCTTCGGCTCGAAGATCGTTGTCACCGGTGACATCACGCAGGTCGACCTTCCGGGCGGCGCCAAGTCGGGCTTGCGTTCGGCGATGGAAATCCTGGACAGCGTGGATGACATCCACGTCGCGGAGCTGACCAGTGTGGATGTGGTCCGCCACCGCCTGGTCTCCGAGATCGTCGACGCCTATGCGAAGTTTGACGAGCCCGGCCTGACGATGAACCGGGCGTCGCGGCGGGCGGCGGGCTCGCGTGGTCGTCGATGATGTGCGGTGAGTGGGTTCTATGAGCATTGAGGTATCCAACGAATCGGGTATCGACGTCTCTGAGGCCGAACTGATCAGCGTCGCGCGGTTCGTCATCGCCAAGATGGACGTCAACCCGGCTGCCGAGCTGTCGATGGTGCTGCTGGACACCGCCGCTATGGCCGACCTGCACATGCGCTGGATGGACCTGCCCGGCCCGACCGACGTGATGAGCTTTCCGATGGACGAGCTCGAGCCCGGTGGACGACCGGACGCCCCCGAGCCGGGTCCCTCGATGCTGGGCGACATCGTGCTGTGCCCGGAATTCGCGGCCGGCCAGGCCGCCTCGGCGGGCCACAGTCTGGGGCACGAGCTGGCGCTGCTGGCCATCCACGGCGTGCTTCACCTGATCGGCTACGACCACGCCGAGCCGGACGAGGAGAAGGAGATGTTCGCCTTGCAGGACCGGCTGCTCGAGGAATGGGTCGCCGATCAGGTCGAGGCCTACCATCAGGACCGCCAGCAGGAGCGCGACCGCCAATTGCTCGACGAGTCAAGGTATTTCGACAATTGAGGCCACTCAAGATTCTGGCGGCAGCCGCCATCGCGTTCGCACCGTTGCCGGTGTGGGTCACCACCGACACCGAGGCGCGGGCGGCCCCGTGCGCGGGTGCGGGATCGAACCCCGTCGCCTGCGAGCACTGCATGTTCTACGTGAACGCCTACCACACGGCGAACGTGTGCAACGAGGACCGCCACGGCGTGCAAGGGCCCCCGAGCAACGCGCCCTCACCGGTTCCACACGTCCCCGTTCCGGTTTACGAGCCGCCCCCGCTCCCGGCGCCGGTGGAGGGCCCGCTGGTACTCCCGCCGCCGAATTCCGGTCAGAACCCCGTCCCGGTGGTGGAGATCAATCCGCCTGGCCCGGACGCACCACGCAATGCCCCGGTGGTGGCGCCCCCACGGGGGCTGGATGCGCCGTCGCTGGCGATCGCGGCGGCCAAGGCCGCCCCGCCGACGCGAGTCGACCCCGCCAACCCGCCGAAGCCGCCCTCCCAGGTTGATTTCAACCAGCAGGTGCAGAACGTCGTGACGTCCCACCGGGACAACGTCGACATTCTCAAGGTTGACGATCAGAAGTTCATCCGGCCGCGCCACTGGGACTACCTCGACTACGACGACGCCTACCGTCGTCCGACGATCTACAACCCGCTCAGTCAGCCGGTTACGTTCCGCTACTTCTACAACGGCGCCTACCAGGAGGCGTATCTGCCGCGCGGAGCGCGGATGGTGCTCGACGCCAGCACCGTCGGCGTCGTCCCGTTCACCGCGGTCAGCGACAGCTACGTCGCGGCGGGCAGCTTCTACGGCGCGGGTTCGATACCGCCGAACGAACCCAACGGCGCGACGGCACCGGACCGCAAGCCGGCGCCACCCAAGCTCTACGAGAACGTCACCGTGTCCGTCCCCGCCAAAAGCGAGATCGTCGAAGTGGGCCACGTGGCGCTGGTGGGTCACGACGGCAGTCAGTCCGCGGGCGGCCAGGACACCTTCCTGCTCGATGACTCCACTCTGGCCTGGGGGCAGATCGACAACTCCAGCAGCGCCCCCGCCCAGATCAGGGTGATCAAGACCCAGCCGACGCCGGGCGTCGGGCCGACCGACGACGGCAGCTTCTTGGTGTTGCTGGCCGTCCATCACCAGGAACCCGGCCTGCCCCACCAATCCGGGTGGGCCCTGCCGCTGCGCTTCGGCGGGTTTGCGGTGGTGGTGGGCCTGATCGCCTGGCTGCTCAACCGCCGGAATCGGAGCGAGGAGCAGAGAGCTGAGGAGCAGAAGGCTGAGGAGCAGAAGGCTGACACCTAGCGGGCGCCGGTCTGGGCACCGGCAAACCGCCATGCCGCGGGTCAAAGCCACAGGGGAGTCAGTGACCAAGTCAAGGTATGTCGACAATTGACGGGCTGGTCTGAGCTGCTCGGTGCAGTCGCGCTGATCGCGCTGGGCGGGCTATTCGCGGCGATCGACGCGGCCATCAGCACGGTGTCGCTGGCCCGGGTTCAGGAGTTGGTGCGCGACGAGCGGCCCGGCGCGGTGGCCTTGTCCAAGGTGATGTCGGAACGGCCGCGCTACATCAACCTGGTGGTGCTGCTGCGGATCACCTGCGAGATCACGGCGACCGTACTGCTGGTGGTGTTTCTCTACGACAACTTCGGGCTGAAGTGGGGATTGTTCGGCGCGGCTGCCATCATGGTGGTGACCAGCTTCGTCGTCATGGGAGTGGGGCCGCGCACCCTCGGCCGGCAGAACGCCTACTCCATCGCGCTGACGACAGTGCTTCCGCTGCAAGCGATCTCGTGGCTGCTGATGCCGATCAGCCGGTTGCTGGTGGTGCTGGGTAATGCGGTGACTCCCGGCCGCGGCCTGCGGAACGGGCCGTTCGCCTCGGAGATCGAACTGCGCGAAGTCGTCGATTTGGCCCAGCAGCGGGGAGTGGTCGCGGCCGAAGAACGCAGGATGATTCAGTCGGTCTTCGAACTCGGTGACACCCCGGCCCGCGAGGTGATGGTGCCGCGCACCGAGATGATCTGGATCGAAAGCGACAAGTTCGCCAGCCAGGCCATCAACTTGGCGGTGCGCAGCGGGCATTCCCGCATCCCGGTGATCGGCGAGAACGTCGACGACATCGTCGGCGTCGTGTATTTGAAAGACCTTGTCCAGCAAACGGTTCTGTCTGGTGACGGCGGCCGGACCCCGCCGGTGTCGAAGGTCATGCGTCCCGCGGTCTTCGTGCCGGACTCCAAACCTCTGGACTCGCTGCTGCGCGAAATGCAGCGCGACCGCAACCACATGGCTCTTCTCGTCGACGAGTACGGCGCGATCGCCGGCCTGGTCAGCATCGAAGACGTGCTGGAGGAAATCGTCGGCGAGATCGCCGACGAATACGACCAGGCCGAGACGGCGCCGGTAGAAGAACTGGGCGACAAGCACTTCCGGGTGTCGGCGCGACTGCCGATCGAGGACGTGGGCGAGCTGTATGACGTGGAATTCGACGACGATCTCGACGTCGACACCGTCGGCGGCCTGCTCGCCCTGGAATTGGGCCGGGTGCCGCTGCCGGGCGCCGAGGTGGTGTCCCACGGTCTGCGGCTGCGGGCCGAAGGCGGCACCGATCACCGGGGCCGCGTACGGATCAACACGGTCCTGCTCAGCCCGGCCGAATCCGACGGTTCATCCAATGGCGAGGAATCCCAGCAGCATGACTGAATTCCGTTCCGGGTTCGTATGTTTGGTCGGCCGCCCGAACACCGGTAAATCGACGCTGACGAACGCGCTCGTCGGGAGCAAGGTCGCGATCACCTCGATGCGGCCACAGACCACCCGGCACACCATCCGCGGCATCGTGCATCGAGACGACTTTCAGATCATCCTGGTCGACACGCCGGGCCTGCACCGCCCGCGCACGCTGCTGGGCCAGCGATTGAATGACCTTGTGCGCGATACCTATTCCGAAGTCGACGTGATCGGGCTGTGCATTCCGGCCGACGAAGCGATCGGTCCGGGGGACCGGTGGATCGTCGAACAGATCCGTTCGACCGCGCCGAGGACGACTCTGGTCGCGATCGTCACCAAGATCGACAAGACGCCCAGAGACCGGGTAGCCGCGCAGCTGGTGGCGGTCAGCGAGCTGGTCGGTGACTCCGCCGAGATTGTCCCGGTGTCGGCGCTGACCGGGGCGCAGGTCGACATCCTGACCGACGTGCTGGCCGCCGCTTTGCCGCCCGGGCCGGCGTACTACCCCGACGGTGAGCTGACCGACGAACCCGAAGAGGTCCTGATGGCCGAGCTCATTCGCGAGGCCGCCCTCGAGGGTGTTCGTGACGAGCTGCCGCACTCGTTGGCGGTGGTCATCGACGAAGTAAATCCGCGGGCGGACCGTGACGACCTGATCGACGTCCACGCCCTGCTCTACGTCGAACGCGACAGCCAGAAGGGGATCGTCATCGGCAAGGGTGGCGCCCGGCTGCGCGAGGTCGGGACCGCCGCGCGCGCCCAGATTGAAAAGTTGCTGGGCACCAAGGTTTACCTCGACCTGCGCGTCAAGGTCGCCAAGAATTGGCAGAGCGACCCCAAACAGCTTGGCCGACTTGGGTTTTAGGGTTCACATCCGACCAGCGCGTGGACCATGTGAGTGTTGGTGCGCACGCTCATGTCGCGGTGACCCGGCGGCGTAAACCCGTAGCGATTCTTGGCCCGATAATCGGCCAGCGCATCGAGCAGGGGAGCGGTCGATGGTCCATCGCCAACGGATACCCCCGCTGGCGGCGGCTAATTCGCGGCGACACCTGCGAAAACGCGCCCTGGCACGTCAGCCGTTGGTTGCGGAGGCGCCGGGAGCGTCTGTGGTCTGATCCCACCACGACTGCGGTTGTTGGCTAACCCATCCGCAGACGGCTTCCAGCTCGGCGGCCAGCGAAATCAGCATGCCCTCGCTGTTCGCCGGACCCATCAGCTGCACACCGATCGGCAAGCCGTCGGAGGTGAAGCCGGCCGGAACGTTGATCGACGGCCAGCCCAGGACGTTCCACGGGAACGTCAGCGGGCACGCCGCGATCATGGCGCGGTCGGTGCCGAAGCCGCTCAGCCGGTCGAAGGCGCGCGCCAGTGGCGGCGGTTGGGCAGTGGTCGGCGCCAACACGACGTCGACGATGTCGAAGATCGAGCCCACCCGCCGCTGGTCTTCCACTTCGTGGCGGCGCGCGCTGCGCAAGATCGCCTGTCCCAGCACGGCGCCCAAGCGCAGATTAGACAGAGTGCGGGGATCCAGCACGACACCGTCGCCCAGCCGCTCCTCCCAGTCCCGCAAGCCCGAGGTGGACCGGGCGAGAAAGTCCCAGGACAGCCGCACGCCGTAGTCCGGGTTGCCGGACACCACGGTATGGCCGAGCAGTTCGAGTTGCTTGCCGACGACTCGTGTCGCGGCCAGGATCTCCGGGTGCAGCTTCGGCCGGAAGCCGGTGAACGGGAAGCGGGTGGACAGCGCGATGTTCAGCGGGCCGGGCGCTTTGCCCACGTAGTCGGACGCGGTAATCCGCGGCGGCTTGTGCCGGTCGCCGTTGACGTTGCCGGACGCGGCGTCGAGCACCAACGCCGCATCGGCCACGGTCCTGGCCAGCACGCCGTTGACCGTGATGCCGTTGAACGCCTCCGGCAACGGCCAGGTCGAGATGCGTCCACGCTGCGGCTTGATGCCCACCAGATGCGTCCACGCCGCCGGGATGCGGATGCTGCCGGCGCCGTCGGAGCCGATCGCGGCGGTGACCAGGCCCGCCGCCACCGCCGCGGCACTGCCGCCCGACGATCCGCCGGGGGTGTGCCGGCGCGACCACGGGTTGCGGGTATGCCCGAAACCAGGCCCGCTGGTGAACGGCCACTGGCCGAGCTCGCAGGTGTTCGTCTTGCCGACGATGACGGCACCGGCCGCTTTGAGACGGCGCACCACCTCGGCGTCGTGCGTGGCCGGCGGGACCGACCCCTCGGTCCCGAAGGCGGTGGGCACCCCGGCAACGTCGACGTCGTCTTTCACGGCGATCGGGATCCCCAGCAGTGGGGCGGTGTCCCCGGCCGCGCGCCGCCGGTCGGCTTCCGCGGCGTCGGCCAGCGCCGACTCGGTGAGCACCACCCGGAAGGCGTTCAGTGTGGGCTGGCTGGCGTGAATGGCGTGCAGGGAGCGACCCACCAGGGTGGTGGATGTCACCGAGCGGCTGGCCAGCTGATAGAGCAGGTCAGTGAGTGTGGGCAGGCGCCGGTGGCCCGATCCGGAAATGGACCCGGAACCCAACCCCGAAGCGCCGATCACGGGGTACGAGACTAACGGCGCGGATACCCGTAATGTCGCGGCGGGGTGCAAAACTATTGTGATGCGGCTATACCGAGACCGAGCTGTTGTGTTGCGCCAGCACAAGCTCGGCGAAGCCGACCGGATCGTCACCTTGCTTACTCGTGATCATGGACTGGTCCGCGCGGTCGCCAAGGGCGTGCGCCGCACCCGCAGCAAATTCGGTGCCCGGCTGGAGCCGTTCGCGCACATCGACGTGCAACTACATCCCGGCCGCAACCTCGACATCGTCACCCAGGTCGTCTCCATCGACGCGTTCGCCACCGACATCGTCAACGACTACGGCCGTTACACCTGTGGCTGCGCCATGCTGGAAACCGCCGAGCGCCTCGCCGGCGAGGAGCGGGCGCCCGCCCCGGCCCTGCACGGGCTCACGGTGAGCGCGTTGCGGGCGGTGGCCGACGGCCGCCGGTCCAGGGGCCTCCTTCTGGACGCCTACCTGTTGCGCGCGATGGGCATCGCCGGATGGGCACCGGCGCTGGGCGAGTGCGCCCGGTGCGCCACGCCCGGCCCACACCGGGCATTTCACGTCGGCGCCGGCGGTAGCGTCTGCACGCACTGCCGCCCGGCCGGTTCGACGACGCCGCCCCCGGGGGTGCTGGACCTGATGTCCGCGCTCCACGACGGTGATTGGGACTTCGCCGAAAAAACGCCGCAATCGCACCGCAACTACGTCAGCGGCCTGGTGGCCGCGCACCTGCAGTGGCATTTGGAGCGCCAGCTCAAGACGCTGCCGCTCGTGGAACGGACGTATCACGTCGATCGCACCATCGCCGACCAGCGCGCGGCGCTGATCGGGCAGGATATGGACTGTGGCTAAACTCTGGGCCGGCGGCTCGGGTCGAAAGGCCGAGTCCGCCACGGCGTCAGCCGATTTCCCGCAGCTGCCCCCCGCTCCGGACGACTATCCGGTGTTTCCCGACAAGTCGACCTGGCCGGTCGTCTTTCCGGACCTGCCGCCGGCCCACGACGGGGGGCCGTGCCGGCCACCGCAGCACATCTCCAAGGCGGCACCGCCCAGAATCGAGGCCGCCCGACTGCCCAATCATGTGGCCATCGTGATGGACGGCAACGGCCGCTGGGCCACCCAGCAGGGCCTGACCCGCACCGACGGCCATAAGGCGGGCGAGGCGGTAGTCATCGACATCGTCTGCGGTGCAATCGAACTCGGCATCAAATGGCTCAGCCTTTACGCCTTCTCCACGGAGAACTGGAAGCGTTCCCCCGAGGAGGTCCGCTTCCTGATGGGGTTCAACCGCGACGTGGTGCGCATGCGCCGGGTGAACCTGAAGACCATCGGGGTCAAGATCCGGTGGGTGGGTTCGCGGCCGCGCCTGTGGCGCAGCGTGATCAAGGAGTTGGCCATCGCGGAGGATATGACGAAGGACAACGACGTCATCACCGTGAACTACTGCGTCAACTACGGCGGGCGCGCCGAAATCGCCGACGCCACAAAGGAAATCGCGCGCCTGGCGGCCGCGGGCAGACTGAACCCCGAGCGCATCACCGAGTCAACCGTGACGCAGCACCTGCAGCGACCCGACATTCCCGACGTGGACTTGTTTTTGCGAACCTCGGGGGAGCACCGGTCCAGCAACTTCATGTTGTGGCAGGCGGCCTACGCCGAGTACGTCTTTCAGGACAAGCTGTGGCCCGACTACGACCGCCGCGACCTATGGGCGGCGTGTGAGGAATACGCTTCTCGTAACCGCAGATTCGGGAGCGCATAATGCCGTCGTTGCAGGAACGCCTGGCTTCGATCCTCGGCGACGTCCTTCCCCTCGAGGAGGAGCCCGACGGCGCGGTGACGGTGCGCCACGACGGCACCATCGCCTCGTTGCGCGTGGTGAACATCGCCGAGGGCCTCGATTTGGTGTCGCTCACCCAGATCCTGGCGTGGGATCTGCCGCTCACCAAGAAGGTCGGCGAGCAGGTGGCCGCGCAGGCGCGCGACAACAATTTCGGCAGCGTGACCCTGATCGAGAAGCTCAATGAGAAGGCTGTGCAACGTAATTCGAGCAAGCGCGCGTCGAAAACCGCCGACGTGATGCTGCGCTACAACTTTCCCGGCGGGGGCCTGACCGACGATGCCCTGCGGACGCTGATCCTGTTGGTGCTGGACACCGGCGCCGGGATACGCCGGACACTGATGGCGTAGTCGGCTATCGGCCGTTGCATTCCGAACAGGTACCGAAGATTTCGATCGTGTGGCTGACGTTTGAGAAACCATGTTTGGCGGCCACTTCCGCCGCCCACTCCTCGACCTCGTGATCGCCCACCTCGATGGTGGCGCCGCAGCTGCGGCAGACCAGGTGGTGGTGATGGTGCTCGGAACACCTGCGGTAGACCGACTCACCGGTGTCGGTGCGCAGCGTGTCGATCATTCCGGCCGTGGCCATCGACTGCAGCGTCCGGTAAACGGTGGTCAGGCCGATGTTCTCGCCGCGGCGGCGCAGCTCGTCATGCAGCTCTTGGGCCGAGCGGAACTCGTCGAGCGTCTCCAGCAGCGTGGAGATGGCCGCACGCTGCCGGGTGGAGCGGACGCTGACCCCGCTCATTGGCGCCACTCCTTCTCATTGCTTCGCGCTGCATCGTCGCTGGCGCGGGTCATTGGCGCGGTTCCTCACTGGCGTGCGCGACGGCGTCCACCACGATGTGCGCGAGGTGATGATCGGCGAGCCGATACAGCACCTCGCGGCCGGATCGCTCCCCGGCGACCACGCCGGCGGCCTTGAGAATCTTCAGATGCTGGCTGACCAGCGGCTGGGGCACGCCGAGCGCATCGACCAGCTCGTGGACGCAGCGATGGGACTCGCGCAATTGCAACACGATGGCGATACGCACGGGCGCTGCCAACGCACGCAACAGCTCACCGGCGGCATCGAGGATGTCCCGCGGCGGCGGCACGGGGTAGGCGGCCGAACCGGAGTGCCCACCGGCGCCGAGCGCGTCGGGGTCGTGGCCGACCACGCCCAGGTCGGCGTCGCCGTCGTCGGCGGCCGGCATCGAGGCAGAAGGTGACGGGGACGTCATCATGGGAGCGGCATCACCTCGAGAAGTGCCAGGTAGTGGGAAAAGTATCCGCCATTGAATGTCGTTATCGGCTGCCATCCACTGTCACATGCATGATGACGCATGTCAAAGACCGCGGCGTCGATCGTTACCATGACTGATGCTCTGCGCACCGCGGTTGATCCCCGCGTGTGCCCATCCAACCCCGGAAAGGGAGTGCACCGCCCCGTGGCGTCCGTCATCGACACCGTAGTGAACCTGGCCAAACGGCGCGGCTTCGTGTTTCCCTCCGGGGAGATCTACGGCGGCACCCGGTCGGCGTGGGACTACGGTCCGCTGGGGGTGGAGTTCAAGGAGAACATCAAGCGGCAGTGGTGGCGCTCGGTGGTCAGCGGTCGCGACGACGTCGTGGGCCTGGATTCATCGATCATCTTGCCGCGGCAGGTGTGGGTCGCCTCCGGCCACGTCGAGGTCTTCCACGACCCGCTGGTCGAGTCGTTGATCACCCACAAGCGCTATCGCGCCGACCATCTCATCGAGGCCTACGAGGCCAAACACGGGCACCCGCCGCCCAACGGCCTGGCCGATATCCGCGACCCAGAGACCGGCGAGCCGGGCCAGTGGACCGAGCCCCGCGAGTTCAACATGATGCTCAAGACCTACCTGGGTCCGATCGAGACCGAGGAAGGCCTGCACTATCTGCGTCCGGAGACCGCGCAGGGCATCTTCGTCAACTTCGCCAACGTGGTGACGACCGCGCGCAAGAAGCCGCCGTTCGGTATCGGCCAGATCGGCAAGAGTTTTCGCAACGAGATCACACCGGGCAACTTCATTTTCCGGACCCGTGAGTTCGAACAAATGGAAATGGAGTTCTTCGTCGAGCCGTCGACCGCGAAGGAATGGCATCAATACTGGATCGATGCCCGGCTGCAATGGTATGTCGAGCTGGGCATCGACCCGGAGAACTTGCGGTTATTTGAACATCCGGCCGACAAGCTGTCGCACTACTCCGATCGCACCGTCGATATCGAGTACAAGTTCGGTTTCGCCGGTAATCCCTGGGGCGAGCTGGAAGGTGTCGCCAACCGCACCGATTTCGACTTGTCGACGCACACAAAGCATTCCGGCGTGGACCTGTCGTTCTACGACCAGGTCACCGACACCCGGTACACGCCGTATGTCATCGAGCCGGCCGCCGGCCTGACGCGGTCGTTCATGGCCTTCTTGATCGACGCGTACGTGGAGGACGAAGCCCCGAATGCCAAGGGCAAGATGGAGAAACGCACGGTGCTGCGGCTCGACCCGCGCCTGTCTCCGGTCAAGGCTGCGGTGCTTCCGCTGTCCCGCCACGCCGACTTGAGCCCCAAAGCGCGAGACTTAGCCGCCGAGTTACGCAAATCGTGGAATATCGATTTCGACGATGCCGGCGCGATCGGGCGACGTTACCGGCGCCAGGACGAGATCGGCACACCGTTCTGCGTGACGGTGGATTTCGACTCACTCGAGGACAACGCCGTGACCGTGCGCCAGCGCGACGACATGTCCCAGGAACGGGTCGCGATGAATGCCGTCTCCGAGTATTTGGCGGTGCGCCTCAAGGGCTGTTGATCGTGTCGTCTTTGACGATTTCTGTTCGGCGCAACGGGTCGCCGCGCCAGCGTGGCGATGCGTCGTCACTGGCGCCGGGTGTCGCGAAATAAGGTTGTATAAGATTCGGCCTTTCCCGCATGGGTGCCTTAAGATCCCCTACTGGGCAAAAGTTTGGTGGCTAATGGCCGCGGGTGGACGTCGAGCCGCCCAGGGCAGCGGCCGTTGACTCGGTCGGTTGGGGTTTGCGATTGATTCCCGCGTTTGTGTTCTTCCCTCCCGAGATCAACTCGGCCTTGATAGTTGGCGGTCCGGGGTCCGGACCCCTGTTCGAGGCGGCCTCGGCGTGGGATGGGCTGGCCGCCGAGCTGTCCTCCTCGGCATCGTCGTTCAACACCGTGGTTTCGGATCTGGCCAGCGGTCCCTGGCTGGGCCCGTCGTCGACGTCGATGACCGCGGCCGCGGCCCCGTACGTGGAATGGCTGCTCCTTGCTGCGGCACAGGCAGAGGTAGCGGCACTGCAGGCCCGGATGGCGGCCCTGGCTTACGAGGGGGCTTTGGTGGCGACGGTGCCGCTGCCGGAGGTGCTGGCGAACCGGACCCGGCTTCTCGTCTTGATAGCGACGAACTTTTTGGGCGTGAACACCGCGGCGATCGCGCAGACCGAGCTCGAGTACGTCGAGATGTGGGCGCAGGATGTGGCCGCGATGTTGGGCTATCAGGCCGGGGCGCAATCGATGGCCCAGGCATTGCCGAATTTCGGCGTGCCACCCGCGGCCCTCGGGGATGGCGCACCATCCGCGGATGTGGCGAACCTGGCCGGATTGGTGACCGCACCCCTGAATTTTGCGTCGCAGTTCTTCCAGGGCTTGTCGTCGCTGGGCACCGCGTTCACCTCCCAGCTGCAGTCGGTGTTTTCGGCGCTCTCGCCGGCAATCTCGTCCTTGACGTCGCTGCTTTCGTCGACTCCGGTGGCCGGATTGACGACCGCCGCGCAGGCCGCGGCTTACCCGGCAACCGCGTTGATGACGCCCATGGCGACGCTCGCGCAAAGCGCCGGCCCGGCGGCGGCACCCACGCCGACGCCGTCGCCGGCACCGGCGTTTGCCGGTGCCACCAGCGTCCCCCTCAGCGCGCCCCATAGCGCGGGTAGCGCGTTAACCGACCTTCAGCCGTTGGCCGGTGGGGGGTTGGGCGCCCTGGGCGTTGCGACGGCGGGGCTGGGCGGCGCGCGATTCGTCGGTGCGTTGTCGGTGCCCGCCGAGTGGGAAGGGTCGATGCCGGCTTACATCGCCGCTCCTGCGATGTCGGGTGTGGGCTCTGGCGCGCCGGTTGGGGCGGCAGCCGCGGGGTCGGGCAACGGCGCGCCGATGGCGGCGATGCCCGTGGACGAGAAGCGCCCCAAGGGTGAGGACCGCGGGACCAGGGCGCAGGTGGTGAGGTCTCGTCCCAAAGTGGTTCCACGCGGCCGGGGCGGATAACGCGACGTGCTGCTGTTGCAGGCGTGGATATTGTGCAAAGTGGCGAGAATTTGAATTCTTGGATTCGTCAACATGCGCCGCAACGTGCATTGCGTCGCGACGCGGAATCGTCTGACGTCCCTAGCAAAATCGGCAACTCCGCTTTTTTCCTTCTGTTTGTCTTACGATGTGAGCCGGTGGGTGTGAATTCGATTCGCCACAGCGCCCGAACGCTCTGATCGGCTGTGGAAGGGGGCAGGGGTGCTTTTGCCTCTCCGTTCGCCGTTGCCGGATGACACGGTGTCGGCAGTTCGCGGTGAGTCCGGCATGCTCGGCGGTCTGTCGGTCCCGCTCAGGTGGGGCGTCGTCGTCCCGCCAGACGACTACGACCATTGGGCGCCGAAGCCGGAAATCGACCCCGAACCTCCCGAAGATACGCCCGACGATGGCCGCCCGGCTGCGGCTACAGAAGGAGCGCGCAGCGGGCGGGAGGGCGACACGATGCCACGAAAACCGGGCGTGATACCGCATTCCCCGGCAGCTGGTTGAGACCGGAGAAAACCCAAAGCCGTTGCGAGCGCCGATGTCCGGCGCTGCTCAGAAGCGGCCGCCGCCACCCATGAAGCCGCCGCCGGACGCACTTGGGCTGCCGCCGAACGAGGTCGGGCTCCAGCCGCCGAATCCACCCCGCATCCCTCCGGCCAGGACATTGCCGATGATGATGCCGCCGAGCATCGCACCCATGTCGCTGCCGCCGCGGCCCAGGTAGGCCCGCTGCGCCAGTTGCACGTCGTCGTTGGCCAGGGACTGCGCCGTGGCAGCCAGCGTCGACGCCGCATTCGCGTGCGCGATCGCCTCGGTCGGGAGTGTTGATCGTTTGTCTTGTGCGGCTTGGAGATGCCGCTTGGCTTCGGCCAGCCGGGTGCGCGCCTCGGGACCGATGCTGCCCCGACGCGTGTCGACGTAGTCCGACACCGCACGCACCCGCGACTGCGCGGTGAACAACGCCTGCTCCAATGACCGGTTCAGCTGTTCGGCGGCGGCCTGCTCCTGGGCCAGGGTGGCGAGTAGCCCATTGAGGTCCGCGTCGGCCTTGGTCAGCTGTCCGAATTCGCCCAGGGGATCGTCCGAAGCACCGGCTCGTGCGCTTTCGACGGCCCTGATGGCCGCGTCGCGCGCCGCGATCAGATCGCTGGCGTGCGCGGTTTTGAGGTTCGATGTCTTGTGCAGCAGTTCGTCTGCGCGCGTGATGTCGTTCTGGATGTCGGTCATCGCCGACGGCAGCCGGTCGATGGCGTGCTGGATGTCGCCCGCCGCGTGGTCGACCGCGTCGAGCAACGCGCGCGCTTGGCCGAGCGCCGACTCGGCGGCGCGCACGGCGTCGACCAGAGGGGATTGCTGCCCGCTGACGGCGTGGGCGGCAAGCTCACGCGCAGCGCCGATGTTGCGGTCGGCGAACGCCAACCTCTCCTTGGCGGTCGTGACATTGCCGGACACCGAAGTCAGCGCGGCAGCGCTGAACTCCTTGTGCAGTGCGGCAAGTCGTTGTTCGGCCGGCGCGACGCGGGTGGTGAGTTCCACGTACTGCTGCGTCAACGAGTCCAGGCGGGCGGGGGCGTTGATCACCAAATCGCGCAACTTCTCGAACGCCTCGGTTTGCGACTCCAGTTCGCGGTCGGCGCGCGCCGCCGAGACGATCACCCGGGTGAGCAGGTCGCGGCGCTGCGCGGGGGTCTCGGGCATTGCGTCGTCGAGCTGCTGCCGGATCGTGAATGCTTGGGACAGAGCCGCTTTGGCGTTCGTCACCGCCTGCGTGAATGGGCGGGTGCGGTCTTCACCGAATTCGGCGACCGCCAGGTCCAATTCATTGGCGCTGGTGCGTATCGCGTTGTCGACGTCCACCACCAGTTCGCGGGAGAGATCGTCGAGTGCCTGCGGCGGCACCTCGGCCAGCGCGGTGGCGTCGGTGGGATCGACGCGGCGTGCCGCGGCCAACGCCGCGGCGCGCCGGCGCCTGCCGCGATGACGCATGACCAGCAACAGGACTGTCAGCGCGAGCAGAATGCCCGCCAACACGGCCAGCAGGGCTACTCGGCCCGACGATCCCGGCGAGGTGTCCAACCCGTTGGCCGCCGCAACGGCGGCACCGCTCCAATCGCCGTTGTGCAGGGCGGGCTCGATGCTGTTGCGCCGCAACTTGTCGACCTGATTCGAGTTGACGCTCTTGATCGTGGACGGCACCAGGAAGGCGTACTGACGGCTCACGGTGCCGACGGCCAGCAGCGCGTCGTAGTCGCCCAGGTCGCTGCTGCTCAGGGTGCGGCGTGCCCAGTCCGCGGCGGGCTGCCCGGAGAAGTCGTCGACGTAGACCACCCACAGCCGGACGTGGCGGTCGGTGTACAGCTTGTTCAGGGCGGCGTTGACCGCGCTGCGCCCGGAATCCGACAGCGCGCCCGCGCGGTCGGTGATGTAGTCGGCCAACCGGAATGGGGGCTGCGCGCCGGCGGCCGGCGCCGGCAGCAACCCGCCGCTGAGGCCGACGGTGAGGATCGTCGCGATCACGGCGATCAGGCGAGCGGTGCGCATAGGGTCAATCTAGCCCCGCGACGATGCAGGCCAGTAGGCCTGAGCCGAGCCGGACTCCGGCAGGCAATCCCTGGCAGACTGTGCCTCGGTGACCGGGAATCAGCACGACCCATACGACGACTTCGACCGTCAGCGACGGGTGGCCGAAGCGCCGAAGACTGCCGGTCTGCCCGGTACCGAGGGTCAGCACCGCACCGACTTCGCCCGCGATCGCGCGCGGGTTCTGCACAGCGCCGCATTGCGTCGATTGGCCGACAAGACCCAGGTGGTCGGGCCCCGGGAAGGTGACACACCGCGCACCCGGCTGACGCACTCGCTCGAGGTGGCCCAGATCGGGCGGGGGATGGCGATCGGGCTGGGCTGCGACCTCGACCTGCTTGAGCTGGCGGGGCTGGCCCACGACATCGGCCACCCGCCGTACGGCCACAACGGCGAACACGCGCTGGACGAGGTCGCAACGGAGTATGGCGGCTTCGAGGGCAATGCCCAGAACTTTCGGATCCTGACCAGCCTCGAGCCCAAAGTCCTTGATGCGCAAGGCAATAGCGCGGGGCTGAATTTGACGCGCGCATCGCTGGATGCCGTCACCAAGTATCCGTGGTTCCGCGGCGAGGGGCGGCGCAAGTTCGGGTTCTACGACGACGACCGCGAGCCAGCCGCCTGGGTTCGGGCGGGTGCTCCGGAGGGCCGGATGTGCCTGGAGGCGCAGGTGATGGACTGGGCCGACGATGTGGCGTATTCGGTGCACGACGTCGAGGACGGCGTGGTGTCTCAGCGCATCGACCTGCGGGTGCTTGCCGACGATGACGAGGCCGCCGCATTGGCCGCGCTGGGGGAGACCGAATTGTCGCGGGTGCGCGCCGACGACCTCATGGCGGCCGCGCGGCGGCTCTCCGCTTTGCCGGTGGTCGCGGCAGTCGGCAAGTACGACGCCACGCTGGCGGCGTCGGTCGCGCTCAAGCGGTTGACCAGTGAATTGGTCGGGAGGTTCGCCTCGGCCGCCATCGCCACCACCCGCGCGGCGGCCGGTGCCGGACCGCTGGTGCGCTACCGGGCCCAGCTGCAGGTTCCCGACCTGGTACGTGCCGAGGTCGCCTTACTGAAAATCTTGGCGCTGCAATTCATCATGTCCGATCCGCGGCATCAGGAAACCCAAGCCGGACAGCGTGAACGCATCCACCGGGTGGCGCACTGGCTGTATGCCGGGGCGCCACGAACGCTCGACCCGGTCTTTGCTGCGTCCTTCAACACCGCTGCCGACGACGCCGGCCGGTGGCGGGTCATCGTCGATCAGATCGCGTCGTACACCGAGGGCCGGCTCGAACGCATCGACGTCCGCCAGGTGCGGCCGTAGTGGCCGGTGGGCATCAAGTCGTCCGGTCCGGGAATCAGCGGACCCGCCGCGAGTTAGGCTGCCCGGCATGAAGAAATTCAGCGGCTCGCCCTTGGTCGCCTCGTTCTTGATGGGACTTCCCGTCATCGCCATGACCGCGTGCAGTTCACCGCAGCACGCGAGCACCCAACCGGGCACCACGCCTCCGGTGAAAAGTGGCGCTCCGGCGTCGTCCGGTGAGACGACGACCCCGGCACCCGCCGGCGGCTCGCTCAACGCGGACCTGAAGACGCCCGACGGCCGCTCGGCGGCCACCGCGACCTTCGACTTCACCGGCGGCTATGTCACCGTCACCGTGAAGACGGTGGCGCCCGGCATCCTGACGCCGGGCATCCACGGCCTGCACGTGCACGAGATCGGCAAGTGCGAGCCGAACTCGGTGGCCCCCACCGGCGGTGCGCCCGGCAACTTCCTGTCCGCCGGCGGTCATTACCAGGCCCCCGGCCACACCGGTAAGCCCGAAAGCGGCGACCTCGCGTCGCTCGAGGTCCGCCAGGATGGCTCGGCATACCTGGTCACCACCACCGATTCGTTCAACCGGGACGATCTGCTGGCGGGCAACAAGACCGCGCTGATGCTGCACGGCGCCCAGGACACCGAGAACGCGATGGATCGGGTCGCCTGCGGCGTCATCGGTACCGGCTAGCGTTCGCCGTCGCGCCTTAGACTGAGCCGATGTCAAGCCCGGCAGGTTCACGCGCCGAGGGCGATGGCCGTTCCCGGGGTCGCGGCCGGATCCCCGACCGCGATATCGCGGCCATCCGCGAACGGGTGCGCATCGACGAAGTCATCGGCGATTACGTTCAATTGCGGCGCGCCGGCGCCGATTCGCTCAAAGGCCTGTGCCCATTTCACGACGAGAAGTCGCCGTCGTTTCACGTTCGCCCCAACCATGGCCACTTTCACTGCTTCGGCTGTGGCGAGGGGGGCGACGTCTACGCGTTCATCCAAAAGATCGAACACGTCAGCTTCGTCGAGGCCGTCGAGCTGCTGGCCGACCGGATCGGCCACACCATCAATTACTCCGGCTCAGCAACCAGCGTCCAGCGCGACCGCGGTAGCCGCAGCCGGCTCGTCGCTGCCAACGCCGCGGCGGCGGAATTCTATGCGGCGGCGCTGGAATCCGACGAGGCCGCTCCGGCCCGGCAGTACCTGGCCGAGCGGAACTTCGACGCCGACGCGGCCCGTCACTTCGGTTGCGGCTTTGCGCCGTCGGGCTGGGATTCGCTGACAAAACACTTGGTGCGCAAGGGTTTTGAGTTCAAAGAACTGGAAGCGGCCGGCCTGTCGAGGCAGGGACGCCGCGGACCGATGGACCGCTTTCACCGCCGGTTGTTGTGGCCCATCCGGAGTTCCGCCGGCGAGGTGATCGGCTTCGGGGCCCGGCGGTTGTTCGACGACGATCCGATGGAAGCCAAGTACATCAACACGCCCGAGACGCTGCTGTACAAGAAGTCGAACGTGATGTTCGGCATCGACTTGGCCAAACGCGACATCGCCAAGGGCCACCAGGCCGTCGTCGTCGAGGGCTACACCGACGTGATGGCGATGCATCTGAGCGGGGTCACCACCGCGGTGGCCTCGTGCGGCACCGCGTTCGGCGACGAGCATCTGTCGATGCTGCGCCGACTGATGATGGACGACAGCTTCTTTCGCGGCGAACTGATCTACGTTTTCGACGGCGACGCGGCCGGGCGGGCCGCCGCGCTCAAGGCCTTCGGCGGCGAGCAGAACCTGGCCGGGCAGTCTTTTGTGGCCGTCGCACCCGACGGCATGGATCCCTGCGATCTGCGGCTGAAGTCCGGCGACGGCGCGCTGCGCGACCTGGTGGCGCGGCGAACGCCGCTGTTCGAATTCGCGATTCGTTCCGCACTCGCCGAGATGGATCTGGACAGCGCCGAGGGCCGCGTCGCCGCGCTGCGCCGCTGCGTGCCGATGGTGAGCCAGATCAAGGACCCCACCCTGCGCGACGAGTACGCCCGTCAGCTCGCGGGCTGGGTCGGCTGGGACGACGTCGCGCAGGTCATCGACCGGGTGCGCAGCCAGGCGAAGTCCACCAACACCCAGGCCCGCGGCGGTTCTGCGCCCAGGGCTTCCCGCCGCGTGGCCGAGCCGGCGCCGGACGCAACCCAGGCCGCCGCCGCCAGCCGTCCAGACCCGCGCGACCCCACCCTGTGGCCACAACGGGAGGCGCTCAAGGCGGCCCTGCAGTACCCGGCGTTCGCGGGGCCGGTGTTCGACACGCTGACCGTCGAAAGCTTCACCCATCCCGGGTACGCGGCCATCCGCGCGGCCATCGAGACCGCGGGCGGTACGTCGAGCGGTGTCACGGGCGCGCAGTGGATCGAGGCGGTGCGTGATCAGGCCTCGTCGCCCCTGACGGCCGGCCTCGCCAGCGAGCTGGGCGTCGAGGCCATCCAGGTCGACGAGGAGAAGCTGCCGCGCTACATCGGCGGTGTCCTGGCCCGGCTGCAAGAGGTGTGGATGGGCCGCCAGATCGCCGAAGTCAAGTCAAAGCTGCAGCGCATGTCCCCGATCGACCAGGGCGACGAGTACCACGCCCTATTCGGCGACTTGGTGGCGATGGAGTCCTACCGTCGCAGCCTGCTGGAGCAGGCTAGCGGCGGCGATTAGACGGTGCCAGCGCGGCGTCGGCCGAGCCGGCGACGTCACGTTCCATGATGGCCGTCTGGTCGTCGATCTCCGTCAGCGTGACAAAACCGGCGTCGGGGGAGATCCGATTGGCGACCCTGCGCCGTCCCCCTTCGATCATCGACTTGGCCACCGGACTGCTGGTCAGCGCGCGATAAGTGCCGACCAGCTGCTCGTACCGGCGACGCCCGGCCTTCGAGCCCAGCACGTAACCCAGTCCAAGCACCACGACATACCGGATCAAAACGTTCCTCCCGACGATCGATGGCTTCCATCCTGCCTCACCGGCGGTCGACGCGCTGCGCCGCGCAGGCGATCGAGGCGGTCCACGCTAGTTGGGTGCGGTCGTGCCAGTACGCTAGAGTCGTCCCGCGATCGGGTTAGTCCCCTGTAGCTCAATTGGCAGAGCATTCGGCTGTTAACCGAAGGGTTCCTGGTTCGAGTCCAGGCGGGGGAGCATTTCTCAGCCGACGGCGGCCTGATGCGCCGTCTGCCCCGGGGTGGGCAACAAGCCCAGATGCTCGCGCAACGTGTGGCCGCGGTATTCGGTACGGAAGCTGCCCCGCTCCTGCAGCAGCGGGACCACCCTGTCTACGAACTCGTCGAGGCCGTGCGGCGTCAGGTGCGGCACCAGGATGAAGCCGTCGCAGGCATCCGACTGCACATAGCGATCGATCTCCTCGGCCACCTGCGCCGGAGTCCCGACGAACTGCTGGCGGCTGGTCACTTCGATGATCAACTCGCGGATCGACAGGTGCTCGGCTTCGGCTCGGGCGCGCCAGGTTTCGGCGACCTTCCGGGGGTCGCCGTGCCGGACCCGCCCCCGGGTGATGTTCGGGTTCTCCACGGGCTCGACGGCCGGCAGCGACCCGTCGGGGTCGTAAGACGAAAGGTCCACACCCCACACCTGCTCGAGGAACGCGATCGCGGTCGGGCCGCTGACCTGCTGCTCGCGGATATGACGGGCGTTGTCCTGCGCATCGGCGGGGGTGTCGCCCAGCGCGAACGTCGCGCCGGGCAGCACCTTGAGCTGGTTGGGGTCCCGCCCATAGGCCGCGGCACGGCCCTTCACGTCGGCGTAGTAGCGCTGGCCCGCCTCGAGCGACCCGTGCAGCGTGAACAGGGCGTCGGCGTGCTTGGCGCCGAAGTCGCGACCGTCGTCGGAGTCGCCGGCCTGCAGGAGCACCGGATGGCCTTGCGGTCCGGCGGGCAGCGAGGCGACGCCGCGGACGCGGAATTGCGGACCGTCGTGTTCGATGCTTCCGATGAGGGCCGGATCCGCATAGACTCCGGCGTCGACGTCGGCGGCCACTGCCTCGGGCGCCCAGCTGTCCCAGAACCGCTGCGCCACGGCGATGAACTCCTCGGCTCTGCGATAGCGGTCAGCATGGGCGAGAAACCCGCCGCGCCGGAAGTTCTCCCCGGTGAACGCATCCGAGGAGGTGACCATGTTCCAGGCCGACCGCCCGTCGGACAGGTGGTCCAGCGTCGCGAATTGCCTTGCCACCTCGTAGGGTTCGTTGAACGTGGTGTTGATGGTGCCGGCGAGGCCGAGGTGGTCGGTGACCGCGGCGAGCGCGGCCAGCACCGTGAAGGTGTCCGGCCTGCCGACGACGTCGAGGTCGTGAATTTTGCCGCGATGCTCACGCAGCCGCAGGCCCTCGGCTAGGAAGAAGAAGTCGAACAGTCCCCGTTCGGCTGACTTCGCCAGGTGCACAAACGATTCGAACGCGATTTGGCTACCCGCGCTCGGATCGGACCACACCGTGGTGTTGTTCACCCCTGGAAAGTGCGCACCCAAATGAATCTGTTTGCGGCGCCCAGCTTCTCGAACGATCATCCGGTCAATCCCCATCGTTTCGCGATCAGTTCATGCGAGCGCAACCGGTCGACATGCCGGTGCGTCACGGAGGTGATCACCAGTTCGTCGGCATCGGTGACCCGGCGCAGCAGGTCGAGCCGATCGGCGACCTCGTCCGGATTGCCGACGAATTGTGTTGCGGTGCGGTCTGCCACCAACGCCTGCTCGTCCCCGGTCAAGGGTTGGCAGAAGTCGGGATCCGGGTAGGGGATGGCGCCGTGCCCACTGCGGATGGAATGCACCCAGCGACCGTAACCGGACGCGAGGTGGCGTGCGGTCGCGCTGTCCTCGGCGACCACGACGTCGGCCGAGACTACGACATACGGCTCGGATAGCCGGGCGGACGGTCGGAATGCGTTGCGGTACGCGGTGATCGCATCGATCGCGGTGCCCGGGGTGATGTGGTAACTCGCGACGAACGGAAGCCCACGCGCACCGGCCACTTCGGCGCTCTGGCCCTTGGTGCTGCCGAAGATCCATGGCGTCAACTGGGCGTGCTCTCCCGGAACGACGTGCAGTTCATGGCCATTGACGGTATAGGTGCCGTCCAGCATCGCTTCGATGTCTGCCAGCTGTTCGGCGAAGTCCGGGGGTTGCGCGCACGGTTGAGCGAGGACGGAGCCCTGAGCCCGGATCCGGTCGCTTTTCATCAGCGGCGTCTGGTCGAAGGGCGCGGGGATCACAACCCCGGCTACCTCACGCCAGGGTGTGGGCGCACGTTCGGATACGGCCGGAGACGAGGTGGCCGCCTCTTGGCGCCGCTGCCCGGACCGGCCCAGCCCCATGTCGATGCGGCCGGGATAGAGCGCGTCGAGGATGCCGAAGCTCTCCACCACGGCAACTGCCGTCGTGTGACCCACCTGTATCGCCGCCGACCCGACGTGGATTCGTTCTGTGGCCGCGGCGATTTGGCCGATCAGCGTCACGGGTGACGAGCTGGCCACCGCGACGAAGTGGTGCTCGGCGAGCCAGTAGCGCCGGTAGCCCCAGCGCTCGGCGTGCTGGGCCAGGTCGATGGTGTTGCGCAGTGCTGTCGCGGCGTCGCTGCCGGCGCTGATGGGTGCGAGGTCGAGGATCGACAGGGGAGTGACGGTCATGACGGGACCGCCGCGTAGCGGTTCGGCGCCGGCGCCAGACCCAGGCGTTCGCGCAGTGTTTCGCCGTCGCGGTAGCCGCTGCGGAACCGGCCGCCGTGCTGCAGTCGCGGCACCAGGTCGTCGACGATTGCGGGCAGGTCGATGGCGTTGATCGCGGGCCGCAGCCGCACCCCGTCTACCCCGGCGTCCTGCCAGGCGAGCAGGAGCTCCGCCAGATCGCTTGTGTTGCCGGTGAATACGTGCGCGTCGGACGAGAGGGCCGCCGCCGGTGCCAACGGGTCGTCGGCCAGCGACACCACCAGATCGGCGTAGACCAGGATCCTCCGGCCCACGGCGCGCTGCGCGAGGCCGACCTCGGCCAGGATCGCACGCAGCGAGCGCTCGTCGCGCGGGGTGATGAAGACCAGGTCAGCGTTCGCGGCGGCGAAATCGTAGTCGGCGTGTGCCAGCGCCGTCACCACCGGTTGGCCCTGAGGCGGCCGCGGGGTGATCGACGGCCCCTTGACCGAGAAGTATTTTCCGGCGAAGTCAATGTAATGCAGCTTGTCGCGGTCTATGTAGCGGCCGGTTACAACGTCACGGATGACGGCGTCGTCCTCCCAGCTGTCCCAGAGACGGCGCACCACCTCGACGGCGTCGGACGCTTCGTCGAACAGTGCGTCGCCGTCGGGGGCGGGCCGCCTGCCGAACAGCGCCGCTTCGTGCGCCGTCGGGCTTACCCGAATCTGCCAGCCGGCGCGGCCATGCGAGATATGGTCTAGTGTCGCAATCGCTTTCGAGACGTGGAACGGCTCGGTGTGTGTGACCGTCGCAACGGGAATCAAGCCGATGTGTCGGGTGGCCGGCGCGATCCGGGCGGCCACCAGCGTGGCATCGGCGCGTCCCGCCAGGCGCCGCGGGGAGATTTCGGCACGGTGCCCGGGTTGTGCGTCCAGGCTGTCGTCGATGGTGAGGAAGTCCAGCAGTCCACGTTCGGCGGTGGCGGCCAGCGCGGCCCAATAGCGACCGCTGAGTTGGCCGCCACCGGTCGCGTTGTGCGCGAACGCGTATCGCCACGCCTGGGGGTGCCAACCGTAGCCATCCAGCCCCACCGCCAGATGCAGCTCGGTCATAGGTGCTCCTGGAAAGTCACACCGTCACGCAGCGTGGTCATAACTCACTGTGCAACGCTGCGGGCGGCGATGCATTCCAAGGGCGCGTTATGTTCAGCGTGAGTAATACTTCGCCGAGCTCAAGCCTGTGAAGCGCGGCGATGCGGGTTCGGTGCAGGCTGGCCAATACCGCCCATCAGACGGTGTTGAGCTGAGCCATCTTTCAGATGGAGAAATCCTCGCCATGCCAGACACCGGCTTCCGGCGGCCTGATGACGTGATTGGTTTGGGAGCCGTCCGCTTGGGCTTCGAGTCGGGTCACGCGGGTCAGCAGCGATTGCAGGCTGACGCCGACGAGGTCCGGCATCATCGAGTCGTCCGGGCTGCCGGGACGGCTGCGGCTGATGACCTGCCCGGGCACCCCGATGACCACGGAGCTCGACGGAACCTCCTTGACCACCACGGCGTTGGCGCCGATGCGGCTGTCGTCGCCGACTTTGATCGCGCCCAGAATCTTGGCGCCGGCGCCGATGATCACCCGGTCACCGATGGTGGGGTGTCGCTTTCCGGTGTCCCTGCCGCTGCCGCCGAGCGTGACGCCGTGGTAGAGGGTCACGTCCTCGCCCACCTCGGCGGTCTCACCGATCACCACACCGGTCGCGTGGTCGATGAACAGGCCGGGGCCCAGGACGGCACCGGGATGGATTTCGACGCCGGTCAGAATCCGGGTGATTTCGGCGGTGATACGCGCGGCCAGCTTTGCACCGCGCCGCCACAGCCAGTGGTTGATGCGGTGGCACCAGATGGCGTGCACACCCGGGTAGGCGAAGACCACCTGCAGCGTGGTCGGAGCGGCCGGATCGCGCTCCTTGGCCGCCCGGATGTCCCGTCGTATGGCTTCGAGCACGATCAATCTGCCAGGTCGGCGAACAACGGCGTGCTGAGGTACCGCTCGCCGAAGTCGGGTAGCACCACGACGACGAGCTTCCCAGCGTTCTCGGGCCTGCGGGCCACCTGCAGCGCGGCGACCACCGCCGCCCCCGAAGAGATTCCGACCAGCAGTCCCTCCTCGGCGGCCAGCCGCCGGGCCAGGGTCATGGACTCCTCGTTGCCGACGGCGATCACCTCATCGACCAGATCCATCGCGAGCACGGGCGGGACGAACCCGGCGCCCAGGCCCTGGATGGGGTGCGGCCCTTTCTGCCCGCCGGACAGCACCGGCGATCCGGCCGGCTCCACGGCGACGAATTGTGCTGAAGGCTTGCGTTCCTTGATCACCTGCGCCACGCCGGTGATGGTGCCGCCGGTGCCCACACCGGCGACGAAGATGTCGACCTTGCCGTCGGTGTCGCGCCACACTTCCTCCGCGGTGGTGGCGCGGTGGATCGCGGGGTTGGCCTTGTTCTCGAATTGCTGTGGCACGAAATACCGTTGGTCGCTCTTGGCCAGTTCCTCGGCCTTGGCGATAGCGCCCGGCATGCCCTCGGAGCCGGGCGTCAAGACGATCTCGGCGCCCAAGGCGCGCAACAACATTCGTCGCTCGACGCTCATGGTCTCGGGCATGGTCAGCACGCAGCGGTAGCCACGGGCCGCGGCCACCAGCGCCAGGGCGATGCCGGTGTTCCCGCTCGTCGGCTCGAGAATGATCGTGTCCGGCTTGATGAGGCCCGCCTGCTCGGCCGCGTCGATCATCGCGACGCCGATGCGGTCCTTGACGCTGTTGCCCGGGTTGAAGTACTCCAGCTTGGCGACGACGTCGGCGACCGCACCGTCGGTGACCCGGTTGAGCCGGACCAGCGGGGTGTTACCGATCAGTTGCGTGACGTTCTCCGCGATGCTCATCTACCTATTGTCTCCAACGACGTAGGACCAGGCCTGGGCCTGCCAGCTAATATCGAACTCTATGTTCATCTCGGCGGGGATGGCTAGCGCCACCGGGTTGATGCGCTGCGACGCCTCACCCGTGAGCACGCGTCCGCGCAGATCGCAAACTGTTTCCGCGCCGCCGGGGACCCGAGGAAATCAACAACAACAGCAACAGCAACAGCAACAGCAGTCCACGGCAAGGTAGCGCGACGGGACAAAGCGCGGTTGTGCGGGGCGTTGCATGTCACCACTATAGGGCATCGGGCCTGGTCGGTCGTTTGGCTCGGCCCGGCTATAGACCTCTGGCCAGGACTTATTCCGTCTTCATGCGGCGCGGGCCCCGGCGGCGGTGGGCGGGAGGTCACCTGGTCGCGACGCCGCCCAGGGGCCGTCGCGTAGACAGCGGGACGCCCCCGTTGCGCAGCCGTTTGCCGAACGCGGCCAGCCGGGCGGAGAGCGCGACGCGGTTGCGCGCCGACCCTTAGGCTGCTGCGCCCCAGCCGAATACGCGTGACGTCAGCAACACGATGCCGAGCGAGACGGTGGCGACGACGGTGAGTCCGATGACCGCGACCACGAGCGGACGCCAACCGGTGCGCGCGATCTGACGGATATCGGTGTTGAGCCCCACGCCGGCAAAGGTCAGCAGAAACGCCCATTTCGACACGTTGGCGAGGTTGGCGGTTTGGCCCTTGGTCAGCCAGCCCGCGGTGGCGATCGCCGACACCACCAGGAAACCGAGCACGAATTTCGGGAACTTGTTCCAGATGAACGCGGCCTTGGCCGTGGCGCCCCGCGCGATTTCGTCGGCTTGCCCCCGAGCCGCCCAAAACAGCGCGAAGCCCAGCACCACGAACCCGATCAGCGCGTTGCGGGTCGACTTCACCAGCACCGCGATCTTGCCGGCATGGTCGGAGTAAAGGTATCCGGTGGCGGTGGTTTCGGCGGTGTTGTCCACGGAAAGCCCTGCCCACAAACCGAATTCGTGGTCGCTCAAACCGATCGCATGTCCCAGGGGCGGCAACACGAACAGCGACACCGCTCCCAGTGCCAGGATCGCGGCGATCGCGTAGCTGACGTCGGAGTTGCGGGCCCGGATCGCGCCCTTGGCCGCCACGATTGCCGACACCCCGCAGATGGACGTGCCGATGGCCAACAGCGAGCCCAGCTTGCCCGATAACCCGAACGCGCGGGCCACCACGATGATGATCGTTCCGGCGATGGTCATGTCCACCAGGATCTGCACCAGGCTGATTCCGCCGAGTTTGGCGATGTCGCCCAGCACGAATCGCGAGCCGAGCGCCACGATCCCGGCCTTGAGCCAGAATTCGTAGGTCAGCACACCTGGACGAAAGATCCGGTGCAGGCCAATGGTGTTGGTGATGAGCAGCCCAATCACGATCGCCCACAACACGTATTCGATGTCGGGCACGGTCCAGTGCTCGTGCTTGGCCAGGGCATTCCACCAGATCTGGGCGTACTTGCCCAACACCCCGACGCCGATCAGGAGCAGGACGCCGGGTACATAGTCGAGCGGACGGGTGCTGGTGAACGTGGCTTCGGCCGGCGTCTCGTCGGGCTGCACTTGGACGGTGCTCACGGCGGTCACCAGGGAATCTTCGGGAGCACGTCGGCCACGGCCAACGCGACGATCACGCCCGCAACCGCGGTCGCCCACCAGTCCACCGACACCGAATGGAGCCGGGCGGCCCAGTCCGGGCCCGGCCGGGCGTCGGGGTCGTCGATTGGCACGCCTTCACCCACGATGATCTCTCCTCAGCGCCGATGGCGGCGTCCGTCGGCCGCACCCGTTGACTGTGGTGTCCGCCGCCGCTGAATCCAAGTGATTGGCTCGGGCTGAATTTAGCTATGTCGCTCGATCAGGTTGGCAGGCCGTGCTTCTCGGCGTCGGCACGGTAGCGGTCCACCCATTCGTCGGAGCGCTGGTCGGCCTGGCGCTCCAGCACCGGATCGGGCGCCAGCTGGGGGTCCAGCCCCAGAGCCTCGAGGATGGATCCCACCACCTGAGTCAGGTTGCGCCATAACACCGGATACGAAATGTCCATCGGCTGAATGTCTTCTTCGGCGAACCAGTTGCGCCAGCCCTCTTCCTGGGCGCGCAGCATTTTGACGACGTGGGCGATCGCTCCGGCGTGATAGGTGGCCCGAGCGTCCCGCACCGGATCGGGCCTGCCCCGCCAGACCCGCGTCTGCACCGCGCGCCAGAACGACACCGCCTGGGAGATCACATCGGGCCGGTAGACGTGGATCAGCAGCGGCTGCTCGCCCACCACGTCGGTGATCGCCGCCAGCAGGCCGTCACCGCTGCGGTCCGGCAGGTTCTTCGCACGGTCTAGCAGCAGCGGCGTCTGGTTCCACATCAGCTTGCCGCCCCACACCCCGTTGGGTGTCCGTCCGACCGTGCGGATGTAGGCGCGCCAGATCTCGGGCGGCGCCAGGTCCGGCGTCCCGACATCGAGCGGGTCGAGCAGGCTCAGGATCGACTCGTCGTCGACGCCGGCGAACCACTCCCGCGGCTGCGGGGACTGGCTGGTGGCCGGGAGGTACTGAAAAAACTCCTGTGGCTCGCCTGCCACGCCGGTGGCGCGCAGCGACTCAACCAGCAGCGTGCTGCCGCTGCGCTGCGACGCCAACACCAGATATGACGACGGGCTACTTGTCACCGGCAGAGTGTATCCAGAACCTTCAATTCTTATCCGGGGTCGCGCGGTTACGGTCAGGCTGAAGGAAACCCTTGCCTCGAAACCGACTTACCCGAACTGTGGCGTTCGGCGACGACAGCCGAACGGGACGGTGGCCGTGGGTGCTCATCTGGTTTCGGAGCGGACGGAAAGCCGCGTCAGCGGCGCGACCCGTGCTGCGATGAGAAGCGCTACGGCACAATCTATTTCGGGCGGTCACCCGGGAATACCCATCGGTCGATCCCGCCGTTTGCGTGCGCCACCGCCCGGGCATCGGCCCGTCTGCCGGCAGCCGCTAAGCAGCCCCCGCGCAAGGCCGACGCCAAGCAGCCACGCGGGCTCAGGGCCTGCCGATCCGCGTGGGCGATAGGAATTTCGGCCAGAGCCCCTCGGCCGTCGCCCACATTTCTTCTTGTTGATTACAAACCTGACGTCGGGCATCGCTATGCCCGTACATTCCCTCATCTATGCGCTCGAACAGACGCGGCGCAGGTAAACAGTGCTGTTTGCTTCAGGGCCAGCGAATCACGAACGTGTAAACGCCGTTACGAAATGGGGGTCGGGTTTGAGTCAAGGACCGCCATTGGGTTGGGCAAGCGGCGTGAACGGGGCGGCCCTCGCGAAGCCCATGAACGCGCTGGGCCAATTTTTTCTGCTCAGCGCCGAGGCCTTGGTCGCCGCGGTGCGTGGGCCCTGGGCGTGGCGTGAGGTCCTCGAACAGATTTGGTTTGTCGCCCGGGTTTCCATCTTCCCGACCATCATGTTGTCGATCCCGTACACGGTGCTCATCGTGTTCGTCCTCAACATCCTGCTCGTCGAAATCGGTGCCGGCGACCTCTCCGGTGCCGGTGCCGGGCTGGCCTCGGTAACCCAGGTCGGACCCGTTGTCACCGCGATGGTCGTCTCGGGCGCCGGGTCGACGGCCATGTGCGCCGACCTGGGCGCGCGCACCATCCGCGAGGAAATCGACGCGATGAAGGTGATCGGCGTCAATCCGACTCAGGCGCTGGTGGTTCCGCGCATCATCGCGGCGACGTTCGTCGCGGTCCTGCTGTACTCGGTGGTGGCGGTGACCGGGCTGACCGGCAGCTATATCTTCGTGGTCTTCGTCCAGCACGTCACGCCCGGTGCGTTCATCGCGGGAATGACCTTGGTGACCGGTCTACCGCAGGTGGTCATCTCGCTGATCAAGGCGACCCTGTTCGGACTGTCCGCCGGCCTGATCGCCTGCTACAAGGGCTTGTCGGTGGGCGGTGGCCCGACCGGCGTCGGCAACGCGGTGAACGAGACCGTGGTGTTCTCGTTCATGGCCCTGTTCTTCATCAACATCTTGACCACCGCGCTCGGTGTGAAGGTGACCGCCAAATGACCGATGCCGCACGCGAACCGTCGTGGTTCGTCACCCTCGGGCCCCGGCTGACGCATTCCACCCGCAAGCTGGGCGAGCAGACCGCGTTCTACGGACAATCTCTGGCCGCCACCGTCGATGCGATCCGGCGCTACCCGAACGAGCTCCTGCGGCTGATCGCCGAGATGGGCATGGGCACAGGCGCATTGGCCGTCATCGGCGGCACCGTCGGCATCATCGGCTTCCTCACGCTGACCACCGGCGCCCTCGTCGCGGTGCAGGGTTACGACACCCTGTCCAACATCGGCGTCGAGGCGCTGACCGGGTTTCTCTCGGCGTTTTTGAACGTCCGGATGATCGCGCCCTGCACGGCCGGTCTGGCGCTCGCCGCCACGATCGGCGCGGGCGCGACGGCGCAACTGGGCGCGATGCGCATCAACGAGGAGATCGACGCGCTGGAGGTCATGGGCATCCGGGCGGTCACCTATCTGGCGTCCACCCGCATCATCGCCGGCATCCTGGTCGTCATCCCGCTGTACGCCGTCGCCGTGCTGATGTCGTTCATCGCGGCGAAGTTCCTGACGATCTACGTGTACGGCCAGTCACGCGGCGTCTACGAGCATTACTTCGCAACGTTTTTGCGACCCACCGACCTGTTCTGGTCGTTCCTGGCGGCGCTGACCATGGCGGCCGGGGTGATGGTGGTGCACACCTATTACGGTTTCACCGCGACGGGCGGCCCGGCGGGCGTCGGGGAAGCGGTTGGCCGGTCGGTGCGGTCGTCGATGATCGTCACGGCATTCGTGTGCCTGATGATCTCGCTGTCCGTCTACGGCCAGTCCGGCAACTTCAATCTGTCGGGGTGACCGGATGAGTGATCACACGGCCGGCGGGGCATTCCAGCGGAACAGGACCCGCAGCAGCAGGATTGATCCGATCTGGTGGGCGCCCACGCTGTTCATCCTCGTCGGAGGTCTGATCGCGATGACGGCGGCCTCGTTCTCGGGCAAGTTCCAGGACTTCGTCCCGCTCACGCTGGTGTCGGACCGCGCGGGGCTGGTGATGGAAGACGGCGCCAAGGTCAAGCTGCGCGGTGTCCAGGTCGGCCAGGTCGCGTCCATCGGCACCGACGTGAAAACGGCTCGGCTGCAACTGAAGATACAGCCGGACGCCTTCAAGTATCTGCCGAGCAACCTCGAGGCCGAGATCAAGTCGACCACCGCGTTCGGCTCCAAATTCGTCGACCTGATCGTTCCCGACCATCCCAGCGCCACGTCGCTCAAGCCCGGCGCGTTGCTGCACTCGCGCAACGTCACCGTCGAAGTCAACACGGTGTTCGAGAATCTGCAGGCGGTGGTCCAGGCGCTCGACCCGGCACAGCTGAACTCGATCCTGTCGGCCTTCGCGCAATCGGTGCGCGGCAAGGGCGAACGGATCGGTCAGGCGATCACCGACGCCAATAACGTGCTCCTCACGGTCAACCCGCGCATGGATACCATCGGAAAGGACTGGCGGCTGTTCGGCAAGACCACCGCCATCTATTCCGATGCGGCACAGAACATCCTGTCCATCCTGGACTCGGCGACGACGACCAGCGCCACCATCACCGACGACCAGCGTTCGCTGGACTCGCTGTTGCTGTCGGCGATCGGCTTCAGCCAGACCGGCATCAACGTGATCGGCCGCAACGAATCGAACATCGTGCGGTCGATGAACCTGCTCGACCCGACCATGGCGCTGCTGGAGAAATACTCCCCGACCTACACCTGCCTTTTCCAGGGCGCGCAATGGTATGTCGACCACGGCGGCCGCGATGCCCTGGGCGGCAACGGCTACTCTGTGATCCTGGACGCGGCGCTGCTGTTCGGCGACGACCCGTACCGCTTCCCGAAGCACCTGCCCAAGGTGAACGCCACCGGCGGCCCGGGCGGCAAGCCCAGCTGCGGTTCGCTCCCCGACCCCAGCGCGAACTTCCCGGTGCGCGCGCTGGTCACCGACACTGGCTGGGGCGCGGCCCCCAACGAGATCCGCACCAACGTGGCGGCGGGTAATCCATGGTGGGCCAACTGGTTCCCGACCACCAAGAACCCGCCGGAAGGGCCACGCTACTTCTGGCGCGGGGGGCAGCCGCCGCCATGAGAAGGAAGCTCTCCAGCATCATCCTGCGCGTCGGGATCTTCACCGCGGTCTGCCTGCTGTTCACGTTTGCGCTCATCGCGGTGTTCGGGCAGCTGCGCTTCGAGGACCGCACGGGCTATCGCGCGATCTTCACCAACATCTCCGGCCTGAAGTCCGGCAACTTCGTGCGCATCGCCGGGGTGGAAGTCGGCAAGGTCGGCGACTTGAGCCTGCACCGTGACGGCACGGTCACCGTCGATTTCAAAGTGGACAAGGGTGTGCGCCTCAGCGAGGGCACCAAGGCCGTCGTGCGCTACGAAAACCTGATCGGTGATCGCTATCTCGCGCTCGAGGAGAGCCCCGGACCGCCGCGCCGGCTGCCGCCGGGCGCGACCATTCCGCTGGCCCGGACGTCCCCCGCGCTCGACATCGACGCGCTGATCGGCGGCTTCCGCCCGTTGTTTCGTGCCCTGGACCCCGATCAGGTCAACGCCCTGTCCGGCCAGCTGCTGCGGATCTTCCAGGGGCAGGGCGGGACGCTGGCCTCGGTGCTCTCCCAAACCTCGATCCTGACCTCGACCCTGGCCGGGCGCAGCGAGCTGATCGGCCAGCTGATCACCAACCTGAACACTGTGCTGCACACCTTCGCCACCCGCGACCGCGAATTCTCCGATGGCGTGGGCAAGCTGGCCCAGCTGGTCGACGGGCTCGCGCAGCGCAGGAACGACATCTCCACCGGGCTCGCCTACATCAACGCGGCCGCGGGCTCGATCACCGACCTGCTCGCCCAGTCCCGCCAACCGATCAAAGACGTTGTGCACGAGACGGATCGGGTGTCGGGGCAGGTGCTCTCCGACAAGGAGTACGTCGACAAACTGCTCACGGATCTCCCGGACATCTATCAGGTGCTCGCCCGGCAGGGCCTGAACGGCGACTACTTCGGCTTCTACTTCTGCGAGGTATTGCTCAAGCTGAACGGCAAGGGGGGCAACCCGATCTTCGTCAAACTGTTGGGCCAGCCCAGCGGGCGGTGCACGCCGCGATGAGGCTGCAACTACCCAAGGTCAAATCGGCCGACCGGCGAAGCCCCTTCGTGCTTGGCGTGATGGGAACCGTCATCCTGGCCTGCGTGACCGTTGTCGCCTTTCAGTACAACAAACTGCCGTTCATCAAGAACACCGACGACTACGCGGCCTACTTCTCCGAGGCGGGTGGCATCAAACCCGGTAACACCGTGCGGGTTTCGGGCATGGGCGTGGGCCGGGTCTCCGACCTCCGCCTGGAGGGCACCAAGGTCCGTGTCGGCTTCACCGTGCACAAGGGTGTCGAGCTGGGCGACCGCACCGAGGCCGCGATCAAAACCGAGACGATCCTGGGCGCCAAGATGCTCGAGTTGACTCCTCGTGGCAACGGGCAACTGTCGGGCACCATCCCGTTGGAACGCACCACCTCGCCGTACGAGCTGCCCGACGCGCTGGGTGACCTGACGACCACCATCAGCGGGCTGGATACCGCCCAACTGTCCACGGCCCTCACGACATTGGCCGACACGCTGAAAGCGACGCCGTCCAACCTGAGACCCGCCTTGGAGGGCGTGGCCCGGTTCTCCGACACCCTCAACGGCCGCGACGCGCAGCTGCGCAGCCTGCTCGGCAACGCCAACAAGGTCTCGACGGTGCTGGGCAGGCGCAGCCAGCAGATCGCCGGGCTGGTGGCGAACTCCAACGCGTTGTTGGCCGCGCTGCTCGACGAACGAGACTCGCTGGACGCGTTGATGAACAACCTGACCACGGTTTCGCATCAGATCTCCGGACTGGTGAACGACAACCGAACCCAGCTCAAGCCCGCGCTCGACAAGCTCAACGGCGTGCTGGAGATCCTGGACAACCGCAAGGAAGACATTCAGAAGACGCTGCCCAAGTTCAAGCGGTACGCGATGTCCTTCGGCGAATGCCTGGGCTCCGGACCATTTTTCAAGGCCTACGTGGCCAACCTGGTTCCCGGCCAGATCGGCGGCCCGGTGCTCGACGCGGACATGTATGACCGGTTCCTGGACCCCAACCAGAAGCTGCCGTCAGAAGCGGTCGACCCGCCCACCGGCACGCCGCCCGTGCCGCCGGAGAACGCGCCGGTGCCGCTGTGGTCCCAGCCGCCCTCGCCGCCGCCGTCGACGCCGCCCATCCGGACCGTTCCGCCCCCGTCGCCACACGATTTCGATTCGCCATGAGCGTGACTCGAGGCACCCTACGCAAGGTGACCGCCGCCAGTCTGATCCTGACGCTGGCCGTGGCGTCATTCCTGGTCGCCGACAAGCTGTGGAGCGGCGTCGAAAAGAACACGTACTCTGCGTATTTCGCGGAGGCCAATGGTTTGTTCGTCGGCGACGAGATCCGCATCCTCGGGGTAGCCGTCGGCGTGGTCGACAAGATCGAGCCGCAGCCCGCCAGCTCCAAGGTGACGTTCTCGGTCGACAAGCAGTATTCGATTCCGGCCGACGCCCGCGCCGCCATTTTGTCACCTTCGCTGGTGACCTCGCGGGCGATTCAGCTCGTGCCGGCCTACTCCGGTGGCCCCAAGTTGACCGCCGGATCCTCGATTCCGTTGAGCCGCACCGCGGTTCCGGTGGAATGGGATGACTTCCGCAAGCAGCTGGAGAAGCTGACCGACGCCTTGCAGCCCGCCACTCCGGGCGGCGTCAACTCCGTCGGCGAGTTCATCGACTCGACGGCCGACAATGTGCGCGGCCAGGGAGACACCGCTCGCGATACCGTGCTCAAGCTGTCCGAGGCGATCTCGGCGCTCGGCGATCACGCCGACGACATTTTCAGCACCGTCCGCAATCTGCAGCTGCTGGTGTCCGCACTCTATTCGAGCAGCGATCTGCTGGCCTCGTTCAACCAGAACCTGGCGAGCGTGACGACGCTGCTGTCGAACACGCCCAACGAAGTCGGCAACGCGCTGAAGTCTCTGGATGGGGCGCTCACGGATGTGCGTGACTTCCTGGCCGAGAACCGTGAAGCGGCGGGTGTCACGTTCGATCGGTTGGGTTCCATCACCACGGCACTCAACGACAGCCGTGGCGATATCAAACAGATCCTGCACATCGCCCCGACGGTGTTCCAGAACTTCCTCAACATCTACCAGCCGGCGCAGAGCGCGATGACCGGCATCCTGGCCCTGAACAACTTCGCCGATATCCCGCAGTTCATCTGCAGCTCGATCGAGGCGGCGTCGCGGGCGCGCCTGGCGCGGGTGTCGAAACTGTGCTTGCAATACCTCAACCCGATCATCAAAAACCGCATCTACAACTACATCCCGGCGGGCATCAACCCGTTCGTCGGAACGCAGGCCCGACCCAGTGAGATCACCTACAGCGAGGACTGGCTGCGGCCCGGATACACGCCCCCGCCCGGCGCGCCCGCGCCGCCCGATGGTTCCCCGGCGCCACCGCCGGACCAGCCGCCTCCCGACCAGCCGCCTCCCGACCAGCCGCAACCCGTCGAGGCGCCGCCCGCGAATACGACGTCCAACTCGATCCAGGTGCTGCAAAATCTGATGCTTCCGACGGGGCCATCATGAGGCGCGCGATAGCCGTTGTCCTCGGATTGGTATGCGTCGCAGCCCTATCGGGATGCGGCTGGCGCGGCCTGAACTCGTTCAGGCTGCCCGGCACCGCGGGCGGGGGACCGGGCTCGTACACGATTCAGGCGCAGATGCCCGATGTGGTCACCATCCAGGAGAACACCCGGGTTCGGGTGGACGACGTCAACGTCGGCAATGTCACCAAGATCGAGCTGCAAGACTGGCACGCGCTGGTGACCATGCGGATCGATGGCGATGTGCGCCTGCCGGCCAATTCGACCGCCAAGCTCGGCCAGACCAGCCTGCTGGGTTCGATGCACATCGAGCTGGCGCCGCCCCAGGGCGAGCGGCCGGTCGGCCAACTCAAAGCGGGGTCGGTCATCCCGTTGTCGCGCGCGAGTCTGTATCCCACCACCGAGCAGACGCTGGCGTCGGTGTCGATCCTGCTCAACGGTGGGGGGATCGGCCAGCTGCAAGAGATCACTCAGGCGGTGGCCAAGGCGTTCGCCGGCCGCGAGAACGACATGCGCAGCCTGCTGGGCCAGATCGACGAGTTCGTCGCCCGCACCAACGACCAGACCGACGACATCATTGCCGCCGCCGAGAACCTCAACGCCCTGGCGGGCCAGGTCGCCGCCAACGACGACGTCGTCGACAAAGCGTTGACGTCCGTGCCCAAAGCGTTGGACGTGTTGGCCAAGGAGCGCACGAAGATCGCCGACACCATCGATCAGGTCGGCAAGTTCAGCGCGATCGCCGCCGACACCATTCACCAGAGCAGGGAATCGCTGGTGAACAATCTGCGCAACATCGCACCCGTGCTGCGGTCGCTCGCCGACGCCGGGCCGTCCCTGACCAAGGGCCTGGATGGGCTGGCGACCTATCCGTGGCCGGCATCCACCGTGCGGAACTGGTTCCGCGGCGACTACGCCAACCTCACGCTGGTCGTCGATTTGACGTTGAGCCGCATCGATCAGGGACTGTTCACCGGGTCGCGATGGGAAGGCAACCTCACCCAGCTCGAACTGCAGTGGGGACGCACCATCGGCATGCAGCCGAGCCCGGTCACCGGGGGCAACCCGCTGACCTATCCATACCATTTCGGGGGATACTGAATGCTTCGGTTGAACCGCCGGACGTGGATCCAGTTGTCAATCCTGACGCTGGTGACCGTTGTTTCCTGTGGCGCAATGGCATTCAACTTCATGAAGCTGCCGGCCACGTTGTTCGGAGTCGGCGAGTACAAGGTCACGGTTGACCTGCCGCAATCGGGCGGGCTCTACGAGACTTCGGTGGTCACCTACCGCGGTACCGATGTGGGACAGGTGAAGTCGGTCGGCGTCACCGCCACCGGGGTGCGCGCGGTGCTGGCTTTGAGGTCCGGAGTGAAGGTGCCCGCCGAGGTGCAGGCGTCGGTGCACAGCCGCTCGGCCATCGGTGAGCAGTACATCGAGCTGACGCCGCAGCCCGGCAAGGACGGCCAACCTTCCCGCACGCTGCGTGACGGCGACGTCATCACCGCCGGGCATGTCGACGTTCCCGTCGACATCGGGCGCCTGCTCGACATGACCAACCGCGCGTTGCAAGCGATTCCGCGGGACAACTTGCGCACCGTGATCGACGAGACCAACCGCGCGGTCGGCGGCCTCGGGCCGGAACTGTCCCGCATCGTCGACGGGTCGACCGCGTTGGCCGTCGCGGGCGGCCGCACCATTGACCCGCTTGCCGCCCTGATCGACCAGTCGCCGCCCGTGCTCGACTCTCAGGTGCAGACGTCGGATGCGATCGCCGCCTGGGCCGGTCACACCGCGGCGGTCATGGCACAGTTCAAGGCCCAGGACGCCGCAGTGCGAGACCTGTTGAGGCAGGGCACTTCCGGCATCGAAGAAGGCCGCGCGATGCTGGATCGGGTGGCGCCGGCGTTACCGGTGTTGTTCGCCAATCTGGTGAGCCTCGGCGATATCGCCGTGGTCTACCGCCACGACATCGAACAACTCCTGGTGCTGCTGCCGCAGGGCATCGCGGCCATGGCGGCGATCATCGTGCCCAGCTCGAACACCAAACAGGAATACCGGGGCGCCCAGCTGGATTTCAACCTCAACCTCAACCTGCCGCCGCCCTGCACGACGGGATACCTGCCGCCGGCGCAGCGGCGCTCACCGGCCAGCGTCGATGCGCCGGACCGGCCGGCAGCGGACCTGTTCTGCCGGGTGCCGCAGGATTCGGAGTTCAATGTCCGTGGCGTGCGCAACATTCCGTGTGAGAGCAAGCCGTGGAAACGCGCGCCCACCGTCGAACTGTGCGAAAGCGATGAGGAGTACGTGCCGCTCAACGACGGCTACAACTGGAAAGGCGACCCCAATGCCACCACCAGCGGTCAGGGCGTCCCGCTATATCCGCCCGGCCAGGACCCGCGGCTACCACCGCCGCGGGGCACCGCACCGCCGCCCGCGCCCGTAGCGGTGGCGACCTACGACCCCGCCAGCGGCGAATACATCGGCCCGGACGGCCGCCGCTACACCGAGTCGGACCTGGCGCACCCACGCGCCAAAAGCTGGCAATCACTTCTTGTCCCGCAACCCTAAAGTTTCCAAGGAGCACCATGGTGGACAAACCCAACACCCGCACCGCGAATGAAAGCGGTGACGAATCAACGGAACTCGACGTCCCAGAGGATATCGACGCGGGCGAAACCGAAGAGGCCGAAAAAATCCACACCGAAGACGGTGACGATCACGCGAGACCACGCGCGGGCCGGCTCGCGCGGTGGCGCGAGTCCGTCCAAGGGCGGCGGCTTTCGCGCACCGGATCGGCCCTGGTGGCCGGCGGTCTCATTGTGGCGACGCTGGCCGGCCTGAGTGGGTGGCTCGGCTACCGCGCCTTTCAGAAGCACGAGATCCAGGCGCGGCAGAACTTGTACGTCGCCACCGCCCGTCAGGGCGCGGTGAACCTCACCACGATCAACTACACCCAGGTCGACGCCGACGTGCAGCGGATCCTCGACCTGGCGACCGGTGCGTTCCGGGACGACTTCGAGCAGCGGGCCAAGCCGTTCGAAGAGGTCGTCAAGGCGGCGCAATCGAAATCAGAAGGGACGGTCACCGATGCCGGACTGGAATCCCAACGCGGCGACTCCGCCCAGGTCCTGGTGGCGGTCGCGGTGAAGTCGCGCACCGCAGGGGGCGAGGAGGCGCCGCGGGAATGGCGCATGCGCATCGAGGTCCGATCGGTCGGCGATGACGCCAAAGTCTCCAACGTGGTGTTCGTGCCATGACGACATTGAAGGACGACGTGAACGTCGACACAGCAGCCGAGGAACCGGACTCGGCAGCCGAAGTGGCGCAACAGGAATCGGATGCCACCGGGTCGTCCGCCGAGGTGCGGCCCGAGGCCAAGAGCGCAAAACGCCACATCGCGTGGTCACGGGTCTTCGCCTACGGGATTTTGCCGGCGCTCGCATTGGCGTTGACGGTTGGCGCGGGGTACCTCAAGTGGTCGGTGGGGGCAGCCGACCATCTCGCACAAGCCCGGGCCGAATCGGTGCAGGCAGCCCGCGACGACACGGTCGCGTTGCTGACCTATCACGCTGACACGGTGGACAAGGACCTCGCCGCGGCGCGCGAGCGGCTGACCGGTGAGTTCAAGGATGCCTACGGCGAGCTGACCCGCCAGGTCGTCGTGCCCGGTGCAAAAGAGAAGCACATCTCGTCGGTGGCCAAAGCCAATGCGGCGGCCTCTGTTTCGGTGACCGAGAACCACGCCGTGGCGCTGGTGTATGTCGACCAGACGGTGACCATCGGTGCGGGCGCTCCCACCGACACCCAGCCCGTCGTGCGGGTGACCCTGGACAAGGTCGACGGCCGGTGGCTGGTGTCGCGTTTCGAGCCCACATAACCTGAAGGAACGGCCATGAAACCAGCGATGCGCCGCCGCGTGGCCGCCGGCGTTGTCCTCCTCGGCGTGGCCGTTGTAGCGGCTCCGGTCGCGCAGGCCGACAACAAGCGGCTCAACAGCGCGGTCGTCTCGGCCGTCTACACCCTGCAGCACCAGGCGGGCTGCACGAACGACGTCATCAGGAACAACGCGCTCACCCTGGCCGCCGAATGGCACGCCGAAGACATGATGAACAACCGAAGCATCAACGGCGACATCGGCTCCGACGGATCCACGCCGCAAGACCGCGCTAACGCCGCCGGCTTCCGCGGCCGGGCCGCCGAGACGGTGGCCGTCAACCCGGCGATCGCCATCAGCAGCCTGGAACTGGTCAACCAGTGGTACTACAACCCCGACGACATGGCGATCATCCGCGACTGCGCCAACACCAGCATCGGGGTGTGGTCGGACAACAGCATGGACCGCACCGTGGTGGTGGCGGTGTACGGGCAGCCGGACCTGCCGAAGCGTTGAGCGGCCTCGAGTGACTGCACCCCGCGGCAAAATCGACGCGTTGGTCCGAGACGAGTCGCTAGCCGCTGGTGAGCGATTCGTCCTCGAGGATCTCGCAGACGCACACGTGGGCGCCTTGTCGCCACGGTCCGAATTGCGTACCGCGCCTGCGCAGCAGGTGCTGCTTGTAGACCTTGTCGCGCTGATCCTGCGAGAACGCGAAATCCAGATTGACGGGCAGGCCCGCCCAGTCGCACTGGTCACCGACCGGTTCGTCGGCCGTGCCGGCGTAGCGCACTCGGCATTGCAGCGGGCAGCCGTTCTTGAAGACCCGATCGGGTCCATCACACTCCCGAGCCACGATGACGTCACTCCTTCAGGCGCGCACCTTGTGAGTGCATCGTGCGACGCGGAAGTTTCGGTGGTAGGTGTGCGATGTTTCCGCTGTGTTACGGGTGCCCCAGCAGATCGGCGTTAATAGACGTCGCGGTGGTAGCGCTTGTCGGCGCTCAACGATCGGACGTAATCCGTGGCCGCATCCGGCTCGAGCTTGCCGAACTCGGCCGCGATCTCGCAGAGCGCCCGGTCGACGTCCTTGGCCATGGGATCCGCGGTGCCGCAGACGTACAGCTGGGCGCCGTCCTGCAACCAGTTCCACAGCTGCGCTCCACGCTTGCGCATCAGGTGCTGCACGTAGACCTTCTGCTGCTGGTCCCGCGAGAACGCCAGGTCCAGCTCGGTGAGGAACCCGTCCTCACGCATCTGCTCGAGTTCCTCGCGGTAGTAGAAGTCGGTCGCGGCGTGCTGCTCACCGAAGAACAGCCAGTTCGGTCCGGTGTGGCCGAGCGCGCGTCGTTCCTGCAGAAAACCGCGGAACGGCGCGATGCCGGTCCCGGGGCCGATCATGATCATCGGCGTGTCCGAGTCACTCGGCGGCCGGAAATTGCTCGACTGCTGCAGATACACAGCCACTCGGTCACCGGGCGAGCGATCGGCCAGATAGGTCGAGCAGACCCCGCGGCGCGGCACGCCCTGGAAGTTGAAGCGCACGGGTGAGACCGTCAGGTGGACTTCCCCCGGACAGGCTTTCGGGCTGGACGAGATCGAGTACAGCCGCGGCTGCAAGCGTTTGAGGACGCGCAGCCACTCGTGGGCCGATGCGGAAACCGGCAGCTTCGACAGCAGGTCGATGGACTGGCGACCCCACGTCCAATCCGCCAGTGCCCGCTTGTTTTCCGGCTTTAGCATCTCCGCGAGGGTGGGGTCACCGGTGCGCTCCTGCACGAAGCGCACCAGGTCCCGGCTGATGTGGGCGATCTCGATGCGCTCGGTGAGCGCGGAGCGCAACGACATCAGACCGTGCTCGCCCACCTCGACCGGGGTCTGCCCGTTCAGCCCGGTGACCGACAGCCATTCGTCGACCAACTCGTCGCTGTTGCGCGGCCACACGCCGAGCGCGTCACCGGCCTCGTAGGTCACGGATTCTTCCGGCATGTCGAAAACCAAGTGCCGCACATCTTTTGTCGATTGCGGCTGACTCAGCACGACGTTGCGCATCATGCCGGTGATCAGCGGATGCTTCTTCGTGTAGGTGCCGGCTGCGGGCGCACCCGGGCGTGATGGCGCCACCACCGCGGAAGCGCGGGGCGGCGCCGTCGCGGCTCCCTCTCCGCCCACCGACGTGGGCGTCTTGGTCAGGGCGTCGATGACGTCGCCCAGCCACTTCGCCGCGGTGTCGTCGTAGTCCGGTTCGCAGTCCACCCGATCGGCGATGCGGGCCGCGCCCAGCTCGGCGAGGCGCGCGTCCAGTTTGCGTCCGTGACCACAGAAATCGTCGTAGTTGGAGTCGCCCAGCGCGAGTACGGCATAGCGCATGCCATTGAGTCGCGGCGCGCTGTCCGAGGTCAGCGCCCGCCAGAGGCCGGCGCCATTGTCGGGCGCTTCACCGTCGCCCGTGGTGCTGGTGACGAGCAAAAACTCCCGCGTCGTCGCCAACTCGGCGGGCGGGAAATCGTCCATGCTGTGCAATGCGACCGGAAGTTCGGCGGCACCCAACCGCGCGGCGATCTCGGCGGCGAGCTCCTCTGCGTTCCCGGTCTGCGATGCCCACAGCACCACGACGGGCGCGCGCTGGGCCGCGGGTCCGGCACCGGCAGGTGCGACGGGCGGTCGCCGGGTGGCCGGGGGCGTCGCCGCTCGGGCTTCCTGTGGAAGCGCCGCTGGCTCCGGCCCATCGATGCGCGAGAACAGCCCTGCCAGCAGGCCGTCTACCCAAAGCCGCGTGGTGGAATCGAACGGCGCGCTCAGCGGCAGGGTCGGCACACCGCCGGCGCGGCGACCCGCGGTCGAGCGAAGCCCCGACAGCATACCGGCGAGGTATGAGCGGCCGAGCTCGTTGAATTCGGGTTTGGGTTGTGTTGCCACACCGAGCAATTCGCCGAGGGCGTCTACTTGTGACACGCTGATTTCTCGTACCTCCGTGGACGCGGGTCCTGGTGTGTCGCCGGGGGGCGGCGCCGCGATGTCCGAAACAGTTTGTGCGACGCTGACTTTCGTCAGCGTAACGGCGCAAGCCTTGAACTCCGGCTGGCTCGAGATCGGATCGACCGCATCGTTGGTGACGGCGTTGATGGACAGGTATTCGCCGAAGGCGTCGTTCCAGTGGAACGGCGCGAAGCAGTTGCCGGGCCGCACCCGGTCGCTGATGACGGCGGGCAGCACGGCGCGACCTCGGCGCGAAGCGATCTCGACCCGATCGCCCTCGGCGATCTGTAGGCGCGCGGCGTCGTCGGGGTGGATCTCCACGAACGGCCCGGGGTTGAGCTTGTTGAGTTTGGCCACCTTGCCGGTCTTGGTCAGGGTGTGCCATTGGTGCGGCAGGCGACCGGTGTTCAGCAGGAACGGGTAGTCGTCGTCGGGCATCTCGTCGGGCAGCAGGTGCGGGCGGGCGAAGAACACCGCACGACCCGTCGCCGTCGGGAAGGCCAGCCGCGGGACGCTGCCATCCTCGCGGACCAGCCGCGTCTGGCTGATGCCGTCGTTGAGATAGCGGATCGGGTTGCGGTCGGCCTCACCTTCGGGGGCGCATGGCCACTGCAGCGGGCCCTCACGCAGCCGCTCGTGGCTGACGCCGCGCAGGTCGTAACCGGTCTTAGGGTTCGAGAACCGTTTGATCTCTTCGAAGACTTCCGCAGCGGAGTCGTAGCTGAAGGCTTCCGAAAAGCCCATCTCGCAGGCGATCCGGGCGATGATTTGCCAGTCGGGCAAGGCGCCGCCGGGCGCCTGCACCGCCGGCTGGAACAGCGTCATGTTGCGCTCGCAATTGACCATGACCCCTTCGGACTCCGTCCACAGGGCCGCCGGCAACAACACGTCGGCGTATGCGTTGGTTTCGGTGTCGATAAACGCGTCCTGGGCCATCACCAATTCGGCGCGCTCCAGGCCGGCCAGCACCGTCTTCCGATTGGCAACCGAGGCAACGGGATTGGTGCAGACGATCCAGCACGCCTTGATCTGCCCGTCGGCCATCCGGGAGAACATGTCGATAGTGCCGCCGCCGACCTCGGTGCGCAGCGTTCCGCGGGGGATGCCCCACAGGTTTTCGACGAACTCGCGGTCCTCGTCGGATGCCACCGAACGCTGCCCGGGCAAACCCGGCCCCATGTAACCCATCTCGCGACCGCCCATCGCGTTGGGTTGACCGGTGAGCGAGAAGGGACCGCTCCCCGGCTTGCAGATCGTGCCGGTGGCCAGGTGCAGGTTGCAGATGGCATTGGTGTTCCAGGTGCCGTGGGTGCTCTGGTTGAGGCCCATCGTCCAGCAGCTCATGAAGTTCTCGGCTTCGCCGATCAATTGAGCCGCTTTGCGGATGTCCGCTTCGGGTATCCCGGTCACCGCGCTCACCATGTCGGGGGTGTACTGCTCGAGGAAACTGGGCATCACCTCCCAGCCCTCGGTGAATTCGGCGATGAAGTCCGCGTCGGTGTGCCCGTTCTCGACGATCAGGTGCAGCAGTCCGTTGAGCAGCGCCAGATCGGATCCCGGCGCGATCTGCAGGAAAAGATCCGCCTTGTCGGCGGTCGCGGTGCGGCGTGGGTCGACGACGATCAGCTTTGCGCCCGCCTTGACCCGGTCCATCATCCGCAGGAACAGGATGGGGTGGCAGTCGGCCATGTTGGCGCCGATGACGAAAAAGACGTCGGCACGCTCGAAGTCCTGGTACGACCCGGGCGGTCCGTCAGCTCCCAATGAGAGCTTGTAACCGGAACCCGCGCTGGCCATGCACAGCCGCGAGTTCGACTCGATCTGGTTGGTGCCGATGAACCCTTTGGTCAGCTTGTTCGCCAAGTACTGCGCCTCGATGGACATCTGGCCGGACACGTACATTGCGAAAGCGTCCGCGCCGTGTTCATCGACGATTGCGCGTAACCGCTTCGCGCACTGAGTGATTGCCCGGTCCATGTCGACGGGCTCGAATGGTTCGCCGCGGTCGGCCCGCGCCTGCGCCGAATCCATCCGCCCGGGCGCGCGCAGCATGTCCGCGGTGGTGGCGCCCTTGGTGCACAAGCGGCCGAAGTTGGCCGGATGTTCTTTGTTCCCAACCGACTTGGCGACGTGATCGCGGCCGGTTTTCGGATCGGTTGTGATCTGCAACACCATGCCGCAGCCGACGCCGCAGTAAGCGCACATGGTGTTCACGGCGTTGTGAGGCGCCATGGACTCCCTAGCCACGCTTACGTCCCTCCCTCAGGTGCGTACGGGTTAGCTCCGTATCGGGTGAGTTCATTGTGGAGCAGGCATGTTTCGGCATCGCGCCGCGAAATTTCCCCCGGTTTACTTCTTCCTCTCAACGGCCGACGCGCCGGTGTGAAATCGCCGGAGGAATTCGCGGTCAAGGGCCGTATCAGCGCAGGTCATCGTCGACCGCCCGGCCCGCTCGAGGTTACTCAGCACGGCCCTCGAAACGCTTCTCAGAACAGGGTTTTTGACCAAACCGATGGGACATTCACAGTCTTCGCTAAGCTCACCGCGTGCGTCAGCTGATTGTGATCTTCCTGGTTTTGCTGGCCTCCGGCTGCGGCTGGAAGCCGGCCGCGCCGCCGCAGGCCCGGCCCGACACGTGCAAGGACTCCGACGGGCCTACGGCCCACACGGTGCGCCGGGCCATCACCGCGGTTCCCATTGCCGTCCCTGGCACCATCTGGGTCGAGATGGGCAGGGGGCACACGCGAAACTGCCGGCTGTACTGGGTGCAGATCATCCCGACGATCGCCAGCGAATCAACTCCGCAACAGCTGATCTTCTTCGACCACGACACGCCGCTGGGCAGTCCGACCTCGAATCCAAAGCCGTATACCACCGTCCTGCCGCCCTCGGACGACACCGTCACCGTTCAATACCAGTGGCAGAAGGCAAATGACCAGCTGTGCTGTCCCACCGGCATCGGGACGGTCAAGTTCCGGATCGGCCCGGATGGCAAGTTGCAAACCCTCGGCAAGGTGCCGAACCAATAACGTCCGCGAGCCCTGGGCGGGCACGGACTTGAGGAGATCGCCGAGTGGCCCGTCAGTTGGTGATGGCCTCGGCCAGGTTCTCCGGGTGCAGCATTTCGACGTAACGTAGCCGCTCCGGAACCCCGAACCCGTCGACAAGCGTCTCGGCGTGCGGGCGCAGCGCGCGGCACCGGTCGTTGATTCCCCGGGTGACGGCTTTGGCGCGCTCGGTGGACAGGTAGCGGTGCTCGATGTACCAGGCTTTGTCGTCCTCGATGACTGATAGTGCGTACAGGTCGCACAAGATGCCGAGCAGTTCGCGGGCCTGCTCGTCGGGGCACGCCTCGATCCCGGCGACGAACGCTTCCAGGATGACGCGATCGATGTGCGCGCTGGCCGCGTGCAACACGTGATCCTGCACCGAGTTGAACGCGTCGAATGCCGGCATCTCTTTGGATTTGGCCTGTAGCCGCCGGGCCACCGACGCCAGCAGATACTCCTCGCGGTCCTCGAACATCTTGATCTGGGTGCCGCGGTTGAAGAGGCTGCCCTCTTCCTCGCTGTCTTGGCGGGAATCCACGATGGTCTGGATGATCGCTTCTGCCGCAGTACGTTTCACGACGCGTTCGCCAACGGTGTTGGCTGCGAAGCGAACCCATTCGACCGGGCTCATGCTCTTGATGTCGTCGGCGTAGGCCGTGAGCAATTCCTTGGCCACCAGTTGGGTCAGCACGTGGTTGTCGCCCTCGAACGTGGTGAAGACGTCGGTGTCACCCCGAAGCCCGATCAGCCTGTTCTCGGCCATGTAACCGGCGCCACCACATGCCTCGCGGGACTCCTGGATCGCGCGACTGGCATGCCAGGTGTTGGCCGCCTTCAGACCGGCGGCACGCGCTTCGAGTTCGCGCTGCTCGTCGGCGTCGGGCGCGTCAGCGCTCTGCACGTCATGACACTTGCCGACCAATTCGTTCTGCGCGAACTGCAACGCATAGGACTTCGCGATCAACGGGAACAGCCGCCGCTGGTGCACCAAGTAGTCCATGATCAGCACTTCGGACTCGTCATCGGGTGAGCTGAACTGCCTGCGCTGCAACGCATACCGGGTGGCGATATCCAGCGCCACGCGTCCGGCGGCGCCGGCGCTGCCGCCCACCGTGATCCGGCCGCGGACCAGGGTGCCAAGCATGGTGAAGAACCGACGGTTCGGGTTGTCGATCGGCGAACTGTACGTGCCGTCTTCGGCGACGTCGCCGTATTTGTTCAGCAGGTTGACGCGCGGGACGCGGACCTGATCGAACACGATGCGGCCATTGTCGACCCCGGGCAGCCCGCCCTTGTATTCGCAGTCCGACGTGGTGATCCCGGGCAGGTCGTTGCCGTCCTCGTCCCGGATCGGGACCAGGACGCAGTGCACACCGTGATTGACCGGCTTGCCATCCTCGGTGGTGATCAGCTGCGCGAAAACCGCTGCCATGGTTGCAGTTTCGGCGGCGCCGCCGATGTAGTCCTTGCGGGCCGACGGGGTGGGGGAGTCGATGACGAACTCTTGGGTCTCAGGGTCGTACGTCGCGGTGGTCTCGAGCGACTGCACGTCACTGCCGTGTCCGGTCTCCGTCATCGCGAAACAACCGCGCAACTCCAGGCTGATGATCTTGGGCACGTACATCTCGTGGTGGCGCTCCGTGCCCAGGTTCTCCACGGCCCCGCCGAACAGCCCCCACTGCACGCCGGCCTTCACCATCAGCGACAGGTCGGACATCGCCAGCATCTCGATCATCGTGATCGCGGCACCGACGTCGCCGGTGCCGCCGTGTTCTTTCTTGAAACTGTCGGCGGCCGCGCCGAAGGCCGCCATGATTCGCATCTGCTCCGCCACCTTGGTACGGGCGATCACCGTGTTCGGTGTGTAGTGCGGGCGGAACAGGTCCTCGGTGAGCGTGTCCCGCATCCGGTTTCTGACGTCGCGCCAACGCCCGTCCAAGGCATTGCGCAGATAGTCGGCAGTGGTAGTCGTTTCAGGCGCCATGATCCGACACTAATGGGCGGTTCGCGTCGCGGCGAACAACGGCGCCCGAACTCAGCGCCGCGGTTGAGGGGCTTCCCGGGGTCCGGGCGACGGGTTGCGGTTCTCGCCGAGCGGCGACCGCAGTCGGTAGAGCGTGAACCCGGCCGCGATGACGCCGAACAGGACAAGCATCCCCATGTCGAACACCCACCAGCCGCTGTAGTGGGTCCACGTCACGGCGTCGGCGGCCAGCGAGTCGACCCTGCGCAGATTCGCGGTGGAAGCCGTGGCCGCGAAACCCCATTGGGCCGGGACGAACCAGCTGATCTGCTGCAGGCCCCAGACACTCACCAGTTGCACCAGGCTCCCGTTGAACAGCGCAGATGCCAGGATCACCGGCACCACCAGGGGCAGAACCTCCCGCAGCGACTTCCCCAGCGACGACAGCGCGAGCCCGACGACGGCGGACACGATCGCGGTGACGGCCACGCTCACGTACAGCTCGACCGTGGCGTTGTGCAACAAGGCGGCGCTTGGCGCCGGCTGACCCTTGACCGCGATGACGATCGCCACCACGACGGCCGTCCAGAGGGCCGCGGCCAGGCCGTACACGACGATCTTGGCGGTCAGGTATGCCGGTGCGGTCAGTCCGACCTCTTGCTCGCGCCGAAAGATGCGGTGTTCACAGACCAGCGCCCTGATGGTCAGCGCCGTGCCGATGATGACCGCGGCGACGTTGAGGGCGGCCAGGATTTCGATGGCCTCGTGCGTGTTGGCGCTGCCCGGGTCGGGTCGCGTCAGGCCGGATTGGCCCGGAATCAGCAGCGCCAACCCCGCCAACACGAACGGCAGGATCGCCAGGAACGCGAAGTAGCTGCGATCGCCGAGAAGCAGGCGGACCTCGCGCCGGGCCACCAGCCGGATCTGCCGGTTCCTGGACGGCCCGGGCGGCGGCGGAGCGGGTGCCGCGACTTCCGGTGGGGTGGTCGGTGCCGCCGTCTGCTGCCTCGCACGGAAGGCGCGGTGGGCTGCGTCGGAATCGACGCCGACCTGCGAAACCACTCTCGTCCAGTCGGTGGTGCCCATCGCGGACTCGATCTGCAACGGCGTTCCCAGATAGGCCGCCTTGCCCGCCGCGGTCAGCACCAACACCTGGTCGCACGCGTTGACATCGGCGAGGGACGCGCGATTCGAGATCGCGACTACGATGGCGCATCCGATGTCGGCCTGGTGCCGCAGGATCGCCATGAGCTGACGTTGTTGGGCCGGATCCAGTCCGGCGGTCGGTTCGTCGACCACGAGCAGGCTAGGCCGGGTGACGAGCTCGACCGCCAGCGCGGCGCACCGACGCAGCTCGGGTGTGAGTTTTCCGATTCTGGTGTCGCGGTGCGACGCCAGCTCGAGTTCGTCGAGAACCTGGCTGACCACGCGGTCGCGTTGCTCGGGCAAGGTGTCGGGGGGCAGCCGAAGTTCGGCCGCATATTCCACGGTCTGCGCGACCGTGAGCTGCCTGTGCAGACGATCATCGCGCGGGACCACCCCGATGCGAGTCCGCATGGACTTCGGCTCTGTGTGGACGTCGTGTTCGTCCACGGTGACGCGCCCGGAGCTGGGTGCTCTGGTGCCGGCCAGCAGCGCGAGCAGCGCGGAATTCCGCGCGGCCGACGGCCCGATGACCGCGGTCATGGAACCGGGACGCGCCCTGAATGAGATGCCCGACAGGGTCTCGTGCCCGTCGATCGTCAACCCCAGCTGATAGGCCGTCATCCCGGTGGTTCGTGACGCGGTCTGCAGCGGCAGGCGATAGGTGGAGTCGGGTTCCGCGGTGCGGAACGACGGCCGCTGTGCGCGGAGCTTGCTGGTCACCATCCGCTCGATCAGGCTTGGGCCCTTGTGCGGGTCCTGTTCCGCGGCGGGCGGACCCATGGGCGCAATCGGTGGCGGGGCCGCGGGCGCCGCGGGCGGGGGGTCCGCACCGGGCGGCGGTGGCGGCGGGCTGGGCTGGAAAGGCTGCTGGGCGGCCGGCGGCGGCGCGGCGACGGGCATGCGCTGGGTGGCGCTCTGGGTGGGCATCCGCGGGTCGGGCGCGTTCGGAGCACCCGGCGGGCTTGGTGGAAACGGAGGCGCCTGCGGTGTGTGCGGCGGGGGATACGCCGGGCCGCCGGGCGGGGGAGGTCCGGGTGGTGTGGCCGCGGGCGCGGTTTGAAAGACCAGCCGCGGACCGTGCTGGGGATCCCCGATGGCGATCCCCAATCCGTCCCGGATCTCGAGGCTGGCCAGGCGGGATCCGCCGGCGAAGATGCCGCGGCGACTCAGATCGATAGCCACCCACTGGGTTCCGGTGAACCGCAGGATCACGTCGACTCGGGGCGCTGGCGGCGACTGCGGGGGATCGTCGAGCCGCTCCAGCGGAATGTCGCAACCCGGGCCGTAGCCCACGATCACGTCACGACCCGGGCTGAAGACATACCTCGTCGGCCCGGCCCACACGGTCAGCGAGGCCGGATGTGCCGAAGCCTCGGTCGGCATGGCCGCCACCTTTCATCACCGGTCAGCTGGATTGGTCTCGCGCTTCAGGACTGCCACACCTTCAGGCGCCGGTCGCCGCGCTCGCTTAACTGTCTACCCTCGTCCTAGCTCCACCGTGGTGCGCCGGCCCGCGAGGGAGGTGCCGCGCGAGGCGTTGTCGAGCAGTCCGCGCAGCACGTCGACCGCTTGCACCAGCACCTGGCGGTCCGCGGGGTCGAGCAGAGCCAATTGCGGTTCGATCGCTGCGGCGCGGTCGGCCCGAACCGCGTTGAGCGTGCGCCTGCCCTCGGCCGTGATGCGGATCCGGACCGCACGCGCGTCTCCCGGGTCGACCATCCGGGTGACCAGGCCCGCCTCCTCGAGGCGACGCACCTGCGTCGTCATCGTCGGTTGCGAACAGTGGTCGACGCCGGCCAGGTCACCGATTCGGGCTTCGCCGTGAGCTTCGATGGTGGCCAGCAGCCTGGCCTGCGCCGCAGGCAGTGGCATGTGGATGCGTTGGGTGGCCATGCGGTTGAGCCGCGCGACGACGGCGAGCAGATCGGCTCCCAGCCCCTGCGCTCCCTCGAGCTTTGCGGCATCGACGACGTTGTCCATGCATCCATGGTTGCATAGCTTTGCTAAGCGAGGCCAAAACGGCGACCCATGTCGCGTCGTGCGCAGATCACACGATGTATTGGCGGGGCATAGCGCTGCGGCCTGGCAGAATCGTTGAAGTGAAAACCCCACCCCCGGTCCGTTTGCGTGATCGGGGTGGACCCCTACAACCGACCGAGTTGGCACAGGCCTCGGTCATGGGTGCTCTGTGCGCAGTGATCGCCATCATCGCCACGGTGATCCCGTTCGCTCAGGGCTTGGCGCTGCTGGGCACGGTGCCCATGGCGCTGTTGGCTTACCGCTACCGGCTTCGAGTGCTCCTCGCCGCGACGGTCGCTGCCGGCATGATCACTTTTCTCATCTCGGGCCTCGGTAGCTTGGCGGCCGTCCTCAACTGCGTCTATATCGGCGGGTTGACCGGGCTGGTCAAACGCAAGGGTCGGGGCGCACCGACAGTGGTTGTCACGTCGTTTGTCGCCGGAGCCGTCGTCGGCGGCGTAACCGTCGGAATGCTGACAGTGCTAACTCGACTGCGGCACCTCATTTTTCAAGTCATGACCGCGAATGTCGATGGCGTCAAGGCATTCTTGGTGCGGGTACACCTGCAGGGAGTCGCCGCCGGTGTGCAGCGGGGCTTTACCTATGGGCTGCATTACTGGCCGTGGTTGATGCTCGGCTATCTCACCTACGGGGTGATGATCTCGTCGTTGATCGGGTGGTGGGTACTTTCGCGGCTGTTGGAGCGCATGCACAACATTCCCGACGTGCACAAGCTGGACACCCCTGACAGCGCTGGATTGTCGGATGCCGCGATCGGTCCTGTGCCTGTGCGGTTGGTCGACGTGCGGTTCCGTTACCCCGGCGCGAGCCAAGACGCCTTGCGTGAGATGAGCCTGGACCTCCGGGTCGGCGAGCATGTCGCCGTCGTCGGCGCGAACGGTTCGGGGAAAACGACCTTGACGCTGATTCTGGCGGGCCGGGAACCGACGTCGGGCGCCGTGTATCGCCCTGGCGCAGTGGGTTTGGGGAGAGTCGGTGGCACGTCGCTCGTGCTTCAGCACCCCCAGACCCAGATTCTGGGCACCAGAGTGGCAGACGATGTGGTGTGGGGCTTGCCACCGGGCACCAAAGTCGACGTGAACCAGTTGCTGAGCGAGGTCGGCCTCGAGCGGCTCGCCGAGCGCGACACCGGCAGCCTGTCCGGCGGCGAGTTGCAGCGGCTGGCGCTGGCCGCCGCACTCGCCCGGGAGCCCTCGCTGTTGATCGCCGACGAGTTCACCAGCATGATCGACCAGCCGGGCCGCGAACTCTTGTTAGATGTCCTGTCGGGTCTACCCGAGCGGCACCGCACGGCCCTGGTGCACATCACGCACTTCGACAATGAGGCGGCGTCGGCCGACCGCACGATCAATCTCAGCGAGTCATCCGATAACAGCGGCATGGTCGAGATCGCGCCGGCGCCGGTGCCGACCAGCGCCGCCACCCCCGGTTCCAACAAACCGGTCCTCGAGGTGGTGGGGGTCGGACACGAATACCACAGCGGTACGCCGTGGGCGAAGACGGCGTTGCGCGATATCAACTTCACGGTGGAGCAAGGAGATGGGCTGCTCATCCACGGCGGCAACGGCTCTGGCAAGTCGACTCTGGCGTGGATCATGGCCGGGCTGACTGTGCCCACCGAGGGCGTCTGCCTCATCGACGGCGAACCCACGCATCGGCACGTCGGCGCGGTGGCTCTGTCGTTCCAGGCCGCCAGGCTGCAATTGATGCGCAGCCACGTCGACCGGGAACTGGCTTCAGTCGCGGGCTTTTCGCACCGCGACCACGATCGCGTGGCCGCCGCGCTGATCGCTGTCGGACTGGACCCGGCACTCGCCCAGCGGCGCATCGATCAGCTCAGTGGTGGACAAATGCGCCGCGTGGTGCTGGCCGGACTACTGGCGTGTTCGCCCCGGGTCTTGATTCTCGACGAACCGTTGGCAGGGCTGGATGCCAGCAGCCAGCGCGGTCTTTTGCGAGTGCTTGCGAATTTGCGCCGTACCCGCGGCGTGACGTTAGTGGTCATTTCGCACGACTTCGTCGGGCTTGACGAGGTTTGTCCGCGCACTATCCGGTTGCGCGACGGTGCGCTGGAAACGGTGTCTACCACTGCCGCGGCGGGAGGCCTAGCGTGACGACAACCTCGACCGCGGCGACCAATGTGAATCGGCGGCGTTCCCCATCGGTCGTCCTGCTGGTCCCCGTTCCCGGAAGATCGGCCATTCACGACCTGTGGGCCGGCACCAAGTTGCTGGTTGTGTTTGGCGTTTCGGTGCTTCTGACGTTTTACCCGGGATGGACGACGATCGCGTTGGTGGCGGCCCTGCTGGCGGCGGCGGTCTGGATTGCACGAATCCCGCGTGGTGCGCTGCCGCCGATTCCGCGGTGGCTGTGGGCTCTTCTCGCGTTGGGCTTTGTGACCGCGGCGCTGGCCGGCGGCAGCCCCACGGTGCCGATGGGTGGCGTGCTCATCGGGCTCGGTGGAGCGCTGCAATTCCTCAGGATCACCGCCCTGTCGATCGTGCTGCTGGGCCTCGGGGCGATGGTGTCGTGGACCACGAACGTTGCCGAAATCGCGCCTGCGGTAGCGACGTTGGGTCGTCCGCTGAGGGTGCTGCGCATTCCGGTTGACGAATGGGCGGTGGCCCTGGCTCTCGCGCTGCGCGCCTTCCCGATGCTGATCGACGAATTTCATGTGCTCTACGCCGCGCGGTTGTTGCGGCCCAACCGAATACCCTCAGGTCGCAGGGCACGGTTAAGGCAGCAGCGCCGGGGCGTGATCGACCTGATGGCCGCTGCGGTCGTCGTGACCCTGCGTCGGGCTGACGAGATGGGTGACGCTATCACCGCCCGCGGTGGCATCGGTCAGCTGTCCGCCAGCCCGGCACGGCCGAAACTGGCCGACTGGTTGACACTCGCCATCACCGTTGTCGTCTGCGTCGCCGCGGTAGTGATCGAGACGGTGCTTCCGCAAGTGGGCTGATCGCTGATTGCGTCATTTGGTGAAAGCGCCCCACGGTCCGACGCAGTTGCGGCAGGCTGCTTCATAATCAGCTGATCCGGCCACAGGAGGGGCGCTTGCCAGCCACGTCGATCAGCCTGAAAGAACAGATGCTGCGGCGGCGCCCGGTGGTGGGTGCGCACGCCGCGCACGGGGCCGCGGATCACCTCAAGCGCGGCATCGGAACATTTCAGCTGACCATGTTCGGGGTTGGCTCGACGGTCGGCACCGGCATCTTCTTCGTCATGTCGCAGGCGGTCCCCGAAGCGGGGCCGGGCGTGATCGTCTCCTTCCTTCTCGCTGGTATCGCCGCTGGCCTCGCGGCCCTCTGTTACGCCGAATTGGCCTCGGCGGTGCCGGTTTCCGGGTCGTCGTATTCGTATGCGTACACCACGCTGGGAGAGGTCGTGGCCGTGGGCGTGGCGGCCTGCCTGCTACTGGAATACGGGGTGGCGACCGCGGCGGTCGCGGTCAACTGGAGCGGCTATCTGAATAAATTGCTGAGCGATGTCCTGGGATTCCAGCTGCCGCAAGCCCTGTCGGCCGCGCCGTGGGACACCCAACCCGGATACGTGAACGTGCCTGCGGTCCTGCTGATCGCCATGTGCGCGTTGTTGCTCATCCGCGGCGCCAGCGAATCGGCCAAGGTCAACGCGATCATGGTGATGATCAAACTCGGCGTATTGGTCGTGTTCGCCGTCGTCGCCTTCACGGCGTTCGACGCGAGCCATCTCCGTGACTTCGCGCCCTTCGGCGTTTCCGGTATCGGTTCGGCCGCCGGCACCATTTTCTTCTCCTACATCGGCCTCGACGCCGTGTCCACCGCGGGCGACGAGGTGAAGAACCCGCAGAAAACCATGCCGCGCGCGCTGATCGGCGCGCTGCTGACCGTCACCGGCGCCTACGTTCTCGTCGCGGTCGCCGCGCTGGGCACCCAGCCGTGGCAGGACTTCGCCGGCCAGCAGGAAGCCGGGCTGGCCACTATTCTTGACAACGTCACCCACGGCGGCTGGGCCGGCACGATTCTGGCTGCGGGAGCGGTCATTTCGATCTTCAGCGTCACGTTGGTCACCATGTACGGCCTCACCCGCATCCTGTTCGCGATGGGCCGTGACGGGCTACTGCCCGCCAGGTTCGCGACGGTGAACGCGCGCACCATGACCCCGGTGACCAACACGGTGATCGTCGCCGTCGTGGCCTCGACCCTGGCCGCCTTCATCCCGCTGCAGAAGCTCGCCGACATGGTGTCGATCGGCACGCTCACAGCGTTCGTCGTCGTATCCGTCGGAGTAATCATCTTGCGGGTGCGCGAGCCTGATCTGCCACGAGGATTCAAGGTCCCGGCTTATCCCGTCACACCGATTCTTTCGGTGGCGGCCTGCGGCTACATCCTCGCCAGCCTGCACTGGTACACCTGGGTCGCATTCACCGGCTGGGTGTTGCTGGCGTTGATTTTTTATTTCGTGTGGGGTCGCCACCACAGCGCGCTCAACGACGAGGTGGTCGAGTCCTCATCGGACGATGTCCGGTAACCAGAACTCACTGGCGCGCCGCGGCGGCGTTGGCCGCCGCCTGAGCTCGCTGCAATATCGCCGCGACATCGCCGCGGCCCAAGAACATTTCGTCGAAGTACGGTTGCAACGCGTCGTTGCCGGCGGCGAAGCCTGCCCCTCCGGGGGCGGGGATGCGCGGACCGTTCAGCACGGCGAAGAAGGGCGTGACGTCGACACCCCGGGTGGCCCAATACCGGAAGTAGACAGGCTGGGCGGTGGGCACCGCGGGGATTGCCGCGCCGTAGCGCCCCAGGTATTCGTTGCCCTGTTTACTGCCCATCCAGGCCAACACCTGGCGCACGGCGTCGGGGTGCTTCGTCGCCGCATTGCCCGCCGCCGCAATGCCATTGGTGACGCTGACCCGTCCCGCGGGGCCGGCGGGCATCATCGCCACACCCCAATGGAAGCGGGCATCGCGCGCGACCGGCGCCAGGTTGTAGGTGCCGGATTGAAAGAGAGCCATTCTGCCGGCCAAAAACTGATTGCGGGAGAAGTCGCCGTTGTCGTTGGTGTCGGCGGCGGGTGGCGCGACGTGGTCGCGGTTGATCAGGTCGACCAGATACCGGAAGGCCGTCACTGCGGCGGGGTTGTCGAAGGCGAAAGAGTCGCCCCGCTGGAACACGCCGCCGGCCGAACCGATGTAGTTCAGGTAGATGCCCTGGGGATCGTTGGCCGCGTTGTAGGCCCACTGTCGCACCCGCCTCGCGTCGAAATATGGTGTGTCGCCTCGGTTTCCATCGGCGTCGACGGTGAGCCGGCTTAGCAGTGGACGCAAAGTGTCGCCGTCGCCGGGGCTCCACCGCAGCGAGCTCAGCTGGGCCGGATCGACGCCCGCGGCGGCGAGAAGATCTGCGTTGTAATACAACGCGATTCCGGCGTCGGTCAGCTGCGGCACGCCCCACAGCGTGCCGTTTCGAGTGAACTGCTCGACGACCGGTCGCTCCCACTCCGAATCGGCCTTGGGCCCAAGCATTTCGCCGATGTTCAGGAGCCGGCCGCTGTCGGCATACGCCGCGAGGTAGGCGTTGGACAGCCAGAAGATGTCGTCGGCGCTGCCACCGGCCACATCCGTGCGCAGGGTGTTGAAGTAGGTCGAGTACGCCACCAAGTTCAGGTGTACCTCGATGCCGGGATGGGCGCGGTTAAAGGCCTCGAAGGATTGTCGATAGGCCGCACCGAGCTGGTCGCCCCAGACGCGGACCGTGACGACAGTCTTGCCACCATGCGGCTGCGCGGAGTAATCCAGCAGCACCGCCATCGCGGCCAGCAGCACCGCCACCAGCGCGATCGATCCCGCGACCAGTGTGGAAAAGCGCGGCCGCATCACCGTGCGCACCCAGATTGCCATGGGGGTCGTGAATTCGCGGAACGGACAGCCACGGCGGCAATCTCGCCGCATCGCCGCCTCACTTGAGTCCCGAGACGACGATCGAGGCGACGATATGGCGCTGGAAGACCACGAACAGTGCGATCAGCGGGGCCATCGCGACCGTGGTTGCCGCCATCACCAACGTCCATTGGGAATTGAACCGCGACTGCAGGTCGGCGGTCGCGACGGTGAGCACGCGCCACTTGTGGCCGCTGGTGATCACCAACGGCCACATGAAGTTGTTCCACTGCGAAACCACGGTGATCAACGCCAGCGCGGCCAGGACAGCGCGACTGGACGGAATCACCACGTGCACAATTACGTCCAAGGTTTTCGCGCCGTCCAGTCGAGCGGCGTTGATCAGATCGTTCGGGATGATCCGAAAGTGCTCACGCAGCAAGAAGATCGCGTACGGCGAGCCGAACATGAACGGCAGCACCAAGGCCCAAAACGTGTTGCGCAGACCGAGCTGAGCCATCATGAGATACATCGGCACCACCGTGACCGTCCCCGGCACCATCAGCGTCGCGATGTACACCCAGAACAGCGCGTCACGGCCGGGGAACTGCAAACGGGCGAAGGCATATGCGGCCAGCACCGAAAAGGTCAACTGGCCCACCAGAATCACCGCCGTCATCAAGGCGGTCACCGCCGCCGCGCGGCCGAACCCCGCCCCGCCCAGGTTGGCGAAATTCGACAGCGTGGGTGGCCGCGGCAGCTGCAGCGGGCTGCCCGTGACGAACTGGTGTGCAGAGGTGAACGACGTCATCAGTCCAAGCGCGAACGGCGCCAAGGTGATCAACGCGCCCAGCGACAGTCCGGCATAAATCACCGCATTGGACGTGATCCGGCTAGGTGAGGTCATAGCTGATCCGTCTCCGGAAATACAGATGCTGTACCAGGGTGACGCCGATCAGGATCACGAACAGCACCACCGCCATCGCCGACGCCCGGCCGATGGCCGCCGAACCGAAAGCCTCGGCGTAGATGCGATGGGCCACCAGGTCGGTGCTGCCGGCCGGTCCGCCGCCCGTGAGCGCGTACACCATGTCGAAAACCTGTGCCGTGCTGACGATCCCGGTCACCAACACGAAGAAGGTCGTCGGTCGCAGCATGGGCATGGTGATGCGCCAGAACCGCTGCCATGCGGTGGCGCCGTCGGTGCGTGCGGCGGCGTGGACGTCCTCGGGAATCGCCAGCAGGCCCGCCAGAAACGACAACGAGACGTAGCCGACGTTGGTCCACACCACCACGGCCGATACCAGCGGCAGCGCAAAGCTGGGATCCGACAGCCATTCGATGCTGTGCCCCAGCACAGTGCTCACGGCGCCGTCCGTGGGAGCCAGGATCCAGCGCCATAGCACCGCGATGGCCAGCGGCGCGCAAATCCACGGGAGCACGAACAGGGTGCGAAACAGATTGGTGCCGCGAAGCTGCCGCGCCAGCATGGTCGCGGCCAGCAGTCCCAAGACGGTCTGCGCCGGCACCACGATCGCCACGAAGATGACCGTGACGATCAGGGAGTTGCCGAATCCGGCGTCGGTCAGGACCGAGCGCCAGTTGGACAGGCCGACGAAGTGCAGCGGGCCGAGGAGATCCCAGCGGCACAGGCTCAGCCACAGCACGACCAGGATGGGCAGCAGCAAAAAGGCGAGCACGCCGAACAGGCTGGGCGCCAGCAGCGCGTAGCCCAGCGCGGTAGATCGAGGGTGAATCCCGCGTACCGCGCTGGCCATGGAGTAATTAAAGCGGGCGCTGGCGGGGTTTGGGCTGACCGGTCGTTACGGTGGGAGCGTGACACCGAACCGGGGGATCGATGCCGACTTCCTGGACCTGCCGCGCCACGATTTGGCCGAAGCCACGCTCTCGGCGGCCACAGCGGCCGGGGCGACGCACGCCGACCTGCGGGTTCATCGCATCATCACCGAGATCATCCAGCTGCGCGACGGCGAGCTGGAGACCGCGGTGATCAATCGCGAGGTGGGCCTGGCGGTGCGAGTGATCGTCGACGGCACCTGGGGATTCGCCTCGCACGCGGAGCTGGTGCCGTCGGTGGCCGCCGAGACGGCTCGGCGCGCAGTGCACGTCGCGACCACGCTGGCGACGCTGAGCAGCGAGCGCGTCGAGTTGGCGCCCGAACCGGTCTACGCGGACGCGGCCTGGGTGTCGGACTACCGAATCGATCCGTTCGACATCTCGACGACCGACAAGATCGCCGTGCTGGAGGACTACTCCGGTCGGCTGCTGAGCGCCGACGGCGTCAACCACGTGTCGGCGGTGCTGACCGCCGTCAAGGAGCAGACGTTTTACGCCGACACCTTCGGATCCTCGATCACCCAGCAGCGGGTGCGGGTATTGCCCTCGCTGGAGGCGGTGACCGTCGACCCCGCGGCCGGCAGCTTCGATTCGATGCGGACGCTGGTGCCGCCGATGGGGCGGGGCTGGGAGGCCGTGGCCGGCGACGAGGTGTGGAACTGGAGCGACGAGCTGGCGCAGCTGCCGTCATTGCTGGCCGAAAAAATCAAGGCGCCCAGCGTTATTCCAGGGCGCAAAGACCTGGTGATCGACCCGACCAACCTGTGGCTGACGATTCATGAATCAATCGGGCACGCAACCGAATACGATCGTGCGATCGGCTATGAGGCCGCCTACGCGGGAACGTCGTTCGCCACGCCGGACAAGCTGGACACCATGCGGTACGGGTCGCCGGTGATGAACGTGACGGCGGATCGCACCGTCCAATTCGGCTTGGCCACCATCGGTTACGACGATGAAGGCGTGGCCGCGCAAAGCTGGGATCTGGTGCGTGACGGGATCTTCACCGGCTACCAGCTTGACCGGGTTTTCGCCCAGCGGCTGGGCCGGCCGCGCTCCAATGGATGCTCGTACGCCGACTCGCCGCATCATGTGCCGATCCAGCGGATGGCCAACGTGTCGCTGCAGCCCGCACCCGACGACATCAGCACGGACGACTTGATCGGCCGGGTCGAGGACGGGATCTACATCGTCGGCGACAAGTCATGGTCAATCGACATGCAGCGCTACAACTTCCAGTTCACCGGCCAGCGTTTCTTCGCGATCCGTGACGGCCGGCTGGACGGTCAGTTGCGTGACGTCGCGTATCAGGCCACCACGACCGAGTTCTGGAATTCGATGGAGGCGGTGGGGGGCCCGTCGACCTGGCGCCTTGGTGGCGCGTTCAACTGCGGCAAGGCTCAGCCGGGCCAGATCGCGGCGGTCAGCCACGGCTGCCCGTCGGCACTGTTCCGCGGCGTCAACGTGCTCAACACCCGCACCGAGGGCGGCCGATGATCCGCGCCGGCGACGATGCAGAGTGGAGCGATGCTGAGGAGCGGCGCCGATGATCACTGCGCAGCATGTCGTCAACATCGTGCTCGATGAGGCGGCCAAGCTCGGCCGCGCGGACGAGACCATGGTGCTGGTCACCGATAAGGTCGAGGCGACATTGCGCTGGGCGGGCAATTCGATGACTACCAACGGGGTTTCGGTCAGCCGCAGCGTGACGGTGATTTCGGTGGTGCGGCGCGGGTCCACTGCGCGCATCGGCACGGTCGTGTCCGCCGAGGCCGATCCACGAGTGCTGCCCGGGCTGGTTGCGGCATCGCAGGAGGCGGCTAGCGCCGCGCCAGAGGCTGGCGATGCCGCGCCGCTGCTCGCCGATACCGGCGTGCCCGTCGATTGGGACGCGCCGGTGCCGGGCACCGGGCCCCTGGTTTTCTCCGACGTCGCCGACTCGCTGAGCCGTGGCTTCCGCGGCGATGACCGACTTTATGGCTTTGCCCACCATAGTGTTTCGACGACATTCCTGGCGTCGTCGACCGGATTGCGCCGACGTTTCACCCAGCCCACCGGTGCGGTGGAGATCAACGCCAAACGCGGCGATGCCAGCGCCTGGGCTGGCGTCGGAACACCTGACTTCGTCGATGTGCCAACGGATTCGCTGCTCGAGCAGCTCTCGATGCGACTGGGCTGGGCGCAGCGCAGTGTCGAGTTACCGGCGGGCCGCTACGAAACGATCATGCCGCCGTCGACGGTGGCCGACATGATGATCTACATGGCCTGGTCGATGGCGGGCCGCGGCGCCCAGGAGGGCCGGACCGCGTTCTCGGCGCCCGGCGGCGGAACCCGGGTGGGGGAGCGGCTCACCGACCTGCCGCTGACGCTTTTTTCCGATCCCATGGCTCCCGGCCTCGCCTGCACGCCGTTCGTCGCGGTCAGCAGTTCCTCGGAGACGGTGTCGGTGTTCGACAACGGGGCGGAGATCAACCAGGTGGACTGGATCCGCGACGGGGTGATCAACGCGCTGGCTTATCCGCGGGCCACGGCCGCCAAATACGATGCCGACGTTGCAATCGCTGCCGACAATCTCGTGATGACCGGGGGAACGGCCAGTCAGGACGACATGATCGCGGCCACCGAGCGCGGCCTGCTGCTGACCACGCTGTGGTACATCCGCGTCGTCGACCCCACCACGCTGTTGTTCACCGGGCTGACCCGCGACGGCGTCTACCTCATCGAGGACGGCAAGGTGACCGCTGCGGTCAACAACTTCCGGTTCAACGAGAGTCCGCTCGACCTCCTGCGACGGGCCACCGAGGCCGGCGTCAGCGAGAAGACCCTGCCGCGCGAATGGGGCGATTGGGCCACCCGGGCGGCCATGCCGTCGCTGCGGATACCCGATTTCCACATGTCATCGGTGAGCCAGGCCCAGTAATTCTTTGCCGCCCGGCAGCGCACGTTCTAGCGTGTGACGAATGGCGGCTCCGGTTTCTGTTCGCGAAGACCAGCTCACCCGGTTGGTGTCGTTATGCCCCGGTGATGGTCGCACCGCGGCGCTGGTTCGGCGGGTGTGCGCACAGACGATGTCGCTGTCGCCGTTGCCCGCGAGCGTCGAGGTGGGCGAGCCGCAATCGGAAGCCGAGGCCGCCGTCACCGTGTTCGCCGAACAATTCAGCGCCGACGTCTCGTCGGTGACCGCCGAGCAGCGGACGCGGTTGTGGAAGCAGCTAGGGGACCGCACCTTTGGCGTCGTCGTGCAGATGTACCTCGCCGACTTCATTCCCCGGGTACGGGCCGGGCTGGAAGCGCTCGGGGTCGGTGCGCAGTATCTGGGCTGGGTTGCCGAACCGATCAGCTGGGATCACACCACCGAACCGGCGGATCCGGTGTTCAACGACTTTTTAATCGCGGTGGCGCGAATGCGTGCGCTCGACCCCGTGACCTCCGAGCTGGTTCGGCTGCGCGGGGCGGCGCAGCACAATTGCCGCTTGTGCAACTCGCTTCGCGAGGGCGGCGCGCTTGATGCCGGCGGTTCGGAAAAGCTGTACGAGGAGATCGAGCGCTTCGAGTCGTCGAGTTTGCTCGACGACCGCGCTAAAGCAGCGCTGCGCTATGCCGATGCGTTAATTTGGACCCCTGCGCACCTCGCCGCCGATGATGTCGCCGAGGTGCGCTCCCGGTTCTCCGAGGCCGAAGCCGTGGAACTCACCTTCGACATCATGCGCAATGCCAGCAACAAAATAGCCGTGTCGTTGGGCGCTGACGCGCCGCGCGTCGAGAACGGCACAGAACGGTACTTGCTCGACGCCGACGGCCAGACGGTGTTCAGCTGACATTTGCGGATGCGGGCTGGGCGGAGCCGAGCTTTAAGGCTCTTAGCTGTCGGCGCCCCTGACGCCGAGCAGCAGCCGTTTGTCGCGCTTCCGGCGCGGCTTGGCGGCCAGGCCCGCGGTCAGACATCCCGGGCCGAGGGCACCAAATGTTAACCATCCATACACTGACTCGCAAGTGTCCGTTTCCGCTGTATGCGGGGGCCATTCGCTACTTTTAGCCCGGTCGCCGACACTGAAACGACACCGAAAAGTGGCGGTAACCAGATGGCAGCGTGGCCCGAGCACGATTGCCACCGACCGTGCGTCATTGGCCGGCGGTCGTAGGGCTTGTTCAGCTTGGGGTTGCGCCGGAAGCGACTGCGTTCTCGCGCAGAGGGAGGTTCGGAAATGACCAGCACCCGTACACGTTCGCGCGTTCGAGTGTCGTCGGTGTGGGCTGCCGGTGTTGCGTTGGGCGCCTCGATGCTCGGCGGGGCTGTGCTGTCCGCTCCGTTAGCCTCGGCTACCTGCAATTTGAGTCCGGCCGACGATCAGTACATCAAACTGTTGGCGCAGAACAAGATGGTGCACAACGCCGACTACAGCGATTGCCATGAGGCCGCCGAGGGCCGTTGGTTCGCCGATCAGGTGCGGGCCAACCCCAATCCATTCGGCGAGGGCCAGGAGCTGATCAACATGATCACCCGCACCACGCCGATGACCCAGGAGCAGGCGGAGTGGGAGGTCGAGTCGGCCATTTACGTCTACGCGCCCGAACTGATTCCCAAGATCAAAGATCAAGCGGCGAAAGCAAACTGGCCGGCCGAGTCTTAGGCATCCCAGCGTCGTTGCGGCGCAATGGTTTTGTGTTTCAGAACGTCAGCGGCCGTGAGGGCTTTGCTCTCCGGCCGCTTTCGTTTGTCAGCATTGGCTAACTCAGGACTGCCATGATGCACCGTTGATCAACGGCGTCAGCAAGCCGTGTGGCACTGCTGCTTTTGGGCTTCATATCGTTGCCGCATTGAGCCCGAAGAATTTCTCGCACAGTAAGTTTTGGCTGATTGCTGTTCACCCGTTGTTCGTAGGAATCGTCGTTTGCCGCGCTGATCGGCGGTGGTATCCGCTCTCTGCCGCGAGAGAAAAAGTAGCAAATTTCCACGACAAGGGGGTCCGCAGAAGTGACAACGACACGATTGCGCGTGCAGGTGCTGACGGTGGGGGCCGCCGGTTTTGCGCTGGGGGCCGCGATGTTCGGTGGCGCTGCGGTGTCAGCGCCGCGGGCTGCGGCGGCCTGTAATTTGAGTCCGGCAGACGATCAGTACATCAAACTGTTGGCGCAGAACAAGATGGTGCACAACGCCGACTACAGCGATTGCCACGAGGCCGCCGAGGGCCGCTGGTTCGCCGATCAGGTTCGGGCCAACCCCAATCCGTTCGGTGAGGGCCAAGAGCTGATCAACATGATCACCAGAACCACCCCCATGACCCAGGCGCAGGCGGAGTGGGAGGTCGAGTCGGCGATTTTCGTCTACGCGCCAGAGCTGATTCCCAAGATCAAGGCTCAAGCCGGGCAGGCAGGGCCGGCTCCCTCATAGCCGCGCGGGATATGAGGCGGGTCGCCCGCTGGGCGCCTCAGTCCTTAAGGATGTGCCGCCGCCCGACGGACGTTGGTTCCGGTCTTCCGCTACGGTTTCCTACGGAACTACTCCGTCGGGGGCGGTAGCTCAGTTGGTTAGAGCCGCGGACTCATAATCCGTTGGTCGCGGGTTCGAGCCCCGCCCGCCCCACCGAAAAGGTGTATGACCTCGGGTGATGCGTGACACTTCGTCTTCGGCTGATAGGTGACAGTGTTTTGGCTGATGCTTGACAGTTACTTCGGCTGATCCTTGACACTCCCTAGACGAGTGAGTTAACCGTCGCCGAGCAGGTTGGCGGTAATCAGCGATGCGTTGTCGGTGTCGCAGGGGACCGGTCGCACCGGTCGGTGGGTTGTCAGCATAAGTGCCCCGCGGTGTTGGAGTTGCGGCGCTCGCAACCCCACTGGCTCAACTTCTTCGTTCTGCCGCCCAAAGTCACTGAGTGGAATTGACTTTGGTCAACACCAGCGCCGCTTCGTTGTACGGAAACAGGCGGTAGAAGACACCAGATGGCCCCGTGACGAGCGTTGCGGCCGCAGCCTTACTTAGGAGGCGGGGGTTGGCTAGCGCGGTACTCTTGCCGCGCTTGTGCAGCACTGCCTGTCCACCGGCGAATACATTCTTCAACCAGTCCGACTTCAGCCCATACCCGATGAGAAAGACGAAGCCTTCGCGGATGGGAAAAACTAACAGCGGCGTTCGATAACGCCTGCCTGATTTGCGTCCGACATGTTCGAGTGTGCACAGGCCTGGAAGCCACGGCGCGATCGACCGAGCTGCTGGATTGGTGACTTGGCTGTTGAAGTCTGCGACCGCCCTTGGCACCCGCATCATTCCCCCTCGTTCACGACCAACCTGGTGATGTGCCGACTCACGCGGACGCAGGAACGAGGGCGCTGATGTCCTCGCCTTGAAGAAGCCGCACCGTCAGATTCAGGTCGAAATAGTCGGTCCAGCGAGTGATTCTCCCATCGTCATCGACGACGAAGGTCCCCATCACTGGGATGGCCGGCTTGCTTCCGTCGGGAGCCTGAATATAGTCCAGGCGTTCGGTGAGCACCACGCAACCATCGCTCGCGAGGTTGACGATTTCGAAGGCGTAGGCGTCCGGAAACATCGCGAACTGGGCGGCCATGTTCTCTACGATGGCGTCCGGTCCAGTGAAGGCGGGCATTCCCACGTTCTGATAAACGGCGCCTTCGGCGAGGAGAGGACGCAACGCTTCGGCGTCCCGCTGCTCCATCAAGGTACAAAAGTTGCGAACTACGTCGGCTGGTGACGACATGAGTGAATCCCTTCACGGCGTTGAGGTGGCTGACACTGTTTCGGCTGAGACGTGACGGACATTTCGGTTGGTCCTTCACACTTCCTGAGAGTCAGTGATCGTGAATGATCACCCCGCGGATGTTGCGGCCGGCGAGCATGTCGTCGTAGGCCTCATTGATGTCGTCGAGCTTGTACTCGGTGGTGACGGCTTCGTCGAGCAACAGCTTGCCGCTTCGATAGAGGCTGATCAGTCGAGGGATGTCGGCCCGCGGGTTGGCTTCGCCGTACAGGCTGCCCAGCAGGCGTTTCTGGAACAGCGTGAACAACGTCAGCGGCAGCGTCGGCGTCACATCGGACATCGATGCCAGGGCGGTGGCCACCACGGCACCGCCCTTCCGCACCGCGTTGAGCGCGTCGTTGATCATCGCGCCTTCGAGCACGCCTGGCGTGAGGATGGCCGAGTCGGCCATGACTCCGCGCGTAATCTCGCCAACTAACTGCGTTGCTTCCTCCATCGAGGCGGCAAAGTGAGTGGCCCCGAACTGAAACGCTTTGTCGCGCTTGCTCGGCTCGATATCAACCACGACGATTTGCTCCGCCCCTGCCAGCCGCGCGCCCTGAATGGCGCCGCTGCCGATCCCGCCACAACCGACAACAACGACCACGTCGCCGGGACTGACGTTCGCGGTATTGACGGCCGAACCCCAGCCGGTGGTGACGCCGCAGCCGAGCAGACACACGCGCGACAACGGCACATCCTTGTCGATCTTGACGACGGAGGCCTCCGACAACACGCCCCACTGCGCAAAACTACCGACGCCGGAAAGTGCTCCGATGCCCTGGCCGCGGGCTCGGCGCCGGAAGGTACCGTCGGCCTGGACCCCCGCCAGGATGATCGCCCCGTAATCGCAAAGGTTCTGACGGCCCGTGGCGCACCAGCGGCAGCGACCGCACGCCGGCAGGAACGACGTGACCACATGGTCGCCCACCGCTAGATCGCGCACTCCCGGACCAACCTCTTGGACGATGCCCGCCCCTTCGTGTCCACCTATCAAGGGAAAACTCACCCCGAACATGTCGCCGGTGCGGATGTGGTGGTCGGAATGGCAAAGGCCGGTGGCTTCGAACTGGACGAGTAGCTCGCCTTCCTGTGGCGGATCGAGTTCGATCTCTTCCACCGACCACCGCTCGTTCAGCCCCCACAGAACTGCACCATTGCTCTTCATGGCGACTCCTTGATGATATGTATGGCACGCTCGGGGCAGTTCGCGATGGCATTGTGCGCCCGGTCTTCCCATCCGGGAGGAATATTTTCGACGGTGACGAATGCGATTCCGTCGTCGTCGATATCGAAGATCTCCGGATATGTTGCGTAACAACGGCTGTGGCCTTGACACATTTCCGCGTCGACACGAAGCTTCACCGTTCAGTCCAATCCGCCCGGTCGGTTCCCGATGACGCCGTGCTCTGTCAGCGCCGCTATCGATGCGGCGTCGAGGCCGAGTAGGTCGCCGAGGATGCTCGCGTTGTGCTGCCCTAAGGTCGGCGCTGCTGACCGATACCACGTCTCAACGCTGCGGTACTTGAAGGGAATCGCCGGCACGTGATGCCGTCCCACGATGGGATGGTCCAGGCTTTCGAAGAAGCCCCGTGCGGCAAGCTGAGGGTGCATCGAACCCACCCTGGCGTCTGCCAAATCCGCAGCCGGAACACCATATTCAACGAGCAACTCTGCCGCGGCCGCGGAATCCTGGTTGCCGGCCCATTGCTCGAGATGCTTATCGATCACATCGTGTGCCCGCAACCGCCCATCGTGGGTGTCCAACGTGGGGTCACTCGCCCAATCCGGTTCACACAGAGCCGACTTCAGTCGTCGCCACTGCTCATCCGTGGCGACCGAAATCGCCAGCCACCGCTCGGTCCCCTCGCATTGATAGAGCCCTTGTGGGGCGGCGTCGCGGCTCCGATTTCCCAGTCGCGATATCAGGTTCCCGTAGGCGGTGGATTCGACAACCTGCTCGGCGGCTGCGTTGAGCGCGGCCTCAACCATTGAGACTTCGATGAACGAGCCGCGGCCCGTTTGATCCCGTTGGCGGAGGCCGGTGAGCATGGCGAATGCGGAGTGCATTCCTGCCAGTGGGTCACACGGGCCGCGGGGGATTCGCGGCTGGTCGTACTCGTGGCCGGTCACCCAAGCCATTCCGGTCATCTGTTCCATCGTTTGCGCGAAACCCACGTTGTTGCGCCATGGTCCGTCGAGTCCGAACGCAGGCATCCGGACCATCACGATTCGGGGGTTCTGCTCACTGACGGCCTCCCACGTGATGGCGAAATTGTCGAAGACGCGGGGCGAGAAGTTCTCGACCAGAACGTCCGAACATCTGACGAGTCCGAACAACAGTTCCCGCCCGTCGGGAGAGGACAGGTCGAGGGTGAGCCCCCGCTTATTGGCGTTGGTCGCCAGGTACATCCCCGACCGCTCCCACCACTGAGCTTGATCGGCGAACGCTGCGGCCGCCATCCGTGCGCCATCAGGATGGTCCGTCGACTCCAGGTGAATGACCTCAGCGCCGAGCGCGGCGAGAATGTGGGTGGAGGAGGGGCCCGCCCACCACGCTGTCGCGTCGAGAATCCGTACCCCTTCCAAAGGAAGTCGCGGTGCACGGTCGGCGGCGGTCGCAATCCTGCTGTGGGTGGGCGCTTTTGCCATTTCGCCGAGGAAAGGAGCACCGGCTGTTGGGGCGGGTCGTCGGCCATTGATCTGGTAGGGCGCCAACGGGTGGGTGAAGCTGCCGTCGGCATACGTGCCCCACACACCGCGCGCCGCGAACTGAGGGTGGTCCAACACGGTCTGGCCATTGTTTACCGGTGAGACCGGGATCCGCAGATCGGAGGCCAACGCGACGATCTCCTCTGTGGAATGTTGCGTCGTCCATTCCCGCACAATCTGATTCCACTCCTCCCGCCGTTCCCACCGCGTCGTGGCGAGGGCCCACGCCGGGTCATCGTCGAGCAGGTCCAGTCGGCCGATCATCGCCAGGAACGACTCGAATTGTTGGCGGGTATTGGTGTTAAAGCCCACCCATCCGTCCGCGGTCGGTTCGATGGAAGGGGTTTCCACCTGTCGGGCCGGCACGGGCAAAGGGGGACGACCGGCCAACTCGTGGTAGAGGTCGGCGAATCCGCTGGCGCTGAGGTGGCACGTCTCCAGCAACGAGCAGTCGATGATTTCACCAGCACCGCCGAGTTGAACCCGCCGCAATGCGCCAAGCGCCCCAACGGCGGCGTAGCTGGCCATGACCCATTCGAATACTCGACCACCCGCTTGAATGGGTGGTTGGTCCGGACGGCCTCGCAACGCCAGGGTTCCGCTCTCGGCCTGGATCGTGAACTCCGTCGAGGGTCGGTCTCGGTAGGGTCCGGTCAATCCGTACGGAGTCAATGCCACGATCACCAGGTGTGGCGCGCGCCGTAGGAGGGCCTCGCGGTCGAGTGCCCCAGGGCCGAGAGAATCGACGAACACATCGGCGGAAACGATCAGCGCCTCTAGGTCGGTCAGCGAAGTGCCAAGGACTGAACGCTTGCCGGCGTTCAAGAATTTGAACAGCGCGCCGGCGTCGCTTTGCGCGCCAAACGTTCTGCGGCGGAACGGATCCCCGCCTGGATCCTCTATCTTAATGACCTCTGCTCCGAGGTCGGCGAACAACTTGGTGCAGTACGGGCCCGAAATTTCCGTCGCCCACTCGACGACACGAACCCCACGCAGAGCGGTCATCGTGCTGCTTTCCGCGTCAATGTCGGCTGAAGTGAGTTAGCCACCCGGATAAGTGCACACACGCCACTTCCTGTCTTCACGCTCGTGCCGATCGAGCAGGGTGTTCTGCGTCCGCATGGCTGCGGCTTGGTTGGCAACGACGCTAGCGACGGGAAAGCTGACGTGTCAAGTGTGACTCGATAACACTGGCCGCGGTTGAGTCGTTGGGGCTTTCAGTCGGCCGCACGCACCTTGGGGGACCGTTGGACCCGCCCGCTGCGTTTGGCGGGCGGCTTCGTAGTCGACGTGCTTACCCCTTTGGCGAGGATTTGCGATCCCAGTTCGATCTGCGCGCGGATATCTGACTCGGCCGTACCAAACCAGCGCGGTCCGAGGCTCGTTGTGAAGATGATGAAATTGGCCAGCAGCTCGGCGAACAGGTCGGCGTCCACGTCGGCGCGGATCTGCCCCGCGGCCTGGTAGTGGCGAACGCCTTCCGCGATCACGGCAGTACGGCGTGCGTGATTGGGTTGCAGCACCCGCAGCGAGAAGTCGGGATCTGACAACGCCCGACCGGAGATGTCCCAGCCGGGAACGCCGCTGTCCCGGTCATCGATCCTTAATCTCGCAAAGAAAAGCCGCTCGATATAGTCCTCGAAGCGCGTAGGCAGGTCCGCCACGACTTGCTCTTCTGCCTCACTGACCAGGTCCGCGATCTGGCGAGAAACGACTTGCTCGAAGATGCCTCGCTTGTCTACGAAGTAGTGGAACAGCATCGCTTCCGAGCAGTCCGCGCGACGGGCGATCTCCTTCGTCGCCGCGGCCGCGTATCCCGCTTCGGCAAACACCTCAGCGGCGGCTTCAAGGAGGGCTCGTTGTTTGCCGTCCTTGTCGCGAACCCGCCGCCGCGCGCCTGTGGTCATCACACATACTTTAGCGAGCAGCCGCCGGCTGAGGGAAAGCCTGCACGTGTGCCGCCCCTTCGCGCGCACTGCGCGGGCGCGTCGATCCTAACCGCTTTCAGGTAGTTATCGAGTGCGACTTGACTCCCCGGGGTCGACGATTTACTGTGCTGCCAAAGCAGATTTCGGCGTGTGCGAGAAATCCGAGGGCCGGTGCAGATGGCACGTGGACGGCACGATTGCGGCGTGCGTGGAATGTGGCCGGCCCCTCGGTGGTGGCTGTCTGGCCGGGCTGACCGCTGGCGGTGTCTCGAGATCGGCGGGGGCGGAAAGGACTACTCATGGTGAGCAAATCACCGGAGGAACACGCCCGGAACCTCGACCTTCGTCACGAGGATTTCAACGATCAAGAATTCCTCTACGAGGTCTACTCGGTGATGCGGGAGAACGGGCCGTTCAGTCACCAGGACGTGCCATTCCTGGGCCCCACGCCGGGGGGCGCGTGGGTCGCCACCCGCTACGACGACTGTTATGAGATCTTGCGTGATTGGCGCAGCTTCTCCAGCAAGCCCATGGGGCTGCAGGGCAACCCGATGTCGTTCGGCGACATCGTGATCACCCTGGATCCGCCACGGCAGCAACAACTTCGCAAGGTCCTCAACCCCTATTTTTCGCCGGGCCGGATGAAGGAGCTGGAACCCCAGGTGCGTGCGGTCACCGATGGGTTGATCGACAACTTCATCGAACTGGGCCGCGGCGATCTCGCCGACATCGCATGGCAGCAACCTGGGATCGTGTTCTTCCGGTATGTACTCGGCATGCCCGTCGAGGACGTGCCGCTCTACATCGAGACGGCCGACCTCGCGATCAATGGTGAGAGCGAAGAGGTCCGAAACGGTTCGATGACTAATCTGTACCTCCGCGTACGCGAGGAGATCGACAAGCGTCGTAGTGAACCGCCGCGTGACGACCTGATCGACGTCCTACTCGCCGCCGAGATCGACGGCGAGAAATTGAGCTTCGACGACGTTGTCGCCAATGTGATGCTGCTGGTGCAAGCGGGGCTCGAAACGACCTCTAGTGCAATGTCGTTCGCCTTCTTCTATCTGGGCACCCATTCCGCGGACCGCGACCGACTCGTACGCGAAGCCGGGTTGATGCCCGCGGCGATAGAGGAATTCATCCGGTTCGCCGGTTCGGTCCACGGACTGCATCGCTCAGTCGCCGAAGAGGTTGAACTAAGCGACCACAAATTCTGTCCCGGTGAGACGGTCGTCGTGAACTATGCGGCCGCCAACCGCGACGCGCGCGAGTTCGACGAGCCGAACAAGTGCATTCTCGACCGGCAGACAAACCGCCACCTCGGGTTCGGAGCCGGAGTCCATCGCTGTCTGGGCTCCAATCTCGCCCGGCTCGAGTTTCGGGTGGGCGTCGAACAGACCCTGAATCGGATACCCGACTACGCCATCCCCACTGGGGCAAAAGTCGATTTTCACGGGAATTCGGTCACCCGGGGCTACCGCGCCCTGCCCGTCGTCTTCACGCCGGGTGCCCGCATCGGCCGGTAAAAGGCGGCAGGCGACCGCCGAGATCGTCTCGCAGCCAACGTAATAGCGGAATCAGGGAGGAACCGTGGACAAGCAAGATCTTCAATGGATGATCTCCGTCGATGACCACATCATCGAGCCACCAAACCTATGGGTCGACCGCGCGTCGGCCGCCGACCGCGATCGAGTGCCACATGTCGAGCGCATCGACGGCGTCGATACGTGGGTCTACGAGCAAGCGCGCGCGTCGGTGCTGGGCATCTTGGTTGCGGCTCACCAAAGGCCGGCCGAGTATTCCCCGCTGCCAGTGAATTACGACGATATGCCCCGCGCATACTTCGACCCGGTGGCCCGCATCCCTGACATGGACGAGGATCATGTGATCGCGGGACTGAACTTTCCGTTTTTCCCCCGGTTCTGTGGTCAGATGTTCGCCCACCTCGGTGACCGCGACCTGGGTCTCAAGTGCGTTCGGGCGTACAACGACTTCGTCATAGATGAGTGGTGCGCGGCGGCGCCCGGTCGCTACATCCCGATGGTCATCGTCCCGTTGTGGGATACCCGACTCGCAGTCGAGGAGACACTGCGGTGCGCCGGCAAGGGCGCCAAAGCCATCGCCTTCTCGGAAAACTTGCACCCGCTGGGATTTCCGTCCATCCACTCGGGAGCATGGGACGATTTCTTCGCAGTGGTAAACGAGACGAAAATGCCGCTGTGCACACACATCGGCTCGTCGTCGGTTAGTCCCACTACGTCGCCTGACGCACCTTTCGGGGTTCAGGCGGTCAACATCAACCTCAATCTCGCGAACTCAACCACGGATTGGTTGTTCTCGGGAAAGCTGCAGAAGTACCCCGACCTGAAGATCGTGCTGGCCGAGGGCGGCATCGGCTGGATCCCCTACCTCATCGAGCGTGCAGAACATGTCGCCACCGACTACCAGTACCTGCGCGCCAACAACTGGGCGGTTGATCCGGCCACGATGCGCTTGACCCCGGTGCCCACCGACCCCGAGATTTTTCCGGAGTCACCGCGCCAGCTCTTCCGCGACCACATGTACGGCTGCTTCATCGAGGACGACTTCGGGGCGGCGAATCTCGACTCCATCGGCGTCGACAATGTGATGATCGAAACGGATTATCCGCACACCGACAGCCTGTGGCCCAACTCCCTTCAGGCCGCTCACAAGGCACTCGACGGCCGGTCCGACCTCGACAAGTACAAGGTGCTGCAAGGTAATGCTCGGCGGGTCTTCGACTTTGAGCCCGCCCCGTATCCGACGCTGACGTAGTCAACGGCTCGTTTGATGCGGGAGTACCAGAGCTTCATCGACGGTAAGTGGTTGAGCGACAACGCCATCGGCACCATCGATGTTATCGATCCGTCCAATGAAGAGTTGATCGGCCGAGTCGTCGACGCTGGACCAAAGCAGGCGGCCATGGCGATCGAGGCCGCCAGGCGGGCTTTCGACGAAGGTCCATGGCCATGGATGTCCGTGCGGGAACGGGCGAAGATCATCAAGCGATTCGCTGAGATCCTCGATGAGCGCAAAGCGGAGCTTCGGGAGCTAGTCGTCGCCGAGATCGGCTCGACCGGCTTCATCACGGACCTGATTCAGGTTGGCGGTGCCATCGAGGCCGCCCACTACTACGGCGAGTTCGTCGAACATGATGTGACGTGGGTGGAGACACCGGGCGGCCCCGTGGTTTCGCCGACCGGCCTGGGCGGCGTGACGGTGGTCCGCGAACCGGTCGGGGTGGTCGGCGTCATCACGCCGTTCAACTTTCCTTTCTCGATCAACATTCAGAAGTGTCTTGCCGCGTTGGCCGTCGGTTGCACTGTGGTGCTCAAGCCCCACCCATGGACTCCGATGAACGCCCTGGAGTTGGCCAAGGTGGGCGAGCAAGCTGGCCTTCCGCCCGGTGTGTTCAATGTGGTTGCGGGCGGTGCGGACGTGGGAGAGGAGCTGTGTACCCACAAAGGCGTTGACATGATTGGGTTCACCGGTTCGACGGCGACCGGGCGGCGCATCCGGGAGCTTTCGGCGGCAACGATGAAACGCGCGCAGCTGGAATTAGGCGGCAAGAGTGCGCACATCGTCCTCGACGATGTCACCGAAAGTGACGTTGCCGGAATAGGTTTCGGGCAAGTGCTCATGCATGCCGGACAAGCATGCACCGTCACGTCGCGACTTCTGTTGCCCGAGCACCTGCTCGAAGCGTATGTCGAGGGCCTCAAAGCCATGGCTCCGATGATCACGGTCGGCGACCCGCGTGATCCCGCCACTGTCGTCGGGCCGCTGATCAGGGATCAGCAGCGTCAACGAGTTGAAGCCTTCGTTCAGGCCGGGGTGCAGGAAGGCGCGCGGCTAGTGGCCGGCGGCAAACGTCCCGACCATCTGGAACGCGGCTTCTATTACGAGCCAACGGTATTCGTCGACTGCCGCAGCGACATGCGTTTATGTCAGGAGGAGGTGTTCGGGCCTGTACTGGCGGTGGTGACCTACAGCTCCGAAGACGAGGCCATCCGCGTTGCGAACGACTCGATCTACGGTCTGGCGGGTCTGGTGATGACCCGCAATGCGGCAAGGGGATTCAACGTCGCCAGGCAGATCCGAACCGGCACCATCATGGTGCAGACTGTCGCACCCGGTGTCGATCTAGGAGCCAATCCGGGTGGTGGGCAGGGCCCCGGCTGGTCTCTACCGGCGCGCGGCATGTTCAACGGCGGGGGGCCGTTCGGCGGCGTCAAGCAAAGCGGACTCGGCCGAGAGCAGGGGCGCTGGGGCTTTGAGGAATACACCGAGTTGAAATCGATCACAATGATGTAGCGCAGCACTGCGCCTTCGACGACGCGGCGTGGGTCCGCGTAGGGACTCCGGGCTGGAAAGGTCGCGTATGGAACTGCTGAAGGATGTCCGCGTCCTCGAAGTGTCACTGTTCTCGGCGGATGCGCTGGGCGGGCATCTGGCTGACCTGGGCGCAGAGGTGATCAAGGTGGAGCCGCCTGGCGGCGGCGGTTTCCGCGGTGCGGCGGTTTCCGGCGGCGAACTGCAGGACTCGCACTGGAATCGCGGCAAAAAGAGTGTGGCGATAAACCTGAAAACGCCTGAGGGTCAACACGCGTTTCGCCGCCTGGCCGCGACATCGGCGGTGGTGATCGACGGACTACGCTACGGAACCGCGCACCGGCTCGGTTTCAGCTACGACGACATCGCCGCAGTCAACCCGACAGTTGTGTACTGCGTGCTCAACGGCATGGGCAGCTATGGGCCCTACACCCGATTAGCCACACACGGGCTTTCCTTCGACTGTTTCGCCGGCTTAAGCCCGCCGATCATCGATGCGGATGGAACGCCACGCCTTTCGGGGGCGGCGACAGGGACGACAGGCGTTCTGGCGGGACCGCTGTATGCAGCGATGGGCGTACTCGCCGCGCTGCACGCCGCCGGGCGCGATGGCAAGCCGCAGTACGTCGAAGTAGCGCAGGTCGATGCTGCGATCAACTGGAACTTTCAACACCTCACAGCGCTGGCGAACGGTCAACCCACCTACGGTGAGGGAATCCGCGCTTCGCTTCGTTACCAGTACTACGAAACGAACGACCGCAACTACGTGGTGTTCAACGCGCTGGAGGACAAGTTCTGGCTGAGGTTCTGCGAGTCACTCGAGAGGATGGATCTCTATGAACCGGGGCGCCGGAAGCCGGGGGAGGATGTCGAAGCAGAGGCCCGGCTGCGCGAGGAGTTAACGGCAATTTTTGCGAGCCGCACGCGCAGGGAATGGACCGACTTTTTTATCGCGACCGATATCGCTGGTGCGCCAGCGTTTTTGGGAGCAGACCTGTTCGACGACGACCACGCGAAGGCTCGCCGACTCGTCTACGAGCAGGCTCAGCCGGACGGGACGTCGCAGCAATTGATTGGCACCTGCATCAAGACAAAACCCGACGAACGATTTGCACCGCCAGCAGCGCCGCGCGTTGGGCAGCATACGGAAGAGTTACTCAGCGCCCTGGCGGGCTACGACGCGGCCGAAATGGAGCGCCTTCGTTCGTCGGGTGCAATCTGAACACCGGCGCCTCCCTCGCTCACGGTTCATATATGAGGAGGTTCGGTGGGCGCCGGTTCATTCCAAGGCGTTTCGGCGTCTGTGGCGACCGTTGGAGCCGCTCATCCCCACCAGAACGACGTGGCGATCGCCACGTAGAGCGCGACGAGCACTGCTCCCTCAAACCAGGTCGACTCGCCGTCGAAGGTCACCAGCACCGCGACCAGCGCCGACATGACCATCGACGCCAACAGCAGTGGCGAGAACACCAGATCGAAACCGGGCTGGCCGAGCCATACCGCCGCCAGGCAGACGATCGGGGCGATGGTGAGTGCGATCTGGACCGGCGACTGGAGTACCACCTGAACCGCGTAGTCCATCTGGTTCTTGGCCGCCAGCTGAATGCCGACGAAATTCTCCACCGCGTTGCCGGCAATGGCCACGATCACCAGACCGGCGAACACCTCGTTGATGCCCGCGGCATGCATCGCTGGCTCTAGGGCGGCGACGAACCATTCCGATACAAAGGCCGCACCGATACCGGCGACGGCCAGCATGCCGATGGCCATCGCCAACGGCCACTCGCCGTGTGCCGTCGCGACGCTGGCAGCTTCGGCCGAATCGGGGCTGGCCACAATGGGAGAGGTCGCTCTCGAGGGTTTATCACCAGCTTGCAGCGCCGAATCGGCGGCCCGCTTTCCGAGCGTGGCGGGCAGCGAGAGTGCGAACAGCGCGAGCATGACGATGGAGACGACGACCGACACCGCCCGTTCGTGGTGTTGCGCCGGGGTGTGTATCGCAGCGGTCAGCGAGGGGACGGCCAAGATGAACACCGCGAGGGTGAACATCAGTCCGAGGGTGCGTCCGTCGTCGGCGGCGAAGCGCTGGCGGCCGTGCTTGATGCCGCCGGCCACGAATGCCAGCCCGAGCACCAGCAGGGCGTTGGACAGAATCGAGCCGACGATGGTGGCCTTCACCACGCCGGAAAGGCCTGCCTTGAGTGCGAACAGGATGACGAACAACTCGGGCAGGTTTCCCAGCGCCGTCTGCAGTATCCCAGTGGCGTTGGGCCCGAGCCGGTCTCCGACCGCCTCCACCGAACGGCCGACCAGAGATGCCAGTGTGGCCAACGCCAGTGCGGAGATCGCGAACGTCAGCAATGAATTCGCGTGGGTGAAGTTGAGAACCCCGGCTGCCATGGACGCGATCACGGTGATGGTGATCATGATGCGGTCGCGCCGGGTCAGCAGCGGTAGCCGTTCGGGATGGGTGGTCGTCACGCGCCTCTCCTCTGATCGCGCTGAAGTTTTCCACACCGAATGGTTCGCGCCGAAACCGCGCTGGTGCCGCTGCGGCGACCTCGACTTACCCCCGCCCTGTTTCGCCGAAGGCCCCCGGCGCGTCTTCTGCGGGGTTTTCGACCAAACAGACTGTTCGAAGAGCGGAAGCGGTGCCAAACTTCGGTGGTGTCCGTCGAGCTGCCGCCTCTTGTACTCCTGCATGGCGGAACCTGGTCTGGCGATCAATGGCGGGACATTGCGCCGCTGCTGTCCACCCACCACGACGTATACACACCGTCAGCCCTCGGTCATCGCGGCGGGCCGGTTGTGCAGCGGCGACCCGTCACGATCTGGGACGTGATCGATGAGTCAGAACGCTATCTCGACAAACACGGATTGGACCGCCCACATTTAGCGGGCCACTCGATGGGTGGCTTCACGGCGCTCGAATTGGCGCGCCGTGGCCGGGCCGCATCCGTCTGTGCATTTTCACCGGGTGGATTGTGGTCAGACGATCTGCGGGCCCAGGTCGCGAAGAGGGTGCGACGGCAGATAGCGATGGGCCGCTTGATGGGTCCCCTTAACCGGCTTCTGATGAAATCGCCGGGTATGCGCCGACGCTCATTGACCGATTTGACGCTGCACGGAGATCGACTCAGCTACGAGCGAACCATCGAAATCAACGAAGCGTCCTTTGCATGCACCATCACTGACGACATCTTCAACAACGCTGACGAGAAGGTCGCACCGATGGACCCCCTGCCGTGCCCAATCACCATCGCCTGGGCCGAAAACGACAGGATTCTTCCACTCGAGCTGTGCGAACCCATCGTCCGCGACTGCCTGCCCCGCGCGACTTTCACCATCTTGCCCGGCCTCGGGCACACTCCGACGGTCGATGATCCCGAGCTGGTCGCGAGCACCATCCTCGCCGTCACGTGCGCCGCAAAGGCGTAGCCATCGAGGTTGCCTTGAGCATTCGCCTGGCCTGAAGCCGTCGACGGGATCTGTTGTGCGACAACTGACCACCGCCGCAGTCACGATTGGGCACCGCCGCGATCGCGATCCGTCCGTTTCGAGACGCCGTCGTCATCACTGGACCGACAGCTTGAGAATCCGAAAGTGCAGGCCGTCGTTCAGGTACACGTTGCCCTTGCCGTCGACGGCCGCACTGGCAGGATCCTTGATGTTGTTGAACGGCAACACGATTGGAGCGAGAGCAACGTGCACGTTGTCAGCGACTTCCATCGTTACGCCGGCAGGGTGATTCATCAACTTTCCGAACGGCAGAACAATTTGGGGCGCATAGCTTCTGGGATGGGACGGTTGCGTAGTGCTTATAGGCGTCGCGGCGGTCGGCGCGCCGGGGTCGCCGCTGGCACATCCCGCCGCGGCAATCCCGATCCCGCGGTTAGGGCGATTAGGCGAGCCGGTTGTCTCATTTCAGAACTTCCTACCGCTGCCCCGGGTAGGGCACCGCGCTGACGACGCCACCGCCGTTGACGGTCTCGCCGAGCAGCACCGTCGAGGTTCCGGCCGAGGGGTTGTAGTCGATAAGTGACTGGCCGCCTCCACACCCGGCCCTGGCTTGAAGGTCGAGGTCGCCCCCGTTGACGCCGACCACCACGACGCTGCGGCTCTTCACGCCGGGCACCGAGACCTGCGACGTTGTGCCGTCGTCGTTGAGCTTGGCGACGAACACGACGCCGCACGCCCCCGTGGCCTGCAGGAACGTCCCCGCCGGGAGCCGCCACGCGTTCAGGTCACCGTAGTCGGGCCCGTGCCCGTCGTTGGGCGCGGTCAGAGCCGTCGGTGTCCCGCCGTCGATAGGCACCAACCACAGCTGCGACCCGGTGGAGGTACCGCAATGGGCGAGGGCAACACCGGTGTCCCACCAGCGCACAGGCCTGCAGTCCTTCTGCCCCGCGATCGGCAGGGTGTTGCCGGCAACCCCGTCGTTGCCCATCAAAGCCAGGCCGGAGTGTGTGCCCAGCACCAGCTGCGTGCCATCGGGGGTCGAGAGGTACCCGTCAACGTCTTGGCCCAGCGGGTACGTCAGCTGGTGGTTACCCGCGAGGTCGACGCGTTCGAGCGATGCAGGCCCCGACAGGTCCGACCTGTCCAGCAGGATCGCCTTGCCGTCCGGGCGTGTGTAGCGAGGGGACGCGTGGCTACCGTCGATGGCGAACGTTGTTCTCTCGCCGCTGCGCAGGTCGACCTCTGTGACGGTGTTGTGGCCCTTCTGCTCGCTGAGGACCAGGGCGCGTGTCCCGTCGCCCGACCAGTCGACCAACCTCGAACGCGAACCCTGGCCCGGCGGCGGGAAGGTGGTGATCGGGTAACGGCCACCCGCAGGATCGACGAGGTACAGCGTCGTGGTGGCCGTCTCCCAGGTTGGTGACCCGGGGGGAGGCGCTTCACCGGGATGCAAGCCCGGAACCGGGCTCCACACCGCGAGCATCCAACCCGGGCCAACTTGCGACCAGGAAACGGTCGTCAGCGGAGCCTCGACGCCGTGGGCCGCCATCGCTGGCGGGCTATCGGGCTCGGTGTGTGCGGTCGGCGGCGGGGCGATTGCCGCCGCGAACGTAGCAATGGCCAGCGGGAGCGTCGCCAGCCCAATCCGTCGCCGGAAACCCGTGCGCGGACTGACGTTACGAAGGTCGCGGTCTCCCGGGTGTGCGCGATGCGTTGGGTTGAGCATTTCGTGTCCTTCGAAAAACATGGCCGGACCTGGGCTCCGGCGTGGCTGGCTATGTGCTGGGGGCTGCGTTGCCCGGTCACGTAGAGGCTGCGCCGCATGCCTTGCGTGTTTCTTGCGCCGGGCTTGTGCCGGCCGGGCGACCCGCATCCGACGGCTTCCTCAGCAAACGGGTGCGTGGGCGGGCCGTGAGCGAGATACTGCGTCGGTACCCGAAGCAATCAAGGGGATGGTGGTGGACTCGCGCGTCGGTATGACGTTCGGTAAGTACAACCTCACGCGCCTGCTCGGCAAGGGCGGGGGCGGGGCGGTCTATGAGGCCTTTGACACGGGCAAACAGCGAACCGTTGCGGTGAAGATCCTGGCCGACGAGCTTTCAACCAACCCCACGTTTCGCACACGATTTCAGCGGGAGTCGCAGGCGGCGGCAATTCTGCAGGAACCACATGTCATTCCGATCCACGACTGGGGCGAGATCGACGGCAGTCTGTACATCGAAATGCGGCTGGTGCAGGGGCAGACCCTTCAGGAATTGATCGCGAACGGTCCGCTGACGCCCGCACGCGCGGTGGCCATCATCAGTCAGGTCGCCGCCGCACTGGATGCCGCACACGGCGAGGGATTGATCCATCGAGACATCAAGCCGCAGAACATCATCGTCACCGCCGCCGACTTTGTATATCTCGTCGACTTCGGAATAGCCGAGGGCCGAGGCGATCCTCGGCTGACGACGGTGGGAACTCAGATCGGCACGTTGAATTACATGGCGCCCGAACGATTTCGCAACGAAGTGGCCACACCCGCGGTCGACGTCTACTCGCTGGCGTGCGTGTTGTACGAGTCGCTCACCGCAGACGCCCCGTTTGCCGGAGACAGCCTCGAGCATGTGGTCGCCGCCCACCTAGCTCTGCCACCCCCGCGACCCAGCGCGACCAATCCGCGAATTCCCGCCGCGCTCGACGACGTCGTCGCCCGCGGCATGGCCAAACATCCCGACGACCGGTACGGATCGGCGGGCGCCCTCGCCCGTGCGGCCCAACGCGCGTTGGGGAGCGGTGGCGAAACCACCGGTCCCACAGCGGCACCGGATGAAGCATGGAATTACTTCGACGGCACCCGGCCGCTCGCCGCGGGAGCCCGATCGGGCCGCACTGCCGCGGAGCCTCGCAGCCAAGGCAGGCGCCGGTGGGTGCTGCCGAGCGTGATCGCGATATCGGCGGCTCTGGTGCTGGCCGGCATCGGTTTGGACATCGGCCTGTTCACCAACGGGCCGAGCGCCCAGCGGGAGACCCCCGCGCGTGCTTCGCTGCCTCCGCTGGTGACCGGCCCCGACCTGAGCGCCCTGCACCAGTCCTGCGATCAGGGCTTTTCGTTGCAGAATGCCACGGGTTTCGGCACCCACGCCGGCCGCGGGACCCCCGAAACCTCATGCCTTTTCGCCAACAGCGTTTTGACCACCTACTGGGCGGAATACGGCAACGCCAGCCCGCTACCCCGGGCCGTCTCGGCGCCGGGTGCCGTCGACTGCACAACGGTGTCCGGTGCGCTGTGCAACGGCTCCAACTTTCTCATGCACTGCCAGCAGCAACCGGGGGACAGCTGGATCACCTGCGTCGGCGGGAGCAGCGCGCGTGTGTACCTGTGGTGAGGGAATGGCGAACGGATTGCGATCGCTATGACGCTCAGCGCGTTGCGGTTTGGGCTCTTGGGGCCGTTACAGATGAGCGCCGACGGTACCGACCTACCGTTGGGCGCGGCGAAACAGCGAGCGGTGCTGGCCTTGCTGTTGATCAACCGCAACCGCACCGTTGCGGTTGATTCGTTGATCGAGGCTGCGTGGCAACAAGGCCCGCCGCCCGAAGCACGAGCGAGCCTGCATGCGCATGTGTCCAGGATCCGCCGATTGATCAGCGGTGCGGGCGCCGACCCCGCCGCGATCCTGGCCAGCATCCAGCCGGGCTATCGGCTTAGCGTGGCCGAAAAGGATTGCGATTTAGGCCGTTTCACGACCGAAAGCAAAGCAGGAATTGAGGCGGCGGCCGCCGGACGGTTCGAACAGGCCAGTGGTCACTTGTCGGCCGCGCTGGCCGAATGGCGCGGACCGGTGCTCGAGGATCTGCGTGACTTCCCGTTCGTGGACGCCTTCGACGCCGCTCTGATGGAGGACAAGTTGGTGGCACTCACCGCGCGGGCGGAGGCCGAAATGGCTTGCGGTCGAGCCCGTTCGATTATCGGTGAGCTCGAATCCCTGGCGACCGAGCATCCATACCGAGAGCCGCTGTGGGCGCAACTGATCACCGCCTACTATCTGACGGAACGCCAATACGACGCGCTTGATACCTACGCGCGGCTCAAGGCTGCGCTCGCAGACGATTTGGGCATTGACCCCGGCCCCACATTGCAGCGTCTTCATCAACGGATCCTTCGCCAAGAGCCGCTAAACGTCGAACAGGCTGCGCGCGCAACAGCCAAACGCGCTGCGGTGACTCGTCGGCGCTCCGCCGAGCCTGCGCACGACTCCGACGTCGCACACCTGCGCGACACCGAAGGAAGACGTTATCCGCTGCGAGGAACAGTAACCAGGATCGGCCGCCTCCCCGAGAATGACATCGTTCTCGACGATGACACCGTCAGTCGCTACCACGCGGTGATTGTCGACACCGGAAATACTTTCGTGCTTACCGATCTCCGGTCAGCCAACGGTGTCGACGTCGGGGAGCAGCGGATTCGCGCCAGCGCGACGCTGGCCGATGGCGACCAGATCTGCATCTGCGGCCACGGATTCACCTTCGAGATCGCGCGGTAGTCGACTATCGCAATTTTCGTGGCCATCCGTTGCGCCGGTACTGCCCGCCAAAGTCAGGGCAGCTTCTCGCGGCGGTCCGGCTCAATCCGGGTGTTCTGCCGGATCAGCGATCGTGCCTGATGCAGGTGTTTGGCCGCCCACCTGCGATACGTGCGTCGAGCCCACGACAGCCGCTCCTGCGAACGCTCGGTACGGCGCACCAGTTCGAGTTCGACATGGTCGAGCTCGCCCGCCCCGATCTCAACTCGCTCCCGACCGTGGATGAACTCCAACACCAGCGCATCGGGATCCAGCAGTTCGCGCTCCCAGGCCTCGTGGTCATCGACGTCCGCGATTCCCATCGCATCGGCCGCGTTGCGCAGCACCTCGCCGAGTTCGCCGTCCAGCAGTTGACGAAACGCGTCGGCGCCCTGCCGCGGATTGGCAATCATCCACGAGTGGTACGCGTCGGGCACCCGGTATAGCGTGGCGTCGGCCTCGTTGGCGATGTCGCGAGCGTGCGGGAAAGGCACAATCATGTCTTTTTCGGCGTGGACAACCATCGTGGGCATCCCCTCGTCGCGCATGGTGTGCAGCATCGGCGTGTAATCACCCGACTCGATGATGGCCTTGATCGTCCGGACGGCTCCAATGGGATAACGCAGGTTCGGCACCGCTACCGCCGCAAGCACGCGAAAGTACCCGAGCTGCTCCGCGGCCGAGAGCTGCGTCGGGTCGCCCAGCGTGTCGCGAACGGCGGTGTAGGCCGCACCCAACGCCTTCGTGGGCGACTTCACCAGTTCCGGGATGGTCGTGTCGAACCGCCCGCCGGCCGCCGGGTCGAACAGCACGGCGGCGAGTACCCGCTCGGGCGCCCGCGCGGCCAGCTGGATTGTCATTCGCCCACCCATCGAATGGCCGACGAACACTGCTTGCCCGATGCCGAGCGCGTCCAACGTCCGTAATACCGAATCGGCGCGATCGCTGAAGCCGCAGGCGTCGCCGGGCAGTCGCCCGGTGTCGCCGTGCCCGGCGGCATCGACGGCGACGACCAGAAATCCCATACCGGCGATGCGGCTGAGCATCCGTAGATATGCCTTACGACTCAGCAGAAGTCCGTGCATGAACAGCAACGGCACTCCGCGGCCGCCGACTGAAAGCCCGATCCGGCGCCCGTCATCGAGTTCCACGACGTGATGACTCAGGCGGATGCGGCTTGATGATGTCTGCGTCATGGCCACGGCGGAGTTCCCGGCCGGCCGGGCGTTGAAACGGCGTCTCGAGGCGTCGGTCCCGGTGTCGACCAGCACGCCTCGCGCTTGCGGGCGCCGCGGCAGGGGTACTCGGCTGAACAAGATGACGCAAATGTCCCATCGAAGCACGGACGACATCGACCCTTGCGTGCGCGTTTACGGGGCGCGGGTCCACAATCTGCGGGGTGTCGACGTGGTAGCGCCGCGTGACGCGCTGGTCGCGTTCACCGGGATCTCCGGTTCCGGCAAATCGTCGTTGGCCTTCGGGACCATCTATGCCGAGGCGCAGCGCCGTTACTTCGAATCGGTCGCTCCGTACGCCCGTCGCCTGCTGTTGCCGACCGGCGCGCCAAAGGTAGACGACATCACCGGTCTCCCGCCCGCGGTAGCGCTGCAGCAGCGCCGTGGTTCGGCGACGTCGCGGTCGACGGTCGGCACCGTGACCACCTTGTCCAACCTGCTGAGGATGCTGTTCTCCCGCGCCGGGACCTATCCCCGAGGCGCCACGGAACGACTGGACTCCGATGCGTTCTCGCCGAACACCGCGGTCGGTGCGTGCCCGGAATGCCATGGGCTGGGACGGATTCATCGGGTGACCGAAGAGACACTGGTGCCGGACCCCTCGCTGACCATTCGTGAAGGTGCGGTGGCCGCATGGCCGGGCGCTTGGCAGGGCCAGAACCTCCGCGACATCCTCGTCACGCTGGGCTACGACATCGACAAGCCATGGCGGAAACTGCCTAAGCGGCAACGCAATTGGATCCTGTTCACCGATGAGCAGCCAACGGTCGAGATCGATCCCAGCCAGCATCCCGTGCAGGCCGACTATTACTACAACGGCACGTTCTCCAGCGCCGAACGCCACGTCCGCCACACCTTGGCCAACTCGCATAGCGCGATGATGCGTCGTCGCGTACTGCAATTCGTCGACAGCGTCGAGTGCCCCGTATGCGACGGTTCCGGGCTGCGGCCCGAGGCGCTGAGGGTGACTTTCGCCGGCCGCACCATCGCCGACTACACGGCGATGCCGCTGGCCGAGCTTGCTGACGCGTTGCGCCCGACGGCTTCTCGGACCGATGCCGCCGCCGCTTACGAGTCAACGCAATCCGGTGAGCTGACAGAAGTGGCGACCATGATCGCCGCCGACCTGGTCGCACGCCTGCAGGTACTCATCGATCTTGGCCTCGGTTATCTCACTCTTAGTCGCCGCACTCCGACGGTGTCGCCCGGCGAACTGCAGCGGTTGCGGCTGGCCACTCAGCTGCGTGCCGGCCTGTTCGGCGTGCTTTATGTGCTCGACGAGCCGTCGGCCGGACTGCACCCCGCCGACGCCGAACCGCTACTCGAGGTGCTCGATCGCCTTCGGCGCGCGGGCAATTCGCTCTTCGTGGTGGAGCACGAGATGGACGTGGTGCGCCGTGCCGACTGGATCGTCGACGTCGGGCCCGGGGCGGGGGAGCTTGGCGGCGGCGTGCTCTACAGCGGGCCGGTGCCGGGTCTGGCCGACGTCGAAGAGTCGGTCACCCGTCGGTACCTATTCGACGGGGCCAGGCCGCAGTCACGCGAAGCCCGCACCCAGTCGGGGCAGCTGCGGCTGCGCGGGATCTGCTTCCACAATTTGACAGACCTCGACGTGGACCTACCGCTCGGTGTGTACACCGCGGTCACCGGAGTGTCCGGTTCGGGCAAGTCGACGCTCGTCGTCAAGGTCCTCGGCGATGTCGTGAAAAGCCATCTCGGCACGGGACGGGTTGTGGAGCCGACCGAATCCGATGACGACGAAACGGACAGCGGGATCATCGATCTCGATCACGACGCGAGCGTCGGAGTGACGGCCGAGGGGACCGAAAATATCAACCGGTTGGTATCGGTCGACCAGCGCCCGATCGGACGCACCCCGCGGTCGACGCTGGCGACCTACACCGGCCTGTTCGACGCCGTCCGCCGCGAATTCGCCGCGACTCCAAAGGCGCGTCGCCGCGGTTGGACAGCGGGCAGGTTTTCCTTCAATGTGGCCGAGGGCCGCTGCCCGACCTGTCAGGGGGAGGGGTTTGTCTCGGTCGAATTGTTGTTCCTGCCAGGCACATACGCAACCTGCCCGGCCTGTCACGGAGCGCGTTACTCCGACGAGACGCTCGAGGTGCGCTACCGCGACCGTACGATCGCCGACGTGCTCGCGATGACCGTCGACGAGGCTTCGGAATTTTTTGCCGGCGTCGCCAACGCAGCGCGGAGCCTGACGACGTTGCAAGAGGTCGGGCTGGGGTATCTCCGTCTGGGACAACCCGCGACCGAGCTGTCGGGTGGCGAGGCGCAGCGAATCAAGCTCGCCTCCGAACTGCAGCGGCCCCGGCGAGGGCACACCCTCTACGTCCTCGACGAGCCGACCACCGGGCTGCACCCCGCAGATGTGGACCTGCTCGATCGTCAGCTGCACCGCCTGGTCGACGCGGGCAATACGGTCGTGGTGGCCGAACACGATATGCGGATGGTCGCGGGTGCGGACTGGGTGATCGACCTGGGACCGGGAGCCGGCAGCGACGGCGGTCGGGTCGTTGCCGCGGGGCCGCCGAAGAAGGTGGCACGCGCAAAACACAGTCGTACGGCGCCGTATCTGGCGAAAGCGGTTGGCGCTGGCTGATACTCGGTGAAGCTGTCGATCGAACTGTCAAGAGCGCTCTTGCTGAGTCCGAGTCACATCCGCGAATAGCGGCTCAGGGCGAAGCTGTACAGGCCGTAAGCGGCAAATCCGCCTCCCGCCAGAAGGATCAGCCCTGTGCCGAACGGGGCCTCACGTAACGTCTTCACCGCGCCGTCCAGACCCGTCGCCTTCGATGGGTCGGCGCGGATGGAGGCGACGACGACCAGAAGGCCGGCCCCGGCCAACACGGTGCCTTCGGCGATGTACCCACAAAAGCCCAATGCGGTGATCGCGCGCCCCGGCGAAACGGTGAGATCTTTGCAGAACCGCCGCGATGCTCCCTTGAAGGCGAAGTAACCACCGATTATGACGATCACCAGGCCGACCGCCACCAGGACCACTTTGCCCTGCGCGGACTGCATCAACCGCGCGCTGAGTCCGGCGTTTTGCACTGCACTGGATTTGCGCCTCCCCAGCGCGAACTGCATCGCGGTGACTGCGACCGCCGTATACACAATGGCGAGCCCAAAAGCCTTGATTCGGTTGATTGTTCGAAAATCTCGAGGATCACGCCGACGTTCGGCTGGGTGGAGGCCGACAACGGTCTCCGCAAGCCGCCATAGCGTCAGGGGAACTAGCGCTACCGCGACTGCCCACAGCGCCACGAAACCGCCAGTGGTGTCGGCGATAGTTCTCAACGCGCCGGTCTGATCAGCATCGGCCTTGCCTCCTAGAGCTATGCGGACGACAAGGTATGCGATCAGCAAATGCATCAGCCCACTGATGACATACCCGACGCGCGCCGCGATCTGTGGGGCTCGCTCAGATGTGGCGCGTCGCACGACATCAGTGGGATTGATCGCCCCGCCCATTTCGCTGGCGCTGTCCCGCTGCGTGTTCCGGGCTTCATCCGCGCCGCTCATCAGCGTGTCCTTCTCTTTGGATGCAAGTGATGCGCCGAGTGGCGACTACCCCTTTTCTTGCTGAGCCACGCGCGCCGCGCTGGTCCTCAAGCGGCCAGGTCCCGTCGTCACAGCTTGCTCAGCTTGCCAATCGTGTGAAACTCAGAGTCTTGGTAGGGTCGCCCGTCGGGTTGGATCAAGTCCTGAAACCAGAGCTGCGGAACCGCGGTGTACGGGTGGTCCCAGGAGTCCCACGGAAAGTAGGTTTGGGTCTTACCGGCCACCAGCCCCCAGTTGATCGCACCGACGTTGTGCCGCTTGGCGACTGGCAGAACTCCGTCCACGGTGCTGCCCACTGTCCGAGCCAGATACTCGGTGCAAAGGATGGGGCGTCCCAACGGTGACAGCTCGGCGATCCGGTCCTCGAAGCCCGCCGGTTTGTCGTAAGAGTGAAACGTGATTACGTCGGAGTTAGTCAATTGAAGGTCTGCGATTTCGCTTCGCCTTGAACGATCTTCCCACACGCCGTCCCACACGGCGCTCGTCAGCGGTTGACTCGGATCAACCGAACGAGCCCACCCGAACACCAGCGAGAGCAGGTCGGCCACACGGTCCAGCTTGTCTGTTCGCTCTACCTTTCGGTACACACGGGCGGGATTGTCGGGCTCGTTCCATAGGTCCCATCCCAAAACACGCTCATCAGTGCGGAATTGGTTCAAGACACCCGTGACATAGTCTCGCAGGGTGCGACGGTAGTCGAGGTCATCGAGGCGCTCCGCGCCAGGGCTTTGTACCCAGCCGGAGTTGTGAACCCCCGGTTTGGGTGCGCGCTGCGGTCCGGCTTTCGGGAACGGATCCCAGCACGAGTCGAAGAAGACAAACAGTGGTTTGATCCTGTGGCGGGCCGCTATGGCGACAAACTCCGCTAGGCGTTTTTGAAAGCCTCGCGCGTCCTGCGCCCAGAGCTGATCGTGGAGGAAGACTCGTGCAGCGTTGAGCCCATGCGTCTGGGCCCAGCCGAGCTCGGTATCGATGCGACGGGGGTCGAAGGTGTCGGCCTGAAACATCTCGAGCTGGTTGATGGCGTTCGAGGTGATGTAGTTGGCGCCGACCAGCCATCCCTGCGCCTGGTACCAGCGATTAGCCCGGTCCGTCGACCATGGACTTTGGACTGCGGCGGCGAGCGGCGTCGGGGTCAGCGTAGTGGCCGCCGCCAGCAATACCGGGAGCGTTAGGACCGTCCGACGCCTCACGTAGTGACGATAGGAGATCGGCCGTGGCGCCGTGGCGAAACCGCTTACGACTGGAGTGGCGGCGGATCGAGCTCATCGAATGTTGTGAGCGCGGGGTTTGGCCTCTTCAAAGAACTCGACGCCGAGCGTCGAGCTCGTCGATGGCGGCGTCGATGTTGTCGGGGTCGAACATGACGTGCGCCGCGATCCGCTCGTCGGTTTCGAGCTCGACGACGCTAAGCATTTCGACGCGGAAATCTCCCTGCTCTTCGTTGGGGTTCGGTGCGCAGATACGCATCAGGGCCAGGCGCTCCCCGCGAATCGCAATGGCGGTCGACGTTACGTCTGTTAAGGCATCGGCAAGAGCTCGGATATTCGCGATTACGACATCGCGCCCTTCCCAGACACCGATGTTCACGACGCGGCGGCGATCGTCGACGATGCTATCGACGGCCAGTATCTCGGCCGCCGCAGCCCAGTTACGCGCCCGCGTGTGGGCGAAGAAGCGGTCATCCGCGCGACTCGCCGCGTTCTCTGGACGACGTTTTTCCGCGCTCAGCTCGTCGAAACGGGCGAGGGCTGCATCGAGATCTGCCTCGTCGAACATCTCGAACCGGCAGACCATGTCGCCGTCGAAAGCAAAAAGGGCTATCTCGCGCAACTCGAAATCGAAGCCCTCCCGCGAGGTCCCGGTCACTACCTCGGTGACGACCGCCCCCAAGCTGCTCAGCCGGTGGACGGCTTCGAGGTGACCCTTGACGTTTGGGGCAACGTCATAGGTGGCGCGTATGTAGGGGATCGCGTCGCCAGGAGCGAACGCTCTAATCCGGCGATGATCAAGGTTCACTATGTCCTTGGTCGCCGGAGGGACTTCGTGCCGGTTGTAGGCGGCTTGGACCTGCGTCATAGCCGTCCACGTTTGTGCGTGGGTGGACGCTTCACCGGCGACGTAGCGAGCGTCGAGTTCATCGAAGGCGGCGTCCATGTCATCGAGGTCGAACAGCACGGCAATCACAATGCGGTCGTCGGCGTCGGTCCCGACCACGCGGAGTACCGGGTTAAAGAACGCCCCAGGCTGCTGGCCGGGGCCGGATAACTGGACACGATGCAGCGCGAGGCGCTCCCCCCGGGTAGCGATGACAGTCGGCGTGACATTTGTGATCCCGAGTTCGGCTGTCACCCGCAGATTCTCCAGCTCGGCATCGCGGCCGCGGCGGATCCCATGGCCGACGAGACGACGTCCGTCCTCGTCAACGACGTCGTGGGCTATTGTCTCGGCCACGGCGGTCCAATTGCGAGCCATGAAGTACTTCCACATGCGCGCGTAGGTTCGGCTTGCCGCGTTTCCCAAACGCGTCGTCCGCGGGTGCAATTCCTCAAAGCGTGCAAGCGCCAGATCGAGATCTGCTTCGTCGAAAACTTCAGCGCGGCTAAGCAGGCCACCTTCGACGATCTGAACTTCGATCATCCGAAATTCGGCGTCTACACCGTCGTTCGAGGTTCCCTTGTGCACCTGTGTGTAGACGGCTCCGAGTTCGTCCAGCCGATGCACCTCCTCGACATAGACGTTGTACGCCGAAAAGATGTCGAACACTGCGCGAATAGAAGCGGCCAGGTCGGCCCCTTCGACCGAGACGAGCGGGCGATGATCGATGTAACCCGGATCCGGAGTCATCGGAGGAAGTTCACGCCGACTGACCGCGGCCTGTATACCTGCGATCACCGACCAGGTCTTTGCATATGGTGCGGCTTCGCCGGCGACGTAGCGAGCATCAAGCTCGGCGATGGCGGCATCGAAGTCGTCGAGCCCAAACGCATAGCGCGTCACGATTCGTTCGCGGGCGTCAATCTCAACGATGCCGAACACCTCGGCGATAACCTCCTCGGACTGCTCGTCTCGGATTGAGAAGCAGTCACGGCTGAGCGCGAGGCGCTCGCCTCGTGTCGCGATAACCGCTGACGTAACTGCCGAAAGCCCGAATGCGGCTGACGCGCGCATGCTTTCAATCGTGGCATCGCGACCTCGTCGTAGCCCGGCGTTCACCACTCGACGGCGATCGTCGTTGAAAATGTCATCGGCCAGCATCTCCGCCACGCCATCCCAGTCGCGGGCAACCCACCGCGCCATGAGGTGTTGGAATGCTTGGCTTGCCGCGTTTTCGAGCCGCCCCGGCTGCCGTTGCAATTCGTCGAACCGGGCGAGCGCGATGTCGAGGTCTGCCTCGTCGAAGCATTCGCAGCGATCTACCAAATCACCGTCGATTGTGACCAATTCGATGAACCGCAATTCGGCGTCGAGGCCCTCTTGCATGGTCGCGTTCACCGCCTGGGTGACGACGACTCCGTTTTCATCCAGCCGGTGCACTGCCTCGACGTAGACGTTGAAGGTAGAAGTGATGTCCCACAATGCATGTAGAGAGGCGGCGAGATCAACGCCCTCGATCGACACAAGCGCTCGATGATCGATGTAAACCGAATCCGGAGTGGTCGCGGGCACTTCTTGCCGGTTGACCCCGGCGGTGATCCTCGCAACAAGCGACCACATTTCGGCGTGGGCGCCGGCTTCCCCGGCGATGTAGCGAGCCTCGAGTTCTTCGAACGCGGAGTCGAGGTCGTTGGGATCAAACACGATGCCTGCCGTTATCCGACTGTTGGCGTCGATCTCGACGATGCTCAGTGCTTCACCAATGGAGCCCGGAGACCCCTCGTCTTGACCCCAAAAGTGCGCGCGGCATAGAGCCAGGCGCTCGCCGCGAGTCGCAATGACGGTTGAGGTTATGTTCGCACCAGCTTCGGCGAGGTTTCGCGTGTCCGCGATAACGGCGTTCGGACCGCGCAAAATCCCGGTGTTCACGACACGCCGGCGATCGTCCGTGGAAATGTCATCAGCCAGTACTTCCGCCATTGCGGCCCAATCGCGTTCGGCGAAGTACGTCTTGTAGCGCTCGTAGACTCGGGTGGCGGCGTTTTCCAGCTGCGATGCCTGCGGATGCAATTCGCCGAACCGGGCGAGTGCCGCGTCGAGGTCTGTCTCGTCGAAAAGCTCGCAGCCGCCGATACGGTCACCTTGCAGAGTCAAGACGTGAATCATTCGCCACTCGGCGTCGAAGCCCTCTGGTGAGGTCCCGTTCGCCCTGTGCGTGACGACGGCTCCCGAAGCGCTGAGCCTATGCACCGCCTCGATGCGGAAGCTGAGGTCTCGTGTCTGGGTCCAGAAGGCGCGGACGGAGTCAATCATGTTGCTGGATGCGAACAGTGCACCTCGACGATGGTCGACGACCGCCCAGTCGACCCCGGTGAGTTCGTGGCGGTTGAAAGCGGCATAGGTATCAGCGATGACTGTCCACGTGCGCGCGTGGGCGGCAGCTTCGCCGGCGACGTACCGGGCGTCAAGCTCAGCGAAAGCCGCGTCGATGTCGTTAAGGTCGTACAGCACGCACGCTGCTACCCGTTCGCCGGTGTCGAACTCAAGGACCTGCAGCACGTCGAATTGAACCGCGCCGGGGTCGGCGCCTGAGGCGCGCCAATGCGTGAGAATGTGGCGCTCGCCCCGGGTCGCAACAATGTCCACGGTGGCGATTGTCGTCAATCCGATGTCGGTAGCGACCCGCAAATCTTTGATTGCAGCATCGCGACCGCGATAAATCCCCGCATTGATGACCCGGCGGCGATCATCGAAGTAATAATTGTCGGCAAAGTCCTGGGCCATGGCATCCCAGTCGCGAGCCGCGAAGTGCGCTAGGAAGCGTTCCGCCACAGCGCTTTTCAGGCGACGGGAGCGCGGCTGAAGTTCCTCAAAGCGGGCGAGCGCGGCATCGAGGTCAGATTCGTCGAAGATTTCGTTGCCCTTTATTTGATCGCCATCGATAGTCAGAATGAAAAGCATTCGCCACTCGGCGTCGAAGCCGTCCGGCGAATTCCCTTGCGCAGCATAGGTTGCGACCACTCCAAAAGTGCTGAGGCGATGTACCGCCTCGATGCGGACGACGAGATTCGGCGTGATATCCCAAATGGCGCGCAAGCTTGCTTGCGGATTGGTCGCGTCGATTACAGCGAGCTGCCGATGGTCGACTTGGACCCAGTCCGTTACCGCGAGTTCGTGGCGGTTGAACGCGGCGCACTCCCGTGCAATAACCGACCATGTCTGCGCGTACGGTGCCGCTTCACCCGCGAGGTAGCGCGCGTCGAGCTCCTCGAAGGCGGCGTCGATGGCATTGAGGTCGAACAGCAGGCGGGCAGCGACCCGGTCGTCGGTGTTGATTTCGACCAGGCAGAGCGCCTCGTTGCGGAACGACTCGGGCCCTTGGTCTTCCACCGGCAGGAGGACATGAGAAAGGGCCAGGTGTTCACCGCGTGTTGCTACCGCAGTAGCCGTGATGTGCTCCACGCCGACTCCCGCAATCGCGCGCATGTCCGCGATTTCGGCGTCTCGACCGTGACGGATACCGGCGTTCACCACCGCACGGCGATCCTCGGAGCAGATGTCTTCGGCCACTACCTCCGCCAGGGCGATCCAGTCGCGCGCTGCGAAGTAGGTGAAGACCCGATCAAGCACTTGACTTGCCGCGTTTTCCAGCCGGGGGAGACGCGGATGCAGTTCCTCAAAGCGGGCGAGCGCCGCGTCGAGGTCAGATTCATCGAAGATTTCGCACCGATCAATCCGGTCTCCTTCTACACTGAGAAGTTGGATCTGCCGCCATTCGGCATCAAAGCCTCCTGCTGAAGTGCCTTGCTGCACATGTGTGATGACGGCTCCGAGCTTGCCGAGCCGATGCACCGCCTCGACGTGGATGCGCAGGTCTGGGGTTACGTCCCAGATGGCACGGATGGACGCGAGCATGGTGCTGGACGCGAACGGTGCTCCTCGCCGGTGGTCGATTGTGACCCAGTCCGTCGCAGGGAGTTCGTGTCGGTTGAACGCGGCGTAGATATCGGCGATGACTGACCATGTGTGCACGTGCGCTGCCGCTTCGCCTGCCAGGTAGCGGTCTTCGAGTTCGGCCATGGCAGCGTCGAGATCGTCGACGTTGAATGTTACGACCGCGACGGCCCGCCCGTCCGCATCGATCTCGTTGATGCCGAGCACCTCTGTGAGAAAGACGTCCGGCCTTTCATCGCGGTCCAAGAGGCGGATACGCATGAGGGCAAGGCGTTCACCCCGGATCGCCACGACGGTTGACGTCACGTCCGCGCTCCATAGGTCGGCGACCGCCCGCATGTCCACGATGTGCGCGTCTCGGCCATGTCGCACTCCAGCGCCGACCACCGGACGACGATCGTCATGGGAAAAGTCGACGGTCATCATTCGTGCCATGGCGTCCCAGTCGGCGGTCGCAAGGCAACTGTTGAAGCGCTCCATCATGCGGCTTGACGCGTTTTCCAACCGCGGTGCTTGCGGGCGCAGTTCTTCAAAGCGGGCCAGGGCGGTATCGACGTCTGTCTCGTCGAAGACTTCAAGGCGATTGAGCAGGTCGCCTTCGGCTGTAAGAAGGTTGAGCCCCCGCCACTCGGCATCGAAGCCTGCTTCCGAGCTCCCGTGCGCCGCCCACGTGACGATCGCCCCGACATCGGTCAGCCGGTGCACCGCCTCGATGTAGATCTTGAAATCGGGTGCGACGTGCCAGGTGGCGCGAAGGTACGGAATTGTTTCTCCGGGCGCGTACGCGATCCCGCGCCGGTGGTCGATGTTCACCCAGTCGGGTGTTGTCGGTGGCATCTCGTGGCGGTTGAGCGCGTCGTAACCTTCCGTGATTGCCGACCACATGCGCGCGTACGGAGCCGCTTCGCCGACCAGATAGCAGGCATCGAGCTCACCGACGGCGGATTCGAAGTCGTCGAGGTCGAACGCGCTGCGCGCTGCGATCCGTTCGTCGGCGGTGATCTCTACAAGGTTGAGGAATTCGATGTGGAATGCGCCGGATTGCTGGTCTTCACTCGAGACACAGGTCCGGCAGAGGACAAGTCGTTCGCCTCGGGTCGCGATGACCGTCGCCGTACTCGTCGTGGCCCCAATGTCGGCGAAGGCCCGCATGTTCGCAATTTCGATGTCTCGACCGCGTCTGACCTCGGCGCTCACGACCCGTCGGTGGTCGTCGACAGACGTATCGTCGGTCAGCAGCTCGGACATGGCGGCCCAGTCGCGTGCGGCGAAGTACTTGCGGAAGCGCTCGTACGCTCGACTTGCCGCGTTTTCCAGGCGCGGTGCCGATCGGCTGAGTTGATCGAACTTCGCGAGTGCGGCTTCGAGGTCCGCCTCGTCGAATACCTCAGCCCGGCTCAGCATCCCGCCATCGACGGTCATGATTTCGACGCCGCGCCACTCGGCGGCGAAACCCTCGTGCGAGGTTCCATAACCCGTCCAAGTGAAAACTGCGCCGAGGTCGTTTACCCGGTGTGGTGTCTCGATGTAGACGTTGAGGTTTATGTCGAGGTCCCATCCGGCACGGATGTACTCGACACCTTCGCCGGGTGCAAATGATGCCACTCGGCGGTGATCGATACTCACCACATCCGATGCGACCGCGGCGACTTCGCGCCGATTGTGCGCAACCATGGCGCCGGTGATCACCGACCACGTCGGCGCGTGGGCGGCCCCTTCGCCGGCGAGGTACCGGGCATCGAGTTCGGCGAAGGCAGCTCCAAGGTCGTCGAGGTCGAACACGACACTCCCGGCGATCCGATTGTCGGTATCGGTCTCGACGATGTTCAGGGCGTCATTTTGAATCGCGTCGGGGTCATGGCCCGACACCCGAACACGTATGAGTGCGAGGTGCTCACCGCGGACCGCCAGGGCGCCGACAACCGTCATCGCAAAGCCGACGCCAATGGTCGCCTGAGTATCTTTTATGTTCGCATCTCGACCATGCAAGATTCCGGCGTTGACCACCCGACGGCGATCGTCGACGCAGACGTTCTCGGCCGATATTTGTGACACGGATTGCCAGTCGTCGGCCGCAATGTAGGCGAAAAGGCGCTCCCAGACACGCGTTGCTGCGTTTTCCAGCCGCGGCGCCGGTCTGCTCAGCTGTTCGAATCTCGAGTTCGCGGCATCGACGTCTGATTCGTCGAATACTTCGCAGCGGTCGAACGAGTCGCCATCAATGGTGAGAAGCATGACCTCTCGCCACTCAGCCTCAAAGCCCTCCCGCGAAGTCCAACGTCCGTTGTGAGTGACGACCGCTCCGAGATCACTCAGCCTGTGCACGGCCTCGACATAGAAATGAATGTTTTGGTCGAGCTTCCACCCAGCATGGAGATAAGCGATCATGTTGCCAGGCGCGAAAGCTGCCTCGCGCCGATGGTCTTTGTCCTCGAAATCGACAGTCGTGACAGGGAGTTCGCGTCGGTTGATCGCCGCGTATGCGCTCAAGATGGCAGACCATGTCCGCGAGTAATGTGCCGCTTCTCCCGCGAGGTAGCGTGCATCGAGCTCCTCGACAGCGGCCTCGAAGTCGTCGAGGTCGAATGTGATCACTACCGCGATCCGTTCGTCCGAATCGATCTGGACGACTTGCAAGACATCGTTTTGGATCGCAGCGGGATCGTGTCCCGCAGCGCGAACACGCGCCAAAGCCAGACGGTCGCCGCGGATGGCCCTGACATCTACGACCGTTATGGTGAAGCCGATGTCGGCCGCCGCCCGCATTTCCCCGACTCCAGCGTCGCGACCGTGTCGAAGTCCGCCGTTCACCACTCGACGGCGATCATCGATCAACTCCTCCTCGGCCACCATCGCGATAATCGCCGCCCAATCGCGGACTTCAAAGTACTGCCACATGCGCTCGTAGGTTCGGGAAGCTGAGTTTTCGAGCCTAGGCATCGGTCGGCTGAGTTCGTCGAACTTGGCAATCGCGACGTCGAGATCTGCATCATCGAACAGCTCGCACCGGTCGATGCTGTCGCCTTCGACCATCAGGAGGAAAACCTCGCGCCACTCGGCATCAAAACCGTATTGCGAGCTGCCAATCATCGCATTAGTTACCACTGCTCCGCGACTAGTCAGCCGATGCGCCGTCTCGATATGGATGCGAGATTGCGGCGCTACATCCCAGGTGGCGTGGATGTATGAAATCATTTCGCCGGGTGCGAACGATCTTGCTTGCCGGTGATCGATGTTCACCCAGTCTGGCGTCGTCGGTGGAAGTTCGTGTCGGCTTATGGCGGCGTACGCCTCGGTAATCGTCGACCACGTGTGCCGGTACGCTGCCGCCTCCCCGGCGAGATAGCGCGCCTCGAGTTCCGCTATCGCGGAGTCGAAGTCGTCGAGGTCGAAATGGGTCCTGGCAAGTATGATTCCGTCGCAGTCGACCTCAATAATTGACAGTGCCTCAACTATCAGCCTGTCGGCACCGGTTGCCTCCGGCCTAGCGTCGTGCCCCTCGAACCGTAATCGGCTCAGGCACAGGCGATCTCCTCGTACAGCCAGAGGCGTTGCAATGATACTGGTTGCGCCGAGGGCGGCGATCGCCCGGATACTTGCGACCTCTGTTGCGCGGTCGTTGCGCGTTTGGCGAAATCCTCGGCGACGGTCGTCGATGCGGATACCTTCGGCGAACAGTGCTGTCATCTCATTCCAGGACCGACTAGCGAAGTACGCTATAGCCCGATCATCGGCTCGACTCGCCGCGTTCTCGAGCCGCCGCGGCGCTGGCTGTTCCTGCTCGAATCGGGCATAGATGGCGTCTAGTTCGGCCATGGCGGCGTCAGCGTCATCGACATCGAACCACATCTGCAACGCGATTCGTCCGTCCTCGTCCAGGCCGTACAACTGGAGAATTTCATCGCGCGGCGCCCCGGGGCTTACGTCGGCACTGCTTATCACCAAGCGAGCTAAAGCCAGGCGCTCGCCTCGCACGGCGACAACGACTTGGTTGAACCGTAGGTCGTCCGTCTGGATAGCGCGTCTGCTCTGATGCGCCCAATCGGCCGAGGGCAGGTCGCTCTGCCTGAAGCCGACGATCTTCCGGCGACTCTCCACGAGACCGTCGGGTGCATAGAGCTCCTCGACCACGTCCCAGGCCTCGCTATGAAGGGCAGCTATCACGCGTTGTCCCACGCGTACGCACGCATTCTCGAGCTCGGCAACCGGAGCGTCGGCCGGAGTCGGACTCACTGGAGCGGTCGGCATCTCACGCTGGCCGAGAACGAGACGCGCCTTTTCGACAAGTGCGGCGGCTCCCTTTCGTTCCCACAGACTCACCGATTGCTCGACGGCGGCTCGCGCTCCCGAGACGTCACCGGCGGCGGCCAAAACCGTTGCCAGCGCCAGACATGCGTCGCCGTGGTCGACCAACGCGTCGGTGCGCTCGGCCAGACTGACAGCGGCCTCGGCCATCTTGCGTGCCTCAACGTGATTGTTGCCGCGGGAGAGCAGCTGCGCCCGCAGGGTGCGCCATGCGATCGAGGGCTTGAGCGCGTGGCCGGCGAGACGCTCACTTTCCGTGCACAACTCGGCGGCCTCGGCGTCTCGGTCGAGCAGGAGACACGCGCGACCGAGCAGGGCGGCCGTCTCGGCGGTGTCGGCGTCCAGGCCCATGCGGCGAAAACCGTTGTAGGCCTTACGCAGCGGGGGCTCGGCAGCAGCAGGATCGTCGACGACCAACTCGACAATGCCGGCGAACTGCTCGACTTCTAAAAGCGCATGGCGCAGACCGAGGTCGGTGACGGTGCGCCGGGCCGAGTCGATCATCCGTCGTGCCGCGGCGCCGCGGCCACGGAAGGCCTCCAACACCGCCTGGCATCGCGTCGAGGTCGCCTCGACCGCAGGCGAATCGGTTGTTATCCGCAGTAGCCGCACCACGTCAAGACACCGACCGCCTGCACGCGGAACAGGATTGGGACCCCACAATGCGGCGAGCGGAGCGCCCGCCAGCACCGCGTTGACCCGCCGGTGTTCACGCGCGCGGCGCGCCGCGGTGAGAGCTTCGTCCAGGGCGATTTCGCAATCGGCGATTCGCCCGAGCCGCGCCAGACACGCGGCGCGCACGGTGTGCGCTTTGGCTTCTCCCGCGGCATCGTCCAATCCGGCCAGCTTTTCCGCGGCCGCGCCTAGCGCGGCTTCGACCTCGTCCAATCGCTCTGGGTGAATCAGCATCGACAGCTCGCCGTCGAAACACGTCGCCCATGCCGCCAGTCGGGCCGAATCGATTGTCGCTGCCTGTAATTGCGCGACAGCCCCCGCCGCCGATGTCACATCGCCTGCGGCCAGCAGAGCCTCGCAGCGCGCGACCAATAATTCCGCGGCCTGGTCGTTGCGGTCGGGTAGTTCGTCGTCGAGCTCCTCGAGTGCATGCAGTGCCCTGTCGTAGAGTTCCGCGGCACCTTCGTAGCCGAGTCGTGCCATCGCCTGGTCCGCGGCGCGCCGGCAGTACTCGACGGCCTTGGCCGCGTTTCCCGCCCATGCGCATTCGAAGTAGTGGTGCGCCAGTTCGGCCAACAGCTCGTCGTCGGCCCCGGGCTCGGTCTCCAGCGTCGCGGCGATGCGCTGGTGCAACCGCATGCGGCGCACCGACGCCAACTCGGCGAGCAGCGACCGCCGCACAATGGCATGGTTGAACCGGTATCGACCGCCGGGCTCCTCGATGACGATGCCGGCCTTGCAGGCCTCGTCGAAAGCGTCAACGAGATCCTGCTCGACCACCCGCTCCACGAGGTCCACGGCGAACCGGCTGCCGACGACGGCGGCCGCGGCAAGTGCCTTGTTGGTCTCTGCCGAAAGCCGAGAGAGTCGGCGGCTCACGGTTTCCCGGACCCCTTGCGGCAAGGTAGTCGGATCCCAGACCCCGCCACTTTCATCGACATGGCGTAGCGCCTCGATGAGGAAGAACGGGTTGCCACCGGTGACCGACGCCAATGCCCGCGCGAGCTCTTCGTCGTCGTAGCCGGCCTCGGTGACGTACGCGGTCACGTCCCCCTCGTCAAGACCACTGAGCTGCAGGCGATTAGCGGTGCCGGAATCGGCGCTGCGATGAAGGTCGGCGAGCATGGCCGCCAACGGATGGGAGCGGTCGAGGTCGGTGCTGCGGTACGTCCCGACGATCTGTACGCGTGCCTGGTCGCCGAAGCGCAGGAGATGACGCAGCAAGAGCAGCGTGGGTTTGGCGGCCCAGTGCAGGTCGTCGAGAACAACGACGACGGGTGCGCTCGCGGAAGCGACCGCCAGCAGCGCCACGACCGCGTCGAAAAGTGCGTAGCGCTCGGTGTCCGGATCGGCGGCGGTTGGCGCGGTCAGATCAGGTAGGACATCGGTAAGCCCGGGAACCAATGCGAGTAGTGCTTCAACACCGCGCAATCCGCGCAGCCGTGTGGCGCCGATGCACGGCACGAGCGAACGCAGTGCCTCCGCGAAGGGTTGGTACGGCGCCCCAAGATCCTCGTCGCAGCGGCCGTAAAGCACAACCGCGCCTTGCTGATAGGCCCGCCCCGACCACTCGCCCGCCAGACGCGTCTTACCCACGCCGGGTTCGCCGGCGATCAGAACCGCGTGCATCCCGCCTTCGAGCGCGGTCTCCCAAACGGACACAAGGCTTTCGAGTTCATCGTTGCGCCCGACAAACGGACCGGGACCAATCAGTACCGCGGGAAGGCCGGGCCGCTCGACGGGTGCATCGGCCGTCTGTTCCGCAGAACTGTCCTCGGTGGTTTGCAAGCGAAGCTCGAAGACGTGCTCTGGGCGTGCCAAGTTCTTGAGCTGACGCATTCCCAAGTCGGCGAACACGACATCGTCGGGCAACGAATCGATGACGAGTTCGGCGGTCGCGCCGGAGCACAGAATCTGGCCACCCACCGCCAGCGAACGCAGGCGCGCAGCGCGGTTGACTGCCCGACCGAAGTAGTCGCCGTCGCGAAGCTCGACCTCGCCGGTATGCAGCGCGATGCGAATGCGCATGGGTTCGCGCAGCGCCCATGGTTCTTTAGCAATCGCATCCTGTAGCTCCAGCGCTGCCGTGGCCGCCGCCGACGGCCGATCGAAGACCGAGAAGGTGGCGTCGCCCTCGCCGCGGGTCTTGATCAGCCTTCCGCCGCGGGATGTGACGACTTGTTCGGCAAGCTCGTCGTGGCGCGCGAGCGCGAGCGCCATGGCTTCGGCATCGGCCTCCCAGGCGGCGGTCGAGCCCTCGATGTCGGTGAGCAGGAAGGTCACGGCGCGTGTCACCGTCGTAAGCTGTTGTCCTACCGGGACTTCCAGCGATGCGTCCTGCGCTACGATCGCGGCTTCCAGCCGCCGAAGCTCCGGCCCGGGGTCGACGCCCAGCTCGTCGGCCAGCAGTGAGCGTGCTCGTTGGTAAGCGGCCAGCGCTTCGCCCTGCCTGCCGGCGCGGTAGAGGGCGAGCATCAGCTGGCCCCAACGCCTTTCGCGGAGGGGCGCGTCGGACACCGCCGCCTCGAGCTCGCCGATGATCTCCGCGGCCCGCCCGGTCGCCAATAGGGCATCGGCGCGATCCTCGACCAGCGCGGCGTGGCCCTCTATCCAGCGGGTCTTCTCGGATACTCCGCGGCGGGTATCGGGCAGCTCGGGGATTCCGCGCCAGAGGGTCAGCGCCTCGTCGAAGCGGGCTACCGCTTGGATGCTGTCGCCGGCGGCTGCGGCGTCACGGCCCATCTTGGTGGCCAGCTTGTAGCGCGAAGCATCGCTATCGGATTGTGTGAGGACCCAGCCGGTTCCCGCGGTCAAGACGAAGCCGTCATCCAGCGCGCGCCGCAGCGACGAGATGTGAGTCTGGAGCGCCTTGGCGGCGGTGCGCGGGGGATCGTCGCCCCACAGGAGCTCGAGCAGGGTTTCGGCCGACACGATCGAAGAACCGTGGAGCCCGAGCATGGTCAGGATCGCGCGGGGTTTGGCGCCCGGGATTGCGACCGGGGCGCCGTCCCGCCGCACCTGGAGAGGTCCCAAAACCCCCAGTTCCACCGCATGAAGCGTACTCACGTTCCGATAGTCACGGAGGGGAATCAACACACGGTCAAGGCCGAGTAAAGGCGTTTGCCGCCGGTGAACGGCAACCCTTTAGTCCGCGCGGGCGCTACTGAGCGCTTGAGGCATCGTCGGCCCGCCGCTGACCGCTCTGCCGGTGCTCAGATTATTTGGACGACCGCTTGTTCGAAGTACTGGTTATACGCGAGGTAGACAGGCTTTTTCCCGGTTCGGTCCAGGAACTCCTGGAATGCCTTGAATTCGTGTTCCGCGGCTTCGGGGTAATTGTAGAATTCGTCGAAAACTATTACCGTGCCCGACACAATATTTTCGACGAGCTGATCGAAGATTTCCTTTGCGGAGGTGTAGATATCGCAATCAACGTGTAGAAACGCGATGGGCGAAGATTTCAGGATCTCAGATTTGAACTGTGGAAGGGTGTCGCGAAACATGCCTTTCACCAGGCTCACATTGTGCAGAACCGGTGGCATCCACCCCTCGGTGTTGACCCGAAAAGTACCTTGCGGGACGGTGAGATCGGTGCGAGCCCATTCTTCCGGAAGCCCGTCAAAGGAATCGAACCCCCAGATGCGTTGCTCTGGATTGAGCGCGGCAATGAAATTGATGGTCCTTCCGGTGCACACCCCCATCTCCAAGTACGCGCCGCGCAGCGTGACGGCATCAGAACCGAACTTGAGCACGGCCGCATCGGTGTCCAAAGCCTTTGCGTCGGCAAAGTATTCCGCCACCATTGCCCGGGCCGTCGGTGAATCTCGATAGTCCTTGTCCATCGGGTAAAAGTTGAGAACTTGGTGCCCTTTGTGCCACTCGTCGCTCGCCGAGGGCATCTTCACCAAGCGGTCCCAGTCGAACCCGTTGGTGTGCGTCAGTTCTGGGGTCATCCGCGGTGTCGCGTTGCGTCGAGTGGCCGTGAGGGCAGACCGAACACGCCAACATCAACCGACATGAGTGACGCCGGGACGGACGGAAATTTCATGCGCTCAGCCTCCTCGTCGGATGACACAGCACGATTAGTCGGCAGCGTAGAGGGTTGGCGCTTAATTGACGATGGAATGCGGGGATTGCGCGCCCGGCGCCGGAGCGCACCCGTCGCGTTATGACTGAAGTGTCACCTGTGGCTGGCGTGACCGATGAGTTATTGCCCAGGCCCGCCATCGCGGCGCCCCTCGCCGCGCGGGGGTCGACGTGACGCAGTCTCGCGGCGACATTGTACGGAAACACCAAGAATTAAGATTCCGCCGCGACCGCGCGCACAGTACTGTTTATGTGCCAGCGTCTCCGTGAGGGAGAGGGATCGTGGGATCGCAGAAAGTCGTCGGTAGTCGGCCGGATCGGCTTCCATTGGTCGCACGGTCATCCGCGGTGCCCGCGACAATCCTCCAACTAGGCACTCGGTATCCGGGGGCCGCGGTGTTGCTGGCGGTGCCGCTGGCGGTCGCTGGCATCTGGGGGATGGTCACTTGCCCTTCCTTGGCCCTGCCGCTGGTGTTACTGGCCGGCGTGGCCTTGGTGTTATTTGATTTCCTGGCCGGGCCGTACCGGGCGGTTGAGCAGAAGGCGCGGGTCGCGGCCGGCCCGCATAAGCACAACCTTCAGCCGCGCGCCAGCCAACCCACCACCCAGGCCAAGCCCAAACCGTCGCGACGGGAGTTGAAAGCCGAAGCGCGGGCGCAGAAAGAAGTGGCGCGGGCGCAGAAAGAAGCCGCGGCGGCCGAGGCGTTCGCCGACGAAGCCGAGGCTGAAGCGCAAGCACAAGTTGCTGCCGCGGAGGCGCTGGCCGCCGAGGCCGAGGCTGATGCGCAGGCACAAGCCGCGGCTGCCGAAGCGCTAGCTGCCGAAGCCGAGGCGGTGGCTCAGGCAGAAGCCGCGGCGGCCCAAGCGCTGGCCGCCGAAGCCGAGGCGGTGGCGGCCGAGGCGCGGGCGCGGGCAGACGCGGCCGCGGCCGAAGCCTTAGCCGCGGAAGCCGAAGCGCTGGCCGCGGAAGCCGAAGCGCTGGCCGCCGAGGCGCGCGCGCAGGAAGAGGCCGCGGCTGCCGAAGCGCTGGCCGCCGAACCCGAAGCAGTGGCCGCCGAGGCGCGGGCGCAGGCAGAGGCCGCCGAAGCGCAAGCGCTGGCCGCCGAGGCGCGGGTGCGAGAGCGGGCGCACGCCGAAGCCGCGGCTGCCGAAGCGCTGGCCGCCGAGGCGCGCAAGCGCGCAGAGGCCGCGGAAGCCGAAGCGCTGGCCGCCGAAGCTCGCAAGCAGGCCAAAGCCGCCGAAGCCCTGGCGCTGGCCGCCGAAGCTCGCAAGCAGGCCAAAGCCGCCGAACCGGAAGCATTGGCCGCCGAGGCGCGGGCGCAGGCGGAAGCCGAAGAAATCGAAGCGCTGGCCGCCGAGGCGCGGGTGCGAGAGCGGGCGCGCGCGGAAGCCGCCGAAGCCGAAGCTCGGGCCATCGAGGCGCGGAAGCAGGCGGAGGCGGCGGAAGCCGAAGCCTTGGCCGCCGCGGCGCGGAAGCGGGCTGAAGCTGCCGAAACTCAGGCCCAGGCCGCCGAAGCGCGGGAACGGGCAAAATTGGCCGAAGCCGAAGCGCTGGCCGCCGAGGCGCGGGCGCGCGCTGAAGCCGCCGAAACCCAGGCGCTGGCCGCGGAGGCGCGGGCACGCGAGCGGGCGCGCGCGGAAGCCGCCGACGCCGAAGCGGTGGCCGCCGAGGGGCGGGCGCGCGCGGAAGCCGCCGAAACCCGAGCTCGGGCGGCCGAGATCTGGGCGGGAGCCCAAGCCGCCGAGGCGCAAGCGGTGGCCGCCGAGGCGCGGGCACGCGCAATCCGGCTCCGCCTCGAGGCTGAAGCCAAGGCGAAACGGCAACGCGACAAACCGTAAGCGGACAACCCGCCGTGTCGTTCCACGGCATCTGGGTATCCCAGCGGGCGTATGTCTACAGCACGAACACAACCGGATCAGCGCGAAATCGATAGCGTCCGGGGGACCGTCGACGCCATCTCCCAGGCATTCGCAGCCAAGATCGTCGGGCAGCGCGAGCTACGGGAGTCGCTGCTGATCGGCCTGCTCGCCGGCGGCCACATCCTGCTCGAAAGCGTGCCGGGTTTGGCCAAGACCACCGCCGCGAAGGTGCTTGCCGAGTCGATTCGGGGCCGCTTTCAGCGCATTCAGTGCACGCCCGACCTGCTGCCCAGCGACATCATCGGCACTCAAATCTACGACTCGGCGACCAACTCTTTCGTCACCCAACTAGGTCCAGTGCACGCCAACATCGTGCTGCTCGACGAGATCAACCGATCGAGCGCCAAGACACAGAGCGCCATGCTCGAGGCGATGGAGGAGCGGCAGACCACGATCGCCGGACAGGTTCACCCCCTTGCGGATCCATTTCTGGTCATCGCCACCCAGAATCCCGTCGACCAGGAAGGCACCTATCCGCTTTCCGAGGCGCAGACCGATCGCTTCCTGCTCAAGGAAATCGTGCGCTACCCCTCCGCGCAGGAAGAGGTTGAGGTCATGGCGCGGATCGACGCCGGTATCTACGACAAGGCACGGCCCACTGCGCCGGTGGTCAGCCTTGAGGACGTGGTGCGTGTCCAGGAGGTGGTGCGCCACGTTCACATGGACCGTGCGCTGATGCTCTACGCCAGTCAGCTGGTCGACGTGACGCGCCACCCCGCACGGGCGTTGCCCACGCAGATCGCGCGGCTGGTCGAGTACGGCGCCAGCCCACGTGCCACCATCGCGTTCTGCAAGGCGGCCCGGGCGCAGGCGGTGCTGGCCGGGCGTGCGCACGTGCTGCCCGAGGACATCGCCAAGCTCGCACACCGGGTGCTGCGGCACCGGCTCATCCTCGGCTTCGAAGCGGCCAGTGCCGACATCACTGCCGAGGTCGTGGTCGATGCCGCGCTACGGGCTGTCCGGGTTCCCTGAGGCGCCGAAAGGCCAATCGTGGGTAAGCACCTGAACCGGGCAAAGGCGCACTTCGGCACCGACACCCGCGGTCTGCTAGAAGGCGGCCGCTACGCGCTATTGCATACGCGCAGCATGGAATTCGACGATCTTCGCCCCTACGTTCCCGGCGACGACGTGCGAGACATCGACTGGAAGGCTTCCGCCCGTTCTGGCGGCGTGCTCATCAAACGATTCGTGTCCGAAAAGCATCACAAGATCCTGCTTGTCGCCGACGCCGGCCGCAACATGTCGGCGCTGGCCCCGAGCGGAGAGTGCAAACGCGATGTCGCCGTGCACGTCATGGGCGCGGTGGGGTTGATCGGATTACGGCGGTCCGACCAAATCGGCATGGTCTACGGCGACCGTCGCGGCTGCGTGAACATTCCGCAGCGGCGCGGCGAGTCGCACATCGAGGGCCTGCTGCACCGCTGGTACCAGCACACCACGGCCCGTGCCGGCCGTAGCGAGGTCACCGCCCAACTCGACTACGTCGCAACGCATTACCGACATACCATGCTCATCATCGTGGTGTCCGACGAGCCAGACGTCGACGATCGGCTGGGCGAAGTGCTCACCAGGCTGGCGGGGCGCCACGACATCATGTGGGCGATGGTGTCGGACATGCCTGCGGTGGGTCCCGACGACCTCGACGGGTACGACGTGAACACCGGTCGTTTCGTCCTGAACGGAGCCGACCTCGGCCCACGGGTCGTCACCGCGTACCGCCGCGCCGAGCAGAAGCGCCGCGACCGCCTCGATGCGTTCCTGACCGCTCACGCCATCGCGCACGCGACGATCGGCGGCAGTACGGACATCCGGCGTGAGCTCGTTCGCCTGACCGAGGTGGCCGCCCGTGCCGGATGACCTGCTGCGCCATGTGTTCGGTCCGCAGCCGTACTCGTCATACTGGCTGTGGTTGGCCATCCTATTGGTTCTGGCTGTGATCGGTTGGTACGTAGGCGTTTTCGTGTGGACGCTGCCGTCACATCGGTTGCGGCGCATCCCGGCCGTACGGCGAATGCACGCCCGGCTGATCCGCAACCGATTCGCCCGCTGCGTGCAGCGCATCGCCGGCGAGCACGAGGTCGGGCGACTGTCGGCTCCGGCGGCGTGCGCCGCAATCAGCCGGACGGTGCGCAGTTTTCTGCATCAAGCGACCGGCACGCGCGCCCAGTACCTTCAGATCGGTGCGATGGTCGACGGGGACTTGGCCCCGGCCGCGGCGCTGCTCACCCGGCTCGGTGACGCACAATTCAACGCCGAGTCGCGCATCGATGTCGCCGACGTGAGTAGCCGGGCGCAGGAGCTGATCCGCTCGTGGACTTGAAGTGGTGGCCAGTAGCTGCCATCGGAGCGGCCTGCTTGGTCGTGATCGTCGCGCTGGCGGCGTTGCTTCCGATGACCGCCGCTCGGAGACGGCTGCGACCATTGGCCAACGTCGCACGGCTTACCCGGCTGCCCGAGTACGCGAAAGTCGCTCGGCTGCGCTCGCTCTCGACGATTGTGACGTTGGTCGTGCTGACGGTCATGTTCGGCGCCGCGACCTGGGCCGCGGCCCGTCCCACCGTGGCGAGCAAGGATTTCGACGCTGCTCACCCCGAGGACATCATGCTGTGCGTCGGGCAGCCGGTGACCGATGCGACGACGACTGAGCTGCTCGACTACTTCGCGCGACAAGCCCTCGCGTCCCCGCAACGCCAACGCATCGGCCTGACATCGGCCAACCGCCGTTTGGTGCCGCTGACGCGCGACCATCAGTACGCAGCCGAGCGGTTCGGCGACTATACCGGCGCCCATGAGACGCAGTCGGCATCGTTCGCCCCGCCGGTGTCCTACACCGACTACGCCGCAAGCGTCAACGACGTTCTCGCGCTGTGCCTCTCGGGGTTTCCGTCCGACGAGCAGCACAGCAGTGACCGGCGCTCGGTCATCTATCTCGGTCCGTCGGATCTTCGCGCCGCCGGGGAGCAGCGTGCCGCTTTGTTCACCGATGGCAGTGTCCGAGCCCTGGCCGAGCGCGCCGGGGCCCAAGTGAATGTGATCGACACCGCCCCGTCACCCGCGAGCGGCGCGCTGGTCGCGCTTAGCGAGCGGACCGGTGGCCGGTACGCCGTGCCGACCACGAAGTCAGTTGCGGCGATTCTCAACGAGATTCGCGCCCACACACCGTCGGCGCGCCGCGCCGACGGCACCATCCTCACAGCGGACCTCCGCGATGCGCCGGTGGTACCACTGGTGATCGCCTTAGTGTCGGCGGCAGTGCTGTCGGTGGCCCTGTTGGTGTTGCGCCGATGACATTTCAGCCCGTGCTGCCCTGGCCGATCCTGGCTGTCGTTGCTGGTGCACTATTGCTGGCGCGCCTGGTGGCGCTGCGCCAGGCGCTCCTGTCGGCCGGACGCCGAAAGCGGGCCGCGCTGCGGTGGACCGGGGTGACGTTCGCGGTGCTGCTGCTCATCGCTGCGACCACTCGTCCGGCACTTCTCGATGACGGAAACCGCCAGGGCGCAACGGCCGTCGCCGGAGCGAACCTCAACGTGTTTCTCGTCGTCGATCAGTCGGCCAATTCGAGCGTCGAGGACTATGGCAATGGTCAACCGCGGATCTCCGGCATGCGCGAGGACATCGCGGCGTTGATCAAGCAGTACCCGGCGGCCCGGTACGCCCTGGTCGGCTTCGCCTCAAAGGCCTCACTGGATTGGCCGCTATCCCAAGATGTTTGGAGCCTGCGCCCAACCATCGCCGCGCTCGGCTCCCAGCCGGTCAGTCCCGACGCCAACGCGGGAGCGGCGGACAATGTGCTGCGATACCAGCTGATCGAGGCGACACAGCAATACCCGGGTTCGCGGAACGCGGTGTTCTACCTCGGATCAGGTGCGCCGGGATCGCGCGCGCCGCAGGGCGACTTCAACGTCATGCGGGGGTCGGTGGCCGGCGGAGCGGTGCTGGGCTACGGCCGCTCCGACGCGATCGATGAGGGCGAGTTGCACAGAATCGCAGCACAACTCGGCGTTCCGTACGTACACCGCGATCTCGGACAGCCCCTGCAACCGAGCCTGCCCGACACACCGCATAGCCGGGCGGACGCCCTGAACCGGACCGAGCTGTACTGGCTACCCGCGCTGCTTGCCGCCGGGCTGCTGCTCGCCGAGATCTACCTGTCCGTCCGCGAGTTTCGTCGTGGCCGCATCGCGCGACGGGACTTGGCGTCATGACGCGCGGGCCGGCGCGACTGCGGCTACGACGACGGCTCCTGGCCTACTCGGCCCCCGTCGTCGCCATCGCGCTGCTGGTCGCGATCAAGCTGTTTTCCGTTGTGTTACTCGGCAATTCAGCAGGCCACGCCTTCACCAGAGGCGACGCAAGCGCCGTACGGGCCGATGCGGCGATCCTCGGAGTCGCCAATGTGGTGGAACCGGCGCGGGCGCCGTTCGCGGAAGGCACAGCCGCCGTGCTCGACCGCCGACTAGAGGATGCGGACGCCCACTTCACCGATGCGGTGGCGCGCAGCGGCACCGTCGGTTCCTGTCCGGCGCGGGTCAACCTCGAATTGGTCCGCGAGACCCAGGGCGACCGGGCGGCAGCGGCAGGGGACCGCGCACGCGCCGACGAACGCTACGCGAGTGCGTTGGCGGTCGTCGGTGCCGCGCCGCGAGGGTGCTTCGCCGCCAACACCGACCCGGACCCGCAGCGGCACCTGATCCGCGATGACGCCGCAAACCGCTTGGCGACCAAGAGGACTGCGCTGGCTGCTAGGCCGCCTGCGCCACCGCCTCCGCCACCACCGCCACCGGCCGCGCTGCCTCCACCGCCACCGCCCCTCGCTGTCATCACGGGCGACGGCCGGGAAGTGCCCCCACGCCGGCTCGATCCCACGGGCGGCGATCCGCTCGACAAGCTGCAACAGGTGCTGCGGGACGCCGCAGGCGCCGCACCCGCGGGCGACTCGCCCTAAGGGTCTGTCAAGCTTTTGATGTGAACGACCTTCTCGGGCCGCGGTGCCCGTGCGGCAGCGACAGAAGCTATCGCGCCTGTTGCGGGCCGCTTCACCACGGCGAGACACAGGCCCAGACGGCCGAGGAATTGATGCGATCGCGCTACTCGGCCTTCGCCTACGGTCATTCGGATTACCTGTTTCGCACGTGGCACCCGCGCACCCGCCCGGCGGATGTGACCGCCGACCCGGACATCGCCTGGACCGGCTTGCGGGTGATCGCCACCCTTGCCGGCGGGCCAAACGATGATTGCGGAGAAGTGGAATTCACCGCCGACTACGAGTCCGGGGGCCGCGCGAGCCGCCTGCATGAGCGCAGTCGCTTCGAGCGCCGCGCCGGTCGATGGTTCTACCTCGACGCCGCCGCGGAAGATCTGTAGCCGCCTTTCGCGTCGAGAGCCTGGAGCGAGTGACGGGATTTGAACCCGTGTATACGGCTTTGCAGGCCGCTGCCTAGCCGCTCAGCCACACCCGCACAACTCGTAACCATGCCAGCGCACGTCGGCGTAGCCCAGAGTTTCCCTCGGCCCGATCATTTCGAGCACCGGCGGCGGTCACCGCGCTGCTCGCCGATCAGAGGCCGATGTAGACCGCTTTGGTATTGAAGTAGGCCTCGATACCCTTGCGGCCGCGCTCGCCGCCCCACCCCGACTGCTTGTGACCGCTGATCGGCATCGACGGGTCCGCCGCAAGCGAGGAGTTCACCCAAATCTGGCCCGCGCGAAGCTCGTTGACGACGCGGTGGGCGCGGGACAGGTTCTCGGTCCAGATGGAGCCGGCGAGCCCGTAGTGCGTGTCGTTCGCGGCGGCGATCACCTCGTCCTCGTCGTCGAAGGGGATCACACAGCCGACCGGCCCGAAGATCTCCTCCTTGATCAGCCGCATGTCCGGCGTGGTGTTGGTGATAATCGTCGCCTCATAGAAGTAGCCCTTGCGGTCCATCGGCTTACCCCCGGTGATCACCTGCGCTCCACCGGCCACGCCGTCGTTGACAATGCCTTCGACGCGCTTGCGCTGCTTGTCGCTAATCAGCGGTCCCAGAACCGAATCGGGGTCATCGCTGCCGCCCATCGGCAGCATCTGCGCGAATCCGGCGAGGCCCTCGACCACCTTGTCGTAGATGCCGCGCTGGACATACATCCGCGAGGTGCAGGAGCAGTTCTGGCCGGAGCCGGCGAGCAGGCCCATGCCGGCCCCCATGATCGCCTTGTCGAGGTTGGCGTCGTCGAACATGATCAGCGGTGACTTACCGCCGAGCTCAAGCGTCAGTCGCTTGAGGTTACCCGCGGCCGCCTTCACGATCAGCCGCCCGACCTCCGTCGACCCGGTGAAGGAGATCTTGTCGACGTCCGGATGCGCGGTGAGCGCGGCACCCGTGGTCTCGCCGTAGCCGGTGATGACATTCAGGACACCGTCGGGCAGACCGGCCTCGCGGAAGATCTCTTCCAACTTCAGCGCGGTGAGCGGCGTCTCCTCGGCGGGCTTGAGAACCGCGGTGCACCCCGCCGCGAGCGCGGGCGCAACCTTGAGCATCGCGACGAAAAATGGCCCGTTCCAAGGGATGATGAGGCCGACGACGCCGACCGGCTCGAGCTGGGTGAAGGTGTGGTAGGTCTCCCAGGTGCCGAGCAGGCCGTCGGACACAAGATTGGCCGACTCGCCGTGAATCTTGCCGACCCAACCGGCGTAGTACTTCAGCATGTCCACCGACACCGGGATGATGTGGCCGGCGGCCGTCAGGTTCATACCGTTGTCTTGGGCCTCGAGCGCGGCCAGTTCGTCTTTGCGTTCCTCGATGATGCGCGCGGCGCGGAAGAGGACGTTCGCGCGGTGCGACGCCGGCGCCTTGCGCCACACGCCCGACTCGAAGGTCTCGCGTGCCCGGGCCACCGCCGCGTCGACGGCCGCCTGGTCCGAATCGGGGACCTCCGCGATCTGCTCCTCGTTCGACGGGTTGAAGACCGCAATGGTGTTACTCAATGTCCCTCAGGGCCCTTCACTCGGAAATTGCTGTCGCCGCGCGACACAGGTTACGCGCTTAACCAGAGGGTGTCCAGTGTGTGCGGGGACCATGCCGAATGGAAGACGCAGCCGGATTCTGCTGGTCACCGCGGTGCTGGTAAGGAATGCTCAATCCGCTGGCCGGGGCGTTCAAGCTACGCCCGCGCCGCCTCGGATTGGCGGCTAGATTACGCATATGCGGGTTTTTCGCCTGTTCGGCGTCGTCCTGACAATTCTCACAGCGGTGCTGCTTTGGGCAAGCCCCGCTGGCGCGCAGCCGCCTTCCAAGCTCACCGACCACATCACCGACAACACCGGGGTGTTATCGGGTTCCGACCGGGCAGCGGTCAGCGATGCCCTTGACCGCCTCAACCGCGACCGCCACATCCAACTGTGGGTGGTCTACGTCGACAACTTCTCCAGGTTCAAGCCCGACAACTGGGCCGACCGAACCCGCAGTGCAAGTGGGATGGGCGACCACGACGCGCTGCTGGCGGTGGCCACGAACACAAAGTCGTACGCGTTCGACGTGCCGCCGCGATTCCTCACCGCCGCCGAGTCGAACAAACTGCGTACTACCCAGATTGAACCGGTACTGGGCGCTAAAGACTGGAGCGGCGCCGCGGTCGCCGCGGCCGACGGCTTGGACAAGTCGGCGAGCTCGTCTAAGCCGGCAAGTTCGTCGAAACCGCTCTGGCCGCTGATCGCGATCGGCGTTGTCGTGGTCGTGCTTATCCTCGTGTTTTCCTTGCTACTGGTGCTATGGCGCGCACGCCGGCGCCGGCGCGCCGGCGCCGCCCGGAGTGGCGGGCAGGTGGACATTGGCGCCGGCGATCATCCGGCGCAGCAGGCGTTGTCCACCGCGGACGCGAGGGTGCGTCAAATCTCCGATTACGTCGCCAGATATCGCTCCAACATCGGCTCCGAGGCCCAGGCGCGGCTCGACGAGGCGAAACGGCATCTGGCAGCGGCACACGGCACGGCAGCGGGGAACGGCTCTGACGCAATCGCGTATGCCAACAGGGCATCGACCTTAGCCGCTCAGGCACAGACGCTGGCCAACGCCGACGTCCTCGAAGCGCACCGCACGCCACGACGACGAGGGAGTACTTCTACCCGGTGATCGGCGGGATCAACTCGGACTGCACCCCGCGAGCGCTTTCGGAAGTTAGTCTGTGCGCGGGGCGACGCAGGGCCTCGATGGTGCCGTCTGTGTGCGCGATAACGCCACCGCCGCTAGGAATTCCGAGGCCGGCGACCGATTCGTCAAGCGTCTGAATCGCTCGCGTCAGCCGCGCCCACCCGGCTCGCTCGTCGTGCGCGTCGACAATCAGGGGAAGGAGATCGAACACACCGAGCAACTCCGTCCCCTCTGTGTCGGGTGTTTCGACGATGCCATAACGCCCGAGCTGAACCGCTCCGGCCGAAATGCCAACCAGTACAGCACCTTTGGCGTACCGGTCCAGGATCACGCCTTTCATGCCGGTTTCCTCGAACGTAGTCCAGCCGAGCCGCACATCGCCGCCCGCGAGGACGATCAAGTGGGCACGATCGAGGAACGCGCGATCGTCCGGGCCAAACGACGAGTCGATCATGCGGCGATCGCTGATCCCCACGGCATCCACTGCCGCTTCGAAGATTTCGTAGAACTCGCGATGATCGCCGTTGGAGGCGCCGATGTACGCCGCGGTCAGCTGTGCGTTCCGCGCCAATCCATCGAGGGCGCATTCAAGCAGCAGCTTGTCGTCACGTTTCCAGAACAGCAGCTGGCTGTCCGCCAGCAGAACGAGCGGTTGGGCTTGGGGCGCCGTCACTTTGCCTGGTCTTCGCCGGTGAGCTCGTCGAACCTCGCGAGTGCTGCCTCGAGGTCCGCCTCGTCGAAGACCTCGATGCAGTTGAGCCTGTCGCCACCAACCGTCAAAATGCTGACCTCTTGCCACTCGGCTTCGAAACCGTCGGGCGACCTTCCGGTCGCCGCGTGAGTGACGACGGCGCCGCGCTGGCTCAACCGATGCACCGTAACTATGCGGATGGTGAGGTCGGGCGTTTGGTCCAGCGCGCTGCGGACGAATTTCATCAGCTGGCCGGGCGTCATCGATGCCCCGCGACGATGGTCGATGTCGACGAAATCCGCTGTCGTCGAGGGAAGTTGGCCCCGGTTCAGGGCGGCATAATTCTCGACAATGGCTGACCACGTGCGGGCCTGCGCGGCGGCTTCACCGGCCAGGTAGCGGTTTTCGAGGTCCTCAAACGCCGCGTCAATGTCCTCGACATCGAAGGCGACCTGCGCCGCAATACGTGCCTCGCCGTCGATTTCGGCGAGGATCAGCATGTCGCTGCTGAACTCGCCTTGCCGCACATCGCGGTTGGGGGAACAGATGCGAGTCAGGGCGAGGCGCTCTCCCCGGGTCGCGATGACCGCCCACGTTGTGGGCGCCGCGTCGGCAAGGGCTCGTAGGTTGGCGAGCACGGCGTCGCGACCGTCCCAAAACCCGAAAGTCGTCGTCACGCGACGACGATCGTCGATGAAACTGTCGTCGGTCAGGATCCCGGCTATAGCCGTCCAATTGCGGTCGCGGAAGTAAACAAAGCAGCGGTCAAGTATCCGGCTTGCCGCGTTTTCGACCCGCGGTGTCTGCGCTTCCAGTTCATCAAAGCGCGCCAGCGCGGCATCAAGGTCTGCCTCGTCGAACACCTCAATGCGGTTGATCAGGTCGCCTTCCAGAGTCAGAAGGGTAGCCTCGTGCCACTCGGCGTCGAAGCCGTCCGGCGAAGTCCCATGCGTCGACTGTGTGACGACCGCTCCGAGATTGCTCAGCCGATGTATCGCATCGACGTAGATCTTGGCTTGCGGCATCACTTGCCAGGTGGCGTGAATGTACGGAACCAGATCGCCCGGCGAAAACGCTCGCCCTCGCCGGTGGTCCAGATTCACCCAATCCGGCGTCGTCGAGGGGAGTTGGTGTTCGTTGAACGCGGTGAAAGAGCGCAACAGCGTCGACCACGTATGCTTATGAGCGGCCGCTTCTCCTGCCAGGTAACGTGTTTCGAGCTCTTCGGTCGCGGCGTCGATGTCTTCTGGGTCGAATGCAACGAGGGCAGTGATCCGCGCTTCGCCTGAGATCTCGACTACTTGTAGGTAATCGACGTAGAACGCTTCGGACTCTGCGTGGCCGCGTGAGTACCTGGCATGAGTGAGGGCGAGGCGCGTCCCGCGGATGGCAACGGCGACCGATTTCGCATGTGTGACCTCGACGGCGGCGACGGCACGCAGGTCTTCGACTAGAGCCTCCTGACCGCGCCGAACCCCGCCCCCTACCACGCGTCGGCGGTCGTCGCTGAATAGATCCTCGGAAAGAATCTCGGTCATTGCGGCCCAGTCACATCCCTCGTAGTACGCCAACAGGTGTTCGTATACGTGCGTGGCCGCGTTTTCCAGCCGCTGCGCCGGTCGGCTGAGTTCCTCGAACCGCGCGAGCGCGGCGTCGAGATCTGCCTCATCGAAGACCTCGACACGGGTGTAGAGGTCGCCTTCGAGTATGCCGATAACGATTGCCCGCCACTCAGCGTCGAAGCCCTCCTGCGAAGTTCCATGCGCAGCCTGTGTGATGACCGCCCCTTTGTCGGTCAGCCGGTGCACCGCCTCGATGTAGACGCTGATGTCGGGCATGAGGTCCCACAAGCTAGGAAGGTATCCGGCCAGGCCCTCTGACTCGGTCGTCAAGACCGCTCGATGGTCGATGAGGACCGATTCCGGTGTCATGCCTGGAAGTTCGTGTCGATTGACCCTGGAATAGCCCCGAGTGATTACCGTCCAAGTGCGCAGGTATGCGGCAGCATCGCCGCAGAGGTAGCGCGCGTCGAGTTCCGCTAAGGCAGCGTCGATGTCGTCGGTGTCGAATATGACCATCGCAACGATCCGCTCGCCGGCGTCGATCTCAACGACGCCGAGCCACTCGGCGCCGACCTCGCCGAGCATGTCGCGGTTGAAGGCACGCGCATGGACGAGGGCAAGGCGCTCTCCGCGGGTCGCAAAGAGGCTCAGCGATATGGTCTTTGCGCCGACCTCTACGGCGGCTCGCAGGTCCGCGATGTGCAGATCTCGACCCCGACGAACTCCTGCGTTCACTACACGACGGCGATCGTCTACGACAAGGTCGTCGGCCAGTAGCTCTGCCATGGCGCCCCAGTCTGGAGCCGAGAAATAAGCTTGGTATCGGTCGAGTATTGGGCTTGCCGAGTTTTCCAGCTGTCGCGCCTGCGGTTGCAGTTCCTCAAAGCGGGCAAGCGCGGCGTCGACGTCTGCCTCTTCGTACATCTCGCAGCGGCTGACGAGGTCGCCATCGACTATGAATAGGGCGGTCTCTCGCCAAACGGCATCGAAGCCGTCTTGTGAGGTCCCGTGCCCCGAATACGAGACGACCGCACCGTGACTCGTCAGCCGATGCACAAAATCGATGCGAATTTTGATGTCAGGCGCGACGTCGAAGGTGGCACGGATGTAAGGCGCCAATTCGCCCACCGCAAAAGAGATGCCGCGTCGATGGTCAACATTCACCCAATCCCGCGTTGTCGAAGGTACCTCGTGCCGGTTGAGTGCGGCGTAGCCAGCAGCAATCGCCGACCATGTGCGAGAGTAGGCGGCCGCCTCACCGGCGAGGTAGCGAGCGTCGAGTTCTTCGAAGGCGGCGTCGACGTCATCGACATCGAACACTATGGACGCTGTGACTCGATTGTCGTCGTTGGTCTCCCCGATGCCGAGCGCCGCAGCCTGGAATGCCTCGGGCTCCTGCTCCTGGCTCGCGAAGGCGAAACGAAACAGTGCGAGATGCGCTCCGCGGGTCGCAACCACGGTTGCCCTAACATCGCTCATCCAGACGTCGCTGGTGGCAAGCCAATTCGCCATCTCGGCGTCACGGCCGTGTCGCGTCCCGGCGTTCAAGACTCGACGGCGATCTTCTGAGAAGAAGTCGTCGGCGAGTAGTTCCGCCATGGCATTCCAGTCGCGGCTCGAAAAGTGCGCCAGGAATTGCTCGATCACCCGGGTTGTGACGTTGGACAGGCGCGATGCCGGCCGGCTGAGCTCGTCGAATCGCGCGTTCGCGGCGTCTAAGTCGTTCTCGTCAAACACTTCACAGCGACTTAGCCGGTCGCCATCGACGATGAGAAGCATCATCATGCGCCATTCGACGTCTAGGCCGTCGGGCGAGGATCCGTGTGGACAATTGGTGATCAACGCTCCAAAACGGCTCAGTTTATGTACTTGTTCGATGTGCACGTGAAAATTTGGGGTGAGATCGAAGATGCTGTGAACGGCCGATGTCATGTCGTCCGCGGCGAATAGGGTGCCTCGCCGATGGTCGATGGTCACCCAGTCCTCTGGGGGAAATTCATGCCGGTTGAACGTCGCGTGCACGCCTGCCACCGCCGCCCACGTATCCGCATAAGTGGCTGCTTCGCCTGTCATGTAACGGATCTCGAGTTCGTTGAAGGCTGTGTCGATGTCGTCTACGTCGAACACCACGCGTGCCACGATCCGCTCGCTCGCGTCGATTTCGACAATGTCGAGGGCATCAGTGTGAAACGCCTCGGGACGCTGGTCGCGGCCCCATGTTCGAATTCGGCTGAAGACAAGGCGCTGACCGCGGATCGCGATGACATCCGAGGTTGCGTTCGTGACGCCGATCGCCTCAAGGGCCCGTGCCTCGGCAATCATGGCGTCTCGGCCGTGCCGCACTCCCATACCGACGACCCGCCGGCGATCGTCGTGGGAAACGTTATCGCCGAGTCCTTGAGCGAGAGCTGCCCAGTCGCGGGCCGCAAACGTCTCCTGGAACCGCTTGTTCGCCCGGCTTGCCGCATTTTGAAGCTGCGGCGTCGGCATAGTCAGCTGCTCGAAGCGCGCGATCGCGGCGTCAAGGTCCGACTCGTCGAAGACTTCCAAGCGGTCGATCAGGTCACCTTCGATGGTCAGAAGACTGATCACTCGCCACTCGGCATGAAAGCCATCATCCGAGGTTTCGTGCGTCACCGAGGTAACCACAGCGCCAAGGTCGTTAAGCCGATGCACTGCCTCGACGAAACTTCTTAGGCCATGCGTGGCGTCCCAATTAGCAATTAACACCGACGTTTCACCTGGCGCAAAGGACACTCCTCGCCGGTGATCGATGTTCGACCAATCAGCTGTCGTCAGCGGGTGCTCACGCCGGTTGAGCGCGGCGTAAGCGCGGGTGATCACTGACCAGGCGTGGGAATAGGGCGCGGCCTCGCCGGCGATGTAACGAGCGTCGAGTTCCGCGACGGCGGCATCAAAATCGTCAATGTCGAAGGCGACGAACGCCGCCATCCGGTTCTCGGAGTTGATCTCGACGACGCCGAGTTCCTCCGTGAGGACCCCTTCGGTCGCCTGGTCTCGGCCTGAGGAACGAGTGTGGATAAGCGCAAGGTGCGTGCTGCGGGTCGCATTCACGACGCACGAAAAAGTGGTAACCCCGACCTCGGCGATCGCTCGCAGGTTCGAGATTTGGGCGTCTCGTCCATGCAGGACGCCAGCATTCACCACATGTCGGCGATCGTAATGAGAAACATTCTCGGCCAGTGTTGCTGATATCGAGCCCCAGTCGCGGGCTGCAAAGTACGCAAAGAAGCGCTCGGCTATTTGGCTTGCCGCATTTTCCCGCCGCCGCGCCTCCGGGTGCAGTTCCTCGAACCGCGCGATCGCGGCATCGAGGTCCGACTCGTCGAAAACCTCAGTGCGATTGATCATGTCGCCTTCGACCGTGAAAACGGCGATCCCACGCCACTCGGCGCGCAAGCCCTCTCGTGCGATCTCATGCGCGGCATACGTGACGATGGCGCCGGTATCGCGCAGCCGATGCACTTGCTCGACGTGGACGTTGATGTCCTGCTCGGCGTCCCATCCCGCGCGGATGTATGCGTTCAGATCACCGGGCCCAAAGGCAGTCTCGTGTCGGTGGTCGATATTCACGCAGTCCGGCGTAGTCGACGGCAACTCGTGCCGGTTGAGCGCGGCGTAACTGCGTGCAACGGCGCACCACGTGCGCGCGTGGACGGCCCCTTCGCCGGCGAGGTATTGAGCTTCGAGCTCGGCGATGGCGGCGTCGAAGTCTTCGACGTCATACGAGACGACACTCGCGATCCGGTCATCGGCGTCGATCCCGACGACGTTGAGGGCATCGTCTTGGGCCACGTCGGGGTCGCGGCCGGTGGCGCGAGTCCGTGCGAGGACCAGGCGGTCTCCCCGAATCGCTATGGCGCTCACCATTGAAAGCGTGAATCCGACTCCTGCCGCCGCCTGCAGGTCCCTGATTACTTCGTTCCGCCCATGTTGAGTTTCGGCGCTCACTATTCGTCGGTGATCGATTCCGACGTAGTCGTCACTCACCATTTCAGCCATGGCGTCCCAGTCGCGAGTCGCGAAATGAGACCAGACGCGGTCGAATACGCGCGCCGCCGCGTTTTCCATTCGCGGTGCCGGTGCGTCGAGCTGTTCGAATCTCGCGAGCGCGGCATCCAGGTCGGCCTCGTCGAATACCTCTACACGGCTGATCATTTCGCCATCGATCGTCATTAGGTCGATGGCCCGCCACGCGGCGTCAAAGCCCTCATGAGAGGTTCCGTATCCCGCCCAAGTGAAAACCGCGCCGACGTCGTTCAAACGATGGACAGTTTCGACGTAGAGATTAAGATTTTGGTCGAGATTCCATCCTGCACGGAGGTATTCGATACCTTCACCGGGGGCAAACGCCACTGCACGGCGATGGTCAATAGTCACCGCATCCGGTGTCGCCGCAGCCACTTCGCGCAGATTGTGCGCGACTAAAGCACGGGTGATCACCGACCACGTGTGCGCGTGCGGCGCCGCTTCGCCAGCGAGATACCGTGCATCGAGTTCGGCGATGGCGGCGTCGAAGTCGTCGAGGTCGAACGCGGCCATCGCCGCGATCCGGTCGTCGGCGTCGAGTTCGACGATCTGGAGGAAGTCGACGCGGAATGTCTCCGATTCCAAGGTGCTTCGCGCGTAGCGGGCACGAGTGAGGGCCAAACGCTCCCCACGGGTTGCAACGGTCTCCGAACTCGCATCCGTCACATCGATGTCGGCGGCCGACCGGTAGTCCTCGATCGCGGCATCCGGACCGCGTCGGATCCCGGAACCTACCACCGAACGACGATCGTCGCCGCAGTAGTCGTCGGTGAGGAGCTCGGCTATCGCTTCCCAGTCGCGGGCTTTGAAATATGCGTGCAGGCGTTCGTATGCCCGCGTCGCGGAGTTTTCCAGCCTCCGCACATGCTCGTGCTCGAGTCGAGCGTAGGCCGCGTCGAGTTCGGCCATCGCGGCGTCCATGTCATCGACGTCGAACCACACCTGTCGCACGACTTGGCCATTCTCGTCGATGGCGTATAGCTGGAGCAGCTCGTCGTGCGGCGCTCCGGGACTCTCGTCGACAGTGCTCGTCATCAATCGAGACAGAGCCAGCCGCTCGCCTCGCGCAGCGACCATGACATAGTCGATGCGCGTGGCGCCCGCTTCGAGCTCACGCCTTACCTCACGTCGCCCCGCGTCCGATGGGTGGTCAACACCGACGATCTTCCGCCGATTCTCGATCGAAACATTCGGGGCGAACAGCCGCTCGAACTCATCCCAGTCCTTGCGATGAATGGCGGCCATCACGCGTTCGCCCACTCGCACGCATTCGCTGTCCAATTCGACAACAGGCACTTCGGGAGGAGCCGGGGTGGGCGGCTGAGCTGGCTCGCCGAGAACTTGCCGCGCCACGTCCGCAAGCGCCGCAGCGCCTTTTCGCTCATACAGATCGACCGCCCGCTCGGCGGCGGCGCGCGCTCCCGCGATGTCGCCGGCGGCGCCCAGAACGGTCGCCAGCGTCAGGCATGCGTCGCCGTGATCGACCAGGGCGTCGGTGCGTTCGGCCAGACTGACCGCCTCCTCGGCGACCCGTCGAGCCGCGTCGAAATCATTGTCTCGCGCCAGTAGATGCGCCCGAAGCGTCCGCCATGCGATCGACGCCTTCAGCGCGTGGCCGGCGAGACGCTCACTCTCCGAGCATAATTCACGAGCCTCGTCATCTCGACCGAGCGCAAGGCAGCCCCGGCCCAGCAGCGCCGCGGTCTCGGCGGTATCGGCGTCCAGGCCCATGCGGCGAAAGCCGTTGTACGCCTTGCGCAGATGGGACTCCGCTGCGGCGGCATCATTGCCGATGAGTTCGACGATGCCGGCGAACTGCTCAACTTCCAGCAACGCGTGGCGCAGGCCGAGCTCGGTCAGTGTGCGCCGGGCCGAGTCGATCATCCGCCGGGCCGCAGCCGTGCGGCCGCGGAACGCCTCCAGCACCGCCTGGCATCGCGTCGAGGTGGCCTCGACGGCAGGCGAGTCGGTCGTGATGCGAAGCAGCCGCACCACGTCAAGACACCTTCCGCCCGCGCGCGGAACAGGATTGGGGCCCCACAGCGCCGCGAGCGGCGCGCCCGCCAATACCGCGTTCACCCGGCGGTGTTCGCGCGCCCGACGCGCCGCGGTGAGGGCGTCGTCCAGAGCGATCTCGCAGTCGCCGATTCGCCCGAGACGCGCCAGGCACCCGGCCCGGACGGTGTGCGCCTTGGCTTCCCCGGCGGCGTCGTCCAGCTCCGCCAGTTTGGCGGCAGCCGCACCCAACGCGATCTCCACCTCGTCGAGCCGCTCGGGATGAATCAGCATCGACAGCTGACCGTCGAAGCACGTCGCCCACGCGGCTAACCGGGCCGAATCCGCTGCGGCGGTTTGTAATTGGGAGACCGCACCGGCGGCGGGGGCCACGTCACCCGCGGCCAGCAGAGCCTCGCAGCGCGCGACCAATAATTCAACGGTCTGGTCGTCGCGGTCGGGGAGCTCATCGTCGATGTCCTCGAGCGCGTGCAGGGCATGATCGTAAAGATCGGCGGCACCCTCGTAGGCGAGTCGAGCCATCGCCTGGTCGGCGGCACGCCGGCAATAAAAGGCCGCCTTGGCTGCGTTTCCCGCCCAAGCGCATTCGAAATAGTGATGCGCCAGTTCGGCCAGCAGCTCGTCGTCGGCGCCGGGCAGCGTCTCGAGTGTCGTGGCGATGCGCTGGTGCAGTCGCATGCGCCGCACGGATGCCAGCTCGGCCAGCAGTGATTGCCGGACGATCGCGTGGTTGAAGCGGTAGTACCCGCCGGGCTCTTCGATGACGATGCCGGCCTGGCGCGCTTCGTCGAACGCGTCGATGAGGTCAGTTCCTACCACCTGCTCGACCAGATCAAGGGCAAACCGGCTGCCGACAACCGCGGCCGCGGCAAGGGCTTTGTTGGTGTCGGCAGGGAGCCGAGAAAGCCTGCGGCTGACCGCTTCCCGCACACCCTGGGGCAGGGTGCTCTGGTCCCACACGCCGCCGCTCTCATCGACATGGCGCAGAGCCTCGATGAGGAAAAAGGGGTTACCACCGGTGACAGACGCCAATGCGTGCGCGAGTTCCTCGTCGTCGTAGCCCGCCTCGGCCACGTAGGCCGTCACGTCGTCCTCGTCGAGTCCGCTCAGCGTGAGCCGGTTCGCCGTCCCGTCGCGATGCAGGTCGGCGAGCGTCGCGGCGAGGGGATGTGAGCGGTCGAGGTCGGTGCTGCGATAGGTGCCGACGATCTGCACGCGGGCGTGGTCGCCGAACCGCAGCAGATGCCGCAACAGCAGCAGTGTCGGCTTGGCTGCCCAGTGCAGGTCGTCGACGATCATCACCACCGGCGCGCTCTTGGAGGCGATTTCGAGCAGGGCAACGACGGCATCGAACAACGCGTAGCGCTCGGTGTCGGGATCGGCGTGTGCCGGGGGAGTGAGATCGGGTACCACATCGGCCAGTCCGGGCACAAGCGACAGCAACGCCTCGACGCCGCGCACAGCTCTCAGCCGGTCCGCACCCACGCACGGCGCTAGCGAACGCAGCGCTTCGGCGAACGGCTGATAAGGAGCCCCGAGATCTTCGTCGCAACGGCCGTACAGAACGACCGCCCCTTGCGCGTAGGCCTGTTGCGACCATTCACCGGCCAGCCGCGTCTTGCCGACACCGGGTTCACCGGCAATCAGTACGGCGCGCACACCGCCGGCCAGCGCGGTCTGCCACGCCGAAAGCAGCCCTTCGAGTTCGCGGCCACGCCCTACGAACGGCCCGGGCCCAACGAGTACGGCGGGGAAGTTGGGCCGCTCCATCGGCATCTCGGGCGCCGGCGAATCCGATTGGTCTGCACCGGTTTCCAGCCGCAACTCGAAAACATGCTCGGGCCGCGCGAGGTTTTTGAGCTGACGCATTCCCAGGTCGGTGAGCATGACGTCGTCGGCCAGCGAGTCGATGACTAGCTCGGCGGTCGCGCCCGAGCACAGGATTTGGCCGCCCTCGGCCAGGGACCGCAATCGGGCAACCCGGTTGACCGCTCGGCCGAAGTAGTCGCCGTCGCGCAGCTCGACCTCGCCGGTGTGCAGCGCCATGCGGACACGGATGGGGTCCCGCGAAGCCCACGGCTCGTGAGCAATCGCGTCCTGCAGCTCGATCGCCGCCGCGACGCCCGCAGAAGGACGGTCGAAGACCGAGAACGTCGCATCACCCTCACCGCGCGTCTTGATCAGCCGACCGCCACGTGACGTCACGACCTGTTCGACCAGCTCATCGTGGCGGGCCAGCGCGACGGCCATGGCGCCGGCATCCGCCTCCCATGCGGCCGTCGAGCCCTCGATATCGGTGAGCAGGAACGTCACGGCACGCGTCACCGACGGAGCGCTCTGCGCGACAGCGATATCCAGCGACGCGTCCTGCGTGACGATCGCCGCCTCGAGCCGGCGAAGTTCCGGCCCCGGGTCGACCCCGAGATCGTCGGCAAGCAGCGACCGGGCCCGTTGATACGCGCCGAGGGCCTCACCTTGCCGGCCGGCGCGGTACAAGGCGAGCATCAGCTGGCCCCATCGCCTCTCTCGCAGCGGAGCGTCGGCCACCGCGCCCTCGAGATCACCGATGACTTCCGCGGCACGACCGGTGGCCAGCAGTGCGTCGGCTCGGTCCTCGACCAGCGCGGCGTGGCTCTCGACCCATCGCGTCCTTTCGGACGTTCCGCGCCGGCCGTCGGGCAGCTCGGGGGCTCCGCGCCAGAGGGCAAGGGCCTCATCGAACCGGGCCAGCGCTTGGCTGGTATCGCCCGCGGCGGCGGCCTCGCGTCCCAGCCGGGCCGTCGATTTATAGCGCGCGGCATCGACCTCGCTTTCGGCGAGAGTCCAGCCCGCGCCCTGGGTCACCACGAATCCGTCGCCGAGGGTGCGACGCAACGAAGAGATGTGGGTTTGCAGGGCCTTGGCGGCGGTGCGCGGCGGATCCTGACCCCAGAGCAGCTCGACGAGCGTGTCGGCCGGCACGACGGAACCGCTGTGCAGTCCGAGCATCGTGAGGATGGCGCGTGGTTTCGCGCCCGGTATGACGACGGACGCTCCGCCTTGCCGGACCTGAAGCGGTCCCAAAACGCCCAGTTCCACCGATGAAAGCGTACTCACGTCAGCTATCTTCGGCGGCACAATTCAATACCTGGTCAAGATCGAGTAAAGCCCCGCTGCCTGCAGTTCGTCGAGCGCCCGCAACCTCCCGTGACCTCGGCGGATGCCGGCCAGCTACTGAGGCCGGCGCTGGCCCGTCCGCAGCTGCAAAGGTCGGCGTGGTGCTATACCCATCCGGATACCGAACATTCGCGTTCACCGGACCGTTACCGTTGGTACCTATGCACAGCGACCAGGGCGAGTCCGCCTTCACTTGGCAGGGCCGGCGCGAACTGGTGAGCCGGATGCATGATCAGCTCGACGATCTGGTGGCGGCGCGCGACCAGATGGAACAACTGGTGCGGGTCATCGTCGAGATCGGCTCCGATCTGGACCTGGACGTGACGCTGCATCGAGTCCTCAAGGCCGCGATGGAGCTGACCGGTGCCCGCTACGCCGCCCTGGGCATCCGCGCCTCCGACGGGACGCTCGTTTCCTTCGTGCATGCGGGTATCGACGTTCAAACTGCCCGGCGGCTGGGCGATCTCCCGGTCGGCGATGGTTTGCGCGTCGACGACCTGAGCGCCCATCCCGACACCGTCGAGCTGGCCAGACACGAACCGCCGATGCGCGCGCTCCTCGGCATCCCGATTACCGTGCGGGCGGCCAACTTCGGCAGCTTATACCTGGCCGACGACCGGCCCGGGCGGGTGTTCTCCGACACGCAGGAAGGCGCCGTACGCGCCATGGCCACGGCGGCGGCCGCCGCTATTGACAACGCGCGGCTCTTCGAGCGAGAACGTGAATCGGCGAAATGGACGAAGGCCAGCCGCGAGATCACCACCGCGCTGCTGTCGGGCGACCCGCAGACGGGGCCGTTGCAGCTCATCGTGAACTTGGCACTGGAGCTGGCAGGCGCCGAGCAGGCCATCCTGCTGGTTCCGCGGGAGGCCGAAGTGCCTGCCGACAAGGTCGATACCCTGGTCGTCGCCGCGACTGCGGGCCGCTACTCCTCGGAGGTGATCGGTCGACAAGTTCCGATGGAAGGCTCGACCACCGGCGGCGTGGCCCGCCGCGGCCTTCCGCTGATCACCGATTCCTTCCAATACCCGATCGAGGGCTTCACCGATGTCGGTGAACGCTCGGCGATCGTCATGCCGCTGATTGCGGATGACGCGGTGCTTGGCGTCATCGCCGTGGCGCGAGACCCGCACCAACCCGCGTTCGGTAACGATTACCTCGATCTGGTCAGTGACTTCGCCCGGCACGCGGCGATCGCCTTGGCACTGGCGGCGGGCCGCGAACACGCGCTCAACCAGGAACTGGCCCAAGCCGACACCGTCGATGACGCGGTGCAAGCCGCCGCCGAGGAACTGCGCCGGCTCTGGCGGGCGCGCCGCGTTCTGGCCGTCACCTTCCCGACGCAAAACTCCTCGACCGAATCCGCCTATTACACACCGCGAGTGGTATCGGTTGGCGAGCCCGCGCAGTGGGACGACCTGGCGCCGCACATCCAGGCGGCGCTCAGCGCTTTGCGCGACGGAGACCTGCTCACCCCCAATGCGGCGCAACCCGGAACGGCGGGCATAGCGCTGCAGCACCCCGAAGGCGTGCTCGTCGTCTGGATGGACTTGACCGCGCAGCGCCCGTTCACCCTCGAGGACCAGACCTTGCTCACCGTCCTGGCCGGCCGCCTCGGCCAGGGTTTGCAGCGGGTGTACCAGGTCGATCAGCAGCGCGAGACCGCACTGGCATTGCAGCACGCGATCCTGGGTCCCGCCGATCTGCCCAACGGGTTCGCGGTGCGCTATCAGGCCGCGACGCGACCCCTCCAGGTCGGCGGCGACTGGTACGACATCGTCGATTTGGACGACGGGCGCATCGCGTTAGTCGTCGGCGACTGTGTCGGGCATGGTCTGGCCGCCGCGACCGTGATGGGCCAGGTTCGTAGCGCCTGCCGCGCGCTATTGTTCGAAAACGCAAGTCCTAGTGCTGCTCTCGCGGGGATGGATCGCTTTGCCGCGCGGCTGCCCGGCGCACAGTGCACCACCGCGGTCTGTGCGGTGCTCACCCCCGAGACCGGTGAACTGGTCTACTCGAGCGCGGGTCATCCGCCGCCCATCCTGATACACGGAGACGGCAGCACCCAGATCCTCGACGATGGCCACACCATCGCCTTGGGGATACGAGGCGACTGGACTCGCCCCGAAGCTCGCGTTTTCATTCCGGCGCGTTCGACGCTGTTGCTCTACACCGACGGTCTGGTCGAACGTCGCCGCCTTCCGCTCGACCATGGCATCTCCCGCGTCGCGGACGTCGCGCAGGACTCCCGTGCCTCGAAACTGGAGGATCTGGCGAACCAGATCATGTCCCGCGTCGCGCCGCGCGACGGGTATCAGGACGATGTCGTGCTGCTGCTCTACCGCCACCCGGCCCCGCTAGAACTGATGTTTCCCGCCGACGTCAGTCAGCTCGCGCCGACCCGTAATGCTTTGCGCAACTGGTTGACTCGGGCCCGGTTGGACCCCGAGCAGGCCCTGAACGTGCTCGTCGCCGCTGGGGAAGCCGTCGCCAACGCGATCGAGCACGGTCATCGTCATAGACCGCAGGGCACAATCCGGCTGGGGGCGGTCGCACTCGGCGACGAGCTCCAATTGACTATCACCGACACTGGCACGTGGAAGGCTCCGCAACCGGCCTCCTATCCTCATCGCGGCCGGGGCATCCCACTGATGCGAAGCCTCATGGGTGATGTCGAAATACGGCCCGATGCCGGCGGCACCACCGTCCACCTATCCACGAGGATCACCTGATGACCACCCCGCTCACGCTCGATACCGCGCGCGGCAGCGCCGGGAATTTCGTGTTGGTCGCCGCGGGCGAGATAGACATGAGCAATATCGATGCGTTCAGTCGGGCGTTGGCCAGCGCCGCGACGGAGGCCACCGGCGACGACGCAGCATTGCTCGTCGACCTCAGCGCGGTGGAGTACCTGGACAGCGCGGCCATCAGCATCTTGGCCGCTCACGCCGATAGCATCAGGCTCGTCGCGCACCCAATCCTGATGCCCGTCCTCAGGGTCAGCGGTCTCGCCGAACTGACCACCATCGAAGCCGCGCCGCCCACAGCGGGGCAGTGACGCCTGCCACACACCACGTTCGCCCCGCACAACATTCGCGCCAATCCTCGCGTGTCCGTCGAGATCGGCTCGGAACCTGCGAAGCCCGCGATCGCGCGCGAATTGCCGTGTGACGAAAGGGATTCGGTATACCGGGTGGTAGTCGAGCGCGCCCCCGGGTTCGGCGAGTACCAGCAACGCACGGATCGGCTCATCCCGGTCTTCGAATTGGTCACCGACTGAAGGTCTGAAGACACGGGCTGTCAAGGGCGTTCATGCTCGAGTCGACGGGTCATTTGCCGCACAATAATCGGCGCGGGCTTCCTTGCCCCTGCCGCGAATGGACCGGGTGCAACCCGGAGGGCCACGAGGACCAGGCGGGCTACGGGAACTTCACGAGCTCCTGGGTCGTTATGCCGGCTAAGTAACCTGTGAATCCGAGGGGGACAACAGCCGCATGCCACGTACAGACAACGACACCTGGGATCTGGCCACCAGTGTGGGCGCGACCGCGACGATGGTCGCAGCCGCGCGAGCGATCGCGACGAACGCCGACAACCCGCTGATCGAAGACCGTTTCGCCGAGCCGCTGGTGCGTGCCGTCGGGGTGGACTTCTTCACTCGCTGGATATCAGGCGACCTGGTGGCTGCCGACGTAGACGACCACGAGTCGGGCTGGAAGCTCGGACACATGCCCGCCGCAATGGCCGCCCGGACCCGATTCTTCGATTCGTTCTTTCACGCAGCGACGCAGGCTGGGATCCGGCAGGCCGTGATTCTGGCATCGGGCTTGGACGCGCGCGCCTACCGGTTGGCTTGGCCGTCGGATATGACGGTCTTCGAGATCGACCAGCCGCAGGTGATCGAATTCAAGGCCGCCACGCTGGCCAAGCTGGGTGCCGCCCCGCAGGCCGAGCTGCGCACGGTCGCCGTCGATCTGCGCAACGATTGGCCGAAAGCGTTGGCCGAAGCCGGTTTTGACAAGAGTCAACCCACGGCCTGGATCGCGGAGGGACTCTTCGGGTATCTGCCGCCGGAGGCGCAGGATCGACTGCTGGACAACATCACCGCACTCAGCGCCGACGGCAGCTGGCTGGCGTGCGAAGCTATTCCGGACATGTCAGAGGTAGACACCGAGAAAGCGCAGGAGATGATGAGCAGGGCCGCCGCCAAATGGCGTGAGCATGGCTTCGACCTGGAATTCAACGAGCTCGGTTACCAGGGCGAGCGCAATGACGTCGCCGTGTACCTGGACAACCTGGGGTGGCGCTCCGATGGCATTCGGATGAGTGAGCTGTTGGCCGACTCCGGTCTTGATGCCATTCCGCAAACCAACGACTCCGTGTCGATGGCCGACACCATCTACTACAGCTCGGTGCTGAGCAAATGACCGCGCCGCAGCGACGAGGGCTCAATGAGGCCGTCACGCGGATGTGGAGCTTCCTCGCGCCGGTGTACGATCTGCCCTTCCTGCAACGGTGGGTCTACCGACCACCGCACAACGAGGTGATAGCCCAGCTGCGCGACCACGGGGCACGCAAGATCGCTGATATAGCCTGCGGCACAGGCATTTTGAGCGATCGAATCCAGCGCGAACTGCAGCCTGACGAGATCTACGGCGTCGACATGTCCGACGGCATGCTCGGCCAGGCTCGGGCCAGATCTGATCGGGTGCAATGGATGCGCGGCCCGGCGGAGCGGCTTCCGTTTGACGACGGCGCCCTCGATGCGGTCGTGACGACCTCGGCCTTCCACTTCTTCGATCAGCCGGCGGCGCTGCGTGAATTTCATCGTGTGCTGGCTCCCGGTGGCCTGGTGGCCGTTTCGGCGCTGAGCACGCGGCAGCCGCGGCTGCAGTCATCTGCGAACGCTCGATGGAAGCCGCAGCACAACACGTCCGCGCCCGAGATGCGAGCGTTGTTCGAGGACGCCGGGTTCGTCATCACCGATCAACACCGGATCCCGCGCCCGGCGTGGACGGCGCTGGTGTCCGACCTGTTGACCGTCGGCACGAAAAGTTAGAGCCGGCGCCGGGCGTGAAACACCCTCGGCAGCAAGCGAAGACGCCCGCTTCGCCAATTGGCGAAGCGGGCGTCTTGTCAGCTAATCGATCACAGCGGGACCCACACTCCGAAGAGCCAGAAACCCCACTGGTGGAAACCGGGATCCCAGACGGGTGTTTCCTGGTAACCCCAGTAATTGATCGGGCCGTAATCCCAGTGGCCACCGGGCGGGGGGAGCGGTCGATCCCATGCCGGCCGCGGCGGCGCACCCGGTCCCCACGGTCCAGGACCATCGCCCCACGGCGCCCCGCGGAAGTAACCACGTTGGGCGTCCCCATGCCACGGGCCGCCAGGGTGAGGATCCGGTCCACCGAACCCGTTGGGCCCACCGGGGTGATCACCTGGTCCACCCGGCCCGCCGGGGTGATCGCCGGGACCACCCGGTCCACCGGGTCCACCCGGTCCACCGGGGTGATCGCCAGGTCCGCCTGGGCCGCCGGGATGATTTCCCGGTCCACCCGGGCCACCCGGGCCTCCAGGATGATCGCCGGGTCCACCCGGCCCGCCGGGACCACCCGGCCCACCCGGGCCGCCGGGTCCACCCGGGCCGCCGGGATCGTTAGGACCGGTGGGAGCGTGGCCGCCACCAGGTGCCGCCCCGCCGTGATTGCCCGGCGGCTGTGGCGCTCCGGGAGCAGCATTGGCAAATCCGGCGCCCATTCCGAAGGCCGCAGCGCCGAGCGCTCCGGCGATGGACACCCCTCCGACAAGTTGCTTCAACTTCATGATGCTTCACCTATCCACTAGGGATTACTTGCAAGGAAGTTCGTTGGAACACCCCCCGTTACCACCCCGACGCTAAATAGCTTTCCTATGGAACAGCTGTGGCTCGGCCAGTGCAGACCTTTGGGTCCGGCCCACTGACGATGTGTTTGCCGCCGGCACCCGTCCGCCCGTCACCATTGCGCGGCGCGTCCGCCGCGCATTGATTACCAGGCATTTTCACCACGATGGACGCGGACCGACCCGGTGCCGGGGTCTGTTTGGGAAGGCTACGTTGGCTAGTCGGCAAGGGTTTTCATCTATATGGTTGCGGCCGTGTCGAATGCGTCACATCCGCACGAACCCCACGTCGGTTCGGTGTCGTCGAAGCTGAATTGGCTGCGCGCCGGCGTCCTGGGCGCCAACGACGGGATCGTCTCCACCGCAGGCATCGTGGTGGGAGTCGCGGCGGCAACCGCCGAACGCGCGCCGATATTGACCGCCGGCAGCGCCGGACTGGTTGCGGGCGCGGTGTCGATGGCGTTGGGCGAATACGTCTCGGTCAGCACCCAGCGCGACACGGAAAAGGCGCTGTTGAGCCAGGAGCGCCGCGAATTGCGCGATGATCCCGCCGCCGAATTGGACGAGCTCGCGACGCTGTACGAGGCAAAAGGCCTGACGCCGGCGACCGCTCGCACCGTTGCCGAGGAACTCACCGACCACAATCCGCTGCTCGCCCATGCCGAGGTGGAACTGGGGATCAATCCCGAGGAGCTGACGAATCCCTGGCAGGCGGCATCGTCGTCGGCGCTCTCGTTCGCCATTGGTGCCCTGCTGCCGTTGATCGCCATCCTGGTTCCGCCCACGACGTGGAGAGTCCCCATCACGGTCGCCGCGGTACTCGTAGCGCTGGTGATCACTGGTGCGGTCTCGGCGGGATTGGGCGGAGCGCCAAAGGGCCGAGCGGTGCTGCGCAACGCCATCGGCGGCACTCTCGCGTTGGCGATCACCTACGCAATCGGTCATCTGGTGGGCGCCGCAATCAGCTGACCTTCGGGCGTAGTGGACGATGCATCTCCGGCGACTGGAAGCGTAACTGTAATATCGACAGTTGCGGTCCTCAGCCGAGCCCGCGATCCTCTTCCGTGGAGAGTCAAGCAGTGGCCGAGCCCGATATCTTGCCCGATGAAGCTCAATGGGCCGAACCGGTGCCCTACTTTGTGCGCGACGACAATTACTTCGTGCCAACCAAATTCGCGCGCGGGGGCTGGGGGCCGTCGCTCAGCGGACATGTTGTCGGCGGTCTCTTGGCGTGGGCGGTCGAGGATGCGGCTCCCGATGCGCAACTGCAGCCGGCACGGTTGACCGTCGACCTGCCCCGTCCGACCGCGTTGGAGCCGCTCGAGGTACACACGCAGGTCCGACAGGACCGACGCCGATTACGTCTGGTCGAAGCCGCGATCATCCAGGACGGCGCGGTGGTCGCGCAGGCGAGCGCCCTGTTTCTGCGCCGCGGCACGCAGCCCGACGGGCACGTCTGGTCACCACCCGTGCAGATGCCACCGATCCCGCTGGACGAGGACTACTCGACGCTGTTCATGCGCACCTACGGCTGGGGTGCCGATGTCCAGAACCCCGATCCGAACTGGCCTCACACGGACGGCCCGAAATACACCTGGATACACGAGACGCGCCCGCTGATCGACGACGAACCTCTCACCGCCTTCACCCGCGTGGCGATGGCGGGTGACATCACGGCTTCAATTGCCAACTGGGGCACCAACTCCCTGCAATTCATCAACGTCGACTACACGCTCACGCTCAGCCGGCTGCCGGTGGGCGACCACATCGGGCTGGCCTCCCTGACGCATCACAGTCACGACGGGGTGGCCAGCGGCTCGGCGGTCCTGGTGGACGCGAAGGGGCCGATCGGCACCGGCGTGTCCACCGCCATCGCGCACTCGGGGTTCCGCCCACCCGCCACCGAGCCGTCGGCCCGCTAGCCGAAAGGGACTGGCACGGTGACATTCTGGGCTTTGATCGCTGACGCGGCGCGGCGAGGATCGAGCCGGCCGCTGCTGGTCGATGAATACGGGCGAAGCCTGACAGCGCGTCAACTGCACGACGCCGCGTGCGCAACCGCCGCCGCACTCGCCGAGCGGGGCATTCGCGCGGGAACCGTCGTGTCCTGGCAGCTGCCCACCACGCTGGAGACCATGGTGATGATGGCCGCACTGGCCCGGCTCGGGGCCGTGCAGAACCCGATCATCCCCATCCTGCGGGAAAGCGAGGTTGGCTTCATCACCGGCCAACTGCACACCGAATTCCTTGTGGTGCCGCAGCTTTGGCGCGGCTTCGGATACGGGGACCTGGCCCGAGCATTGTCGGCGGACAGAGGATTCGACGTCATCACCCTCGATCTGGCAACGCCGCCGGCCGGTGCGCTGCGCCTGCCCGGCGCCGCCGTCGACGCCCTCCCGGCGCCACCAAGTTCCGCCGATGAGGCTCGTTGGATCTACTACTCCTCGGGAACCACCGCGGCCCCCAAAGGGATCCGTCATAGCGATACCTCGGTCATCGCCGGCTCGGCGGGAGTGGTGGGCATGGTGGGCGCCAACAGCACAGATGTGGATCCGGTCGCCTTCCCGATCGCCCACATCGGTGGGGCCGCGATGCTCGCCACCGCGCTGTTGACCGGCATGCGGTTGGCCCTGTTCGAGGCGTTCGACCCGGCTACCACACCGTGGGCCATCGCCGCGCACAATCCGACTTTCCTGGGCACCGCGACCCCATTCTTCGTCGCGTTCCTCGAAGCCCAACGGACGCAGGGTGATCGGCCGCTGTTCCCGTCGGTGCGGGGCTGCCTGGCCGGCGGCGCGCCCATCACGGCCGAACTGGGACGTCAGGTCCGCGAAACCTTCGGCCTGGCCGGAATCGCGAATGCCTGGGGGATGACGGAGTTTCCATGCGCGACCTCGCCTTCGCTGACCGCGGCGCCCGAGGTGCTCGACCATACGGTCGGCCCGCCGGTCCCCGGCGTCGAGGTGCGCGTGGTCGACTGCGAGGGCGCAGAGGTGGGCGCCGGACGCGAGGGGGAGCTGCGGCTCAAAGGACCTCAATGCTTCCTCGGCTACGCCGACCCGACGCTTGACGCCGATGCGTTCGACAGCGACGGCTGGCTGCGCACAGGCGATCTCGGCCTGATCGACGCGAACGGCAACGTCCGCGTCACGGGCCGCACCAAGGACGCCATCATCCGTAATGCGGAGAACATCTCGGCACTGGAAATCGAGAATGCGCTCGCCACGCATCCGGCCGTCGCCGATGTCGCCGTCATCGGAATTCCCGACCCGCGCACCGGCGAACGCGTCTGTGCCGTCGTGGTTCCCGCGACGGCATGCGAGGTGTCTTTGGAATCCCTTGTGCGACATTGCCAATCGCGCGGTCTCAGCCGATACAAACACCCCGAGCATCTGGTGGTCGTCGAAACGCTGCCGCGCAATCAATTCGGCAAGGTGATCAAGAAGAAGCTGCGCGAGACCTTTGGGTGAATCGCGCGGCGCCGCCGGACGCCTACAGCCCCTTGGGCGCGTCCCGGACGGCCTGCACCGCGGCGGCGTCGCCGTCGAATTCGACCTTGGCCTGTCGCCCGACCGAGAACAGCAGCAGCTCCTCGGGCGCCCCGGTCACCGTCACCGCCGGCCCCTGGCCCGCGGTGAGCACCGTCTTGCCCTCCGGGGTGCGCAACGCCAGCCGGCCTGGCGTCTTGGCGAGTGTGAGCCGGGCCATCAACGGCAGGGTCCGCCGCAACACCTTGCTCAGCGCGGGCTCCAGCGAGCGCGGCTGCCAGCCCGGCTGCGCTCGGCGCACATCCTCGTGGTGGATGAACATCTCGGCCACATTGGCCAGGGGGTCGAGCAGTTTGAAAGGCGAGTAGGCCGGCGGTCCGGCGGCGACCTTGCTAACAAGCTCGTCCCAGTCGTTCTGCTCAGCCACCTGGTTCTGCACCTTCTCGGTGTGGGATGCGAAGAAGGGGATCAAAATGCCGGGCGCCGCGTCTGGGCGGTACTCACGGATCACCAGGTGGGCGGCCAAGTCCCGCGTCTTCCATCCCTCGCACAGGGTGGGCGCATCCGGCCCCACGCCGCGCATGGTCTCCACAAGGGCGGCACGTTCGCGTTGAGCAACAGACATCCGTTCAGCCTAGAGCCGGTCACCCCGGGAGAGCACGGGGTTACCGCGCACCACGCGTCGGCGGCTCGGTAAATTTGGGACGTCATGTTGTCGAAGGGAATCTCATGAGCGCGCACGTTGAGCAGTTGGAGTTTCAGGCAGAGGCTCGCCAGCTGCTGGACCTGATGGTCCACTCCGTCTACTCCAACAAGGACTCGTTCCTGCGAGAGTTGATCTCCAACGCTTCCGATGCTTTGGACAAGCTGCGGCTAGAAGCGTTCCGGAACAAGGACCTCGACGTCGACACCTCCGACCTGCACATCGAAATCGACGTCGACAAGGACGCGCGCACCCTGACCATCCGTGACAACGGCATCGGGATGACCCGCGCCGAAGTGGTCGACCTGATCGGCACGCTGGCCAAGTCCGGCACCGCCGAGCTGCGCAAACAACTGCGCGAGGCCAAGAACGCCGCGGCTTCCGAGGAACTCATCGGTCAGTTCGGGATCGGTTTCTACTCGAGCTTCATGGTCGCCGATAAGGTCGAACTGCTCACCCGCAAGGCCGGCGAGAGCGACGCCACCAGATGGGAATCGAGCGGCGAGGGCACCTACACCATCGAGTCGGTGGACGACGCCCCGCAGGGAACGTCGGTCACCCTGCACCTCAAGCCCGAGGACGCCGAGGACGAGCTGCACGACTACACCGCGGACTTCAAGATCAGAAGCCTGGTCAAGAAGTACTCCGACTTCATCGCATGGCCCATCCGGATGGAGGTCGTGCGAAGCACGCCCGCGACGGAGGAGGGCGGCGAGGCGACCGTCACGATCGAGACCGAGACCCTCAACTCGATGAAGGCCCTGTGGGCCAGGCCCAAAGAAGAGGTCTCCGAGGAGGAGTACAAGGAGTTCTACAAGCACATCGCGCACGCCTGGGACGACCCGCTCGAGGTCATCGCGATGCGGGCCGAAGGCACGTTCGAGTACCAGGCACTGCTGTTCATCCCTTCGCACGCCCCGTTCGACCTGTTCAACCGGGACGCCCAGACCGGGATCCAGCTCTACGTCAAGCGCGTGTTCATCATGGCCGACTGCGACGAGCTCATGCCCGAATATCTGCGCTTCGTCAAGGGCGTCGTTGACGCGCAGGACATGTCGCTGAACGTGTCGCGCGAGATCTTGCAACAGGATCGGCAGATCAAGGCCATCCGGCGCCGGTTGACCAAGAAGGTCCTCTCCACGATCAAGGACCTGCAGTCGGAGCGCCCGGAGGACTACCGCACCTTCTGGACCCAATTCGGCAGGGTCGTCAAGGAGGGGCTGATGTCCGACTTCGACAATCGAGAGACGCTGCTGCAGCTCTCCTCGTTCGCCTCGACCCACAGCGAGGAGGAAGCCACCACGCTCGCCGAGTACGTGGAGCGCATGAAAGAGGGCCAGACGCAGATCTTCTACGCCACGGGGGAGTCGCGTCAGCAGATACTGAAGTCGCCGCACCTCGAGGCGTTCAAAGCCAAGGGTTACGAGGTGCTGCTGCTCACCGACCCAGTCGACGAGGTGTGGGTGGGCAGCGTGACCGAGTTCGACGGCAAGCCGCTGCAGTCCATCGCCAAGGGCGAAGTGGACCTCAGCGCCGAGGGCGACGAGAGCGAGGCCGAGCGCGAGGAGCAGCAGAAGGAATTCGCCGACCTGCTCACCTGGCTCAAGGAGACCCTGACCGATCACGTCAAGGAAGTTCGGCTGTCGAACCGCCTGACGGACTCGCCCGCCTGCCTGATCACCGACGCCTTCGGGATCACGCCGGCGCTCGCGCGCATGTACCGCGCCTCCGGGCAGGCCGTTCCGGTGGGCAAACGGATCCTCGAACTCAACCCCAACCACCCGCTCGTTACCGGTCTGCGCCAAGCGCACCAGGACCGCGGCGACGATCCCTCGGTGGCGGAGACCGCGGAATTGCTCTACGGCACAGCGCTTCTTGCCGAGGGCGGCGCGCTCGACGATCCGGCAAGGTTTGCCGAGATTCTCGCCGGCCGGCTGGCCCGCACGGTGTAACCGGGCTTCACCGGCAAATAAGCGATTTCGCCGATTGAAAACTCGCTGGCAGGGATAATGAGATCCCATGCCTGAGTTTCGCGTTCTCGACCCACGTGGCCGGGTCGTCGCGACGAAGAGTTTCGCCAATGCGGAGGCCGCGCATGCCTGGTTCGTCAACTCGGTCGGCGGCGACACCGAGCTGGGTTGGCGGATGGAGGTCAACGACGACGGGCAATGGGCATTCTTCGATGACACCGAAGGCTTCACCGCCCCGGTGAGCCGGCGGCCAACCAAACGCTGATCCGCTGCCTCCGGCCGGCGACCACGCGACGACGCGCCCGGACTCGCTCGACGTACGCTCCCACCATGCATGTCGACGCGATGACGACTCCCCAGCCGCTCGGCCAAATCGGTGACCTTGCCCGGCGGACGCAATCCGCCGGATTCTCCGGCCTGTTGTTCACCGAGACCGGCCGCACCGCATACCTGAATGCTGCCGTAGCCTCGCAGGCCGCGCCTGACCTCGAATTGTCGACGGGCGTTGCGGTGGCCTTCCCGCGTAGCCCCTTCGTCACCGCCGCCGCGGCATGGGAGCTGCAGGAAGCCACCAAGGGGAAGTTCCGGCTGGGCCTCGGGACGCAGGTGCGCACCCACGTGGTGCGGCGCTACGGCACCGCCTTCGAGCGGCCCGGGCCCCGGCTGCGCGACTACTTGCTTGCGGTCAAAGCCTGCTTCGCGGCGTTTCGCTCAGGGACACTCGACCACCACGGTGACTTCTACGATCTCGACTTCATCACCCCGCAGTGGAGCCCGGGGCCCATCGACGCTCCGGACCCCAAAGTCGATATCGCAGCGGTCAATCCGTGGATGCTGCGGATGGCGGGTGAGGTTGCCGACGGCCTGCACGTCCACCCCATCGGCGAACCGGGCTACCTGGCCCGGCACGTGCTGCCGACGGTCGCCGAAGGGGCGGCGAAAGCAGGCCGGTCGCCGTCGGACGTCGCGATCATCGTGCCCGTCATGACGATCGTCGGTGACACCGACGAAGAGCTCGACAAGCAACGTGAAGTGGTGCGCGCCAGCATGGCGTTCTACGGCAGCACGCCCAACTACGCGTTCATCTGGGATGAGGCGGGTTTCGAGGGCACGACCGCCCGGATCCGGGAGAAGCAGAAGGCCGGAGACTTCGCCGGGATGGCGGCTCAGGTCAGCGACGATCACATCGCGGTGTTCGCGACCGAGTCGACCTGGGATGGGCTGGCCGACGCGCTGGTCGCGAAATACGCAGGGATGGCAACGCGATTGGTGATGTACAACGCCGTCGCCGATCTGGAGCGCTTCGAGCGGTACGGCGAGGTGGCTCGCCGGGTGCAAACGGTCAGCGGCTGAGCTGGATGGCCTTGACCACGAGCAGCAGCGCGCCGGCGACCAGATAGGTGCGCAGCGCGATCATGCCCAGTCGCGTGCCGGGCGACCAGACGACCGGCTCGAGCAGCGTCAGCGGTGGCATGCGCCAGGTGCTGCGGTCGACACCGCGGGCCGGGAAGCGTGCGACGGGTCGCGCGGGTTGGCGGCGGGCCATCCAGCGCAGCGCGGGTGTGGCCGCGGCCGCGAAGACCACCATGGTCGCCACCAGGTAACCGGACACCACCACGACATCGATTTTGGGAAACAGCGTGGTGGCCATCAAGATTCCCGAGAGCAGCAGTAGCGTGCCCACGATCAGCCCGGCGACCCAGTTCAGCCAGGGCCGATTTACCCAGGGGCCCAATACTTCTCGATCGTTGCACAACAGCAGCAGGAATACGCTGGCGCTGGGCAGCAGTAGACCGGCGAGGGCCTGCACGGCGGTGGTGATCAGCCCGAGTGGGGCGCCGGGAATCAGGACGATCGCGGCGGCCAGCACCACCATTGCGGTGTAGGACAGGTAGAACTGTTTGGCGTCGGAGAAGCCGCGGTGCAGTGAGTGTTTCAGCCCGAAGACGTCGCCGAAGGCGTAACTGGTGGCCAGGGTGACGGCGGCGGCACCGATGATCGAAGCGTCCATCAGCACGATCGCGAAAATCCAGCCGAGCGTCTCGCGATGCTGGCCGAGCAGATGGGCGATGGCGCCGGCGTCGGTGAAGCCACCCACGGTGTTGGTGGAGCGCGCGGCCCAGTCGCCGGTCATCACCAACGCGGCGGCGCCGACCACCACGACGAAGGCGCCCAGCACGGTGTCCGCGCGTTCGTAGGCCATGAACCGGGGAGTGATGCGCTTGTCAACGACATTGGACTGCTGGAAAAACAGCTGCCACGGAGCGACGGTGGTGCCGACGATCGCGATGATCAGCAGCACCGCGTCCGAGCTGATTCCGCCCGAAATGCTGGGCACGACAAAGGACTTCGCCGCATTTATCCACTGTGGATGCGACATCAACAGCATCGGGATCTGCAGTAGCGTGACGGCGATGAACACGAACATGGCCCGCTCCCATCGACGGAAGCTGCCGCTGGCCATGATCGCCACCAACGCCACCGCCGAGACCGGTACCACAACGTATTTGGAGACGCCGATGTACTCGGCGGCCAGGCTGATGCCGATGAACTCGGTGACGATGGTCAAGAAGTTGAGCAAGAACAGGTCGCCGACCGAAAACCAGCCCCAGCCGCGACCGAAGCGTTCGTTGATCAGGCGGGCGTGTCCGACGCCGGTGACCGCGCCGAGCCGGACCACCATTTCTTGGTTGACGATGAGCACGGGGATCAGCAGCAGTAATACCCACAGCAGTGAGTAGCCGTAGTTCTGGCCGGCTTGGGCGTAGGTGGCAACCCCGCCCGCGTCGTTGTCGCCGACCATCACGATGATTCCGGGCCCGACGATCGCGAGCAGGGTCAGCAGCCGCGTCCGCCAGGTCCGGGCATGCTCGGTCTCGCCGACGCTGATGCGTCCGAACGCGCCCTCGATATCCCCCACGTGAGCGCTGTCCAGGACGGCGGTGCGCCGCGGCTGCGCCGGCTCGGAGCGCTGAACGTCGACGCCCGGCCCGTCGGCCTGGGCGGGGTCCTCGCCACCGGGGCTCACTGCGGGCTACCTCCCGTTGGCGGTGCGTCACGGCCGTCGGCGACGATTTCGCGGATGGGGCGGGGCGCGGGCTCGCGGCGGCGCCAGTCCTCGGGGATGGTCGCCTCCAGCACGTCGTCGACGGTGACCACCCCGAGTAGGCGGTCCTGCTCGTCGACGACAGGTATGGAGTAGAGATTGAAATCGGCCATCAGCAGCGCGATATCGGTCAGGTCCGCGTCGGCGTTAACCCGTACCGGGTCGGAATCCATTAGCGCGCCGAGCTTTTCGGCGGGATCGACCTGCAACAGGGTGATCACGGAAACGACGCCGTCAAGACGTTGGTCCTCGTCGAGCACGTGCACCTTGATCAGGGCTTCCGGCTGAATGCTGTGCGACGCGGCGATCAACGCCAACGCCTCGCCGGCGGTGGCGGCGGGCGAACACGTCACCGAGTCGACATTCATCAGACCGCCGGCACTTTCGGGGTTGAACCCCATCAAGGTGATGACCTTGGTGCGCTGTGGGGCCGGCATCAGCTCGAGCACGCGCCGGCGCCGGGACTGGCGCAGGTCGGCGATCGCATCGGCGGCGTCGTCGGCGCGCATCCGGCCGAGCAGCGCGGCGACCTCGTTGTCCGGCATGTTATCGAGCAACCGACTGGCCTTCTCCGGGTCGAGTTCTTCGAAGACGTCGGCTTCCAATTCGGGGTCGCTGTGCACGCGGTCGAGGATCTCGCCGCCCTCGGCCTTGTCCGCTTCCTCGAGAAGATCGGCGATCTCTGCGGCTTTGAGCTCGCCGAACCGGTCCGAGAGGCGTCGGACCGCATCCGAACGGGCGTGGCCGATCAGCGGCTCGAATGCCTTCCAATCGCGAGACGCATGCCCGCCCGAATGCTTGATCAGCCCGAACAATCGCGGTGGGCGGCGGGTGTCCAGGCGGGTGACCATCCAGCCTTGGCCGGTCTGTTCCAGCTCGACGTCGTAGGCGCGCACCAGCTCGACGGTGGCCACGTCGATCAGCCGGTGGCCCAACACGTCGGTGCGCAACAACACCTCACCCTCGCGGCGTTCGAACCCGCGAAGGTCAATTTTGTTCTTGGTCAACAGAACTCGGTCCACGGAGTATGCGTCGATGGATTTGTCGCCGATGAAGACCCGGCGTCCGCCGACCCCGGCGACTATCCCGGCCACGCGGGGGTACTCCTCCGCCCCGCCCAGCCGCACGATCACGTCCTCGACCCGGCCCACCGTTTCGCCGGAACGGGATAGCACGGGCGCACGCAACAGCTGGGAGAGGTGGATTACCGGCTGCCCGGCGCGCGGCTTCGACGCCTTTTCCGATGTGCTCATCTATCCCTCCTCAAGGCGGTACGACCGAACCCGCGGCCAACCTACCCCGAAACCAGGTATCGCGGCGCCGCGCGGCGTGAATTCGATCGTTGCACCGTCTCGGCGGCCACACCATACGCGCGCGGCGTCGCGGATGGCTACCGTCAACAAGTAAACGGCAGAAGGCTATTGGGTTTTTTACGTTGCGGGGGCGTGCTTTTGGTCATTCGGCGGCGTGTCGCTGGCCTGGCTGTGGGCCAGCGCCACCGTCGCCGCCGCCATCAGGCCTATCGACAAGCCCAGGGCCACCCAGCCTATGTCGTTGCTGTGCAGCGTCTCTCCCAGCACGGTGACGCCCAGCAGCGAGCCGACGATGGGCTCGGCGACGGTGACCGCCGGGAGCGAGGCGGTGAGCGGCCCGGCCCGAAATGCCGACTGTTCCCAGGCGGTAGCCGCGACCGCGATCACCACCCACACGTACAACTCGGGTGCGCGCAACAAGGCTGGGATGCCGCGGTCGAGTTGGTCGACCACACCTTTGGTCAACACCGAAAACAGTCCCCACAGCGAACCGGACATCAGCCCCAGCAACAAAGCGCCCACCGAACCCGGGAACATCCGCGCTCCAATCACACACAGGATCAGCGCCGGGCCCATCACCAGCGCCACGATGGTCCACGTCTGCGCCGAGCCGCGCGGTGTCCCCTGCTGGGGGTCGCCGACGGTCACCACCACCGCCACCGCGGCGGCGAGCAAGACCGCCCAAATCGCTTGCTGGCGAGTGATTCTGCGATGATTCGCCCTCGCGCTGATGAGCAATGCGAACAGCAACGAGGTCACCAGGAGCGCCTGCACCAGTACCACCGAGCCCAGGCCCAGTGCCGCGGCCTGGAACCCGAAACCGGCCGCGGCCACCAGGCTGCCCACCCACCATCTCCGGTCGCGCAGCAGCCGGCGGAACAGGGTGAAGGTGCCGACTGATTGATCGGTGACCTGCTGAGCGGATCGCTGCTGGGCGACGTCTCCGGCGCCCACCATCAGCGCGGCCGCCAGCGCGAGCAATGCGGCGATGTCTGCCTTATCCAAGCGGCCCTCCTGTGTAATCAGCCGATCTCAAGTCTTAGCGTGCGCGGTTGACGAGTTCAATCGGCTGGCTCGACGAGGAGTCGCGGCCCTAGACTTCTGCACGTACGCGGTCGACGGTGGCGGAGGCCGAAGCCGCTTATCCGCAAGGAGATACACGCCATGGACGAAACGACTTCCAGGATCGGCGTGATGGCTACCGAGGCGCTCGATCTACTCATCGACGCCGTCGACCGGATAGCGCCGGACAGCTGGTCGCAGCCGTCTAATTTAGAGGGCTGGAGTGTGCGCGATCTGGTTGGCCATGTCACCGGCAGCGCGGCCAAAATTGCGACCCTCGTGGAGAACGGCGAGATCTGGGACCGGCCCTCGCAACCCTCGGACTGGGTATGCGAGGATCCGGCGGCGCGGCTTCGCGAGCTGGCGACGCGCTTGGCGGACGCCCTGCCCAACGCCGACATGGATGGGATGCGGACCTCGCCGGAAGGTGAGGTTCCTCTGCGTCGGGCGCTGACGTATCCGGTCTCGGACCTGGCCATGCACGCCTGGGACGTCCATCGCTCACAGGGGCGACTGATCGAATTGCCTGCCGACCTGCTGGCGATGTGCCGCGACCTGGTGGAGTCGGTGCCGGAGGGGATGTTGCGGCGACCGGGCGGGTTCGGTCCGGCGCAAACCGCGCCGGCGGATGCGACGCCGACCGCCCGGCTCATGGCGTATCTCGGCCGCTCCGTCGATGCGGGATAAGATCAACCCTGTGGGATTCGCTTGTCCCGCAGCTGATTTCGTCATGAAGTCGGTCACAGCTGTAACACCAGTTCCCCCAGCGGGCTATGCAGGAGTTGCCCGCCTCTGAGCGACAACCCGGCCGAGGAAGCGCGGTGCCGGCCGCCCAGCGCGCTCG
>NZ_JCALED010000008.1:0-274747 GCF_059813205.1 Mycobacterium sp. NGS17 | reverse complement strand
AGGAGGCGGGCAATTCCAATAGTGGTGTCGGCCGCCCGGAGCGGGCTTAATCGCGCGCGGCGACCGGCGTGACGATCGGGACGACGAACTCTTCGATCATCGCTCGCTCGTCGGCTTCGTCGTGGCCGGGGTGGGTCAGCAGCGAGACGATCACTCGCACCATCCAGCGACCGCGACGTTCGATGACCGCGGGATCGTCGGGTCCCAGCGAATGCAGGAACGCCACCGCCAATGCCGCGATGACTTCGGACTGTCCGGCCAGTTCGCCACCCACCGGCGGACGGGTGGTGGCGAACCAGGAAGCCAGCGCCGGGCTTTCGCGAACCATCCTCAGTGTGACGAGGATGCTCGCGACCAACCGTTCGCGCGGATCCCCGATGTCGCCGGTGCGCGCGATGATTTCGCGACCCAGCCGGTGGGTTTCCCGGTGCACATAGGCAGTGCGCAGCGCCTCGCGGTTGTCGAAATACCGATACAGCGTCGCACGGGAACACCCAGCGGCCCTGGCGATTTCATTCATGCCGACCGAATCCGAGTCGCGCTGGGTGTACAGCCGCTCGGCCGCGTCGAGTATCCGGTCGACGGCGGCTTCGTTGCGGTGCGGGGAAAGCCAGTCGCTCCCAGGCATCAGGACTTCATCCGAATCGGCACCGACAGCGGCCGCCGGACGTAGCTGCCGCCGGCCCAGATGATGCCGGATTCGTCCACCTCGAAGCTCGGGCAGCGGGTCAGGAGTTCGGTCAGCGCCACGCGGGACTGCATCCGAGCGGCGGCGGCGCCCAGGCAGTGGTGGGCGCCGTGGCTGAACGTCATGATGTTGCGTGGACAGCGGGTCACGTCGAGTTCGCCTGCGTCCGAACCGTATTGGCGTTCGTCACGGTTGGCCGAACCGTACAACAGCAATACCCGGCGGCCGGCCGGGATGGTCGTCGCACCGACGTTCACGTCGCGGGTGACGGTGCGGGCCAGCCCCTGCACGGGTGAGGTCATCCGCAGTAACTCCTCGACCGCATCCGGGATGCGGTCGAGGTCGTCCACCAGCAGCTGACGTTGGTCGGGTCGTTCGTGCAGCAGCGGCATCGAACCGCCGAGCATGCCGGTGACGGTGTCGTTGCCGCCGGTGACCATGGTGAACGTGAACGCCAGGATCGACAGGGTGCCGGCGATGTCACCGTCTGCCCCGACGCCGGCGGCCACCAGGTGCGAGATCGTGTCGTCCTCGGGATCGCTCCGGCGCCGTTCGATCAGCCCGGCGAAGTAGGCCATCATCGACCCGACCGCGTCGCCGACCGTCTCGAGCGCACCGGCGACGCCGCCATCGGCGGTGTTGGCCGCGACGATCGCCTGGGTCCAACCGTCGAATTGGGCCCAATCTTCCTCCGGCACACCGAGATAGTGCGCCACCACCATCGACGGCAGCGGCTTGAACAGCTCCGCGACGATGTCGCCGCCGCCGGCCGAGCGCAACCCCTCTATGCGCTCGACGACGAACTCCCGCACTTTGGGCTCCACCGCCTCGACCTGCCGTGGCGTGAAGCCGCGCGAGACCAGCTTGCGGAATTGGGTGTGCACCGGAGGATCCTGCATCACGAACGGCGGATTATCCTGCAGCCCAATCATTTCCAGGTCGCCGTAGTTGACGGTCAATCCCTGTGCCGACGAATAGGTTTCGTGGTCCCGGGCCGCGGCCCACACGTCGGCGTGCCGGGACAGCACGTAGTAGTCATCGCCGGGATGGTTCGCCGGAACGACGTGGTGCACCGGATCGTGATCTCGCAGAGCGCGGTACATCGGCCACGGGTTCGGCCAGGTGGCGGCCGTCGCGAGCTGAAAAGCGACCGGTGCGGGGTGAGACATAACAGCAGCCATGTCTCATTCGTACGACAATTGGCGATTGGTGTCAAGGTGCGGGCCGGCGATCGGCCGAGTGTGCGCTCACGGCATTGGCTGTGCAATGACGGCTTCGAGTGGGCATTGACGGCGCGCTCAAGCGGCGTGTCGTCGCCCAGCGTTCACACCGAAAGCCCAGCGTTCACACCGAAAGCCCTGGATGCACACTCGCCACCCCCGCGCGAACACCCAAGCCGGAATTAGATGGCCGCGCCGGGATTGAGGATGCCCAGCGGATCCAGCGCCTCTTTGATCCGCCGGTTGAGGTCCATCACGCCGGGTCCCAGATAGCCGGCCAGCCAGGGCCGCTTCAACCGGCCGACGCCGTGTTCCCCGGTGATGGTGCCGCCCAGTCCGACGGCCAGGTCCATGATCTCGCCGAACGCCAGGTGGGCGCGTTCGGCCATGTCGGCATCGGCGGGGTCGTAGACGATCAGCGGGTGGGTGTTGCCGTCGCCGGCGTGTGCGATCACCGAGATCATCAGGTCGCGCTCCGCTGCGATGCGCGCGATCCCGGTCACCAGCTGGCCCAGCGCCGGAAGCGGCACCCCGACATCCTCGAGCAGCAACGACCCCTTGGCCTCGACGGCCGGGATGCAAAACCGCCGTGCGACGACGAACGCCTCGCCCTCCTCGGGATCGTCGGTCGAAAACACCTCCGTCGCAGCGTGTTCCGCGAAAACTTCGGCCATGATTTCGGCGTCCTCGCTGCCGGCGCGGCCGCGCTCGTCCGATCCGGCCACCAGCATGGCGGCCGCCCCGCGGTCCAGATCCATGCGCAGGGTGTCCTCGACGGCGTTGATCGCCACCGAGTCCATGAACTCCAGCATCGACGGACGAAGCCGCGCGGTGACGCCGAGCACCGCCTCGACCGCGTCCTCGACGGTCGCGAAGCTGGCCACCACAATGCTGGACGCGTTCTGCTTGGGCACCAGCCGCAGCGTCACCTCCGTGACGACGCCCAACGTGCCCTCGCTGCCGACGAACAGTTTGGTCAACGACAGCCCCGCGACATCCTTCAGACGCGGGCCGCCCAGCCGCACCGCGGTGCCGTCGGCCAGCACCACCTGCATGCCCAGCACGTAATCGGTGGTGACGCCGTACTTCACGCAGCACAGCCCGCCGGCGTTGGTGGCGATATTGCCGCCGATGCTGCAGATTTCGAACGACGACGGGTCCGGCGGATACCACAGGCCGTGCTCGGCAGCGGCCTTCTTCACCTCAGCGTTGAACAGCCCGGGCTGGCATACCGCGGTCCGCGTGACCGGGTCGACGGCGATGTCGCGCATCTTCTCGGTGGACAGCACGATCCCGTCGTCCAGTGCGGTCGCCCCGCCCGACAGGCCGCTGCCGGCGCCGCGCGTCACCACGGGCACCCGGTGCGCGGCGGCCCAGCGCAGCACCTTCTGCACCTCTTCTGTGTGCCGCGGCCGCACCACGGCCAGCGGCTTGCCGGCCGCCGGGTCGAAGGCGCGGTCCTGCCGGTAGCCCTCGGTCACGGTCGGGTCGGTGACCACCATCCCGTCGGGCAGGTCGGCGATCAGGCTGGCCAGGGCGTCAGAGCTCACGGCCCGATACTAAGCCCGCCTGACGGGCCGGGGTCTTGCGCGAGCTCCGGCGCGCGGTCCAGTTCGTGCAGCGACGGCAGGCGGCATGCGACGAGGCCGATCAGCAGGATCGGTACCGCGAGCACCAGGAACGTGACCTTGAGCCCCGCCGCGTCGGTCAGCGGACCTGCGACCACCAGGCCCAACGGGCCCGCCGCGTAGGTCAGCCCGGTCATCACCCCGACCACCCGGCCGCGCAGCCGATGCGGGGCCCGCGTCTGCATCATGTAGTTGTAGATCGGCTGGATCGGCCCGTAGACCACGCCGGTGACCGCGCACAGCACCAGGATCACCGGCAACGGCGGCAGGAACGCGATTCCGACGGTCGCCGCCCCGAAGGTGAGGGTCGCCGTCAGCACGGCCGTGCGCCGTCGCAGGTGTTTCGACAGCGCCGCATATCCGAGAGCCCCCGCCACGCCGCCGAACCCGATCGCCATCAGCGCCCATCCCAGTTGCGCCGGTTGGTGGTGGTCGGAGAAGTACTTCGGAAACAGCACGCTTTCCATCGGCAGGTAGAGCGCGGTGACGGCCAGGTCGATCAGGCCGAGCGTCCGGAGCACCCGCAGGTTCCAGACGAAGCGCAATCCTTCGGCGATGCCGGACATCCACCCGCCGGGCCGGGTCGCACGCTCGGGCTTTCCGCTGCCCTCTAGCCGCAGCGACCCGATCGTCAGGATGGACAACCCGAACAGCCCGGCCGTCATCCACATCGTGGTGATGCCGCCGACGGTGGCGATCATCAGGCCGCCGATGCCCGGGCCCACGATGAACCCCAGGTTGAGAATCGCCTCGTACATGCTGTTGGTGCGGGCCAGCGACCAGCCCGCGCGGGCGGCGGCCTCGGGCAGCATCGACTCGCGCGCCGTCGTCCCGGCCGGGTCGAACGCGGCCGCGAAGATGGCGAGGACGGCCAGCACCGCCAGGTTCAGCGCGTCCGCGCCGAGCCCCCACGCGATCAGCGGCACCGCGGTCACCGCCGTCCCGGACAGCGCATCGGAGACCAGCGACACCCGGCGGCGGCCGAAGAAGTCGACCGCGGCGCCGGCGACGAGGGTGGACAGCACCAGCGGCAGCGTCATGGCCAGGGCCACGGCCGAGGCGTCGCGCGCGCTGTTGTGGTGCTGCAACGCCAGCCACGGAAACGCGACTATCGAGATGCCGCTGCCCGCCGTCGCCATCAACGTGGCGAACAGGATCAGGAATGCTGGGCCGCCGCTTTTCATTGGAAGATCGCCGCTGAATGTATGCCAAAGCGGTATTTGCGGCGACCGAATTTTTCGACTCGTGCAGGATGTTCGTGTGCTCGCCCACCCACGTACCGGCCAGGCGTTCAGCTCTCCGGTCGGCGCCGGCACCGGATGGCCCAGCGATCCGGCCACACCGCAGACGCCCGTGGCGGCCGACGCCGCCGCGGTTGTCGACCTCGCCGAGCACGCCGGCTCGATTCCCGAAATCGATGCGTTGGTCAGCGTCTGCCGGGCCTGCCCGCGCCTGGTCAGCTGGCGCGAGGATGTCGCGGTCGTCAAGCGCCGAGCGTTTGCCGATCAACCGTATTGGGGGCGGCCGGTACCGAGCTGGGGGTCGGCGCGGCCGCGGCTGCTGATCGTCGGATTGGCGCCCGCCGCGCACGGTGCGAACCGCACCGGACGGATGTTCACCGGCGACCGCTCGGGGGACCAGTTGTACGCGGCGCTGTACCGGGCCGGACTGGTGAACCAACCGACGAGTGTCGACGCCGCGGATGGGTTGCAGACCAAGAAGATTCGCATCGTCGCCCCGGTGCGGTGCGCGCCGCCCGCCAACGCCCCGACGCCGGAGGAGCGGGACACCTGCTGGCCGTGGCTGCAGGCCGAATGGCGGTTGGTGTCCGAGGATGTTCGCGTGGTCGTGGCCCTGGGCGGATTCGGCTGGCAGATCGCGCTGCGGCTGCCGGGCACCTCGACCGGGCGCAAGCCCCGGTTCGGCCACGGCGTCGTTGCCGACCTGGCGCCCGGTGTGCGGTTGCTCGGCTGCTACCACCCGAGCCAGCAAAACATGTTCACCGGTAGGTTGACACCAGCAATGCTTGACGACGTCTTCCGCGACGCAAAGGAACTGGCAGGGATCACGTGACCGAGGTTCTGGTATCCGGCGCCAGCGTGGCGGGTACGGCGGCGGCTTTTTGGCTTGGGCGGCATGGGTTTTCGGTGACCGTGGTCGAGCGCCATCGGGGGCCGAGGCCGGGCGGTCAGGCGATCGACGTGCGGGGGCCGGCGCTGACGGTGCTCGAGCGCATGGGGCTGTTGGGCGCGGCCCAGAAGCGCAGGACGCAAATCCGGGGCTCGTCCGTCGTGGACCGCGACGGCAACGAGCTGTCCCGGGACACCGAATCGACACCGACCGGTGGGCTTATCGATAGCCCCGACATCGAGCTGCTGCGCGACGATCTGGTCGAATTGCTTTACGGCGCAAGCCAATGGACGGCCGAATATGTTTTCGATGACACCATCACAGCCCTCGATGACGACGGCGAGGCGGTCCGCGTCACCTTCGAGCGCGCCGCGCCGCGCAGTTTCGACCTGGTCATCGGCGCCGACGGATTGCACTCCAATGTGCGGCGTCTGGTGTTCGGCCCCGAAGAGAATTTCATCGAGAGGCTGGGCACGCACGCGGCGATCTTCACCGTGCCCAACTTCTTGGACCTCGACTACTGGCAGATGTGGCACTACGGGGACTCCACCATGGCCGGCATCTACAGCGCCCGCAACAACGCCGAGGCGCGGGCCATGGTCGGCTTCATGGACACCGACCTGAGGATCGACTACCGCGACACCGAGACCCAATTCGCCGAGCTGGAGCGGCGGATGGCCGGCGACGGCTGGGTTCGCCCGCAACTGCTGGAGTGCATGCGCGGCGCGCCCGACTTCTACTTCGACGAGATGGCGCAGATCAAGATGGATCGCTGGTCGCGGGGGAGGGTGGCGCTGGTAGGCGACGCCGGATACTGCTGTTCGCCGCTGTCGGGTCAGGGGACCAGCGTCGCGCTGTTGGGCGCCTACATCCTGGCCGGTGAGCTCAAGGCGGCCTCCCAAGACGGGACCGTCGACCACGAAGCCGGCTTCGCCAACTATCACCGCGAGTTCAACGACTACGTCAAGCGCAATCAGTGGCTGGTCGTGGACAACATTCCGGGCGGTGCGCCGATACCGCAAGAGGTATTCGACCGGATCGTCGCCTCGATCACGCTCAAGGAGTACTGAGCCGGGCGGGAACGTTTGCGGGCCCGCGCGCGTTGACGCGATCGTGCGTCTTTCCGTCCTCGATCTCATTCCGGTACGCACCGACCAGACGACCGCTGCCGCGCTGGCGGCCACCGTGCAACTCGCGCAGGCCGCGGATCGGCTGGGTTTCACCCGTTACTGGGTGGCCGAGCACCACAACATGCCGTCGGTGGGTGCCACCAGCCCGCCGGTGGTGCTCGCCTACCTGGCCGCGCAGACCTCGCAGCTGCGGCTGGGCTCGGGTGGTGTGATGCTGCCCAACCACGCGCCGCTGGCGGTGGCCGAGCAGTTCGCGCTTTTGGAGGCCGCCGCCCCGGGCCGGATCGACCTCGGCATCGGCCGGGCGCCCGGCTCGGATCCCGTGACCTCGTATGCGTTGCGCGGCGGCCGGGACGACCGCGACATCGAAAACTTCCCGGAGTATCTCGACGACGTGGCCGCGCTGATGGGCGCACGCGGCGTGCGGGTTCCGTTGCGCTCGGGTGATTACACGCTCAAGGCCACCCCGGCCGCGGCCGGCGAACCGCGCCTGTGGCTGCTGGGGTCGTCGATGTACTCGGCGCATCTGGCCGCCGCCAAGGGGTTGCCGTATGTGTTCGCACATCACTTCTCCGGCAACGGAACCGAGGAGGCGCTCGAGGTCTACCGTTCGCGATTCAAGCCGAGTGCGCTGACGGATCAGCCCCTGACCTTTTTGACGGTGAACGCCGCGGTGGCCGAAACCCGGGAGGAGGCAACGGCATTGATGTTGCCCAACCTGCAGATGATGGCCCGGCTTCGGACGGGGCAACCGCTCGGGCCGGTGCCGCTGGTCGAGGAGGCTGCGGTTGCCGAATTGACCGGACAACAACAGCGGATCGTCGAAAGCGGCTTCCAGCGTGCCGTTTTGGGGGCGCCGGCCGAGGCCGCCGATCAGATCCGAGCGCTGGCCGACCGGTTCGGCGTCGACGAAGTCATGGTGAACCCGGTGGCCTCGGCCCACCGCGGAACCGAACCCGACACCGCGCCGGGGCGGGTCGCGACGCTCGAGCTGCTGGCCAAAGAGCTGTTCTAGCCTCGTCCGATCGCGCTGGCACAACGCCGCTCAATCCGACTGACTCGCATCGATACGGGCCAGTGCGGTGCGAAGAATCTGGCCGGTGGCCTCCCGGTCGGGGTCGCGGCGCAGCACCAATCCCTTGGCCACCGACAGCTTGTCGCCGTTGCGGCGGGGCAAAACGTGCAAGTGAATATGGAAGACGGACTGGAAAGCGGCGCTGCCGTCGTTGACGGCGATATTGGTAGCGTCGGCCAATTCGGTGGTGCGCGCGGCTCGGGCGATGCGTTGGCCCAAGGTGACCATCCCGGCCAGCGTTTCCGGCGCGGTGTCGGTGAGATCGACGCTGTGCCGTTTGGGCACGACCAATGTGTGGCCCCGGGTGAATGGGCGAACGTCGAGGATGGCCAGGTAGTCGTCGTCTTCGAAGATCCGGATGGCCGGGGCCTCGCCGGCGACGATCGCACAGAACACGCAGGACATGTCGCCCACGGTACTGGTTGCCGCGTCATGGCGGCGCCGAGACCAGTCGGGGTCTGCCACGATTGGCGGGATACGCTGCCGCGATGGACGATCTCGCCTTCGCAGGCGCGGCTGCACACGCGCGCATGCTCGCCGACGGTGAACTGACCGCGCCGGAGTTGCTCGAGGTCTACCTGGAGCGGATCGCGAGGCTGGACGCCCAGCTGCGCTGCTACCGAGTGGTGCTCGCCGACCAGGCTCGGTATGAGGCCGCGGCGGCGCAGGAGCGCCTTGATGCGGGCGAGCGGCTGCCGCTGCTCGGGGTGCCCATCGCGATCAAAGACGATGTCGACGTCGCCGGCCAGGTGACGACGTTCGGCAGCGGCGGTCACCGGCCCGCCGTCACCTCCGATGCGGAGGTGGTCCGCCGGTTGCGTACCGCTGGCGCGGTGATCATCGGCAAGACCAATGTGCCCGAGCTCATGATGCTGCCCTACACGGAGTCGACATCCTTCGGAGCCACCCGTAATCCGTGGAATCTCACCCGCACTCCGGGCGGCAGTAGCGGCGGCAGTGCCGCCGCGGTCGCTGCCGGATTGGCTTCCCTGGCATTGGGATCCGATGGGGGCGGGTCGATTCGCATCCCGGCGACCTGGTGCGGTCTGTTCGGCCTGAAGCCACAACGCGATCGCGTGTCGCTGGAGCCGCACGACGACGCCTGGTACGGGCTGAGCGTCAACGGCCCGATCGCGCGAACGGTGATGGACGCCGCCGTCTTCCTGGATGCGACGTCTACGCTGCCCGGTCCCGAAGGCGAGTTCGTGAGTGCGGCGGGCCGCAGTCCCGGCCGGTTGCGAATTGCGTTGAGCACCAAGGTTCCAACCCCGCTGCCGGTCAGGGTCGGCAAGGCGGAGTTGACGGCGGTCGACCAGGCCGGCGCCTTGCTTCGCGACCTCGGCCATGACGTCATCACCGCCGACCCCGAATATCCGATTTCGACGATGGTCACCAACTATCTGCCCCGCTATTTGCGCGGTATCTGCGACGACGCGGACGCCCTCGCCCACCCGGAGTGGTTGGAACCGCGCACCCGCACCATGGCCCGCTTGGGGTCTTTCTTCTCCGACAGGCGAATGGAGGCCATCCGGGCGAACGAGGGCGCCGTCGTCTCGCGGATTCAGGCGATCTTCGACGATGTCGACGTCGTCGTCACCCCCGGGACCGCGACAGGCCCGTCCCGGATCGGTGCGTATCAACGCCGCGGCGCTGTTTCGACGCTGCTCAGGGTGGGACAGTACGTTCCCTACCAACAGGTTTGGAACCTGACCGGACAGCCCGCGGCAGTGGTGCCGTGGGACTTCGACGCGGACGGCCTGCCGATGTCGGTCCAACTCGTCGGCAAGCCATCCGACGAAGCGACCCTGTTGTCGCTGTCGGCGCAGATCGAAGCGGCTCGCCCGTGGGCCCTTCACCGGCCGCCAGTGTCCTAAGCCGAGCTCGCGATCACGCGCTGGGTCTATGGGCGGTGACCCGCTTCGCCCGGCTGCGCCGCGCTCGCGATCACGCGCTGGGTCTATGGGCGGTGACCCGCTTCGCCCGGCTGCGCCGCGCTCGCGATCACGCGCCAGGCCGCCAGCTTGGCACCCGACCGCATCGCATTGGCCGGGCTCGTCGACGGCAGGCGCTCATACCGGATCCGATCGGGCGCCTCCGCCAGCCGAGCGAATAGGCCGGCGGCCTTGGCTCCGTTGAAGTACACCGTCGTAATGGTCGGGTGCTGCGCGAACAACTCATCAAAATCGTTGCTAGTCAAACTCTTTGGCTCGATCGCCGAGTCCGCACTGCCGACCCGCCGGCACGCGTGAAGCACATCCCAAAGCGCGACACCATGGGATTGCAGGGCCGCCACCCGTCTGTCGTAGGGTGCGGTCGCGTCGAAGCCGAACAGCTCACCGGTGATTGCCCAGAACGCATTGCGGGGATTGGCGTAGTACTGGCCCGCCGCCAGTGATTGCGCGCTGGGAAACGAACCCAGGATCAGCGTCCTGGCGCGCTCATCGACGACCGGCGGGAACCCCCGCAGCAGCGGTGTGCTCATCACCTCACATCATCGCTTGCCCGCGTTGTACGTTTGCGAAGTGCAGGACGGGACCGACGACAATATCGACGAACTGCTGCAGGGACTCGAGGGGAGCGCACGCACCGAACGGGCCGAGCTTGTGAAATGGCTGTTAGAGCAGGGCGTGACCGCCGACGAGATCCGCGCGACGAATCCGCCCCTGCTGCTGGCCACGCGCCACCTCATCGGCGACGACGGCACCTACGTGTCCACCCGCGAGATCAGCGAGTCCCACGGCATCGACCTTGGGCTCTTGCAACGCGTGCAACGCGCAATCGGCCTGGTCCGCGTGGACGACCCCGACGCCGCGGTCCACATGCGCGCCGACGGTCAAGCCGCCGCCTTCACCCAACGGTTCGTGGAGCTGGGACTGGATCCCGAACAGCTGGTTCTGGTAGTCCGGGTGCTGGCCGAGGGCCTGTCGCGGGCGGCTGAGGTCATGCGGTACACGGCGCTTTCGGCGATCATGCGGCCTGGTGCCAGCGAGCTCGAAATCGCCAAGGGTTCAAAGGCTTTGGTGACCGAGATCGCGCCCCTGCTGGGCCCGATGATCGAGCACATGTTGTTCATGCAGTTGCGGCACATGATGGAGACCGAGGCGGTCAATGCCGCCGAGCGCGCGGCCGGTAAGCCACTTCCCGGAGCCCGCCAGATCACCGTCGCGTTCGCGGACCTGGTCGGCTTCACGAAGATCGGCGAGGCGGTGTCGCCCGAGGAGCTTGGGCACCTGGCCAATCGGCTGGCGATCCTCGCGCGGGACATGACCGTGCCTCCCGTGCGCTTCATCAAGACCATCGGTGATGCGGTGATGTTCGTCTGCCCCGATCCGCTGCCGTTGCTCGACGTCATCCTCAAACTCGTCGAAGCCGTCGACACCGACAACGACTTTCCCCGATTGCGAGCGGGGTTGGCCTCCGGCATGGCGGTGAGCCGGGCCGGAGACTGGTTCGGCAGTCCGGTCAACGTGGCAAGCCGCGTCACCAATGTGGCGCGCCCAGGCACCGTCCTGGTCGCGGATTCGGTCTGGGACGACATCGGCGACAACGGTCAGTTCTCCGCGTCGTTCGCCGGCGCCCGTCACCTCAAGGGCATCAAGAACGAGGTGAAACTCTTTCGCGTCCGGCGGGGCAACGGCGACTGACGAGACGGCGTCCAGCCGGCCAACGGCGTTCACACATGGGCAGGCCCGGCGCGACTCCAGGGGGCGTCTGACTCCGTCTTACGCGTGTCCTACGCGGCCGGATTCCTACCCCGTGTTCCGGCACTTCGAATTGGTCGCTTCCGGGCCTGCTTCGCCACCCAAATTTACGCCGTCGAACAGCCCAGATCAACGGGTTTCCCCGGTCGGCTTCTGTCCTCGGGACGCCCCTTGACCGGGAAGCGAACCGCCCGAGGCGGCTGCTTCTCTGGTCCGTTGTTCGCCGCCGGTGAAACGCTGTTTCCCTAACGTTGTAATGGTGTAATCATGTAATCATGAAAGCTCATCACGCACATAGGCGCTACGGCCGGCCCGGGGGCTGGCAGCAAGCCCAGCAGCCCGACGCCAGCGACGCCGCGGAATGGTTCGCCGGACGTCTTCCGGATGGTTGGTTCGACGGCGACCCCACGGTGGTCGTGGACCGCGAAGAAATCACCGTCATCGGGAAGCTCCCGGATCCGGCGAGCACCGAAAGCGAAGCGAGCGAGGCCCGTGCGGCCGGGCGAGCTTCACGGTTCCGCGAGGACACCCGGTCCGAGCGAATGCACATCGCCGACGAAGCGCAAGATCGATACGGTCGCAAGGTTTCCTGGGGTGTGGAGGTCGGCTCCAAGACGGGCACCGAGCGAATTCTGTTCACCCACATCGCCGTTCCGGTCATGACGCGGCTGAAGCAGCCCGAACGCCAGGTGCTGGACACGTTGGTCGATGCCGGTGTGGCCCGCTCCCGCGCCGACGCCCTCGCGTGGTCGGTGAAACTGGTCGGTGAACACGCCGACGAGTGGCTGGCCAAATTGCGCGACGCGATGTCGGCGGTCGACGACCTCCGCGCGCAGGGGCCTGACCTTCAGTCGTGACCGAGCCGCCGCCGTAGCGGCGCGGCCGGTCAGCCTTCCGGCTTCTCGGCGTCGATCTTGGTGACGATCTTGTCGGCGATCTGGCCGCCCTGGTCGCTGATGTGGTACCCGCACGCGTTGATGTCGACGACCACGTTGTTGGCCACGCTGAGCGCGCGCTGGCACTCCCAGCCGTCCGCGGCCTCCTGGGTGTCCATCAGGGTTATTTTCGGTGGAGCGCCCTGAACCTGGGCGAACGTCCACCGATAGGTCTTGTTCTTGTTGGTGACGGTCACCGTTTTTCCGGCGCAGCCCTTCCATTTCTCCGCGGAGTTCTCGACGAAGCTTTTGGCCTTGTCGGCGGACGGGAACAACACGACGGCCTGGTTGACCCAGTGATCGTAGTTATCGCCCGCCTCCGAAGACACCAGTCCGCTCACCGCCGAGTAACCGGTGCCCGCATAGACCGGATCCTGGGTGGTGTAGAGCGCGCCCTGGCAGTCGGGCACGGACACCGTCACCGAGGAGGTATCCGTCGACGTGATCGGTTTGCCCGGCTGCATCGATGACGAGCCCATCACGGTGTTGACATCGGCGGGGCTGAGCAGCAGTCCGCTGAGGCGTTCGGGACCCAGCGGCGCGGCCTGGGGTGGTTCCGGTTTGGGCCGAACCACCAGCCAGATACCCACCCCACTCGCGATGACCACGAGCACCACGGCGACGGCCGCAACGATGGGCCAGACATTGCGGTGCGGCTTGGGCGCGGGCTGACCCCAGGGCGTCGAGCTGGTGAACTGTTGCGGGCCGCCCCAATTGGCATTGCCGCCTTGGTAATAGGGCGGCGCGGGCTGTCCGGCCGACGGGATCGGGCCGCTGGTGGGGGTCCACGATTGCGCGCTCTGCGACGGTATCGGACCGGAAGTGGCCGCCGACGGCGGATCGAATGGCGATGGCGGCGGGGTGTTGAACGTGGGCTGGTACGCCGGCGGAGGCGCCGCGGCGGCGTGGGCCTGCGCGCCGGGGAATTCCGCGGTGGGCAGTGCGGCTTCCTGGCTGCGGCGCAAGATGGTGGCGGCGCGGTCTTGATCGGGGTTGCTGAGCGCTTCCTTGGCGGCCAGGGCCAAGTCGCCCGCGCTGGCGTAGCGGTCCTCAGGCTTTTTGGCCATGCCGCGGGCGATCACCGCGTCGAAGGCCTTGGGGACGCCCGGGCGCTGCTCGCTGGGCGCGGGGATGGGGTCCATCATGTGGGCGGAGACCAGGACGCCCGCGCTGTCGGCCCGATAGGGCGGGGATCCGGTCAAGCACTCGAACAGCACGCAGGCCAGTGCGTAGATGTCGGCACGGTAGGTGACTTCTGCGTCGGAAAACCGTTCTGGCGCCATGTATTTCCAGGTGCCGACCGCGGTGCCGAGCTGCGTGAGCTTCTCGTCGGTGGTGGCGCTGGCGATGCCGAAGTCGACCAGGTAGGCGAAGTCGTCGCGGGTGACCAGAATGTTCTGCGGTTTGATGTCGCGGTGCATCACCCCGGCGGCGTGGGCGGCGTCGAGCGCGGAGGCGATCTGGGTGATGATGGCGACCGCGCGGGGTGGGGTCAGCGGGCCGAAGCGTTTGAGCACGCTGTCCAGGTCGGTGCCCTCGACCAAGCGCATCTCCAGAAACATCTGGCCGTCGATCTCGCCGTAGTCGTGCACCGGCACCACGTGCGGTTCCTGCAAACGACCGGCGGTGCGGGCTTCGCGCTTCAACCGCTCGCGAAACACCGGGTCTCTGCTGAAGCTTTCGGAGAGAAGTTTGACCGCAACCGTCCACTCCTTGACGGTGTGTTCGGCCTCGTAGACCTCACCCATGCCACCGCGGCCCAGCAGCCGCTTTAGGTGGTAAGGGCCGAACATCGACCCCGCCCGTGAGGACTGCTCGTCACTCATTCCTCATCCTTCCAACCCAACCCCTGGCCCGCCGGTCTCATCCGAGACTTTGCGGACCGACACATGATCGCAACCGTGACTGAGCAATCATGACGGTAAGCGCGCAGGCGTCCCACCGCACGATAACGGGAACAATTGCCGCTCGTGTCAGCGCGGGTCGGCTTGCCGGGGGCTATCCCTCGTCGCCGTTGTCAGCGGCGATCTGGAAGGTGAACACGCGGTCGCAGATGCGGACGCGGTCGCCGTCTTGCAAGGTCGCGGCCGAGCGGATTCGTTGGTCCTGCACGTGCACGCCGTTGGAGGACCGCAGGTCGTCGATGATGTAACCGGTTCCGGTATCGACGATGACGGCGTGGTGGCGACTCACCTTGGGGGAGTCCAGGACGATGTCGTTGTCGCCAAGCCGCCCAATCGTTGTCGACCCGTGCAGCGGATACCGGCGGCCGGACGGCTCGTGCAGATAAGCGACGGCTTTGTTGTCTGACGTGTATTGCTCGAGCACGGTGATCTCGACGGCCGCGGTCGTCATGGCGTTCTTCTTGGCGTCCAGCGGTTCTTGGCGCAGGATCCGGTCATTGAGGGTCCGCAAATTCTGGCCCGGGTCGATTCCGAGGTCATCGGCAAGCGACTTCTGCACGCGGCGGTAGGCCGCCAGCGCATCGGATTGGCGATCGGTGAGGTAGTAGGCGGTCATCAACTGAGCCCACAGCTGCTCGCGGTAAGGATGTTCTGCCGTCAGGGCTTCCAATTCGGCGATCACGGTAGCGGCGCGTCCGCAGGCGATTTCGGCCTCGGCTTGCGCCGTGTGGGCCAGCACCTTCTCCTCGATGAGGGAAGTGGTGAAGGCGTTGACGAAACGGAAGTCTTCCAGGTCGGCGAGCACCGGGCCGCGCCATTCGGCCAGGGCGGCCGACAGGTGCCGGCTGGCCTGCTCGAAGCGGCCCGCGGCTATCGCGTGCACGCCGGCGGTCTTTTCGGCGGTGAAGCGGTCGAGATCGCAGGCGTCATTGGGGATATTGAGCCGATAACCCGGCGGCGCCGCGAACAACACCGTGCGCGAGTCGACGCCGGCGCCGGTCAGCAGCTTGCGCAGGTTGGACACGTACGAGTGAATGCTGGCTCGCGCGCCCGACGGCGGCGACTCGTCCCAGAGCGCGGTGATGAGCCGGTCGACGCCGACCGGGCTGTTGCGGTTGATCAGCAGCATGGCCAGCACCGCCCGCTGTTTGGGCGTGCCCAACGGCACCACAGCACCGTCAACGCTCATCTGTAACGGTCCGAGCAGGCCGAAGTCGAGACGTTCGTCCGCCATCGCGCTTACCAGCCTTTCCCAGTACGCGGCGTCGGATGCCATGAGGTCACTTGTGTGATTGTGACGCCAAGTGCGCGGATTCGTTGACGATCCCGGCAAACCACCGTGCTGAAATGTGTTCTGACGCAGCGTGAAGCGCGAGTTTGCTCCAGTGCCTGTTGATCGCCTAGGCGGGCTGGCCGGAGAATTGCGGGCAGTAGGCGTTGGTCGCCGCGGCCACCAGGCCGGCCGCCTGCGGGGGAGTCAGGTTGGTGTGGCGGAAGATCTGGACGGTGACGGCGGTCGGGGTCTGTCCGGCGGCCAGTTCGGTGCACACCTGGTGGCCCGCTCGCACGGCGGCTTGCGTCGACGGGAAAGTGACGCCGAGGCTTTGCATCTGGCCCAGGAACGCCTGATCGGCGGTCTGAACTGACATCGCTGCTGCGGTGCCGGCCATGCCGACGGCCCCAAGCCCGATGGCGGCGGTGCCGATGGCGGTGCTGGCCATTGTGATGATGCGGCGGGAGAACATTGCTGCCACCCCTTTCAAGTGCGTTACCGAGTAGGACGATCCCAGGGTTTCGTTTGTTCCGTGGTGTCTTCTCAATAACTTCTCGGTAGCGATCGCGACCGCTTATCATTTGCTTTTCTCCGGGCGCCCGCCGACGCGCGGCGTTACGCCTGAGTCATCGCGTAGTACGCGCCGTGGCGCGCCAGCAGCTCGGCGTGATTGCCCTGTTCGACAATCCGGCCGGCCTCGACCACCAAGATCCGGTCGGCATCGCGGATCGTCGAAAGCCGGTGCGCGATGAGGAAACTCGTGCGATCACGACGCAGCTCACACATCGCGTGCTGGATAAGCGCCTCGGTGCGGGTATCGACCGAACTGGTTGCCTCGTCGAGGATCAACAATTGCGGCCGCGCGAGAAATGCCCGCGCGATGGTGATCAGTTGCTTTTCCCCGGCGCTGATGTTGCCGCCGTCGCCGCTGATTCGGGTCTCATAGCCGGCCGGTAACGTTCGCACAAAACGGTCGACGTAGGCGGCCTTGGCGGCGTCGAGAACCTCGTCCTCGCCGGCGTCGGGGCGACCGTAGGCGATGTTCTCCGCGATCGTCCCTTCGAAAAGCCAGGTGTCTTGGAGCACCATGCCGATTCGCGACCGCAACGACTGGCGGTCCATCGTGGTGATGTCGACACCGTCGAGCAGGATCTGGCCCGCGTCGACGTCGTAGAACCGCATCAGCAGGTTCACCAGCGTGGTCTTGCCCGCCCCAGTCGGACCGACGATCGCCACCGTGCTGCCAGGTTCGGCGACCAAGGACAGGTCCTCGATCACCGGGGTGCCCGGGCGGTAGGCGAAGCTCACGTGGACGAATTCCACGCGGCCACCCGGCTGCGGGGTGCTCGCCGGGCCCGGTTGGGCGAGGGGCGCCGGGGATTCCTCGGGTTCGTCGAGCAGCGTGAAGACGCGTTCGGCGCTGGCGGCCCCGGATTGCAGGGTGTTGTACATCCCGGCCAACTGGTTCAGGGGTGAATTGAATTGCCGCACATACTGAATGAACGCCTGGATGTTACCCAGGGTGATCTGGCCCGTGGCGACCTGCAGACCGCCCACCACGGCGACGGCGACGTAGCCGAGGTTGCCGATGAATGTCGTCGCCGGCCCCACCAGCCCGGAGAAGAATTGAGCGCCGAAGCTCGCGTCGTAGACGTCTTCGTTGAGGGCGCGGAATTGCTCGCGCGCCGCGGCCTGGTGGCCGAACGTGGTGACCACGGTGAAACCGCTGTAGGTCTCCTCGATGTGGGCGTTGAGGCGGCCGATGCTGGTCCACTGTGCGACGAACAGCCGTTGGGAACGTCGCGCGATCGCCCGCGTCGCCAACAATGACAACGGCACCGTCAACACCGTGATCACCACCAGCAGCGGCGAGATGGAGAGCATCATCGCCAGCACCGCCACCACGGTCAGCACCGCTGTCAGCAGCTGGCTGATCGTCATCGACAACGACGATTGGATGTTGTCGATGTCGTTGGTGACGCGGCTCAGCACTTCACCACGCTGACGTCCGTCGAAATAGGACAGCGGCAACCGGTGAATCTTGTCCTCGACATCGGCACGCAGCGCCACCATGGTGCGCTGCACGGTGACGTTGAGCAGCCGGGCCTGCGCCCAAATCAGCACCGCGGAAACAAGATAAAGGCCCAGAGCCAGCGCCAGGGTCCGGGCGACAGCACCGAAGTCCACGCCGTGGCCGGGCACCACGTTCATTCCCGACAACAAGTCGGCGAAAGTGTTGGCGCCTCGGCTGCGTGCGGCGGCGACGGCCTGCGCCTTGGTGATTCCGGCCGGGAGCTGACGCCCGATGACGCCGTTGAACAGCAAATCGGTGGCATGCCCCAGGATTCGCGGGACGACCACCCCGATCGCCGTGCCGGTGATTCCCAACGTGATCACCGCGACGCACAGCCGCCGTTGCGGCGCAAGTTGTTTCACCAGGCGCGCGGACGAGCCCCAGAAGTCACGCGAACGGGTGGCGGGTGCGGCCCGACTGGCTGCCGCGCGGGTCACGGCGTGCCCCCGGCTTGGCCCGAGCGCACGGCACCGACCGACTGCGAGTCGGCGAATTCGGCGTAAGTAGTGCAGTCGGTCAGCAGTGATTCGTGCGTGCCCGCGCCCACCAGGTTCCCTTTGTCGATCACGATCACCTGGTCGACTTTCGCCGCGATGGAGATACGTTGGGTGACAACGATGATGGTGGCATTGCCGGCAGCCTCCTGCAGCGAGGCGCGGACACGGGCGTCGGTACGCGCGTCGAGCGCGGCGAACGAGTCGTCGAATAAGTAGATCGCCGGGCGGCGGATCACCGCCCGGGCGATCGCGAGCCGTTGCCGCTGCCCGCCAGAGAAGTTGATGCCGCCTTGCGCCACGCGCATGTGTAGCCCGTCATCGTGGGCTCGCACGAAATCGTCTGCGGCGGCTACCCGCAACGCTTCCCACATCTGTTCGTCGGTGACTTGCTGGTGCGGTACGGCGCCGTAGCGCAGGTTGTCGGCAACCGTGCCGGCAAACAGGTAGCCGCGCTGGGGCACCAGCCCGATCGCCGACCACAACCGCTCGGTCCGGTAATCGCGGACGTCGATGCCGTCGACCGTGACGGCTCCGCCGGTGACGTCGTAGAGCCGGCAGATCAGCGAGACCAGCGTCGACTTGCCCGAGCCGGTGCTGCCGACGATGGCGGTGGTGGTGCCGGGCAGCGCGGTCAGGGAAATGCCCTGCAGCACTGGCCGATCGGCGCCAGGATAGGTGAACGTCGCGCCGGCCAAACGCACCGTTCCGGTGATCGCGCCGCGCGGGGATCGCGGATTCGGGGGATCGGTGACGGCGGGGGATGTGGCAAGTACCTCGGTGATCCGCTCGGCGCAGACGGCGGCCCGCGGCAACACCACCAGCGTCATCGTCGCCATCAACACCGCCATCAGGATCTGGGTGAAGTAGGCCAGGAAGGCGGTCAATGAGCCGACCTGCATCTGGCCGCGGTCGATTCGCAACCCGCCGAACCAGATCAGCGCGACGCTGGACACGTTGATCGTCAGTGTCGTGACGGGCAGCATCAACGCCTGCAAGTTGCCCGCCGTCAGGGCGGTCGTCGACAACGCGGTGTTGGCGCGAGCGAAGCGGTCACGCTCGAAATCTTCGCGGGCGAACGCCCGGACCACCCGGACGCCGGCCAGCTGGTCGCGCATCACCCGGTTGATGCCGTCGATCAGGCCCTGCATGCGGCGCAACAGGGGCAGCATGCGCGACATCACCAGGTAGTTGGCGACCGCCATGATCGGCACGCTGACCAACAGCAGCCACGTCAGCGCCGCCTCCTGGCGGACGGCCATGAAGATCCCGCCGAGGCACATGATCGGAGCCGTCACCAGCACCGTGCCGGTGATCTGGACCAGGTATTGGATCTGCCGCACGTCGTTGGTGCTGCGCGTCAGCAGCGTCGGAGCTCCGAATCGGGCGGTCTCGGGCTCGGAAAAGGTGGTGACGTGTTCGAACACCGCGGCCCGCAGGTCGCGTCCGAAGCCCATCCCGGTGCGCGAGCCGAAATAGACCGCTCCGACCGAGCACAACACCTGCAACGCGGTGACCCCGAGCATCACCATGCCGAGCCGGACGATCGTGGCGGTGTCGCCCTTCGCAACGCCCTGGTCGATGATGGCGGCGTTGACCGTCGGCAGATACAGCGACGCGAGGTTGCTGATCAGCTGCAGCGCCATCAGCACCGCTACCAGCCGGCGATACGGCTGGATGTACTGGCGCAGCAGTGCCAGGAGCATTGGGTAACTGTCGCATACCGTCCGCCCGGGCGTCCCGGCCAACCGCCGGACCGTCGAAGTCCGCGCCACACTTGTTGGCGGCTTCGAATTACCTGCTCAGGCGCGTCGGTGGTTGACCCGCTGGGCTGCCGCTACAGTGCATCGTGTGGACCAGCAGCGGGTGGAACGGAAGCAGGGTAGCGGTGCGGCGTGACACGAGGGCGCTGGCTCTTGTGGCGTCAGCATTGACGATCCTGATCTCCGCGCTCGCCGGCTGCTCGGATTCTGGCGGCAACAAACCGGGGGCGACGGCGTCGTCGACGCCGCAGAACGGCCAGGGCAGCCATGGTGCGATGTTCCCGCAATGCGGCGGCATCAGCGACCAGACCGTAGCGGAGCTCACCAAGGTCAGCGGACTGATCAACACCGCCCGCAACTCCGTCGGGTGCCAGTGGCTCGCGGGCGGCGGCATCCTCGGGCCGCACTTCTCCTTCTCCTGGTATCGCGGTAGCCCCATCGGACGCGAACGCAAGACCGAGGAACTCTCGCGTGCCAGCGTCGATGACATCAACATCAACGGCCACGGCGGTTTCATCGCTGTCGGCAACGAGCCCAACCTGGGCGACTCGCTGTGCGAGGTCGGCATTCAGTTCCAAGACGACTTTATTGAATGGTCAATCAGTTTCAGCCAGAAGCCGTTCCCGCCGCCGTGCGACATCGCGAAAGAATTGGCCCGTCAATCGATTGCGAACTCGAAATGATGGGCGCGATGCGCGCCGAATCGCGCAGCGGAAGGACCGCCCGCATTGCCGCGGCGGTAGTGATCGCCGCGTTGCTGGTGTTGACCGGCTGTTCCCGCTCGATTGGCGGCAACGCGGTCAAGGCGGGTGGCAATATGCCCCGCAACAACAACTCCCAGCAGCAGTATCCGAACCTGCTCAAGGAATGCGAGGTCTTGACCAGTGACATCCTGGCCAAGACCGTGGGTGCGGACCCGCTCGACATTCAGAGCACGTTCGTTGGTGCGATCTGTCGCTGGCAGGCGGCCAACCCAGCAGGCCTGATCGACATCACCCGGTTCTGGTTCGAGCAGGGCAGCCTGTCCAACGAGCGCAAGGTCGCCGAATTCTTGAAGTACAAGATCGAGACGCGTTCGATCGCCGGCATCGACTCGATCGTGATGCGGCCCGACGACGCGAACGGTGCGTGCGGCGTGGCCAGCGACGCGGCCGGGGTGGTCGGATGGTGGATCAACCCGCAGGCGCCGGGCATCGACGCGTGCGGGCAGGCCATCAAGCTGATGGAGCTGACGCTGGCCACCAACTCCTGATCGCGGCTCAGCGCGGCACCTCGAACCTCAGCGCGGAACCGCGAAGTCGATCAGCGTCGCCACGCCCAGTTCCAACGCTTTCCACGCGCTCGGCACGGTGAGCACCGCGATCGCCGACGTCGGAAACTTGGCCGTAATTCGTTCGGCTGCAGTGGAATTCGTACCTTCGGCATGACCGAGTCCCAGCGCCAGCGCCGACATCGTTGGTTCGTGCCCGATGACCAGCAGCGTGCCGACGGCGTCGTCCACCGTGTTGATCTCGTCGATGACCGTGCCCGGCGTGGTCGCATACAGGCGATCGCTGTATCGCACCGGCGCATCGATGCGGGTGTTCCGTAACGTCTCGCGGGTGCGTGTCGCAGTGGAGCACAACACGCCGTCGATGGCGGGGGCGTTCGCGCGCAGCCAGTCGCCGGCCAGTCCGGCCTGCCGGATGCCGCGGGGCGCCAACGGTCGATCGTGGTCGGCGACGCCGGGCGGGTAATCGGACTTCGCATGCCGCATCAGCAGCAGGGTGCGCTGGCCAGTCACGAGCAATCAGAGTAATTCAGTGCGGCGGCACATCGTTGTCATCACCATCGCCGTCGAGCAGCTTTTCCGGATGGTGGAAGGTGTTGGTTCGGGGTCGGCCCCGTTCGAGGTGCGGAGGTGGAATCCATTGGGTATCGCCTTTGGCGTTTTTGCGGGTCATCCAGCCGCCGGGTCGTAGGAGGCGGTGATGGGGTCCGCAGGCGAAGGTGAGGTCGTTGATGTCGGTGGTGTGGCAGGTGGCGTAGTCGGTGACGTGGTGGACTTCGCTGTAGTAGCCGGGCACGGTGCAGCCGGGGGCGCTACAGCCGCGGTCCTTGGCGTACAACACGATTCGCTGGCCCGGTGAAGCGAGTCGTTTGGTGTGATACAGCGCCAGCGCCTTGCCCTTGTCGAAGACCGCCAAATAGTGGTGGGCGTGGCGGGCCAGGCGGATCACATCGCTCATCGGCAAGAGGGTGCCGCCACCGGTCAGGCCGCGCCCGGCGGCGGCCTCGAGCTCTTGGAGTGTGGTGGTGACGATGATGGAGGCCGGTAAGCCGTTGTGCTGCCCGAGTTCTCCGGATGCCAAGATGCCGCGCAGTGCTGCGTTGAGTCCGTCGTGGTTGCGCTGGGCCGCCGATCGCGGGTCGTGTTCGATGGCCTCTTGGGTGGGTGCGCCGTCGATGCAGGGGGTGTCGTCGAGGGGGTTGCACATGCCCGGCGCGGCGAGTTTGGCCAAGACGGCTTCCAGGGTGGCGCGGGCCTCGGGGGTCAGCCAGCCGCGCAGCGCTGACATGCCGTCGGCTTGCTGGTTGCCCAGCATCAGGCCGCGCTGACGCGCCCGGTCCTCGTCGCGGTAGGTGCCGTCGGGATTGAGGCAGTCGGCGAGCGTCTTGGCCAGCGCCGCCAGTTGTTCTGGCCGAAACCGGCTGCCCTCCTTGGCCAACCGCGCCTCGGCCTGCTCGCGGGTGGCGGCGTCCACCCAGCCGGGCAGGCGGTGGTAGAACGTGCGGATCACCGCCACCTGGCCCGCGCCCAGCGTGCCGTCGCGTTGGGCCGCGGCGGTGGCGGCCAGGGCGGGTGGGATCGGTTCGCCGGTCAGGCCGTGGCGCGGGCCCAGGTCGCGTGCCTCGCTGATGCGTCGGTTGGCTTCGGTGCGGCTGATCAGGGTGGCCTCGGCGATGGCATGGGCCACTGTGCCGCCGAGCTCGAGGGAGGGGGCTTGGCGGGCCAGGGAATTGATCAGTGGATGCTCGACGGCCGGGATGCGCCGGCGTTGCTGTTCGCAGCGCTGTAACACCGCCAGCAGTTGGCGCGAGTTGAGCGCGTCGAGGTTCAGCGCGCAGGCGCGATCCCAGGCGGCATCGAGCGCGTCGAACACCGCGTCGACATCCTGCTGATCACTCACACCGCCAAACTAGCCACGCCCACCGACAAAAGCCGGGCCCGAATCGCCATAGATTCACACTCGCGCAATTCATTTGGAATTCGTGACCGCCCCCGCTCGACGCGCGGCACAGGCCCAGGCCGATCTCGCGAGATTCTCTGACCAAGACCTGCCGACCGAGGTCCCGCGTCTTGTCGGTGCGCAGACCTAAACTCGCGATGCCCTGGTAAACACACACTTCGAAGGGGGGTCAAGCGGGCATGCGATTTCTGCACACAGCCGACTGGCAGCTGGGCATGACCAGGCACTTCCTCGCCGGTGACGCGCAGCCGCGCTATTCGGCGGCGCGCCGCGACGCGGTCGCCGGTCTGGGCGCGCTGGCCGCCGAAGTCGGCGCCGAGTTCGTCGTGGTTTCGGGTGATGTCTTCGAACACAATCAGCTTTCGTCCAAGGTGATCGGGCAGTCGCTGGAAGCCATGCGCGCCATCGGAATTCCGGTGTACCTGTTGCCGGGCAACCACGACCCCCTGGACGCCTCATCGGTGTACACCAGCACACTGTTCACCGCCGAGCGTCCCGAAAACGTCGTTGTGCTCGATCGGGCCGGCGTGCATCAGGTGCGTCCCGGGCTGGAGATCGTCGCCGCGCCGTGGCGGTCGAAGGTGCCGACCACCGACCTGGTCGCCGACGTCCTCGACGACCTGCCCGCAGCCGCAGTTACCCGCATCCTCGTCGCGCACGGCGGTGTCGACGTCCTGGATCCCGATCGGGACAAGCCCTCGCTGATCCGGCTGGCAAAGGTCGACGACGCGCTGAGCCGCGGCGCGGTGCACTATGTGGCGCTGGGGGACAAGCACTCACTGACCCAGGTTGGCGACAGCGGCCGGGTTTGGTACTCCGGCTCCCCGGAAGTCACCAACTTCGACGACGTCGAATCGGATCCCGGTCATGTTCTGATCGTCGACATCGACGAGGCCGACCCCCAGCGGGCCGTCGCCGTCACGCCGCGGCACATTGGCAGCTGGCGGTTCGTCACGATGCACCGACAGGTCGACACCAGCCGCGACATCGCCGACCTCGACATGAACCTCGACCTGATGACCGAGAAGGACCGGATGGTGGTTCGCCTGGCGCTGACCGGTTCACTGACGGTCACCGACCGCGCCGCGCTCGATTCCTGCCTGGACAAATACGCGCGCCTGTTCGCCCACCTGCGCACGTGGGACAGCCACACGCAGCTGGCGGTGATGCCGGCCGACGGCGAATTCAGCGATCTCGGCATCGGAGGTTTCGCCGCCGCGGCGGTCGAAGAGTTAGTGGCGACGGCGCGCCAGGAGGACTCCGCGACCGCCGTCGACGCGCAGGCGGCGCTGGCGTTACTGCTGCGTCTCACCGACCGGGGCGTGGCGTGAAGCTGCACCGGCTGACCCTGACCAACTACCGCGGCATTGCGCACCGCCAAATCGACTTCCCCGACCACGGCGTCGTGGTGGTGTGCGGCGCCAACGAGATCGGCAAGTCGTCGATGATCGAAGCCCTGGACCTGCTCCTGGAAGCACGTGACCGCTCGACGAAGAAGGAAGTCAAGCAGGTCAAGCCGACCCACAGCGATGTGGGCTCGGAGGTGTCCGCAGAAATCAGTTGCGGCCCTTACCGTTTCGTATACCGCAAGCGCTTTCACAAGAAGTGCGAGACGGAGCTGACGGTAATCCGGCCGTGCCGCGAACAGCTGACCGGCGACGAAGCCCACGAACGGGTCCGCGCGATGCTGGCCGAAACGGTTGACAGCGACCTCTGGCACGCCCAGCGGGTTCTGCAGTCGGCCTCGACGGCTGCGGTGGACTTGTCCGGGTGCGACGCGCTCTCTCGAGCGCTTGACGTGGCCGCCGGAGACAGCGGGGGGCTTTGCGGCACCGAGCCTTTGCTCATCGAACGCATCGATGCGGAGTACGCGCGCTACTTCACGCCGACCGGACGGCCGACGGGCGAATGGGCGGCCGCGATCACCCGGCTGGCCGACGCCGAGGCCGCGGTCGCCGAGTGTGCGGCCGCCGTCGCCGAGGTCGACGACCGGGTAGCTCGCCATGCCGTGTTGACCGACCAGGTGGCCGACTTCTCGGAACGCCAAATCGCCGTCGCGCCGCGGCTTGCCGCCGCGCAGGGGGCCGCCGACGAAATCGCGGCGCTGGCCGCGCAGCGGCGCGAAGCTGAGCTTGTCGCCGAGGCCAGTGCCGCCACCGCGGCGGCGGCCAACGGCGCCCACACCGCACGCCGGCAACTGCTCACCGAAATCGACGCGCGCGCCGGCGCCGTGGCCGAAATGCAAACGCAGGCGAGGGAAGCCGACGAAGCCCAGGCCGCGGCCCATGCGGAGGCCGAAGCGGCCGGCGCCGCCCTGCAACGGGCCACCGAGGCCCTTGCCGAGCTGCAACTCCGGACCGAATCGGCGCGATGCAAGGTCGACCAGCTCGCCAACCGCGAAGAGGCCGACCGGTTGACCGCCCGGCTAGCCAAGATCGACGCCATCGAGCGGGATCGCGTGCGGGTCTGCGCCGAGCTCAGCACCATCGCCGTCACGGAGGCGGTGCTGCGACGAATCGAGGACGCCGCGGCCGCCGTCGACCGCACCGGCGACCAGCTGGCGCTCACCTCGGCGGCCATCGAATTCAGCGCTGCAGCAGACATTCAACTGGTCGTCGGCGGCCGGGAGATCTCGCTGCGGGCCGGACAAAGCTGGTCGATAACCGCCGCCGGGCCTACCGCGGTGGAGGTTCCCGGCGTCCTGACCGCCAAAGTCACGCCGGGCGCGACCACGCTGGACGTGCACACCAAACATGCTGTGGCACAAGAGGAATTGGCCGCGGCGCTGGCGGCCGGTGAGGTGAGCGACCTCGCCGCGGCGCGATCCGCCGATCAGCGTCGCCGCGAGCTGCAGAGCACCCGTGATCGGCTCGCCGCGACGCTGGCCGGCCTGTGCGGTGACGAACAGGTTGACGCGCTGCGGTCGCGGCTGGTGCAGCTGCGTGACGACCTCGCCGGGACCGAACCCGTTCTCACGGATATCGACGCCGCCCGCGCCGAACTCGCCGCGCTCCTGCAGGCCCAGGCGGGCGCATCGAGCGAATGCGAGGCCCACCGCCAGGCCGCCACCGCAGCCGCGGCCGGTCTGGCTGAATTGTCAACGCGGGCAACGGTTCTACAGAACACATTGGATACTCAGCGCGCGGAGCTGGACGCCGCTTCCGAGCGGCTGGCGGCCGAACGCTCCTCGGCCGGTGACGACGAGCTCGCGGCCTCTTCGGCTACGGCGATGGCCGCGGCGGAGGCCGCGCGACAACGCGTCACCGAACTCGCCGACGCGCTGGCCGCGGCCGCGCCCGATGCGGTCGCGCGCGAATTGGCCGATGCCAAGAGGGAAGCCGACTCGGTGCGCGAGTGCTACGAGGAAGCCGCCCGCGCGCTGCGTGAGGTCACCATCGAACTCTCGGTGTTCGGCGGTGAGGGACGCCAAGGCAAGCTCGACGCCGCCCAGATCGAACGCGAGCACGCCGCCGCCGAACACAGCCAGGTAGGTGGCCGCGCGCGGGCTGCGCAGCTGCTGCGCTCGGTCATGACGCGCCACCGCGACACCACCAGGCAGCGTTACGTCGAGCCCTACCGCGCGGAACTGCAGAGGCTCGGCCGCCCGGTGTTCGGCCCGAGTTTCGAGGTCGACATCGATAGCGACTTGTGCATCCGCAGCCGCACCCTGAATGGCATCACGGTGCCGTACGAATCCTTATCGGGTGGCGCGAAGGAGCAGCTCGGCATCTTGGCGCGGCTGGCCGGCGCCGCCCTGGTCGCCAAGGAGGACGCCGTCCCCGTGGTGGTCGACGACGCGCTCGGTTTCACCGACCCGGACCGGTTGACCAAGATGGGGGAGCTGTTCGACACCGTGGGAACCCACGGGCAGGTGATCGTGCTCACCTGTAGCCCCGATCGCTACGACGGTGTCAAGGGCGCGCACCGGATCGTGCTCAGCGCTTAGCCGTGGTGGCCGCCCGCCGGCCGGTGCCGCTGGTCAGGTCGATTCAGTGCGGCGCGCTGTCGCCTTGCCTGCAGAATGGGCTCATGGTGGATCCACGCTGATGACGATGAACGCGAAGCGCAGCCGGATACAGGAGAAGCTGGCGGAACTGCCGGGCGTACGGCCGGTGCGCCGGCCGATCTCCCCGCACAGTGCCGAAGAGTTCGATCTGTACTACGTTCGCGCGGGCCGCAAATCCGCCCAACCGCTGGTCATCATTCCCGGGGGGCCGGGAGTCGCCTCGGTGCAGATGTACAAAGGGCTGCGGCGGCGCGCCGCGGCGTCCGGTCTCGACGTCATCATGATCGAGCACCGCGGGGTGGGCATGTCGCGCCACGACGATTCGGGCGGCGATCTGCCGCCGCAATCGATGACCGTGAACCAGGTGGTCGACGATGTGGTCGCGGTGCTCGACGACGCCCAAGCCGAGTCGGCCGTCATCTACGGGGCGTCCTACGGCACCTACATCGCGGCGGGGGTGGGGGTGCGGCATCCGCGCCGGGTGCGCGGCATGGTGCTTGATTCACCGCTGCTGTCGCGGCACGACATAGTCATCGTGCGCCGCGCGATCCGCCGGTTGCTGCTGAAGGGCGACAGCCCCGAAACCGCTTCGGTAGCACCGAAAATGCGCAAACTCGTTGACGCAGGCGCCATGGATGCGGCGGCAACACAGGTCGTCGCGACGATCTACGGCTATGGCGGAACCGACCTGCTCGAGCGGCAACTCGACCTACTCCTCGATGGCCGAAAATTGCTGTGGTGGGCGCTGTCCCGGTTCAACACCCTGAGCAACCTGCCTTTCCGGTACGAAGAGGATCTGGTGAGCCGCATTGCGTTTCGCGAGCTGGACTATGCGGCCGAACCCGACGGCTTACCACTCGATCCCGCGGTCGCCGAAAGCCGGGCACGCACGCACCGGGTGACTTTCGAGGACGAGCCCTATGACCTGCCGGCCGAGATGCCGAAATTCGACTGGCCCACCGCGGTGGTCTCTGGAGGCCGTGACCTGATCACCCCGCCGGCCGTCGCGCAACGTGCCGCGTCGCTGCTGCCCAATGCGGTGCTGCTGAGCTTGCCGAACATGGCACACAGCGCGCTGGACTTCCGTGAGCCCGTGGCGCTGGCCAGTGCCGACGCGGTTCGGCGAGGTGACCTCAATGGTCTTGCGGCACAGGCATCGGCGTTGGACGCGCTGCCGCCGCGGCCAGAGGTGCAGCTGCTGTGGAAGGCGCTCGGGGCGGCGGCGGTCATCGAGGGCGCCCTGCCGATCCCGAACCGCCTGCGGCGGCGGCTCAACTCCGCGTGAAACCGATGGCGGTGTAGTCGAGGTCGGCGAGACCGGCGGCGCCGAAATTGGCGAGCGAGCTGCGCACCGCGACATCACCGGGCGACTGGGTCAGCGGAAGGCTGAATCCCTGCGCCCAGATCATCTTGTCCAGATCGTTAGCCAATGCACGCGCCTTGGCCGGATCGAGTTCTTCGAGTGTGTTCTCGATGGCGGCGTCGATCTGCGCGCTGCCGATCTTGCCGAAATTGCTCTCCCCGTCGGACTTGTAGATCTGGGTCAGTGCCGAGAGCGGGAAAGCGTCTCCGAGCCAACCGAATTGGGCCATATCGAAATCGCCGACGTTAATGTAGTTGGTGAAGAAGCCATTGCCCGACCGGGAGACGAGTTCGAGCTTGACACCGATCTGGGCGAGGCTGTGCTGGGCGATCTGGGCGAACTGTCGGCTGCCCTGGGCGTCGTAGAACAAGTCGCGGATGACCAGCCGCCGGCCGTCCTTCTCGCGGAACTGCCCGACCCGCTTCCAGCCCAGCGCGTCAAGCTCTCGGTCGGCCGCGGCCGGATCATAGGGCAGGACCGAGCTGTTGTCCTGATAGCCCTGCTGCCCGGCGACATAGATGTGATTGCCCAGTGCCACAGGGTCACTGGTGAGCCCGTACTGGACGACCTTGGCGATGGTCTGCCGGTCGATCCCCTTGGCCACCGCGACGCGCAGCGCCTTGTCGGCCAGGATCGAACCCGGGGCGCCGTTGAACGTGAAGTGCGACCAGGCCGGGGCGGGCGCGCGCCGGATCGAGATTCCCTTGGTGCGCTGCGCGATGGTCAGCTGGTCGATCGTGCCGACTCCGGTGGCGTCGATCGTGTTGTTCTGTAAGGCGGGCAGCCGCGCGGCATCGTCCAGCACCAGGTAGGTGATGCTGTCCAGGCGGGGCCGCGCGCCCCACCATTTCGGGTTGCGGCTCAACACGATCCGCTGGGTGGTCCGATCCAGTGACGAGACGACGAAGGGGCCGGCCGACGGGCCGGGGCCCTCCAGTTGGCCCTTGTTGAACGCCTCTGCGGTGGCGGTCACGCTCTTGGGCAGCAGCATTCCGTTGCCGGCGAACATGCCGCGCCATTCGGCGTAGGGCTTGGCGAACGTCATGACGGCCTGGCGGTCGTCGACGCCGCGGGTCACCGACGCGACGCGGTCGGCACCGCTGGGCCCGGCGATCTCGAACGCCTTGTCGGCGCCGCTCAGGGCGTGGATCTGGCTGGCGATGTCCTCCCAGGTGATCGGCGTGCCGTCGGACCACACCGCCTTGGGGTTGATCGTGTACGTAACCACCTGCGGCGCAATGCCGGTGAGCTCGATGCTGGTGAAGTAGTCGGTGTCGACCGTCGTCGAGCCGTCGGGCCCGATGACGAACGCCCGGGGCAGGGTGGCCTTCATTATCGCGGAGACGTCGACCGAGTTGCCGTCGATATGCAAGACGTTGAAGTTCGGCGGAAATTCGGTCAGCGCCAGTCGCAGGTCGCCGCCGTCTCGCAGGGTGGCGGGGTCACGCGGGTTGACGTCGCTCGTCGCGCCGATCTGCGCGTTGTGGCCGGTCTCCGGAATCAAATTGACGGCCGGCGAACAGCCCGCGAGCGCAAGGGCCATCGCGAGAAGCACCGCGGCGACCCGCGCACCCTCCTTAACCGCCCGCCTAGGCACGTCTGCCCGGATCCGGTTGCGGCACCGCGTTCAGCAGCCGCCGAGTGTATTCGTGTTGCGGGTCGGCGAAGACCCGGCGGCTGTCGCCCTGCTCCACGATCGCGCCGGCATACATCACGACGACGTCGTGCGCCAGGTGTTTGACGACCGAAAGATCGTGGGAGACAAACAGATAGGAAAGACCCAATCGCTCCTGTAGGTCCAGGAGCAGGTTGATGATCCCCGCCTGAATGGACACGTCGAGCGCGGAGACCGGCTCGTCGAGTGCGAGGATCTTCGGTTGCAAAGCCAGCGCGCGGGCGATGCCGATGCGCTGCTTTTGCCCGCCGGAGAATTCGGCGGGGTAACGGACGGCGTCGGCACGACGCAGTCCCACGATGTCGAGCAGTTCGGCGACGCGCACTTTGGTACGCCCCTTGTCGAAACCGTTGGCCCGCAGGGGCTCCGCGAGCAGATCGAACACCGGTAGCCGTGGGTCGAGCGAAGCGACCGGGTCCTGAAATACGACCTGGATGTCGCGCCGCAGCGATCGCCTGCGCGAGGCGCTCAGCGCGGTGACATCGGTGCCCAGGACTTCGATCGAACCCGACTGCGGCCCGGCCAGTTCCAAGATCTCGTGCAGGGTGGTCGACTTGCCCGACCCGGATTCGCCGACGATGCCCAGGGTGCGGCCCTGCCGCAGTTCGAAACTGACGCCGTCGACGGCGTGAACCGCACCGGCGCTGCGGCGGAACACGCCTTTGGTCAGCCGATAGGTCTTTGTCAGATCACGCACCCGGACGACGACCGATGTGTCAGCGGGTTCCGCTTGCCGGGCTTCGGTGCTGACCCCGTAGATGTCCGCGGCGCTGCGCCCGTCGACCTCGTCGGTGCGGATGCAGGCGGCCCGGTGATCGGCCCCCACGGAAAGCAATACCGGCTCCTCGAGCCGGCATTCGTCGATGGCCAGCGGGCAGCGCGGAGCGAAGGGGCACCCAGTGTCCAGCGCCGCCAGCGATGGCGGCGCCCCGGGGATCGGCACCAAGCGGGTGCCCTGGGCGGCGTCGAGCCGCGGGACCGAACCCAGCAGCCCGACGGTGTAGGGCATTCGGCGATCCCGGTAAAGCGTTTGCACGTCGGCGGATTCGACAACCCGCCCGGCGTACATCACCAGGGCGCGGTCGGCGAATTCGGCGACGACGCCGAGGTCGTGCGTGATGATGAGCACCCCGGCGCCGGTGAGGTCGCGCGCCGTTTTGAGCACCTCGAGGATCTGCGCCTGCACCGTGACATCCAGAGCGGTGGTGGGTTCGTCGCAGATCAACAGGTCGGGGTCGTTGGCGATGGCGATCGCGATGACCACCCGTTGTCGTTCGCCGCCGGAGAGCTCATGCGGAAACGCGCGGGCTCGTCGCTCCGGCTGCGCGATTCCGACCAGCTCGAGCAATTCCACCGCCCGCCGGCGGGCGGCCTTCCCGCCCACCCGCGGCTGATGGATTTCGATCGCTTCGGCGATCTGGTCGCCGACGGTGTAGACGGGCGTCAGCGCCGACATCGGATCCTGGAAGACCATGCCGACCGTCTTGCCGCGAAACCGCGACATCGCGTCATCGCCGAGGCCCAGCAGTTCGGTGTCGTGCAACCGCACCGAGCCGCGCACCCGCGCGTACTCGGGCAACAGACCGATCGCCGCCATCGCCGAAACGGACTTCCCCGAACCGGATTCGCCGACCATCGCGACGACTTCTCCGGGTTCGATGTGGTAGCTGACACCGCGCACCGCGGAAACCGGCGTGCCACCCGTCGGGAAGGTGACCGCCAAGTCGGTCACCTCGAGCAGCGCGCTCATCGGCCGCCCCCGCCCAGCACCGCGCTGCCCGGGTCGAACGCATCCCGCAGGCCATCACCGGTGAGGTTGGCGCACACCAGGATCAGCACCAGCACGCCCGCGGGAAACAGAAACACCCAGGGAAAGGTGGTCGCCGATTGGGTGCCGTTGGCGATCAGCGTTCCCAGCGACACGTCCGGTGGCTGGATGCCGAAACCGAGGAAGCTCAGGCCGGTTTCGGCCAGGATGGCCGAGGCGACGTTGAGCGCGGCGTCGATGATCAAGATGGACGCCACGTTGGGCACCACGTGACCGATGATGATGCGGCGGCTGGACACCCCCATATACCTTGCGGCCCGGATGAATTCGCGTTCCCGCAGACTCATGGTCATGCCGCGCACCATGCGCGAGCTGACCATCCAGCCGAACCCGGCGAGCAGCAGGACCAGCATCAACACGTTGGCCGAGTTCTTGATTCGGGGTGTCACGATCGCGATGAGGATGAAGGCGGGCACCACCAGCAACAGGTCGACCACCCACATCAGCGCGCGGTCGCGCCAGCCGCCGAAATAGCCCGCGACCGACCCGACGGTGGCGGCGACGCCGGTGGAGATGACCGCGACGCAGACACCGATCAGCATCGACTTCTGCGTGCCGCGCAGGATCTGCGCCAGCAGGTCTTGACCCAGCGCGTTGGTGCCGAGCCAGTGGCGCGCGTTCGGCGGCTGCAGCAGGGCGGTGAAATCGAGATCGTCGTAGGAATAGGGCAACGCCGCGGGCAGGGCGTAACAACCGACGAACAGCAATACCAAGAACGTCAGCGATGCCACAGCGAACCTGTTTCGGGCAAACCTCCGAAGGACCAGGGTGCGGCGTGAGGTGAAGTCCGCGACTTCGTGACCCGAAAACCCGTGCGCGGCATCGACGTTCGGCTGGGACGTCATGACACCCGCACCCGCGGATCGAGGGCCGCGTAGAACACGTCCGACAGCAGGCCGGCCAGCAGCACCACCGCGCCGGAGAACACGGTGATCGCCGCGATGATGTTGGTGTCCTGCGTCGCGATGCCGGCCACCAGCCATTCGCCCATGCCGTGCCAGCCGAAGATCTTCTCCACGAACACCGCGCCGGTGACCAGGCCGGCCACGCCATAGGCGAACAGGGTGGCCAGCGGGATCAATGCGGTGCGCAGCCCGTGCTTGACCAGCGCCCGCCGGCGCGTGAGGCCCTTGGCGCGCGCCGTGCGAATGAAATCCTGGCCCAGGACGTCCAGCATCGCGTTGCGCTGGTAACGGCTGTATCCCGCCGCGGCGGCCAGCGCCAGGGTCAGGGACGGCAAGACCAGATGCCGCAACCGGTCGAGCAGTTGCGCGCCCGTCCCGCCGCTCACCCCCGGTGAGGTCTCGCCGGTGTAATCGAAGATGTGGATGCCCACGGCCCAGTTCACCCGCAGCGCGCCAAGGATCAGCAGGCTGGCGATCACGAATGTCGGCGTGCTGAGAACCAGCAGTGCCACCATGGTGACGACGCGATCGCTGAGTCGATACTGGCGGATGGCGCCCCACGCCCCGGCCGCTATGCCCAGCACGGTGCCCACCAGCGAACCGATGACCAGCAAGCGCAGGGTTACCCCGATGCGACGCCACAGCGTCGTCCCGACGGGCTGCCCGGTGACGGTCTTGCCGAAGTCCCCGCGCAGGGCGTGCGACGCCCAATGCGCGTAGCGGATCGGTATCGGCTCATCCAGACCCAGCGTGTGGGCCTTGGCGTCGATCACGGCTTGTGGCGGGCGCGGATTGCGCTGCAACAGGCTGTCCAGAGGCCTGAAGGCCACCGACGTCAGGCAAAACGTCAGAAACGATGCCAGCGCCAGCAGCACAACGTAGTTGAGCAACCGGCGTGCCAGGAACCGAGTCATGTCCGCCCGCACACCCCACGTCGCATTGGGACAGGCTATCGATCCCGCAGCACAGCGTCGTCCCGCGGCGCGCGGGGCATTGGTCTCGCCTTCGGATCCGGTTGATTCTCATGCGTGAATCGCGTGTGATCGGTTGTTAGGATCCACCGCGGTGCGAGCCGTGCAGCAAACGCAGCACGGCTCAGGCCGCGACCGTGTGAGGGAGGCCTGCGTGACGGTTACCGATGAATACCTGGCCAACAACGCCGATTATGCGAGCACTTTCGAGGGCCCGCTGCCGATGCCGCCGGGCAAACATGTCGCGGTCGTCGCGTGCATGGATGCCCGCCTCGACGTCTACCGCATCCTCGGACTGGGCGAGGGAGAGGCCCACGTCATCCGCAACGCCGGCGGAGTCGTCACCGACGACGTCGTCCGCTCGTTGGCCATCAGCCAGCGCCTGCTGGGAACGCGGGAGATCATCCTGATCCACCACACCGATTGCGGCATGCTCACCTTCACCGACGACGACTTCAAGCGCAGCATCCAGGAGGAGACCGGGGTCAAGCCGCCATGGGCGGCAGAGGCTTTCGGCGACCTCGCCGAAGACGTCCGGCAGTCGCTGCGCCGCATCGAGGGCAGCCCGTTCGTCACCAAGCACGTCTCCGCGCGCGGATTCGTCTTCGATGTGGCCACCGGCAAGCTCAACGAGGTCACGCTCTAGGGCTCAGCCGAGCCCTTTTCGCCGAGCGTGTTGTCACGGCGAAAAATCGGCCGGAATCTCGCCCTGAGCGCACGCTCGACGACGCGTCGGCTCGAGGCTGCTGCCCGCGGGCTCAGCCGACCTTGTAGGTCGCCAGCGCCTTGGCGACAAGTGTGCCCTGGGCGTCGACGATCTCGGCTTCGCAATTGACCAAGGACCGGCCGCGCCGCAACACCCGGCCGACGCCGATCAGGTCGGTGGCCCGGGCCGGCGCCATGAAGTCCAGCGCGATCGACACCGTGACGCCCCGCAGCTCGGGAGGGGCCTGCGCGCCGCACCATGCCGCCGCCATGACGGTGAGATCGGCGAGCGTGGCGATGGCGCCGCCGTGGACCATGTCGCCGATGGTCACGTTGGAAGGGTCCCAGGGCAGCCGGAGCCGCACTTCGTCCTCTTCCAGCCGGTCGGCGACGATGCCCAGCTTGACGACGAACGGGGACTGCGGGAGGAATTGCGCGATGACGTCACGGCCGCTCGGCGCGGAGGGGGAGGCTGGCATCCGTCCATGTTTGCGCACCCCCATCCGGGCGCAAAAGTGTCGTCGTGGCCCTTGGCGCGATGTGTCCGGTGGCTGGCGCGCACGCCGCGGACCGGGCGCTGGCAGGCCCCGAGGTTGACAGCGCCGGGCCGGCCTGGTGGCATTGCTTGCTAAGATGCTAAATCTGGTCAGTTCTGCCAGGTTTTACGAAGGAAGCTATGACCGGTGATCTGAAGGTGGCCCCCGCCGCAGGGCAGTACGAATTGAGTCATCTGCGCTCGCTGGAGGCAGAGGCGATCCACATCATTCGCGAGGTGGCCGCAGAGTTCGAGCGGCCGGTGCTGCTGTTTTCCGGCGGCAAGGATTCCATCGTCATGCTGCACCTGGCGCTGCGGGCGTTCCGACCCGGCCGGCTGCCCTTCCCGGTGATGCACGTCGACACCGGACACAACTTCGACGAGGTGATCGCGACCCGCGACGAGTTGGTGGCCGAGCACGGCGTGCGCCTGGTGATCGCCTCGGTCCAGGACGACATCGACGCCGGGCGCGTCGTCGAGCCGCGCCAGGGACGCAACTCGATTCAGACCGTGACATTGCTGCGGGCCATCGGGGAGAACAAGTTCGACGCCGCGTTCGGGGGAGCGCGCCGCGACGAGGAGAAGGCCCGCGCCAAGGAGCGCGTGTTCAGCTTCCGTGACGAATTCGGTCAGTGGGATCCGAAGGCCCAGCGCCCCGAGCTGTGGAACCTCTACAACGGCCGCCATCACAAGGGCGAGCACATTCGGGTGTTCCCGCTGTCCAACTGGACCGAATTCGACATCTGGTCCTACATCGGCGCGGAGAACATCGCGCTGCCGTCGATCTATTACGCGCACCGGCGCAAGGTGTTTCGCCGCGACGGCATGCTGCTGGCGGTCGACCGCAACATGCAGCCGGGCGCGGACGAGCCGGTGTTCGAAGCGACTGTGCGTTTCCGCACCGTTGGGGACGTCACCTGCACGGGCTGCGTGGAATCGCAGGCGGCCACGGTCGACGAGGTCATTGCCGAGACCGCAGTGTCGCGGCTGACCGAACGCGGGGCCACCAGGGCCGACGACCGGATTTCGGAAGCGGGCATGGAAGACCGCAAACGGCAGGGATATTTCTGATGACGACGTTATTGCGCTTGGCCACCGCGGGTTCCGTCGACGACGGCAAGTCCACCCTGATCGGTCGCCTGCTGTATGACTCCAAGGCCGTCATGGAAGACCAGTGGGCCGCGGTGGAGCAGACGTCCAAGGACCGTGGACACGACTACACCGATCTGGCGTTGGTGACCGACGGCCTGCGGGCGGAGCGCGAACAGGGCATCACGATCGACGTCGCCTACCGCTACTTCGCCACTCCCAAGCGGAAATTCATCATCGCCGACACCCCCGGTCACATCCAGTACACCCGCAACATGGTGACCGGCGCATCGACCGCACAGCTGGTGATCGTGCTGGTCGACGCGCGACACGGCCTGCTCGAGCAGTCCCGCCGGCACGCCTTCCTGGCGTCCCTGCTGGGCATCCAGCACATCGTGCTCGCGGTCAACAAGATGGACCTGATCGGTTGGGACAGAGAGAGATTCGAGGCGATCCGGGACGAATTCCACGCCTTCGCCGCCCGCCTGGACGTGCACGACGTGGCCACCATCCCGCTTTCGGCGCTACACGGCGACAACGTGGTGACCAAGTCGGACCACACGCCCTGGTACGAAGGCCCGGCGTTGCTGTCGCACCTCGAAGAGGTGTACATCGCGGGCGACCGCAACATGGTCGACGTGAGGTTCCCGGTTCAATACGTCATCCGTCCGCACACTCGCGAACACCAGGACCACCGCAGCTACGCGGGCACCGTCGCCAGCGGGGTCATGCGTCCCGGCGACGAGGTGGTGGTGCTGCCGGTCGGCAAGCGGACCCGCATCACCGCCATCGAGGGGCCGAACGGCCCGGTGGAAGAAGCCTTTCCGCCGATGGCGGTTTCGCTGACTCTGGCCGACGAGATCGACATCTCGCGCGGCGATCTGATCGCCCGCACGCACAATCAGCCCCGCGTCGCGCAGCAGTTCGATGCGACGGTGTGCTGGATGGCCGACAATGCGGCACTCGAACCCGGGCGCGACTACGTCATCAAGCACACCACCCGCACCACGCACGCCAAGGTGACTGCGCTCGACTACCGGCTGGACGTCAACACGCTGCACCGCGACAAGGCGGCAACGGCGCTGCAGCTCAACGAACTCGGCCGCATCTCGCTGCGCACCCAGGTGCCGCTGCTCCTCGACGAGTACACGCGCAACCCCAGCACCGGGTCGTTCATCCTCATCGACCCGCACACCAACGGCACGGTGGCGGCAGGCATGGTGTTGCGCGACGCATCGGCGCAGGCGGCGAGCCCGAACACCGTGCGGCACAAGTCATCCGCCATCGCCGAGGCCCGGCCCCGGGGCAAGACGGTGTGGTTCACCGGTTTGTCTGGATCCGGCAAGTCGTCGGTGGCCATGCTGGTCGAGCAGAAGCTGCTCGAAAAGGGTTCTCTGGCATACGTTCTCGACGGCGACAACCTGCGGCACGGTTTGAACGCCGACCTGGGCTTCAGCATGGCCGACCGGGCCGAAAACCTGCGCCGGCTGGCCCATGTGGCGGCGCTGCTGGCCGACTGCGGCATCGTCGTGCTGGTGCCGGCGATCAGTCCGCTGGCCGAGCAGCGCGCACTGGCCCGCAATGTGCACGCCGACGCCGGCTTCGATTTCTTCGAGGTCTTCTGTGACACCCCGATCGAGGAATGCGAGGCGCGCGATCCCAAGGGTTTGTACGCCAAGGCGCGCGCGGGGGAGATCAGCCAGTTCACCGGCATCGACAGCCCGTATCAGGCGCCGGTGAACCCCGATCTTCGGCTCACCCCCGACGCCACCGTCGAGGAGCAGGCGCAGCGGGTCGTCGACCTGCTCGAATCACGCGGGTAGCCGCCGGATCAGCCAGGCTGCGCCGAAATCGTGTCGTCGGGTGGCACAATCCTGTGCGTGCGCATGTCGGCGAAGGCGGAATATGCCGTGCGGGCGATGGTTCAGCTTGCCACGGTGCCCGACGGAACGCTGGTGAAGACCGACGATCTGGCCCACGCCCAGGGCATTCCGCCGCAATTCCTCGTCGACATCCTGACCAACCTGCGTACCGACCGGCTGGTGCGAAGCCATCGCGGTCGCGAGGGTGGCTATGAATTGGCCCGTTCGGGCAAAGACATCAGCATCGCCGATGTGCTGCGCTGCATTGACGGACCGCTGGCCAGTGTCCGCGACATCGGGCTCGGCGACTTGCCGTACTCGGGACCGACGGCGGCGCTCACCGATGTCTGGCGCGCGCTGCGCGCCAGCATGCGTTCGGTGCTGGAGGAGACGACGCTGGCCGACGTCGCCTCCGGCGGCCTGCCCAAGCATGTCGTGCAGCTGGCCGACGACTATCGCGAGCAGGAAAGCCGGCGGCACGGCACAGCGCGCACCGGCGACTAGGCGCAGCGGTTGCTCGCTCAGCCCGCCGATCCGTACGGGCTGGTAAGGATCTCCATGGCGTGGCCGGAGGGATCCAGGAAATAGACCCCGCGCCCGCCGTGATTGTGGTTGATCTCGCCGGGACGCTTGGCGCCCGGGTCGGCCCAGTGCTGCAGGCCGCGTGAGCGGATCCTGTCGTAGATGGTGTCGAACTCCTGCTCGGACACCAAGAACGCGTAGTGCTGCCGTGCAATGTCCGCGCCTTCGGGTGCGTCAGCGTAGTCGAGACTCACGCCGTGCTCGAGTTCGAGAACCATGAAGTGGCCGAAGGGCTTTGGGCCGGGCAGACCGAAGAGATCGGCGAGAAACCCGGCGGATTCCTGTTTGTCGCGTGACGCGACGATGGTGTGGTTGAAACTGATGGTCATAGTTCTTTCCAGTCAACCACTCCGATGCCCGGCCCGCCAACGCCGCGCTACTTCGGCGCGGTTAACTCCAAGGCGATGTTGTCGGGGTCGCGGAACTCCAATATGTAGGACGGCCCGATGTCTTTGAGCGGCTCGTGAACGACGCCGAGCTCATCGAGATGCGCTGCCGCCGAATCCAATTCATCTTTGCTGGCGAGGCGGAAGGCGATGTGGTCCAAGCCGACTCGGTCCTCGTCGAAGCGGTCATCGGCGACCGGCCGCAGCCCGAGCAGCGTGCCACCGAGGTCGTAGATGACGCCGCCGTACAGGAAGCTCAACTGGTTGCGGGCGGATTCGTCGGCGTTGTCGGGGACTTCCAATAGCACCGGCCAACCGAACACGCTCTCGTAGAACTGCCGCGACCGCTCGATATCGGTGACGGTCAGTCGGACATGTGCGATGGAACTACTCGTGAACGCCATTCGCCCCATGGTTCCACTGAAAGGCCGCATGGGAAACATGCCAGAATCGCCGTCGTGCGGATTGCGATGACCATGCCGGTGATGGAGCCGGATCTGGACGCGACGGTGCTCGAGACGTGGGCGCGCGCCATCGACGAGGGCCCGTTCTCCTCGCTGTGCTGGGGCGAACGGATCGCCTTCGACAACCCGGACAACTTGACATTGCTGGGAGCGCTGGCCGCCTGGACCAACCGGGTGCGGCTGCTGACGACCGTCATCGTGCCGCAGCTGCACGATCCCGTGCTGCTCGCCAAGGGGCTGGCGACCGGGGATCTGCTCAGCGGCGGCCGGTTGACCGTGGGCATCGGGGTGGGCGGCCGGCACGAGGACTACCACGCCGTGAGTGCCGATCCGGCAACCCAGACGATGCGCGGCATGGCCGAACGCGTGGCGGTGATGAGGCGCGTGTGGGCCGGGGAGAAGACCTCCGACTCGGTGCTGCCCGTCGGGCCTGCGCCGGTGCAGCCCGGCGGTCCGCCGTTGTTCGTCGGCAGCATCGGACCGAAAACCATCCGCAGTGCGGCCGCGTGGGCCGACGGGCTGGCCGGCACCACCCTCGACCTCGACGTCGCCAAGCAGAACGAGCTGTTCGACGTCACCCGGGACGCCTGGGCCCGGGCCGGCAAGCCCAAACCCCACCTGATCACGTCGTTCTGGTTCGCGTTCGGGTCACCCGAAAAATCCCGCGCCCAGATCCACCGTCATCTGCGCCGCTACATGAACTGGATTCCGGCCGAATACGTCGACGCGATGGCGCCGGCGACGGGCTGGGCCGGCAGCGAAGACGAGCTGCTGGCCGTGCTGCGGGGCTTCGAGGAGATCGGCACCGACGAGGTACAGCTCATCCCGACGAGCTCGGACGTCGATCAGCTTCGTCGCGCAGCGGACGTTGCCGCACGGCTGTAGTCGCCGTCGCTTCGCCGGCCGAACCGCCAAGCCTCAGGTCGCCGCCTTATCCGTCCGGCGCTCGTCGTTCGCGGCAGGCTCCTCCTGGGGTGGCTGCCCCTTGCGCAGCGTCTCCAGCAGCTCGCGGTACGGCCCCACCAGGTAGACGGTGTCGCCGCCGCGAAGCCACGCGTCCCGGCGTGGGTGCAGCTCGAGGGGCGTGTCCCGGCGGGTGATCGCGATGACACGGGTCTGGGTGGACATCTCGAACATCCGCAACCCGTCTAGTTCGCTACCGGCCGCCACGTGCATGGCGCCGACCATGAACGAACGCTGGCCGACCGAGAACGTGCCCAGCACCTGCAGGCCCATCGCGGCTCCGATGAACCAGGGCGCGGCCAGGTCGACGGTCGAGCGAACGTTCTCGAAACCGAACCGCTTGGCCACCGCGTCGCCGAGGGTGCGGTCATAGATTCGCAGCACGATCGGCACGTCGGGCCGGTTGACCTCGGGCATCACCCGGGGACCGAGCATCTCGCGCAGCACGATTCCGGTCTCGATGTTGACCATGTCGTCCTGGGTCAGCACCGCGACGGCGCGGGCGCGGTCGACGCGGGCCGCCTCCAGCGTCTGGCGCAGCGTCGCGTCCCCGAAGATCACCGGCACGTCGAGTTCGTCCGCGGTCGACAGGAACCGGTTGTTCTCGTCGCGCTCGATCACCGCGACGTCGTACCCGGCGGCGGTCAGGTCGCCGACGACGCGGCTGCCGAACGAGCCCAGCCCGACCACGATGATGTGGTCGCGCAAATGGCGTGCCCGCCGTTCCCCGGCCGACTGCAGGAAGCGGCGTGACAGCAGCAGGTCCGCCAAGAACGCGACGAGCAGCGCGGTGGTTGTCACGCCGGCGAACATCAAGGCGACGGCGAATATCCGCAACCACGCCGACTGGTGGGCGAAGCCGAATTCGCCATAACCCACGGTGGTGATGGTCTCCGCGGTGAAATACAGCGCGTCCAGCCAGGACAGGCGCGGCCTGGTGTAGGAGAAGTGCACGACCACGGTCGACGCGAGCAACAGGGTGATCGCGAGCAGGATCGCGGGGAACAGCATGGGATTGACGTCGTCGCGCATCGCCCGCGCCGCGTCCGAGAGTCGCCGCATCCACGATTGGCGAGAGCGTGTCGCGCTCGGCCGGGGCGTCTTTATCCCGCGCGCGGCCAGCTCATCGGCGCTGCCGATCATGGCCGTCCAGTCACCGGCACGCACCTCATGGTCTCGCCCCGGGCATGGCACCACCTCGGCGGGCGTAGCGGAGTTTTCGCCGTGGATCACGGCTACCGGTGCCAGGTCGCCGTAGATCTCGCGAAGCGTCGCGTCGCGGGGCGCCTCGGCTCCCGACACCAGAAATTCGATCCCGGCCGCCTCGACGGGGTGCGTGTGGCTTGACAGGCAGGCCTCGACGACCGACGGTGCCGCGAGATCGGCGACGTCCAGAATGGCGCCAGGACCGTTGTCGGCGGCCACCGCTGCACGCAGCACGTCGTTGCCCAGGCGGGCGACCACGCGCACGTTCGGGTTCGTTTTCCTTGCCAGCAAGGCGATTTCGAGATTCTTCGCGTCATCAGCACCCGCGCACACGATCGCGCTCGCGCGGGCAAGATCGGCACCGCTGAGCTCCTCGCTGTGCAGCTTGACGATCGTGGCGCCCGCGCGGTTCAGTTCCTCGGCGATCGTGGTCGCGAGCACGTCGTCGCCGCTGACGATGATGTGGCGGCGCGTGCTCATATGCGTTCCGCCGCGACGACCCCGGCACGATCGCGGTCGTTCCAGCATGGTGAGTCGTCACGCATAAACCCCACCTCTGATGACATCGGCGCTCACTTGTTGTTACGACTATCGGGCACTATGCCCACTGACGCCAGCGCGACATGTCCTCAAACGTGAAGATGGTTCGCCGAGGAGGTCCATCACGCGGTAAATGCGCTGAAGTCGACGAAGGGGTCGGCTGAATTCTCAAGCCCGTCAACCTCACTTAAGATCACGACATTCTGTGCTTCGCCTTCGAGCGCGCGAAGTCCAACGGGAGGCCACGACACTGACTACGACCCGCTCCTATGACCGCTAGCTGGCCGGGCCCGAGTTGGCCCAACCCCTTCGACCCCGGCGCGCCGCCGCCTCCGCCGCCGGGCCCACCGCCCCCGCACCCGCCATCGGATGAAGTGAACACGCTGGCGACGCTGTCGGTGGTGTTCGCATTTCTGCTGGCTCCGGTCGGAGTGGTGTTGGGGCACTTCGCCCTTAGGGATATCCGCCGGCGCGGTGACCGCGGCCGCAATCGCGCACTGGTCGGACTGACGCTGTCGTACGCGTTCACCGTGCTCGCCGTCGTCGCACTGGTGTTGTGGGCGACCCTCGGCAACCATCACGCCGGACAGCCGACGGCGCACTCCGGGGGAACCACCGCCGGGGGCGCGGTGAAGCCGAGTGCCACCACGGCCGCACCGCCGGAACCGTCGGTGACGCCCGAGGGCCTGCAATCGCTGGTGCTCACCGGCGAAGACGTCGCGGGCCTCATCAAGGCGCCCGGCATGTACGTCAACAAGACGTGGACCCAGACGCACGAGCTGCAGCCCGGCGACAGCTTTGTCCCCCCGGAATGCACCGAAGCGGTATTCAACGGCTTGACGGCGTCTTATCGCGACAGCGCTTATCGTGCGATCTACGGCGTGGACCTGGGTCAGCACACCAATGGTTTCCCGCACGGGGTCTCGGAGTTCGTCGCGACATTCGACAATGCCGCGGCCGCAAAGAGTTTCGTCACCGGCGCGGTCAATCACATCAACAGCTGCGCCGGAAGACAATTGACGTACTCGCACGGCGGCGTGTCCGGTATCTACAGCGTCGGAAACCCGGTGCAAATTGGGCCGGTGACATCGGTGCGCAGCACCCTGGGGGCCGTGCAGGACAATGGGCGGACCACCGACGTCGGCAACCAGCACACCAGCGCGCTGCGCGCCGTGGCGGCCAAGGCCAACGTCGTGGTCGACGTCGATGTCATCGGACGCGATCTCGGCGACGACGCCACCACCCTGGTGCAGGCCATCCTCGGCCGAATTCCGAGTTGAGCTCTCGGGCAACGAAATCGGCGAGCCTCGATCTATAGGACCTGGATGTCCGCGGGTGACCAGAACGCTCGCATCGACGTGATCTTGGCGTCCCCCATACTGGCGTCGTGACTTTCATCGAACGCCTCGCGAGCCGTGAGATCTATCGGAACGCGTGGATGGTGCTGCGAGAAGATGACATCCGTCGCGCCGACGGCAGCGTGGGCATCTACAGCGTCGTCGACAAGCCGGCCTACGCGCTCGTCATGCCCTACGACGGGCAGCGCTTCCGTCTGGTCGAGCAGTTTCGCTATCCCCTCGATGAGCGGCGCTGGGAGTTTCCGCAAGGCACCGCTCCCGATCTGGCCCACGCCGAACCGGCCGAACTGGCCGAACGCGAGTTACGCGAGGAAACCGGGTTGCGCGCAACGTCCTTCGAAGCGCTCGGCCAGCTCGACGTCGCCCCGGGAATGACCAGTCAACGCGGCTGGGTCTTCTTGGCGACGGGTATCGCCGAAGGAGAAGCCGACCGAGAGCTCGAGGAGCAGGACATGCGCAGTGCGTGGTTTTCGCGTGCAGAGGTCGAGCAGATGATTCGCGGGGGAGTCATCGCCGACGCGCAGTCGGTCGCCGCCTACGGGTTGTTTCTCCTGCGGGGGTGATGAATCCCGCGAGGACACCGTGATCGTGTCCGCGCCGAGATCGCGCCGCGTCATCGAACGCCCACCATTGACGCAATGCGGCCGGGGTTTCGGGTAGTTGCGATGGTTGCCGCCGTCGCCGCGTTGGTCGTCGGAGCACCCGGCGGGTGGGCGAATGCCCTGTCGGCATCGTGGAACGGGAAATACTCGCTGGTGCGGTATGCGGTGAGTAAATCCGGCACCAGCGTCGCCGCCAAACAAGCCGAACCGACCTTCAGCGCGGATTACGTGTTCGTCACCGCATGCTCGTCGGGTACATGCGTGGCCACCGCTACCAACGGCCCCACGCCGAAGAACCCGACGCTGCCCCAGCCGTCGCACTACGTCTGGGACGGAGCCAAGTGGGTCGAGCGCTTCGACTTCCAGTGGGATTGCTATATGGGCGAAGGCGTTCCGAAGGTGTGGGCACCGGCGAGGTCGTGGGCCTTTTACGCACCGCAGCCCGATGGGTCGCTACGCGGAACATGGCACACGGACATCATCAGCGGTCCCTGCCAGGGGAGCGTCGAAATGCCGGTGGCGGCGTTCGCCGCCGGGCCGGCATGACGGAGCCGCCTCGATCAGTCCGGCGGCGCCGGGGTCATCGAGGCGATGTAATACGTTTCGTGCCCGGTCGGGTAGCCGCCGCCGCCGGTGGCGATGTGAACATGGTCGTAATGGTCGGCGGTCTCTGAGCCCAGGTCCGCCATCCAGTTCCCGCCGCCGACGCCCGGGTAGATCTTCTGCCGCCAGATCACGTGGTTGATGCTCCAGCGTTTTGCGTTCGCCAAGGCGTAGCCGGCGATCTGGTTGCCGAGCTCGATGCCCTCGGGGCTACGGAAGTTCGGGATCATCACGTCGATCGCCAGCCCGTTGGGATGCCACGGCAACGGGTCCTCACGGTATCCGCCGATGGTTTTGATCTGAGGAAAGAGCACGCTGATGACGCGGGCCGCCCAAATGGTCTTGACCTGCAACCGTTCCTCGGACGCGACGCCGCGCGGCAAGGCGAGCTGAAATTGCGTGCCTGCGGAAGGCGCGGGGGGTGCCATCGCCGTCAAGGCCTCTACCTCGGCCGGGGTGGCGGCGCGCGGCGCGCCGGGGGGTGGCGGAGCCGCCACCGCGCTGGTGCTGGGAGCCGCTGCGGGGGTCTCGACGCAGCACCGTGGCTTGGTGCCCTGCGCGTGGATCATCGCGGCGGAGACGACGAGCGAAGCCGCGATCGCCAGCCATCGCCAGCGGCCCTTAGCGAACACCTTCGCCCCCACGACCAGCAGCTTAGTGTCGTTTGTGACGCGTGGGGTGCGTTTTTCGGATTGCTTGTCCACTATCGGGCGCAGGCACCACAATGGCAGCATGGCCGAGCGATCGTTTGACGACGCAAATGCCTTCCATCGAGCGATGCGCCGCTTCGCCTCCACGACCGTGGGTGTGGCGCTGCTTCGCCCGACCGCGCACCACCTCGACCGCCTCATCACCAAGGCCACCGGTGGTAGGCGCAGCTTCGCAGAGGTCGCGACCGGGGTCCCCGTCGTCATGCTCACCACCACGGGCGCCAAAACCGGGGAACCACGCACCGTCGCCGTCTACGGCATCCCGCATCCGGACGGCGTGGGCCTCATCGCCTCCAACTTCGGTGGCAGCAGGCATCCGGCCTGGTACCACAATCTGAAAGCCCATCCGCAAGCGACCGTCACCATCGGCCGCGATACCTGGCCTGCCACCGCACGGCTCGCGACGCCACGCGAGCGCGACGAGATCTGGGCCAAAGGGGTCGAGATGTATCCGGGCTGGCGGAAGTACGAAGCGCGGGCCAAAGATCGACGCATCGAGGCGTTCGTGCTGGCACGAAGCTGAAGTGACGGGCGGCAAACCCGGTTTTTGCACAGCCGCTATACGTGTGTCTAAGAAGCATTCCGAATAAGTCACGAAAAAAACACGGCCAGCGAGTCTGGCGATATATGTCCTTACAGTTAGCGAATGAACGTTACGAAAATGGCGATGACGGGCGCTCTAGGGTTCGCGACCGTGATTTCAGCGGCGTCCATAGCATCCGGTTATCCCCACCAGGAGATGCCCACTTTGCTTATGCTGGGTTTCTTCGGCATCCCGACAACTTCGACATGCTACGACAAAGCATGCCAATCACCTTTAGACAGCAATCCGGACGAATCGGCGAGCCTGCGCGCTGAGTCGGTGGCGATCGGCCCAACGCCATGACGGTGTTGTTCGCGACGGAGTGGCCCACGGAGGTATGGGCCGTCGAGCACACCAATATCCGCAACGAGCGGGTGGTAGAGGTCATGGAGGATTTGCATGCCGCCCAACGGTTCATCGACAAGGTGGACAGGAACTATTGGGCGGAGCCAGTACTTCTGCACAGCAGGGTGAACTTCTTCCCCTGCACGCCCGATCGCAACGGTTCAGACCATATCGACGAGGAACCCAAACCCGCCAAGCGGCAATGGTCGCTTTTCAAATCGGCGGTTAGCATTAAGCGCAGATATTCACGCCATACCGGGGACTACGCGAATATCCCCAAATGACGTGAGGAATGTGCCAGCGGCCGCATCCGAATTTCGCTTATGAAATCCGGATCGCGCATGTGTCGTCGAATTAGCTCGGCGAAAACGGCCGAGCAGGACCGGTGATCACAATCTGGGAGTAACGGCACCGCGTTGCGCGGACTTGTGCCCGTACTGGTCAGATGGTGCCCCCGGCAGGATTCGAACCTGCGGCCTTCTGCTCCGGAGGCAGACGCTCTATCCCCTGAGCTACGGGGGCGCACCGACATACCTGTTGCGCCATGGGGCTTTCGAACAAGCACGGACAGACTAACGCATTGAACTTCCCGCCCTGCCACCGCAATGGATTCGGGGCGGGGGCACCCCAGCCAATAGGATGAACGTTCGTGACCCCCGCTGACCTCGCTGAGCTGCTCAAGACCACCGCCGCCGCGGTGTTGGTTGAGCGCGGGCTGGATGCCGCCTCGCTGCCGCAGACGGTCACGGTGGAGCGGCCCCGCAATCCCGAGCACGGCGATTACGCCAGCAACCTGGCGCTGCAGCTGGGCAAAAAGGTCGGCGCCAACCCCCGCGAACTGGCCGGATGGCTCGCCGAGGCGCTGTCGCGGGCCGCCGGCATCGCGTCGGCGGAGGTCGCCGGACCCGGCTTCATCAACCTGCGCCTCGAGGCATCGGCGCAAGCCGTCGTCGTCACCAACGTCATCGACGCGGGCGACCGTTTCGGCCACTCCGACGCGCTGGCCGGCCGCCACATCAACTTGGAATTCGTGTCGGCGAACCCCACCGGGCCGATCCACATCGGCGGCACCCGCTGGGCCGCCGTCGGCGACGCGTTGGGCCGGCTGTTGTCCACCCAGGGCGCCGACGTGGTGCGCGAATACTATTTCAACGATCACGGCGCCCAGATCGACCGGTTCGCCAGCTCGCTGATCGCCGCGGCCAAGGGCGAGCCCACACCCGAAGACGGCTACGCCGGCGCCTACATCAACGACATCGCCGCCCAGGTGCTGCAAAAGGCGCCGGAGGCGCTGAGTCTGCCCGACGACGAGATGCGGGAGACCTTCCGCGAAATCGGTGTCGATCTGATGTTCAGCCATATCAAAGAGTCGTTGCACGAGTTCGGCACCGACTTCGACATCTACACCCACGAAGACTCGATGCACACCAGCGGTCGGGTCGACCAGGCCATCGCCAGGCTGCGCGAGACGGGCAACATCTACGAGAAGGACGGCGCAACATGGTTGCGCACCAGCGCCTTTGGTGATGATAAGGACCGCGTCGTCATCAAAAGCGATGGCAAGCCGGCCTATATCGCGGGCGACATCGCCTACTACCTGGACAAGCGGCAGCGCGGCTTCGACCTGGCCATCTACATGCTGGGAGCCGACCACCACGGCTACATCGCCCGGCTCAAGGCCGTGGCGGCGGCCTTCGGCGACGACCCGGCTCACGTCGAGGTGCTCATCGGCCAGATGGTCAACCTGGTCCGCGACGGCCAGCCGGTCCGGATGAGCAAGCGGGCCGGAACCGTGATCACGCTGGACGACCTCGTCGAGGCGATCGGCGTCGATGCCGCGCGCTACAGCCTGATCCGTTCCTCGGTGGACACCCCCATCGACATCGACCTGGCGCTGTGGTCCTCGGCGTCGAATGAAAACCCGGTCTATTACGTGCAATACGCGCATGCCCGGCTCTCGGCACTGGCCCGCAACGCCGCCGAACTCGGGCTGATCCCCGACACTGCGCACCTCGAGGTGCTCAGCCACGACAAAGAGGGGACGCTGCTGCGCACCATCGGCGAATTCCCCCGGGTGCTCGACACGGCGGCGACGCTGCGCGAACCCCACCGGGTGTGCCGGTACTTGGAAGACCTCGCCGGCGACTACCACCGGTTCTACGACTCGTGCCGGGTCTTGCCGCAGGGCGACGAGCAGCCGACCGATCTGCACACCGCGCGCCTGGCGCTGTGCCAGGCGACCCGCCAGGTGATCGCCAACGGGCTGGCGATACTGGGCGTCACCGCCCCGGAGCGAATGTGAACGTTCACCCCGCCGGTCCTCGGCACGCCGAAGAGACCCGCCACGCCGAAAGCCCACTGCGCCCGCAATCCCCCGAGGAGTTGCTGCTGCTGGCGCCGAACGTGTGGCCCCGCAACGTCGCTCGCGACGAAGCCGGAATCGCCAGCATCGCGGGGGTCACGGTGACCGACCTCGCCCAGGAGTACGGTACCCCGCTGTTCGTCGTCGACGAGGACGACTTCCGTTCCCGCTGTAAAGAAATCGCGTCGGCCTTCGGTGGCGGCGAAAACGTCCACTATGCCGCCAAGGCGTTCCTGTGCACCGAAATAGCGCGCTGGATCGACGAAGAAGGCCTGTCACTCGACGTGTGCACCGGCGGTGAACTGGCTGTCGCGCTGCACGCTGACTTCCCGCCTGAGCGAATCACCTTCCACGGCAACAATAAATCCATTGCCGAGCTGACGGCAGCGGTCAAAGCCGGTGTCGGCCACGTCGTGTTGGACTCGATGGTTGAGATCGAGCGGCTCGATGCCATCGCGGGGGAGGCGGGCGTCGTCCAGGATGTCTTCGTCCGTCTCACGGTCGGTGTCGAGGCGCACACCCATGAGTTCATCTCCACCGCGCACGAGGACCAGAAGTTCGGCCTGTCGTTGGCGAGCGGTGCGGCTTTGGACGCCGTCGGCAGCGTATTCGAAACGCAGCACCTGCGGCTGGTGGGTCTGCACAGCCATATCGGCTCGCAGATTTTCGACGTCGCCGGCTTCGAACTCGCCGCGCGCCGGGTCATCGGTCTGCTGCACCAGGCCGTCGAAAAATTCGGTGTCGAGAAGACCACGCAGATCTCCACCGTGGATCTGGGTGGCGGACTGGGCATTTCCTACCTCGCCGCCGACGATCCGCCGCCGATGGGCGAGCTGGCCGCCAAGCTGAGCGAGATCGTGCGCAACGAGTCGGCGGCGGTCGGGCTGCCGACCCCGCGGCTGGTGGTGGAGCCGGGGCGCGCCATCGCCGGGCCCGGCACCATCACGCTCTACGAGGTGGGCACCGTCAAGGACGTCGACGTGAGCGCCACCGCGAACCGCCGCTACGTCAGCGTCGACGGCGGCATGAGCGACAACATCCGGACCGCACTCTATGACGCGCAGTACGACGCCCGTCTGGTCTCGCGGCTCAGCGATACACCGGCCGAGCTGGCTCGCATCGTCGGAAAGCATTGCGAGAGCGGCGATATCGTGGTGCGCGACACCTGGGTCCCCGGGGATCTGCGACCGGGCGACCTGATCGGGGTGGCCGCCACCGGTGCTTACTGTTATTCCTTGTCGAGTCGTTACAACATGATCTGCCGCCCCGCGGTCGTCGCAGTGCGCGACGGGCGCGCGCGTCTGGTCCTGCGCCGTGAGACGGTCGACGATCTATTGAGTCTGGAAGTGAGGTGAACTGTGCCCCGTGACGAAAAGCCGGTCGGTGTAGCGGTACTCGGGTTGGGCAACGTCGGCAGCGAAGTTGTCCGAATCATCGAGGACAGCGCTGACGACCTCGCCGCTCGTGTCGGCGCACCCGTGGTGTTACGCGGCGTCGGAGTGCGCCGCGTCGCCGAGGGCCGCGGTGTCCCCGTCGAGTTGCTCACCGACGACATCGAGGAACTCGCCGCGCGCGAGGACGTCGACATCGTCGTGGAACTGATGGGGCCGGTGGAGCCCGCCCGCAAGGCCATCCTGTGCGCGCTCGAGCACGGTAAATCGGTCGTCACCGCGAATAAGGCGCTGCTGGCCACCTCCACCGGCGAGCTGGCGCAGGCGGCCGAAAGTGCGCATGTCGACCTGTATTTCGAGGCGGCCGTCGCCGGTGCCATCCCGGTGATCCGTCCGCTGACGCAGTCGTTGGCCGGCGACACGGTGTTACGGGTGGCCGGGATCGTCAACGGCACCACCAACTACATCTTGTCCGCGATGGACGAGACCGGCGCCGACTACGACACCGCGCTGGCCGAGGCGAGCGCGCTGGGTTACGCCGAGGCCGACCCCACCGCCGACGTCGAGGGGTACGACGCGGCCGCCAAGGCTGCGATTCTGGCGTCCATCGCCTTTCACACCCGGGTGACCGCCGACGACGTTTACCGCGAAGGCATCACCAAGGTCACCCCCGCCGACTTCGAGTCGGCCCAGGCATTGGGCTGCACCATCAAGCTGCTGTCCATCTGCGAGCGCATCACGACCGACGATGGACAAGAGCGAGTTTCGGCGCGCGTCTATCCGGCGCTGGTCCCGTTGTCGCACCCGCTGGCCACGGTGAACGGCGCCTTCAACGCGGTGGTGGTCGAAGGTAAGGCCTCCGGCCGGTTGATGTTCTACGGCCAGGGTGCCGGCGGCGCCCCGACCGCGTCCGCGGTGGCCGGCGACATGGTGATGGCGGCACGCAACCGGGTACTGGGCAGTCGCGGGCCCAGGGAATCCAGATACGCCCAACTCCCCGTCGCTCCAATGGGTTTCATCTCCACGCGCTATTACGTCAGCATGAACGTCGCCGACAAGCCCGGCGTGCTGTCCTCGGTGGCAGCCGAATTCGCCAAGCGCGAGGTGAGCATCGCCGAGGTCCGTCAGGAAGGCGTCGCGGACGAAGACGGACGACGGGTGGGGGCCCGCATCGTCGTCGTCACCCACACCGCCACGGACGCCGCGCTGTCTGAAACCGTGGATGCGCTGGCCGATTTGGACGCCGTGCAGAGCGTGACCAGCGTGCTGCGACTGGAAGGGACCACCCTATGAGCGCCCCTCGCACCGCCGTTCATCAGCCGTGGCCCGGCCTCATCGAGGCTTACCGCGACCGGTTGCCGGTCGGCGACGACTGGACCCCGGTCACCCTGCTCGAGGGCGGTACACCGCTAATCGCGGCGGGCCGGCTCTCGGAAAAGACCGGCTGCAACGTGCATCTCAAGGTCGAAGGCCTCAATCCCACCGGCTCTTTCAAAGACCGGGGCATGACAATGGCGGTCACCGACGCGTTGGCCCGTGGCCAGCAAGCTGTGTTGTGCGCGTCGACCGGAAACACCTCGGCGTCCGCGGCGGCATATGCGGCGCGTGCCGGCATCACCTGTGCGGTGCTGATACCGCAGGGCAAGATCGCGATGGGCAAGCTGGCGCAGGCGGTCATGCACGGCGCCAAGATCATTCAGATCGACGGCAACTTCGACGATTGCCTGGAGCTGGCCCGCAAGATGGCGGCCGACTTTCCGACGATCGCCTTGGTCAACTCCGTCAACCCGGTGCGCATCGAGGGCCAGAAGACTGCGGCGTTCGAGATTGTCGACGCGCTTGGCGCCGCACCCGACGTGCACGCGTTGCCCGTCGGCAATGCCGGAAACATCACCGCGTACTGGAAAGGATACACCGAGTATCACCACGAGGGCCTGATCGAGAAGTTGCCGCGCATGCTGGGCACCCAGGCGGCCGGCGCGGCCCCGCTGGTGCGCGGCGCCCCGGTCAAGAACCCGGAGACGATCGCCACCGCCATCCGCATCGGCGCGCCGGCATCGTGGACGGCGGCCGTTGACGCGCAGCGGCAATCGAACGGGCGATTCTTGGCCGCAACCGACGAAGAGATCCTGGCCGCCTATCACCTGGTGGCCGAGTCCGAAGGCGTGTTCGTCGAGCCCGCCTCGGCGGCCAGCATCGCCGGCCTGCTCAAGGCCGTCGACGACGGTTGGGTGGCTCGCGGGTCGACCGTCGTGTGCACGGTGACCGGCAACGGCCTCAAGGATCCCGACACCGCGCTGCGCGATATGCCAACCGTGACCCCGGTGCCGGTGGACCCGGTACTCGTGGTCGAGAAGCTGGGGCTGGCCTAGTGGCGATTGCGACCCCGACACTCCCTGTCGGGTTGGTGGCCAGCGCTGTGGTCTCGGCGTCCAGCGCCAACCTTGGCCCCGGCTTCGACACCCTCGGTCTGGCGTTGAGCCTCTACGACGAAATCATCGTCGAGACAACGGAATCCGGACTCGTTGTGCTGGTCGAGGGTGAGGGCGCAGGTCAGTTGCCGGTGGGGCCCGAACACTTGGTGGTTCGTGCCCTGGACTGCGGGCTGCGCGCCATGGGGGTCCGCGCACCGGGCCTGATAGTGCGTTGCCGCAACGCCATTCCCCATTCGCGTGGCCTCGGCTCCTCCGCGGCGGCGGTGGTCGGTGGCCTGGCGGGCGCGAACGGCCTTGTCGCACAAACGGATTGGACGCCGCTTAGCGACACTCAACTGATCCAGCTGTCCTCGGAGTTCGAGGGTCATCCCGACAACGCGGCGGCCGCCGTTTTGGGCGGTGCGGTCGTCGCGTGGGCTGACCGCAGCGGTACCCACCCGCAGTACGCGGCGGTGCCGCTGCGGCTGCACCCCGATATCCACCTGTACTGCGCGATTCCCGAGGAGCGCTCACTCACCGCGGACACCCGCATCCTGCTGCGCGAGCAGATCAGCCACGAGGACGCGCGGTTCAACGTGAGCCGCGCCGCGTTGCTGGTGGTAGCACTCACCGAACGCCCGGATCTGCTCATGGCGGCCACCGAAGACGTGTTGCACCAGTCGGAGCGCGCACCGGCCATGCCGGCCTCGGCGGAATATTTGCGACTGCTGCGGCGTCATAACATCGCGACGACGCTTTCCGGGGCGGGTCCTTCGCTGATTGCGCTGACCACAGCGCCGGAGTTGCCCGCGGAAGTCATGGACTATGGAGCCACGATCGGCTTTACCATCACCGAGATGACCGCTGGCGAACCAGCGCGCTGGAGCCCGGGAGTCACCGTCGTCGGTTGATCCATGGCGTGGCCGGAGGGTTTGCTTGCTTCCAGCAGGGATGGGGGCTATCCTCGGAGCCGTCCAGCAATCGCAGCATCTGCATCTGCATCCATACTGCCTTGCCGCTAGGACAACACCAATTCTTCTTGTGGACGAGGTTCGCCGCTTACTCCGCCGATCCAGGCGATCACCGTTGCAATGTCGATGATTGGGCGCACTCGGCAATTTGCCTGAATGCAACGAACCCCCCGTATGACCTGATCAGCGGGGGAAGAAAGGAAATCCGTGACTGATACGGACCTGTTCACGGCTGGCGAAAACACTGACGCCAATCAACTACCGAATGCCGTGAGCGCAGACACTCCAGACGCGAAACCCAACGTCTCGGGCGGTGCACTGTCCACGATGGTGCTGCCCGAGCTGCGCGCGCTGGCCAATCAAGTTGGCGTCAAAGGGACGTCGGGTATGCGTAAGAACGAACTGATCGCCGCGATCAAGGAAGTCCGGGGCCAGGCCAACGGCGCCCCCGCCAACGGCACGAAGTCCACTGAGGACAGCGGCAAGTCGGACAACCAAGAGTCCGACAAGAACGACAACACCAGCGCCGAAGCGCCGGCGGCCGAGCGCGGCCAGAACGGTGCGACGACCGAGGCGCCCCGCCGCGAACGACGCGGCGCTTCCCGCGAAGCGGGATCCTCGGCCCGCGGCAACGACGAGGCCGACCGCGAGAGCTCAGGCAGCCGCGAGGGCGCCGCTCCTAGTGAGGCGGACCGCCGCGAGAAAGCCAAGCAAGACAACCAGAATGACGACCGCGGCCAAGACGGTGGCGGCGACCAGGACCAAAGCTCCGGTGGCCAGCAGGGCCGCGGCGGCGCGAACCAGCAGGACGACGACGGCGAGGGCCGTCAGGGCCGGCGGGGCCGCCGCTTCCGTGACCGGCGCCGCCGGGGCGAGCGATCCGGTGAGGGTGGCGACACCGAGCTGCGCGAAGACGACGTCGTTCAGCCGGTAGCCGGCATTCTTGACGTCCTCGACAATTACGCTTTCGTCCGCACCTCCGGCTACCTGGCCGGCCCGCACGACGTCTACGTGTCGATGAACATGGTGCGCAAGAACGGCCTTCGTCGTGGTGACGCCGTTACCGGCGCCGTCCGCGTGCCGAAGGACGGCGAACAGCCCAATCAGCGGCAGAAGTTCAACCCGTTGGTGCGCTTGGACAGCGTCAACGGCGGCTCGGTCGAGGACGCCAAGAAGCGGCCCGATTTCTCCAAGCTGACGCCGTTGTACCCCAACCAGCGGCTTCGTCTGGAAACCACCAGCGACCGGCTGACCACCCGCGTCATCGACCTGATCATGCCGATCGGCAAGGGCCAGCGCGCGCTGATCGTGTCGCCGCCCAAGGCCGGTAAGACGACGATCCTGCAGGACATCGCGAACGCGATCACCCGGAACAATCCCGAATGCCACCTGATGGTCGTGCTCGTCGATGAGCGCCCCGAGGAGGTCACCGACATGACCCGCTCGGTCAAGGGCGAGGTCATCGCCTCGACCTTCGACCGGCCGCCGTCGGACCACACCTCGGTCGCCGAGCTGGCGATCGAGCGGGCCAAGCGGCTGGTCGAGCAGGGCAAGGACGTCGTCGTGCTGCTGGACTCGATCACCCGCCTCGGGCGCGCCTACAACAACGCGTCGCCCGCGTCGGGGCGGATCCTGTCCGGTGGTGTCGACTCGACCGCGCTGTACCCGCCGAAGCGGTTCTTGGGCGCCGCCCGCAACATCGAGGAAGGCGGGTCGCTGACGATTATCGCCACCGCGATGGTCGAGACGGGGTCCACCGGTGACACGGTCATCTTCGAGGAGTTCAAGGGCACCGGTAACGCCGAGCTCAAGCTCGACCGCAAGATCTCCGAGCGGCGGGTCTTCCCGGCTGTCGACGTCAACCCGTCGGGTACGCGTAAGGACGAGCTGCTGCTGTCGCCGGATGAGTTCGGCATCGTGCACAAGCTGCGCCGCGTGCTGTCGGGCCTGGACTCGCATCAGGCCATCGACCTGCTGATGTCGCAGCTGCGCAAGACCAAGAACAACTACGAGTTCCTGGTCCAGGTGTCCAAGACGACGCCCGGCGCGATGGACAACGACTAGCCCGGTCCGCCGGCCGCCGCGACACTTAAACCACGCACACGACACGCCGCGTGAGATCGCCGTGGTTTATGTCTCGCGCAGGCCGCCCACGCGGCGGGAATGCCCAGGGGCGCCCCCGTGTTTTGGGAGGACAGTGGTTGACCTGGCATAATCACGCTCGACAAGACCGAAGAGGACATCATGAAAGCTGACATTCACCCCGCCTACGCGGAGACCACGGTGCTCTGCGGGTGTGGCAACACCTTCCAGACGCGCAGCACCAAGGACGGCGGGCGCATCGTCGTCGAGGTGTGCTCGCAGTGCCACCCCTTCTACACCGGCAAGCAGAAGATCCTCGACAGCGGTGGCCGCGTGGCCCGCTTCGAGAAGCGGTACGGCAAGCGCAACGCCGGCGCTGCGGCCGACAAATAGCTCGGATACCGACGCCCGAACTGTGCGCACCGTCGCACGGGCCGGGCGTCGGTTTGCGTTTGCGGTGATGACAGGCGAAGCGGGGCAGGAGGTGCGGCAGTGACCAAGCCGGTACAGACCATTGACGTGCTGCTGGCCGAGCATGCCGACCTCGAGCGCCGGCTGGCGGACCCCGAATTGCACAGCAATCCCGACGAGGCCCGCCGGGCCGGGCGGCGGTTCGCGAGGCTGGCCCCGATTGTGGGCACCTACCGCAAGCTGGTGGCCGCGCGCGACGACCTGGAAACGGCGCGCGAGTTGGCCGCCGACGACCCCTCATTCGCGGCCGAGGTGACCGACCTGGAGACCCAGGTGTCCGAGTTGGACACCCAGCTCACCGACATGCTGGCACCGCGCGACCCGCATGACCCCGACGACATCGTGCTCGAAGTGAAATCCGGTGAGGGCGGCGAAGAATCGGCGTTGTTCGCCGCCGACCTGGCGCGGATGTACATCCGCTACGCGGAACGGCACGGCTGGACCGTCACCGTGCTCGACGAAACCACTTCGGACCTCGGCGGTTACAAGGACGCGACGCTGGCCATCGCCAGCAAGGGCGACAGCGCCGACGGGGTCTGGTCGCGGATGAAGTTCGAGGGCGGAGTTCACCGGGTGCAGCGTGTCCCGGTGACGGAATCCCAAGGCCGCGTTCATACTTCGGCGGCCGGCGTGCTGGTGTATCCCGAACCCGAGGAAGTCGGGGAGGTGCAGATCGACGAGTCGGACCTGCGCATCGACGTCTACCGGTCGTCGGGCAAAGGCGGCCAGGGCGTCAACACCACCGACTCCGCGGTGCGCATCACGCACCTGCCCACCGGCATCGTCGTCACCTGCCAGAACGAGCGTTCGCAGCTGCAGAACAAGGCGCGCGCCCTGCAGGTCCTGGCCGCCCGCCTGCAGGCCCTGGCCGAAGAGCAGGCGCTGGCCGATGCCTCGGCGGACCGGGCCAGTCAGATCCGCACGGTGGACCGCAGCGAGCGCATCCGCACCTACAACTTCCCGGAGAATCGGATCGCCGATCACCGCATCAATTTCAAGTCGCACAACCTGGATCAGGTTCTCGACGGCGACCTCGACGCCTTGTTCGACGCTCTGGCCGCCGCCGACAAGCAGTCCCGGCTGCAACAGGCATGAACGCCCTGCGGCGCGCGATCGACGATGCTGCGGCCACCCTCGCCGAAGCGGGAATCGATTCTGCGCGTTGGGATGCCGAGGAGCTGGCCGCACACTTGGCGGGAACCGATCGCGGACGCCTGGGCCTGCTTCGGGCCCCCGACGACGACTTCCTAGGGCGCTACCGCGAAGTCGTGGCCGTGCGTTCGCGACGGGTGCCGTTGCAACATCTGCTGGGGACCGCGGCATTCGGCCCCGTCATGCTGGACGTGGGTCCCGGGGTTTTCATACCCCGTCCCGAGACCGAGGCCCTGCTGGAATGGGCCACCTCGCAACAACTCGCGCCGCGGCCCGTCATCGTCGACTTGTGCACCGGTTCCGGTGCTTTGGCCGTGGCGCTCGCTCACCACCTGCCTGACGCGCGAATCATCGCCATCGATAACTCCGACGCCGCGCTCGACTACGCGCGTCGCAATACGCAGGGCACCGCGATCGAACTGCTGCGCGCCGACGTCACCGAGCCGGGACTGCTCGCCGAACTGAATGCTCGAGTCGACATGGTGGTGGCCAACCCGCCCTATGTTCCCGATGATGCCGTGTTGGATCCCGAAGTCACCCAACACGATCCGCGCCAGGCCGTCTTCGGCGGTCCGGACGGATTGGCGGTGATCGCCCCGCTCGTCCGCCTCGCCGGTCGCTGGCTGCGCCCGGGCGGACTGATCGCCGTCGAGCACGACGACACGACGTCGGCGCAGACGGTGGATTTGTTCGATCGCACAGGGTCTTTCGAAGACGTCCGGGCGCGGCGCGATCTGACCGGCCGGCCGCGATTCGTGACGGCCCGCAGGGCAGCGGCACCGGGGGAGAACGGCGCCAATGACTGACGTCTTCGACTGTGCGGATCCCGGTCAGCGCTCCCTCGGGATCGCCGCGGCCGCGGGGGCGCTCAAGGGCGGCCGCCTGGTCGTCATGCCGACCGACACCGTGTACGGCATCGGTGCCGATGCGTTCAACAGCGCCGCGGTCGCCGCCCTCCTGTCGGCAAAAGGCCGGGGGCGCGACATGCCGGTGGGTGTGCTGGTCGGCTCCTGGCACACCATCGAGGGACTCGTTTACACCATGCCGGACGGGGCCCGCGACCTGATCCGCGCCTTCTGGCCGGGCGCGTTGAGCCTCGTGGTGAGCCAGGCGCCGTCACTGCAGTGGGACCTCGGCGATGCCCGCGGCACGGTGATGTTGCGGATGCCCCTGCACCCCGTCGCCATTGAACTGTTGCGCGAAGTCGGGCCGCTGGCGGTCTCGAGCGCCAATGTCTCCGGCCGTCCTGCCGCCGTGAACGCCGACGAGGCGCGCAGCCAACTCGGCGATCTGGTGGACGTCTACCTGGAGGCGGGCCCGTCCGATCAAGGGGCGGCCTCCACGATCGTCGATCTGACCGGTGCCTCGCCGCGAATTCTGCGGCCGGGTCCGGTGAGCGCGGAACGGATCGCGGAAGTACTCGCGGTCGATCCGGAGAGCTTGACCGCCCCGGCCTGACTGGAGCGGGTGTCGAGGTGCCAGCTTTGTCCAGTACGGTCTCGGTGATGTCCAGCGACGTGACCAACCTTGCCGGTGGGTTGCTCGCGCTGGGAGACCGCGGTGCCGGCGTTCCGCTTCGTGAGCTGGCGCTGGTCGGGTTGACCGCGGCGATCATCACGTACTTCGCGACCGGGCCGGTGCGGGTGCTGGCCACCCGGCTGGGCGCGGTCGCCTATCCGCGGGAACGCGACGTCCACGTCACGCCGACCCCCCGGATGGGCGGGCTGGCGATGTTTCTCGGCGTCATCACTGCCGTCTTTCTGGCGTCCCAACTTCCGGCGCTCACCCGCGGGTTCGTCTACTCCACCGGCATGCCCGCGGTCCTGGTGGCCGGTGCGGTCATCATGGGCATCGGCCTCATCGACGACCGTTGGGGTCTCGATGCCTTGACCAAGTTCGCCGGTCAGATCACGGCGGCCAGCGTGCTGGTCACCATGGGCGTGGCGTGGAGCGTCCTGTACATCCCCATCGGTGGCGTCGGCACCATCGTGCTCGACCAGGCATCGTCGATCCTGCTGACCCTGGCGCTGACCGTGTCGGTCGTCAACGCGATGAACTTCGTCGACGGGCTCGACGGTCTGGCCGCAGGCCTGGGGTTGATCACCGCGTTGGCGATCTGCATGTTCTCGGTCGGCCTGCTGCGCGACCACGGCGGTGACGTCCTGTTCTACCCGCCCGCGGTGATTTCGGTGGTGCTCGCAGGCGCCTGTCTGGGCTTTCTGCCGCACAACTTTCATCGCGCCAAGATCTTCATGGGCGACTCCGGGTCCATGCTGATCGGTCTGATGCTCTCGGCCGCGTCGACGACGGCCGCGGGCCCGGTCTCCCAGAACGCCTACGGTGCCCGTGACGTGTTCGTGCTGCTCTCCCCTTTCCTGCTGGTGGCCGCCGTCATCTTTGTGCCGATGCTCGATTTGCTGTTGGCGATCGTGCGCCGCACCCGCGCGGGCCGCAGCGCGTTCAGCCCGGACAAGATGCACTTGCATCACCGGTTGCTGCAGATCGGCCATTCGCACCGCCGCGTGGTGTTGCTGATCTATCTGTGGGTCGGGATTGTCGCGTTCGGTGCGGCCAGCACGATCTTTTTCCGCCCACGCGATACCGCGGCGGTAATGCTGGGCGCCATCGTGGTGGCCGGAATCGCGACCGCGATACCGCTTCTGCGTGGCCGCGACGAGTACTACGACGAGGAGTAGTAGTGGGGGTCGCCCGTGTGGTACGGTGCTGGTAGAACCCCAAAAAGCCGCGCAGGCTACCGGTCCATCGGAGGCTGATCCGACCGGGCTGGATCAAGACCGGCCTCGGGATATACCCCTTGGGTGATTCAACTGTGACGTGCGATACGCTCGGCGGACCACCGATCAGTCGGTCGGGGGGGTTCCCGTTTTACCAACCTGGGATTGAGGTGCTGCAGTGACGACACCAGCGCAGGACGCGCCGTTGGTGTTTCCCTCTGTTGCTTTCCGTCCGGTTCGGCTCCTCGCGATCAGCGTTGCCATCACCGCGGTGGCGGTGCTCGCCGCCGGACTGTCCGGTCACCTGATGGTTGGAGTCTTCTTCGGTGTCGGACTTCTCCTGGGTTTGCTCAATGCGGTGCTGGTGCGTCGCTCGGTTGAATCGATCACCGCCAAGGATCACCCGCTGAAAAGGTCGATGGCGGTCAACTCCGCGGCACGGCTGGCGCTCATCACGATCGTCGGGCTGATCATCGCCTACGTCTTTCGGCCCGCCGGCCTGGGCGTCGTGTTCGGATTGGCGCTTTTCCAAGTCCTGCTGGTGTTCTCGACAGCGCTTCCGGTGTGGAAGAAGCTGCGCGCCGGCGACTGGGCGGAGCCTTCGGACGGTGCCGCAGGCGGCGTGATCGCGGGGTCCGACGGAACGGAAGGTAAGGAACAGCAACGATGACTGGGACGACGTTCCTGGCCGAGTCGGCAATCGAGGTTGGCGAGCACAACAAAGCCACCTGGCTTGGCCTGACCGTCAACACCGACACGATCCTGTCGACCGCGATCGCCGCGGTGATCGTGCTCGGGCTGGCCTTCTTCCTGCGCGCGAAGATCACTTCCAAGGGCGTGCCCAGTGGCGTTCAGTTGTTCTGGGAGGCGATCACCGAACAAATGCGCGGGCAGATCGAGAGCGCTATCGGCATGCGGATCGCCCCGTTCGTGCTGCCGTTGGCGGTCACGATCTTCGTGTTCATTCTGATCTCCAACTGGCTGTCGGTGCTCCCGCTGCAGTACAAAGACAAATCCGGGCACGCTTCCGAGCTGCTGAAGTCGGCGGCGGCGGACATCAATTACGTTCTGGCGCTGGCCCTCTTCGTGTTCGTCTGCTATCACGTGGCCGGCATCTGGCGCCGCGGCATAATCGGGCACCCGCTCGCCGTGGTCAAGGGTCACGTGGCGTTCCTGGCGCCGATCAACCTCGTTGAAGAGCTCGCCAAACCCATCTCGCTGTCGCTGCGACTCTTCGGCAACATCTTCGCCGGCGGCATCCTGGTCGCGCTGATCGCGCTCTTCCCGCCGTACATCATGTGGGCACCCAACGCGATCTGGAAGGCCTTCGACCTTTTCGTCGGCGCGATCCAGGCGTTCATCTTCTCGATCCTGACCATCTTGTACTTCAGCCAAGCCATGGAGATCGAGGATCACCATGACTGAGTCGCAGATGAAGTGTTTTGTCCCACGCACCATTACAAGGGCCTGGTAGACCCCTACCAGTTATCAAGGAGGAAACGAATGGCAGGCATGGACCCCCAAATCGCTGCCGCCGCTCTCATCGGCGGTGGCCTGATCATGGGTGGCGGCGCGATCGGCGCCGGCATCGGTGACGGCATTGCCGGTAACGCGCTGGTTTCGGGCATCGCCCGCCAACCCGAGGCGCAGGGCCGGCTGTTCACGCCGTTCTTCATCACGGTCGGTCTGGTCGAGGCGGCCTACTTCATCAACCTGGCGTTCATGGCGTTGTTCGTCTTCGCTACCCCGGTCAAGTAATTCGCCGCAATGCGTGACGCGAGTCTGAGCATTTTGGCATCCAGCCAGGTGGTGGCCGAGGGCGGCAACAACTTCCTCGTCCCTAACGGCACCTTCTTTTTCGTGCTGGCCATCTTCCTGATCGTGCTGGCCGTCATCGGCACATTCGTCGTGCCGCCGGTGATGAGAGTGCTGCACGAGCGCGAGGCCATGGTCGCCAAGACCGCCGCCGACAACAAGAAGGCGACCGAGCAATTCGAAGCGGCAAAGGCCGATTACGAAGAAGCGCTGAGCGAGGCGCGGGTTCAGGCGTCGTCGTTGCGCGACAATGCCCGCGCCGAAGGTCGTAAGGTGGTCGAAGACGCGCGCGCCCGTGCCGAACAACAGGTGATGTCGACGTTGCAAATGGCATCCGAGCAATTGAAGCGGGAGAGGGACGCCGTGGAACTCGATCTGCGTGCCAACGTGGCGTCGATGTCGGCGACGTTGGCAAGCCGCATCCTCGGCGTCGACGTCGCCCCCGCCGCCACCACATCCGCAACCAAGACATCCGGACGGTAAACACGTATGTCGACTTTCATCGGCCAGTTGGTGGGCTTCGCGGCCATCGTGTTCCTGGTGGTGCGCTACGTCGTGCCGCCAGTGCGTCGGCTGATGGCCGCGCGGCAAGAGGCCGTGCGTCAACAGCTGAAAGATGCTGCGACGGCGAGTGATCGGCTGACCGAGTCGACCACGGCGCACAACAAGGCCGTGGAAGACGCGAAGACAGAGGGCGAACGGGTCGTCGAGGAGGCCCAGACGGACGCGGGCCGTATCGTCGAGCAGCTGCGGGCGCAGGCGGATGTCGAGTCCGAACGCATCACCGCACAGGGCAGCCGTCAAGTCGATCTCTTGCGCACCCAGTTGAGCCGGCAGCTCCGGTTGGAACTCGGCCATGAAGCGGTGCGCCAGGCGGGCGAGTTGGTGCGCAATTACGTCGCCGACTCCGAGCAGCAGTCGGCCACCGTCGACCGGTTCCTCGACGAACTCGATGAGATGGCGCCCGTTGCGGCCGACGTCCAGTATCCGCTGATGACCAAGATGCGTTCGTCGAGTCGCGTCGCACTGGGCAACTTGTCGGACAAGTTCAGCGCCCTAGCCAAAGACCTTGACAACAAGGGGCTTTCGGCCGTCTCCAGTGAACTGGTAGAAGTTGCTCAGATGCTGGACCGCGAGATCGTCGTCACGCGCTATCTGACCGTTCCGGCCGAGGATGGAGCCCCCAGGGTCCAGTTGATCGAGCGGCTGCTCTCCGGCAAGGTCGGTGACGTCACCCTCGACGTGCTGCGCTCGGCCGTATCGGAGCGTTGGTCGGCCAACTCCGACCTCATCGACGCCATCGAACACGTGTCTCGGCAGGCGCTGCTCGAAGTAGCCGAACGTGAGGACAAGGTCGACGAGGTCGAAGAGCAGCTGTTCCGGTTCTCCCGCGCCCTCGACGCGGAGCCGCGGTTGGCGATCCTGCTGGGCGACTACTCCGTTCCGGTGGAGGGGCGAGTCGGCCTCCTGCGCAAGGTTTTTGACACCGCGAGCGGCCGGGTCAATCCGATCACGATGGCACTGCTGGCCCAGACTGTGGAGCTGCTGAGGGGCCAGAACGCCGATGAGGCCATTCAGTTCCTGGCCAAGGTTGCGGTGGCGCGCCGCGGCGAAATCGTGGCGCAGGTCAGCGCGGCAGCCGAACTCAGCGATGCGCAGCGCACCCGCCTCATCGACGTGCTCGGCCGCATCTACGACCACCCGGTGGCGGTGCAGCTCCAGATCGATGCCGACCTATTGGGCGGGCTGCTCATCTCCGTGGCCGACGAAGTGATCGACGGGACGCTCGCTTCTCGACTTGCCGCGGCCCAGGCTCAATTGCCCGACTGACCACCATTCGACCAATCACAATCACACGCGAACCAAGATCAAGTAGGAAGACGAAAAGCCATGGCCGAGTTGACCATCTCCGCTGAGGACATCCAGAGCGCCATCGAGGAGTACGTAGGCTCCTTCACCTCCGATACCGCCCGCGAGGAGGTCGGCTCGGTCATCGAGGCCGGCGACGGCATCGCGCACGTCGAGGGCTTGCCCTCCGTCATGACCCAGGAGCTGCTCGAGTTCCCCGGCGGCGTCCTCGGTGTCGCCCTGAACCTCGATGAACACGACATCGGCGCGGTGATCCTGGGTGACTTCGAGAAAATCGAAGAAGGCCAACAGGTCAAGCGCACCGGCGAAGTCCTGTCGGTGCCCGTAGGCGATGCGTTCCTCGGGCGCGTGGTCAATCCGCTCGGCCAGCCGATCGACGGCCAGGGCGACATCGATACCGACATTCGCCGCGCGCTGGAGATCCAGGCGCCGTCGGTGGTGCAACGGCAGAGCGTGAGCGAGCCGCTGCAGACCGGGATCAAGGCCATCGACGCGATGACCCCGATCGGGCGCGGCCAGCGCCAGCTGATCATCGGCGACCGCAAGACGGGCAAGACCGCCGTCTGCGTGGACACCATCCTCAACCAGCGGGAGAACTGGGAGAGCGGCGACGAACGCAAGCAGGTGCGCTGCGTGTACGTGGCCATCGGCCAGAAGGGCACCACGATCGCCTCGGTGCGACGTGCGCTCGACGAGGGCGGCGCGATGGACTACACCACCATTGTGGCGGCGCCGGCGTCCGACTCCGCCGGTTTCAAATGGCTTGCGCCGTATACCGGTTCGGCGATCGCGCAGCATTGGATGTACGAAGGCAAGCACGTGCTGATCGTCTTCGACGACCTGAGCAAGCAGGCCGAGGCCTACCGTGCCATCTCCCTGCTGCTCCGCCGCCCGCCGGGTCGCGAGGCCTACCCCGGCGACGTGTTCTACCTGCACTCGCGTCTGTTGGAGCGTTGCGCCAAGCTGTCCGACGATCTCGGCGGCGGTTCGCTGACCGGTCTGCCGGTTATCGAGACCAAGGCGAACGACATTTCGGCCTACATTCCCACCAACGTCATCTCGATCACCGACGGGCAGTGCTTCCTGGAGTCCGACCTGTTCAACCAGGGTGTGCGGCCGGCCATCAACGTCGGTGTGTCGGTGTCCCGCGTGGGTGGTGCGGCGCAGATCAAGGCCATGAAGGAGGTGGCCGGCTCGCTGCGACTCGACTTGTCGCAGTACCGCGAACTGGAATCGTTCGCCGCCTTCGCCTCGGACCTGGATGCCACCTCCAAGGCGCAGTTGGAGCGCGGCGAGCGGCTGGTCGAACTCTTGAAGCAACCGCAGTACCAGCCCATGCCCGTTGAGGAGCAGGTGGTTTCGATCTTCCTGGGCACCGGCGGTCACCTGGACTCCGTGCCGGTCGAGGACGTCCGGCGTTTCGAGACCGAGCTGCTCGACCACATGCGGGCCTCGGAGGAGAAGTTCCTCAGTGGTGTGCGCGACAGCGGGAAGCTGTCAGAGGAAGGCGAAAACCAGCTCACCGAGATCATCAACAAGTTCAAGAAGGGTTTCGCGGCCACGGGCGGCGGATCGGTGGTGCCTGACGAGCACGTCGAGGCCTTGGACGAAGAGGATCTGGAAAAGGAGTCCGTGCAGGTCAAGAAGGACAAGCCGAAGGACACAAAGCAGTCCAAGGACACCAAGAAGGAATCCGCCAAGGCCTCCGGCAAGGACAAGAAGTAGCTACCGATGGCGGCAACACTTCGCGAATTACGAGGCCGGATCCGATCGGCCGGGTCGATCAAAAAGATCACTAAGGCCCAGGAGATGATCGCGACCTCGCGCATCGGCAAGGCGCAGGCCCGGCTGGAATCGGCCCGGCCCTACGCATTCCAGATCACGTCGATGCTCACCACTTTGTCCTCCGAAGCCGCGTTGGACCATCCACTCCTGGTCGAGCGAGACGAGCCGAAGCGCGCGGGCGTCCTGGTGGTGTCTTCGGACCGTGGTCTGTGCGGGGCGTACAACTCGAGCATCTTCCGCCGCTCCGAGGAGCTGTTCTCCCTGCTGCGAGAGGAAGGCAAGACACCCGTCGTCTACACGGTGGGCCGAAAGGCGCAGAACTACTTCAAGTTCCGCAACTGGGACATCACCGAATCGTGGACGGGTTTCTCCGAGCAGCCCCAGGTGGAAAACGCCCGGGAGATCGCGTCCACGTTGGTCGACAGTTTCATGGCCGGGGTCGGCGATGACGAGTCACAGGACGACGAGGGCGTCGACGAACTGCACATCGTGTACTCGGAGTTCAAGTCGATGATGTCCCAGGCCGCGGTTGCCCACCGCATCGCTCCGCTGGTCATGGAATACGTCGAGGACACCGACGAGCTCCACACCCTGTACTCGTTCGAACCAGACGCCACAACGCTTTTCGAGGCGCTGCTGCCGCGGTACGTGACGACCCGGGTGTATGCCGCTTTGCTCGAGTCGGCGGCATCGGAGCTCGCGTCGCGTCAACGAGCAATGAAGTCGGCGACCGACAACGCCGACGACCTGATCAAAGAGCTGACGTTGATGGCAAACCGCGAGCGCCAGGCCCAGATCACCCAAGAGATCAGCGAAATCGTCGGCGGCGCAAATGCGCTCGCTGACGCTCAGTAGCACACGAGGAAGAAGAAAAATATGGCTGCTACTACCAAAAGCACCGAGAAGACCGACAAGAGCTCGACCAATGGCGACACCAGCGGCCGCATCGTACGGGTGACCGGCCCCGTCGTCGACGTCGAGTTCCCGCGCGGCTCGGTACCCGAGCTGTTCAACGCGCTCAACGCGGAGATCACGTTTGAGGAGCTGAAGAAGACCCTGACTCTCGAGGTTGCGCAGCACTTGGGCGACAACCTCGTTCGAGCCATCTCGCTGCAGCCCACCGACGGCTTGGTGCGCGGCGTAGAGGTCACCGACTCCGGCAGGTCGATCTCGGTGCCGGTCGGCGAGGGCGTCAAGGGCCACGTCTTCAACGCCCTGGGCGACTGCCTGGACAAGCCCGGGTACGGCGAGGAGTTCGACCACTGGTCGATTCACCGCAAGCCGCCGGCGTTCGAAGAGCTCGAGCCCCGCACGGAGATGCTGGAGACCGGCCTCAAGGTCGTCGACCTGCTCACCCCGTACGTGCGCGGTGGCAAGATCGCGCTGTTCGGTGGTGCCGGTGTGGGCAAGACGGTGCTGATTCAGGAGATGATCAACCGTATCGCCCGAAACTTCGGTGGCACTTCGGTTTTCGCCGGCGTGGGGGAGCGCACCCGTGAGGGCAACGACCTGTGGGTCGAGCTGAAGGAAGCCGACGTGCTCAAGGACACCGCGCTGGTGTTCGGTCAGATGGACGAGCCGCCCGGCACCCGTATGCGGGTGGCGTTGTCCGCGCTGACCATGGCCGAGTGGTTCCGCGACGAGGCCGGCCAGGACGTGCTGCTGTTCATCGACAACATCTTCCGATTCACCCAGGCCGGTTCGGAGGTGTCGACGCTGCTCGGTCGTATGCCGTCCGCGGTGGGCTACCAGCCGACGCTGGCCGACGAGATGGGCGAGCTGCAGGAGCGCATCACCTCGACGCGAGGCAAGTCGATCACGTCGATGCAGGCCGTCTATGTTCCCGCCGACGACTACACCGACCCGGCACCGGCAACGACCTTCGCGCACCTGGACGCCACCACCGAGCTCTCTCGAAACGTGTTCTCCAAGGGCATCTTCCCCGCGGTGGACCCGTTGGCGTCAAGCTCGACCATCCTGGACCCGAGCGTCGTCGGTGACGAGCACTACCGGGTGGCCCAGGAAGTCATTCGGATCCTGCAGCGGTACAAGGACCTTCAGGACATCATCGCGATCCTTGGTATCGACGAGCTCTCGGAAGAGGACAAGCAGCTCGTGCAGCGCGCACGGCGCATCGAGCGGTTCCTCTCGCAGAACATGATGGCGGCCGAGCAGTTCACCGGCCAGCCCGGTTCGACCGTGCCTCTGAAGGAGACCATCGAGGCATTCGACCGGCTGACCAAGGGCGATTTCGACCACATCCCAGAGCAGGCGTTCTTCTTGATCGGTGGCCTCGATGACCTGGCTAAGAAGGCCGAAAGCTTTGGCGCCAAACTTGATTCCTGAGGCATGAGCGAACAGGCTCTGAAAGGCTCTGTGGTATGGCGGAATTGAACGTCGAGATAGTCGCCGTCGACCGAAAGATCTGGTCGGGTGAGGCAACGTTTCTGTTCACCCGCACCACCGTCGGTGAGATCGGCATCCTGCCGCGGCACATCCCGCTGGTGGCGCAGTTGGTCGACGACGCAATGGTGCGCGTCGAAAGAGAGGGCGAAGACGATCTGCGAATCGCGGTGGATGGCGGATTTCTGTCTGTCACCGAGGAATCAGTGACGATCCTCGCCGAATCCGCCGAGTTCGAATCGGAGATCGACGAGAGCGCCGCCAGAGAGGCTGCTGAGTCTGACGACCCGCGTATCGCCGCCAAGGGGCGCGCGAGATTGCGTGCCGTCGGCGCGATCGACTAACCGCCGATGAGCGCGCCCATGATCGGCATGGTCGTGCTCGTCGTCGTGCTGGCCGCCGCCGTCATTGCGCTGAGTTATCGGCTGTGGAAGCTGCGTCAGGGCGGCACGGCGGGGATCATGCGAGACATTCCCGCGGTCGGAGGCCACGGCTGGCGCCACGGCGTGATCCGTTACCGCGGTGGCGAAGCCGCGTTCTACCGTCTCTCCAGCCTGCGATTGTGGCCCGACCGGCGGCTGAGCCGCCGAGGCGTCGAGATCGTTTCCAGGCGGGCACCGCGCGGCGACGAGTTCGACATCATGAGCGACGAGATCGTCGTCATCGAGCTGCGCGATACGACCCAGGACCGCAGGTCCGGCTACGAGATCGCTTTGGACAAAGGCGCGTTGACCGCGTTCCTGTCCTGGCTGGAGTCGCGGCCGTCGCCGCGGTCCCGCCGGCGCAGCCTGTAGACCGCGTGAGTCGCCGGTCGAACAGCGCTCGGCTAACTCGTGGTGGCGTTCTCGCCGCCCGGCTTCCACAGCACGTCGCCATCGGGGTTGGCCACCCGCGACAGGATGAAAAGCAGATCCGACAGGCGGTTCAAGTATTTCGCGGGCAGCACGTTGACCTGGCCGGGGGCGGCATCGACGGCCGCCCACGCCGAGCGTTCGGCTCGACGGACCACGGTCCGGGCGACGTGCAGCAGCGCCGACAACGGCGAACCACCCGGCAGCACAAACGAATTCAGCTTGGGCAAAGGCTCGTTGTACGCGTCACACCACTTCTCGAGCCGGTCAATGTAGGGCTCGGTGACGCGCAGCGGCGGATACTCGGGGTTCTCGACAACAGGAGTCGACAGATCCGCGCCGGCGTCGAACAAGTCGTTCTGGATCTGCCGCAGCACGCCCGCGAGCTTCTCGTCGGGCTGACCGACGGCGACCGCCACCCCGATCGCGGAGTTGGCTTCGTCGCAATCGGCGTAGGCCACCAGCCGAGGATCGTTCTTGGAAACCCGCGAGAAGTCGCTCAATCCCGTCGTGCCGTCGTCGCCGGTTCGGGTGTAGATGCGAGTCAGGTGTACAGCCATGAGCAAACCGTACTCGGGTGTGGCTCGGCCGACTGACAAGCCGATACCGCTTCACTAGACTGACGCGGGTGGCTGAGCGATTCGTGGTGACCGGTGGCAACCGGTTGTCAGGCGAAGTCGCAGTAGGGGGCGCCAAAAACAGCGTTCTCAAGCTGATGGCCGCGACACTGTTGGCCGAAGGCACCAGCACGATCACCAACTGTCCGGACATCCTGGATGTGCCGCTGATGGCCGAGGTGCTGCGCGGCCTGGGCGCAACCGTCGAACTGGACGGCGACGTCGCCCGCATCACCTCTCCGGACGAACCGAAATACGACGCCGACTTCGCCGCGGTACGGCAGTTCCGGGCATCGGTGTGCGTGCTGGGACCGCTGGTCGGCCGGTGCAAGCGCGCCCGGGTCGCGCTGCCGGGCGGCGATGCGATCGGATCACGTCCGCTGGACATGCATCAAGCCGGCCTGCGACAACTCGGTGCGCAATGCAACATCGAGCACGGATGCGTAGTGGCACAAGCCGATACGTTGCGCGGCGCGGAGATTCAGCTGGAGTTCCCCTCGGTAGGTGCCACCGAGAACATCTTGATGGCCGCGGTCGTGGCCGAGGGGGTCACCACCATCCACAACGCGGCGCGCGAGCCGGACGTCGTGGATCTCTGCACGATGCTGAACCAGATGGGCGCGCAGATCGAGGGCGCCGGTTCGCCGACGATGACCATCACCGGCGTTCCGAAGTTGCACCCGACCGAACATCGCGTGATCGGCGATCGCATCGTCGCCGCCACCTGGGGAATCGCCGCCGCGATAACCCGCGGCGACATCACGGTGACCGGTATTGACCCGGCGCACCTGCAGGTGGTGCTGCACAAGCTGCACGACGCGGGCGCCACCGTCACGCAGACCGATGACAGTTTCCGGGTCGCGCAGTACGAGCGCCCGAAGGCCGTCAACGTGGCGACCCTGCCGTTCCCCGGATTTCCCACCGACCTGCAGCCGATGGCTATCGCCCTGGCCTCGATCGCGGACGGCACGTCGATGATCACCGAGAACGTATTCGAGGCGCGCTTTCGTTTCGTCGAAGAAATGATCCGCCTCGGTGCCGACGCCCGAACCGACGGGCATCACGCCGTCGTTCGGGGCCTGCCGCAATTGTCGAGTGCACCGGTGTGGTGTTCGGACATTCGGGCGGGCGCCGGCCTGGTGTTGGCCGGGCTTGTCGCCGACGGAGACACCGAGGTCCACGACGTCTTCCACATCGATCGCGGTTACCCGCTGTTCGTGGAAAACCTGGCGATTTTGGGAGCGGAGATCGAGCGGGTACAGTAACCAAAGTCAGTGCCCCACAAGCGCGGTCACCAACGCGAAGGTGAACGAAAGCGGGGCCTTGACTCCCTCGCTGGATTGGTACTAGCCTGGCACGGCTGCTCCCGACACGGTCTCTCGAAGATCAAAACTGGGAGTTGACTAACCTGCCGGACCTGTATTAAGCTGGCAGGGTTGCCCCAAAACGGGCGAAACAAGTGTTGTTTGAGAACTCAATAGTGTGTTTGGTGTTTATTATTTGTTGTTGTTTTTTGACCATACCTAACACCCCCCGTGTGTGGGTGTGGTCGTTATTTTGATGCCAGTTAATTGGTGTCTTTTTGTTAGGTCAGATTTTCTCTGATTGTGAATTCACCTCGTTTCTACGAGGAGTTTTTGTTTGGAGAGTTTGATCCTGGCTCAGGACGAACGCTGGCGGCGTGCTTAACACATGCAAGTCGAACGGAAAGGCCTCTTCGGAGGTACTCGAGTGGCGAACGGGTGAGTAACACGTGGGCAATCTGCCCTGCACTTCGGGATAAGCCTGGGAAACTGGGTCTAATACCGGATAGGACCTTTAGACGCATGTCTTTTGGTGGAAAGCTTTTGCGGTGTGGGATGGGCCCGCGGCCTATCAGCTTGTTGGTGGGGTGATGGCCTACCAAGGCGACGACGGGTAGCCGGCCTGAGAGGGTGTCCGGCCACACTGGGACTGAGATACGGCCCAGACTCCTACGGGAGGCAGCAGTGGGGAATATTGCACAATGGGCGCAAGCCTGATGCAGCGACGCCGCGTGGGGGATGACGGCCTTCGGGTTGTAAACCTCTTTCACCATCGACGAAGGTTCGGGTTTTCTCGGATTGACGGTAGGTGGAGAAGAAGCACCGGCCAACTACGTGCCAGCAGCCGCGGTAATACGTAGGGTGCGAGCGTTGTCCGGAATTACTGGGCGTAAAGAGCTCGTAGGTGGTTTGTCGCGTTGTTCGTGAAATCTCACGGCTTAACTGTGAGCGTGCGGGCGATACGGGCAGACTAGAGTACTGCAGGGGAGACTGGAATTCCTGGTGTAGCGGTGGAATGCGCAGATATCAGGAGGAACACCGGTGGCGAAGGCGGGTCTCTGGGCAGTAACTGACGCTGAGGAGCGAAAGCGTGGGGAGCGAACAGGATTAGATACCCTGGTAGTCCACGCCGTAAACGGTGGGTACTAGGTGTGGGTTTCCTTCCTTGGGATCCGTGCCGTAGCTAACGCATTAAGTACCCCGCCTGGGGAGTACGGCCGCAAGGCTAAAACTCAAAGGAATTGACGGGGGCCCGCACAAGCGGCGGAGCATGTGGATTAATTCGATGCAACGCGAAGAACCTTACCTGGGTTTGACATGCACAGGACGCGTCTAGAGATAGGCGTTCCCTTGTGGCCTGTGTGCAGGTGGTGCATGGCTGTCGTCAGCTCGTGTCGTGAGATGTTGGGTTAAGTCCCGCAACGAGCGCAACCCTTGTCTCATGTTGCCAGCGGGTAATGCCGGGGACTCGTGAGAGACTGCCGGGGTCAACTCGGAGGAAGGTGGGGATGACGTCAAGTCATCATGCCCCTTATGTCCAGGGCTTCACACATGCTACAATGGCCGGTACAAAGGGCTGCGATGCCGTAAGGTTAAGCGAATCCTTTTAAAGCCGGTCTCAGTTCGGATTGGGGTCTGCAACTCGACCCCATGAAGTCGGAGTCGCTAGTAATCGCAGATCAGCAACGCTGCGGTGAATACGTTCCCGGGCCTTGTACACACCGCCCGTCACGTCATGAAAGTCGGTAACACCCGAAGCCAGTGGCCTAACCCTTGGGAGGGAGCTGTCGAAGGTGGGATCGGCGATTGGGACGAAGTCGTAACAAGGTAGCCGTACCGGAAGGTGCGGCTGGATCACCTCCTTTCTAAGGAGCACCACGAAAAGCACTCCAATTGGTGGGGTGCGAGCCGTGAGGGGTTCTCGTCTGTAGTGGACGAAAACCGGGTGCACAGCAGCAAATGATTGCCAGACACACTATTGGGCCCTGAGACAACACTCGGTCGATCCGTGTGGAGTCCCTCCATCTTGGTGGTGGGGTGTGGTGTTTGAGTATTGGATAGTGGTTGCGAGCATCTAGATGAACGCGTAGTCCTTCGGGGCCGGCGTGTTCATCGAAATGTGTAATTTCTTTGATTAACTCTTGTGTGTAAGTAAGTGTTTAAGGGCGCATGGTGGATGCCTTGGCATCGAGAGCCGATGAAGGACGTGGGAGGCTGCGATATGCCTCGGGGAGCTGTCAACCGAGCATTGATCCGAGGATTTCCGAATGGGGAAACCCAGCACGAGTGATGTCGTGTTACCCGTATCTGAATATATAGGGTGCGGGAGGTAACGCGGGGAAGTGAAACATCTCAGTACCCGTAGGAGAAGAAAACAATTGTGATTCCGTCAGTAGTGGCGAGCGAACGCGGAACAGGCTAAACCGCACGCATGTATAACCGGGTAGGGGTTGTGTGCGCGGTGTTGTGGGAGTGATATGTCTCAGCTCTACCTGGCTGAGGGGTAGTCAGAAAGTGTCGTGGTTAGCAGAAATGGCCTGGGATGGCCTGCCGTAGACGGTGAGAGCCCGGTACGCGAAAACCCGTCACCTACCTTGTATCAGTTCCCGAGTAGCAGCGGGCCCGTGGAATCTGCTGTGAATCTGCCGGGACCACCCGGTAAGCCTAAATACTTCTCGATGACCGATAGCGGATTAGTACCGTGAGGGAATGGTGAAAAGTACCCCGGGAGGGGAGTGAAATAGTACCTGAAACCGTGTGCCTACAATCCGTCAAAGCCTCCTCGTGGGGTGATGGCGTGCCTTTTGAAGAATGAGCCTGCGAGTCAGGGACACGTCGCGAGGTTAACCCGTGCGGGGTAGCCGCAGCGAAAGCGAGTCTGAATAGGGCGCATCCCCTTTGGGGTGTAGTGGCGTGTTCTGGACCCGAAGCGGAGTGATCTACCCATGGCCAGGGTGAAGCGCGGGTAAGACCGCGTGGAGGCCCGAACCCACTTAGGTTGAAGACTGAGGGGATGAGCTGTGGGTAGGGGTGAAAGGCCAATCAAACTCCGTGATAGCTGGTTCTCCCCGAAATGCATTTAGGTGCAGCGTTGCGTGGTTCACCACGGAGGTAGAGCTACTGGATGGCCGATGGGCCCTACTAGGTTACTGACGTCAGCCAAACTCCGAATGCCGTGGTGTAAAGCGTGGCAGTGAGACGGCGGGGGATAAGCTCCGTACGTCGAGAGGGAAACAGCCCAGATCGCCGGCTAAGGCCCCTAAGCGTGTGCTAAGTGGAAAAGGATGTGTAGTCGCAAAGACAACCAGGAGGTTGGCTTAGAAGCAGCCACCCTTGAAAGAGTGCGTAATAGCTCACTGGTCAAGTGATTATGCGCCGATAATGTAGCGGGGCTCAAGCACACCGCCGAAGCCGCGGCACATTCACGTTTACGTGGATGTGGGTAGGGGAGCGTCCCCCATTCAGCGAAGCCGCCGGGTAACCGGTGGTGGAGGGTGGGGGAGTGAGAATGCAGGCATGAGTAGCGATAAGGCAAGTGAGAACCTTGCCCGCCGTAAGACCAAGGGTTCCTGGGCCAGGCCAGTCCGCCCAGGGTGAGTCGGGACCTAAGGCGAGGCCGACAGGCGTAGTCGATGGACAACGGGTTGATATTCCCGTACCCGTGTATAGGCGTCCCTGATGAATCAGCGGTACTAACCACCCAAAACCGGATCGACCATTCCCCTTCGGGGGCATGGAGTTTCGGGGCTGCGTGGGACCTTCGCTGGTAGTAGTCAAGCGATGGGGTGACGCAGGAAGGTAGCCGTACCAGTCAGTGGTAATACTGGGGCAAGCCTGTAGGGAGAGCGATAGGCAAATCCGTCGCTCATTGATCCTGAGAGGTGATGCATAGCCGATTGAGGCGAATTCGGTGATCCTCTGCTGCCAAGAAAAGCCTCTAGCGAGCACATACACGGCCCGTACCCCAAACCAACACAGGTGGTCAGGTAGAGAATACCAAGGCGTACGAGATAACTATGGTTAAGGAACTCGGCAAAATGCCCCCGTAACTTCGGGAGAAGGGGGGCCGGAATACCGTGAACACCCTTGCGGTGGGAGCGGGATTCGGCCGCAGAAACCAGTGGGTAGCGACTGTTTACTAAAAACACAGGTCCGTGCGAAGTCGCAAGACGATGTATACGGACTGACGCCTGCCCGGTGCTGGAAGGTTAAGAGGACCCGTTAACCGTAAGGTGAAGCGGAGAATTTAAGCCCCAGTAAACGGCGGTGGTAACTATAACCATCCTAAGGTAGCGAAATTCCTTGTCGGGTAAGTTCCGACCTGCACGAATGGCGTAACGACTTCCCAACTGTCTCAACCATAGACTCGGCGAAATTGCACTACGAGTAAAGATGCTCGTTACGCGCGGCAGGACGAAAAGACCCCGGGACCTTCACTACAACTTGGTATTGGTGTTCGGTACGGTTTGTGTAGGATAGGTGGGAGACTTTGAAGTACAGACGCCAGTTTGTATGGAGTCGTTGTTGAAATACCACTCTGATCGTATTGGACACCTAACGTCGAACCCTTATCGGGTTCACGGACAGTGCCTGGCGGGTAGTTTAACTGGGGCGGTTGCCTCCTAAAATGTAACGGAGGCGCCCAAAGGTTCCCTCAACCTGGACGGCAATCAGGTGTTGAGTGTAAGTGCACAAGGGAGCTTGACTGCGAGACCTACAAGTCAAGCAGGGACGAAAGTCGGGACTAGTGATCCGGCACCTCTGAGTGGAAGGGGTGTCGCTCAACGGATAAAAGGTACCCCGGGGATAACAGGCTGATCTTCCCCAAGAGTCCATATCGACGGGATGGTTTGGCACCTCGATGTCGGCTCGTCGCATCCTGGGGCTGGAGCAGGTCCCAAGGGTTGGGCTGTTCGCCCATTAAAGCGGCACGCGAGCTGGGTTTAGAACGTCGTGAGACAGTTCGGTCTCTATCCGCCGCGCGCGTCAGAAACTTGAGGAAACCTGTCCCTAGTACGAGAGGACCGGGACGGACGAACCTCTGGTATACCAGTTGTCCCACCAGGGGCACGGCTGGATAGCCACGTTCGGACAGGATAACCGCTGAAAGCATCTAAGCGGGAAACCTTCTCCAAGATCAGGTTTCTCACCCTTTTAGAGGGATAAGGCCCCCCGCAGACTACGGGTTCGATAGGCCAGACCTGGAAGCCCAGTAATGGGTGCAGGGAACTGGCACTAACCGGCCGAAAACTTACCAACACACAATCGCAACCACAGTCCAGTTCACGGCAGCAATGTCGTGTAACGCCACACCCCCCACCAAACAAATTTAAATAGAGTTACGGCGGCCACAGCGACAGGGAAACGCCCGGTCCCATTCCGAACCCGGAAGCTAAGCCTGTCAGCGCCGATGATACTGCCCATACGGGTGGAAAAGTAGGACACCGCCGAACATACACAAAAACACCCCCGGTAACGGGGGTGTTTTTGCATTCGCAATCAATCGAATAGCGTCATATTCTCCCGTTGCTTTTCTAATTCGAGCAACGTGCGCTTTCGGCCGAGCCCGCCGCCGAATCCGGTGAGGCTGCCGTTGGCGCCGATGACGCGATGGCAGGGAACGACGATGGCGATCGGATTGTGCCCGTTGGCCAACCCGACGGCACGGGCGGCGCCCGGTGCCGCGATCTGCTCGGCGATGTCACCGTACGAGCGGGTTTCGCCGTACGGAATGGTCAGCAGGGCCTGCCATACGCGACGCTGAAATTCGGTGCCCCGCAGGTCGAGCTGAACATCGAAATGCGTCAGCTCGCCGGCGAAATACGCGCCGAGTTGCTCGACCGCCTCGCCGAACGCCTGCGGGTTCGGCGACCAGTCCGTGCGGCTCGGCTCGTAGGTCTGGTCGACCATGCGAAGATTCGTCAGCACCGAGCCGCGACCAGCCAGGGTCAGCAGTCCGATCGGGCTGTCGATAATGCGGTACTCGATCATGCGACCTCCTGTGGCGGCCATTGATTTACCGGATGCTCGAGAGTGGTCCAAAGGTATTGGGTGGCATAGGAACGCCAGGGTCGCCACCGCGCACTGCGCGCGACGAGCGAGCGTTCGGCGGACGGCAGACCCAGCTGTTTGGCGGCCAGGCGCAGGCCCAGATCGCTGGCCGGGAATGCGTCGGGGTCGCCCAGGCCGCGCATCGCGATCACTTCCGCGGTCCAGGGACCGACACCCGGCAAGGCCAGCAATTGTGTTCGGGCGCTTTCCCAGTCGCATCCGGCACCCAACTCGACACTTCCGGCGGCGAGGCCGGCGACCAGAGCGCTCAGCGTCCGTTGCCGGGCCTTGGGCACCGCCAGATGGATGGGGTCGATGTCCGCGAGTTGCTCGACCGATGGGAAGGTGTGGGTCAACGTTTTCTCGGGATCATTGATCGGCTGCCCGTAGGCGGCGACCAGTCGGCCCGCGTGAGTGCGCGCTGCCTTGGTGGACACCTGCTGGCCCAGCACCGCGCGCACCGCCAGTTCGGCTTCGTCGACCGTGCGCGGGATCCGCTGGCCCGGCGCCTTGGCGACGACGGCGCAGAATTCCGCGTCGTCGCTCAGCGCTTCGTCGACCGCGTCCGGGTCGGCGTCGAGGTCCAGCAGCCGCCGGCAGCGCGCGATAGCCGTTGTCAGATCCCGAAAGTCGTCGAGTACGAGCACGCACCGGACATGATCGTCGGCGGGTGTCAGGGTGACGATTGCGTTGCCGAACGGGAGGCGCAGGCTGCGTCGGTAGGCGCCAGCGCGGACTTCCTCGCAACCGGGGACCGTGCTCGCGGCCAGGTGACCGAAGACACCGCCATAGGCGAAGGGTGTGCGCACCGGAAGCCGAAGACACACGGTGCCAGTGGATTTCGGGCTCGAACCGGAGCGTGTGGTCGCGCGCTGGCGCAGCGCGCGCGGTGTGTTCTCGAAGACGGACCGCACGGTGTCGTTGAACTGACGGATGCTGGAAAAGCCGGAGGCGAAGGCGACATCGCCGAAGGGCAGGTCCGTGGTTTCGATCAGCACCCGGGCGGTCTGAGCCCGTTGGGCGCGGGCCAGGGCGAGCGGGCCGGCCCCGACCTCGGCCTGTAGCAGCCGTTCCAGCTGCCGGGTGGTGTAACCGAGATGGGCGGCCAGACCGCCGACACCTTCGCGGTCCACCGTCCCGTCGGCGATCAGCCGCATCGTTCGCGCCACGACGTCACCGCGCACATTCCACTCGGGAGAACCCGGGGACGCGTCAGGGCGGCACCGCTTGCATGCTCGAAAGCCCGCTCGCTGAGCGGCCGCCGCCGTCGGGTAAAACCGCACGTTACGCGCGAACGGTGGCCGCACCGGGCAGCTGGGCCGGCAGTAGATGCGGGTGGTCAGCACCGCGGTGACGAACCATCCGTCGAACCGGGCGTCCTTGGACTGGACGGCGCGGTAGCAGCGTTCGAAATCGTCGTGCACGTTTCCAGATTTACACCCGCGCGCCGACAAAACTGGCGGAAAAGCGACATCGTCGTGGAAGCTGGGACAAGCCGACTCGCCATCCCAGGTAGCCGGTCTTAGTCGCGATGACCGACGCATTGAATATTCATGGGTCGACGGGCGACGCCAGCTGAGTGGGACGCTCATGCCCGCGCAGGGTCACGGTGTCGCCCAACGACCAACGCGCCCGCTCGTTTTCGCTTGCGCCCTCGATCGCGTCGGCCGTCGCGAGAAGTCGGCTCGAGTGTGACTTGGCAAGCTCGCACAGCCGGGCCGCTTCGTTGACCGGTTCACCGATCACGGTGTATTCGAAACGCTCCCTGGCGCCGACGTTTCCGGCGACGGCGCGACCCGCCGCGACACCGATGCCGGCCGACAGCTCGGACATTTCATTGGCCAGCCGCTCGGTGATGCAGCGGGCGGCGGCGAGCGCCGCGTCCTCCGGGCTGTCCAGGCGGTTCGGTGCTCCGAAGATGGCCAGCGACGCATCGCCTTCAAACTTGTTGACCAGTCCGCAATGTCGATCCACCTCTTCGACGACAATGGCGAAGAATTGGTTGAGCACACTGACGACTTCGGCCGGTGGGCTGTTCGTCACCAACTGCGTGGAGCCGATGATGTCGATGAATACGACCGCGACGTGGCGTTCCTCGCCGCCGAGCTTCGGCCGCTCGCGTTCGGCGGCCAGGGCGACTTCGCGCCCCACATGCCGGCCGAAAAGATCGCGCACGCGCTCGCGTTCGCGCAAGCCGTCGACCATCGCGTTGAAACCGCGTTGCAGCTCACCGAGTTCCGTTCCGTCGAACACCACCAGATCGCCGCGGAGGTTTCCCCGCTCGACGCGCCGCAACGCCGCCATGACTACGCGCACCGGTGTCGCCGTCAGCCAGGCCAGGATCCACATCAAGATGCATCCGAAGATCAGCGTCGCAAACGAGACCATCAGCACAGCGACCGCGAACTCGGTCTCGGTCAAGTTTTTCATCAGGAGCTGGAAGGCGGTCAGGACGACGATGCCGATGACCGGCACACCCGACCCGAGGAACCACACCGTCATGGTCCGGCCCATGATGCCGGCCGTCAGTCGCCGTGGCGGCGGCCCCGCCTCGAGCGCCTGGGCGGCCACCGGCCGCAGCGCGAACTCGGCGAGCAGATAGCTCCCGGTGGCCACCAGAACCCCGCAGAAGCCAACCCCCACCAGGAACCGCGGGATGAACAAGGTGTTGACCAGGCCGTAGAGGACTGTGAGCACTACCGCCCCGACGCCCCACAAAACGAGGTCGACCAATGCGATTCGCCACGGGGCGATGAACGTGTTGCGCTCGTCCTCAGGGGTCGGCGCGCGCTCCTCGATCGCCCACCGCAATGCGAGCACGGTCCGGCGAGTGATCCAGTAGACGCCTATGGTCAGGGCCAGTGCGACATAGGCAGGCGCGGCGCCGAAGGTGACCCACCAGGGCGCGTCGTTGAACACGCTCGGTGCGGGAATGGCGACCGTCACCAACAGCAGCGCGGCGCCGATGCCGATCAGGTTTGCGCCCAGCACCAGCACGGTCAGGATGACCTGAATGCGGATGCGGCGGCGGTGTTGGCTCTCCGAGACCCGCCCGAGTAGGAACGACCCGTATGCAGGTGTTTCCGGCAGACGTCCGCTCTGACGGGTGACTCTCTCTAGCACCCGCCCTATACGTCGTGCCATCGTCTGACTGGCCAACATGGTGGCGTCAGCCTATGTCGTCGGCCAGGCTCTAAGGTGAGTCGGGTGCGTCTAGTGATCGCTCAATGCACGGTTGACTATGTCGGCAGGCTCACCGCGCATCTGCCATCCGCCCGCAGGTTGCTGCTGTTCAAGGCCGATGGATCGGTCAGTGTGCACGCCGACGACCGCGCCTACAAGCCATTGAATTGGATGAGCCCGCCGTGCTGGCTGACCGAAGAGACCGGTGATCGGGCCCCGGTGTGGGTGGTTGAAAACAAGGTGGGCGAACAGTTGCGCATCACCGTCGAGGAGATCGAACACGACTCCAGCCACCAGCTCGGCGTCGATCCGGGGCTGGTCAAGGACGGCGTCGAGGCGCACCTGCAGGCGCTGCTCGCCGAGCACGTGCAACTGCTGGGCGAGGGGTACACGCTGGTTCGCCGCGAGTACATGACGGCCATCGGCCCGGTCGATCTGCTCTGCCGTGACGAACGCGGTGGCTCGGTGGCGGTGGAGATCAAGCGTCGCGGCGAGATCGACGGCGTCGAACAGCTCACCCGGTATCTGGAGCTGCTCAACCGCGACTCGGTGCTCGCGCCGGTGAAAGGCGTGTTCGCCGCCCAACAGATCAAGCCGCAGGCCCGCACACTGGCCACCGATCGCGGAATCCGTTGTCTGACATTGGATTACGACAAGATGCGCGGGATGGACAGTGACGAGTACCGGCTGTTCTGACGGCTCGCACTAGACTGCGCCCATGGCTCGGCGCCGTACCCCGCCACGTCGGCAGCGGCCGTTGGCGCCGCCGCCGGCGCCGCGGCGGGTGGAACTCGGGCCCGACGGCCACGAGTACGAAGTGCGTCCCGTCGCGGCTGCCCGTGCGGTCAAAACGTATAGGTGCCCCGGTTGCGACCACGAAATACGCTCCGGCTCAGCACATCTGGTGGTATGGCCGATCGATTCGACACTCGGGGCAGGCCCCGGTCAAGTCGAGGACCGCCGCCATTGGCACACGCCGTGCTGGGCGCACCGCGCTACGCGCGGTCCAACCAGGAAGTGGTCTTGAAAAGCCGGTTTCAGGCGCCCGGTTCGACGAGTTCGATGAGAACGCCGCCGCCGTCCTTGGGGTGGATGAAGTTCATCCGGGAGTTTGCCGTGCCGCGTCGGGGTGCGTCGTAGATCAGGCGCACGCCCTGCTCGCGGAGCTGTTCGGCGAGGGTGTCGAGGTCGCTGACCCGAACGGCCATCTGCTGGATGCCCGGCCCGCGCTTGTCGAGGAACTTCGCGATCGTCGAGGACTCGTCGATCGGGGCCATCAACTGGATCTGTGCGGTGCCCGCCGGGGCGCCGCGCACGGCCAGCATGGCTTCGCGGATTCCCTGCTCCTCGTTGACTTCCTCGTGCACCAGGATCATGCCGAGGGTGTCGTGGTACCAGGTGATTGCGGCGTCCAGGTCGGCGACTGCGATGCCGACGTGATCGATCGCCGTCACCAGTGAGGTGGCCAGGATCTGACGGGCGTCAACTTGATCGGTCGTCATCACATAACGGTAACCTGACGGCAAAGATTGCGCTTCTCCGGGAGGCCCAAACGGCCATCGAGGGAGCGCCTAGCAGGCCTTAGGAGATAGTCATGACGACGTCGGTGATCGTTGCTGGAGCACGGACACCCATCGGAAAGTTGATGGGTTCGCTGAAGGACTTTTCCGCCAGCGATCTGGGGGCGATCGCGATCGCGGGCGCACTGGAAAAGGCCAAGGTTCCGGCCTCCGCGGTCGACTACGTGATCATGGGCCAGGTGCTCACGGCCGGGGCCGGTCAGATGCCGGCGCGCCAGGCGGCCGTGGCGGCCGGCATCGGGTGGGATGTTCCGGCGCTGACCATCAACAAGATGTGTCTGTCCGGCATCGACTCCATCGCGCTGGCTGACCAGCTCATCCGCGCCGGGGAGTTCGACGTGGTGGTGGCCGGCGGCCAGGAGTCGATGACCAAGGCGCCGCACCTGCTGATGGACAGCCGCTCGGGCTACAAGTACGGCGACGTGACGGTGCTGGACCACATGGCCTACGACGGCCTGCACGACGTGTTCACCGACCAGCCGATGGGGGCGCTCACCGAGCAGCGCAACGACGTCGACGAATTCACCCGGCAGGAGCAGGACGAGTTCGCTGCGCGGTCCCACCAGAAGGCAGCCGCGGCATGGAAGGACGGCGTGTTCACCGACGAGGTGGTGCCGGTCAACATCCCGCAGCGCAAAGGTGATCCGCTGCAGTTCACCGAGGACGAGGGCATCCGGGCCAACACCACCGCCGAGTCGCTGGCCGGCCTCAAGCCGGCATTCCGCCGCGACGGCACCATCACCGCCGGTTCGGCCTCGCAGATCTCCGATGGCGCGGCCGCCGTCGTGGTGATGAGCAAGGCCAAGGCCCAGGAAATGGGGCTGAGCTGGCTGGCCGAGATCGGCGCGCACGGCGTGGTGGCCGGCCCGGACTCCACCCTGCAGTCGCAGCCGGCGAACGCGATCAAGAAGGCGCTCGGCCGTGAGGGCATCTCCGTCGACCAGCTCGACGTGATCGAAATCAACGAGGCGTTCTCCGCGGTGGCGCTGGCGTCCACCCGCGAACTGGGCGTCAACCCCGACCTCGTCAACGTCAACGGCGGCGCGATCGCCGTCGGGCACCCCATCGGGATGTCCGGGGCGCGGATCACGCTGCACGCCGCGCTGGAGCTGTCCCGACGCGGCTCCGGGTACGCCGTCGCCGCGCTGTGCGGGGCCGGCGGGCAGGGCGACGCCCTGATTCTGCGCGCGGGCTAGCCGCAGTCAGGGGCTTATCGGACGTTGCTGGGACGACGCGCCGATGAATAATTGTGATCTTCGTCATATTTGCTGTTGACGACCCCGCCCGGGGCCCTTTTCGCCCGGTCGTGGCGCCGCCTGACGCGGTCGCGACCGGGTGGATGGGCAGCCCGGGCGCATGACAAACTTGACGGCGTGACGCGTCCGCGACCCTCTATCGGCCCCGCCCTGGCTGGTGCGGTCGATCTCTCCGGTCTCAAGCAACGGCCCCAGCCGGCGAGCGGCCCTCCCGCGGGGGCGGCGCCGTCGGCCGGCGAGGGCGACACCGGAATCATCGCGGTCACCGAGGCCAACTTCGAGGCCGAGGTGCTGCTCCGCTCCGAGGAAGTCCCCGTCGTGGTGCTGCTGTGGTCACCGCGCAGCGACGCGTGCGTGCAGCTGCTCGACACCTTCGCCGGCCTGGCAGCGCAGGACAACGGCAGGTGGTCGCTGACGACGGTCAACGTCGACGTCGCGCCGAGGGTCGCGCAAATATTCGGCGTCGACGCGGTCCCCACCGTCGTGGCGCTGGCCGCCGGTCAGCCGATATCGAGTTTTCAGGGAATGCAGCCGGCGGAGCAGTTGCGCGGCTGGTTGGACCAGATTCTCTCGGCGACCGCCGGAAAGCTCAGAGGCTCAACGGGTCCCGGTGAGACGGAGGCCGTCGATCCGGAGCTGGCCGCGGCCCGTCAGCAATTGGAAGACGGCGACTTCGAAGCGGCCAAGTCGTCGTATCAGTCGATACTGGACGCCAACCCCGCCAACGCCGAAGCCAAGGGTGCGATCCGCCAGATCGAATTCCTCACGCGCGCAACCGCGCAACCCCCGGATGCCGTCGCGGCTGCCGACGCCGCGCCCGGCGACATCCAAGCCGCCCTCGCCGCGGCCGACGTGCAAATCTTGAATCAGGATGTCGCAGCCGCCTTCGACCGTCTGATTGCCTTGGTGCGCAACACATCCGGCGACGATCGCACCCTGGTGCGCACCCGGCTGGTCGAGCTGTTCGAGATCTTCGACCCCGCCGATCCAGAGGTTGTCGCCGGCCGGCGTAATCTCGCCAACGCGCTGTACTGACGCGGCCGTTACTCGGGTTCCAGCCACAGCGCCGAGGTGGGCGGCAGCACCAACAGCGCCGACGCCGGCCGGCCATGCCACGGGTCTTCCGTAGCGTCGACGCCGCCCATATTGCCGATACCCGAACCGTTGTAGACCGTCGCGTCGGTGTTGAGCACCTCGCGCCAGCGCCCCGCCTGTGGCAGACCCAGCCGGTATCCGCCGTGCTCGGCGCCCGCGAAGTTGAACACGCACGCCATCACCGAGCCGTCCTTGCCGTAACGCAGGAAGCTCAACACGTTGTTACCCGAGTCGTTGGCGTCGATCCAGGAGTATCCGTCGGGCACGGTGTCCTGGCTCCACAACGCCGGGTGACTGCGGTAGACACCGTTGATGTCGCCGATCAGGCGCAGGATCCCGTTGGAGAACCCTTGCTCGTCGAGCTGCCACCAATCGAGGCCGCGCTCCTCCGACCACTCGGCGCGCTGCCCGAATTCCTGTCCCATGAACAGCAATTGCTTGCCCGGGTGCGCCCACTGGTAGGCGAGCAGGCTCCGCAGCCCGGCCGCCTTGACGTGGTTGTTGCCCGGCATCCGGCCCCACAGCGTGCCCTTGCCGTGGACCACCTCGTCATGGCTGATCGGCAGCACATAGTTTTCACTGAACGCGTACAGCATCGAGAACGTCATCTCGTGGTGGTGGAAGCTGCGGTAGATCGGATCGCGACTGATGTAGTCGAGCGTGTCGTGCATCCAACCCATGTTCCACTTCATCGAGAAGCCCAGACCGCCAAGGTTTGTCGGGCGGGTGACCCCCGGCCACGAAGTCGACTCTTCGGCGATGGTGACGATGCCCGGGGCGGTCTTGTGCACCGTGGCGTTCATCTCCTGCAGGAACTGCACGGCCTCGAGGTTCTCCCGTCCGCCGTAGATGTTGGGGGTCCAACCGCCTTCCGGGCGTGAGTAATCCAGGTAGAGCATCGAGGCGACCGCGTCCACCCGCAGGCCGTCGACGTGGAACTCTTCGAGCCAGAACAGTGCGTTGGCCACCAGGAAGTTGCGGACCTCCCGTCGACCGAAGTCGAATACGTAAGTGCCCCAATCGAGTTGCTCGCCCCGCTTGGGATCGGAGTGCTCATACAGCGGCGTGCCGTCGAAGCGGCCCAGCGCCCAGGCATCCTTGGGGAAGTGGGCCGGCACCCAGTCCACCAGCACGCCGATGCCGGCCTGGTGCAATGCGTCGACCAGCGCCCGGAACTCGTCCGGTGTCCCGAAGCGCGACGTCGGAGCGTAATACGACGTCACCTGGTAGCCCCACGATCCCGCGAAGGGGTGCTCGGCGACCGGCAGCAGCTCGACGTGGGTGAACCCGTGCTCCACCACGTAATCGGTGAGCTCACGGGCCAACTGCCGATAGTTCAGGCCGGGACGCCAGGAACCCAGGTGGACCTCATAAGTGCTCATCGGCTCGAACACCGGGTTGCGCTGCGCGCGTGCCGTCATCCAGTCAGCGTCCTCCCAGGTGTACTGGCTGCGGGTGACCCGCGATGCGGTGTGCGGCGGCACCTCGGTGGCAAATGCCATCGGGTCGGCGCGGTCGGTCGCCACGCCGTCGGCGCCGTGCACGCGGAACTTGTACAGCCCCTCGAGCGGGAACCCGGGCCAGAACAACTCCCAGACGCCCGATGACCCCAGCACCCGCATCGGGGCTTCGGTGCCGGTCCAGCCGTTGAACTCACCGATCAGAGTGACACCTTTGGCGTTGGGCGCCCACACGGCGAACGACACGCCGGTGACGACGCCGTCGGCCGTGGTGAATGAGCGGGGATGTGCGCCAAGGACTTCCCAGAGCCGCTCGTGGCGTCCCTCCCCGAACAAGTGAAGGTCGACCTCGCCCAAAGTCGGCAGAAAACGGTACGCGTCTGCGACGACGTACGGCTCGGCACCTTCATAGGTGATCTGCAGCCGATAGTCGATCAAGTTGACGAACGGCAAGACCACGCCGAAAAGACCGGAATCGATGTGCTGCATAGGGAATCGGTCGTCACCGACCAGCGCGACGACTTCGGCCGCATGCGGCCGGTACGCCCGGATGACGGTGTGATCGCCGTACTCGTGAGCGCCAAGAATGCTGTGCGGGTTGTGGTGTGTGCCGGCGACCAGGCGCGACAGGTCGGCCGGATCGGGCGCCAAGTGTGTCCGAGCGAGTTGGTCGGCTTGGCTCATGTCCCTTTCACCTCCGGTCCGTTTCATCGCCTGCGTATCAGGGTCATGCGTGCGTCATGCGGTATGAGCGGCATATTGATGATGTGCGCGACGGCCTGACCGGGGTCGATGCGAACGTAATTAGCCTGCCCCCATTGGAATTCCTGGCCGGTGATCTCGTCGCGCACCCAAAACCGCTCGTAGGGCTCCATACCCAAAGCGGCCATGTCTAAAAACAGGGTCGCTTCCTCGGCTCCGTACGCGTTGAGCGTCACGACCACCAGCACACAGTCGCCGGTCGCCGGGTCGAACTTCGAGTAGGCCAGCATCGCGTCGTTGTCCACGCCGTGGAAATGGATGGTGCGCAGTTGCTGCAGGGCGGGATGAAGTCGGCGAATTGCGTTGAGCTGTGTGATGAATGGCTCAAGCGATCGTCCCTCGGCGAGGGCGCCCGCGTAATCACGGGGCCGCAACTCGTACTTCTCGGAGTCCAGGTACTCCTCGCTACCCTCCCGCACCGCGCGGTGCTCGAACAGTTCGTAACCCGAATACACGCCCCAAGCCGGCCCCATGGTGGCAGCCAGCACCGCACGGATGGCGAACATTCCGGGCCCGTTGTGCTGCAAGACGGCGTGCAAGATGTCGGGGGTGTTGACGAACAGGTTGGGGCGGCGAAAGTCGGCGAGGCTGGCGATGTCGTTGCCGAATTCGGTCAATTCCCACTTCGCCGTGCGCCAGGTGAAGTAGCTGTAAGACTGGGTGAACCCCAGTTTCGCCAGACCGTACTGCCGCGCCGGTGGCGTGAACGCCTCGGACAAGAACAGGACGTCGGGATCGGCGGCCTTGACCGTGGCGATCAGCCAGGCCCAGAAATCCGGCGGCTTGGTGTGCGGGTTGTCGACGCGAAAGAACTTGACGCCGTGGTCGATCCAATACCGGACCACGCGCAGCACCTCGTCGTAGAGGCCGGCCGGGTCGTTGTCGAAGTTGATCGGATAGATGTCCTGGTACTTCTTGGGTGGGTTTTCCGCGTAAGCGATGGTGCCGTCGGGCAATTCGGTGAACCAGTTGCGGTGGTCACGCGCCCACGGATGATCCGGCGCGCATTGCAGGGCGAGGTCCAGCGCCACCTCCATGCCCAGCTCGCGCGTCGCGGCGACGAACGCGTCGAAGTCCTCGATGGTGCCCAGGTCCGGATGGATGGCGTCATGGCCGCCCTCGTCACTGCCAATCGCCCAGGGAGAACCCACATCGCCGGGCGCGGCGGTCGGGGAGTTGTTGCGCCCCTTGCGATGTACCTTGCCGATCGGGTGGATCGGCGGCAGGTAGACGACGTCGAATCCCATTGCCGCGATGCGCGGAAGCTGGGCGGCGGCGGTCGCGAAGGTGCCGTGCACCGGGTTGCCGTCGGCATCCCATCCGCCGGTCGAGCGGGGAAACATCTCGTACCAGGAGCCGAACCGCGCCAGCGGCCGGTCCACCCACACGCCGTGCTGCTCGCCGCGGGTCACCAGATCGCGCAGCGGGTAGTCGGCCAGAATCTCTTCGATCTCCGGTCCCAGCGCCAGCGCGGTTCGGGTGACTGGATCGCCGGGCTTGCGCAGCGCAGTCGCGGCGGTCAGCAGCGGTTCGCGCAGCGGGCGCGGCACGCCCGTGGCCGCGCGCTCGAACAACCCGGCGCCGACCAACAGATCGTTGGACAGTTCGGTTTCGCCTTGACCCGCGTCCAGTTTGGCGATCAACCCGTGTCGCCACGAATGAATCGGGTCGCCCCACCCGTCGACCCGGAACGTCCACAAACCGACCTGGTCGGGGGTGAACTGACCATGAAAGACATAGGGCTCGAGACCCATCGTCATCGGCAGCGACAGCGGCTTGATCCGTTGCTGATTGACCTTGCCGTCGCGTTCCGTGACCGGCTTTGCCGGCGCCTGAACCGCCCTGATCCGGCGGGTCTCGGTTACCTGCGGATAGCCGGTGCCGAGGTAGCGCACCACCAAGGTGGCCGCGACGGCCTCGTGACCCTCGCGCCATACCGCGGCGCTGACCGGTACGACTTCGCCGACCACTGCTTTCGCGGGATACGCGCCACAGGAAACGACCGGTTGGACGTTATCGATCTCGACACGACCGGGCACCAGCACTCCGTTCCGATTGTGTGCGGCCAACCCCCGCGATGTGTTCCGTGCGGATTGCCGCTCGTCGGGAAACTTCCTGTCGTGGGGAACTTTCTGTGCGGGGAGGCATCGTTGCGACCCCGGTAACTACCCGATACCCACCCTAGTCTCCGGTCACACACCGGTGAGGAAAGCGATCCTGTCCGCCGTGCGGCGGCGCAGAACCTCAGTAAGGTATTAACGCGTGAAAGCCCTCCGCCGGTTTACCGTCCGTGCTCACCTTCCGGAGCGTTTGACCGCGCTGGACCAGCTGTCGACCAACCTGCGATGGTCGTGGGACAAGCCCACCCAAGAGCTTTTCGCGACTATCGACCCCGAGCTGTGGGAGCGGTGCAGCAGCGATCCAGTCGCGTTGCTGGGCGCGGTGAGGCCGGCGCGCCTCGACGAGTTGGCGCTCGACGAGGTGTTCCTGGGCCGGCTCGATGCGTTGACCGCCGATTTGAACGATTACCTGAGTCGCCCGCTGTGGTACCAGCAACAGCAGGAGCGCAGCGCCGAAATGCCGGCCGCGATCGCCTATTTCTCGATGGAGTTCGGCATCGCCGAAGTGCTGCCCAACTACTCCGGCGGCTTGGGCATCCTCGCCGGCGACCACCTGAAGTCCGCGTCCGATCTGGGTGTCCCGCTGGTAGCGGTGGGCCTTTACTACCGCTCCGGATACTTCCGTCAGTCGCTGACGGCCGACGGCTGGCAGAACGAGACCTACCCGTCGTTGGACCCGCAAGGCCTGCCACTGCGGCTGCTGACCGATGCGACCGGCGAACCCGCGCTGGTTGAGTTGATGCTGCCGGACTCCGCGCAGCTGCACGCCCGGATCTGGGTCGCTCAAGTGGGCAGGGTTCCGTTGCTGTTGCTGGATTCCGACGTCCCGGAGAACGAGCACGATCTGCGCGGCGTCACCGATCGCCTGTATGGCGGTGATCAAGAACATCGAATGCGGCAGGAGATCCTGGCGGGCATCGGCGGGGTGCGGGCGATCCGTGCCTTCACCGACATTCACGGACTGCCCGCGCCCGAGGTGTTCCACATGAACGAGGGCCACGCGGGCTTCCTCGGAGCGGAACGCATCCGCGAACTGATGACCGGCTCCGGGCTGGACTTCGACACGGCGCTGACGGTGGTGCGCTCCAGCACGGTGTTCACCACGCATACGCCCGTGCCCGCCGGGATCGACCGGTTCCCCATCGACATGGTGCGGTTGTACTTCGACGACCACGCGGGCGACGAAGCCGAACCCGCCGGTAAGGCCGCGACGTCCGACGCCTCGCCGGTGCTGCTGCCGGGTGTGCCGACGGCTCGCATCCTGGCGCTCGGCGCCGAGGACGACCCCACCAAATTCAACATGGCGCACATGGGCCTACGGCTGGCCCAGCGCGCTAACGGGGTGTCGTCGCTGCACGGACGGGTGAGCCGATCCATGTTCAACGAACTGTGGCCCGGTTTCGACGCGAGCGAGGTGCCGATCGGCTCGATTACCAACGGAGTTCACGCCCGCACCTGGGCGGCGCCGCAGTGGCTGCAGCTGGGCCGCGAGCTGGCCGGTTCGGATTCGTTCAGCGATCCGGGGGTCTGGCTGCGCCTCAAGCAGGTCGACGCGGGCCATCTGTGGTGGATCCGCTCGCAGCTGCGATCCCTCCTGGTCGACGACGTCCGGCAGCGGCTCCGTCGGTCATGGCTGGAACGTGGCGCCTCGGACGCCGAATTGGGTTGGATCGCAACGGCATTCGATCCAGAGGTGCTGACCATCGGTTTCGCTCGGCGGGTGCCGACGTATAAGCGGCTGACGCTGATGCTGCGTGATCCGCATCGGCTGGAACACCTGCTGCTCGACCAGGAGCGGCCCATTCAGCTGATCGTCGCGGGGAAGTCGCACCCCGCCGACGACGGCGGCAAGGCGCTGATCCAGCAGGTGGTGCGCTTTGCCGACCGGCCAGAGGTGCGCCACCGCATCGCTTTTCTGCCCGATTACGACATGTCCATGGCGCGGCTGCTCTACTGGGGCTGCGACGTGTGGTTGAACAACCCCTTGCGACCGTTGGAGGCTTGCGGCACCTCGGGAATGAAGAGCGCACTCAACGGCGGGCTGAACCTGTCCATCCGCGACGGCTGGTGGGATGAATGGTACGACGGCGAAAACGGTTGGGAGATACCGTCTGCCGATGGCGTGACCGACGAGAACCGGCGCGACGACCTGGAGTCCAGTGGGCTCTACACACTGCTGGAAGAAGCCGTCGCACCGAAGTTCTACGAGCGCGACGAACACGGCGTGCCGCCGCGCTGGATCGAGATGGTGCGCCACACCGTGCAGACGCTCGGACCAAAGGTGTTGGCGTCCCGCATGGTGCGCGACTACGTCGAGCAGTACTACACCCCGGCCGCACAGTCGCTGCGCAAGACGATCGCACCGGCCGACGGTGCCGAAGACGCGGCGGGCGGCGGCGAGTTCGGCGCGGCCCGTGAGCTGGCCGCCTACCGCCGGCGTGCCCAGGAGGCCTGGCCCAAGATCGTCATCACCGATGTCGACAGCACCGGCCTGCCGGACAGTCCGGTGCTCGGCTCGAAGCTGACCCTGACCGCCACCGTCGCGCTGGCCGGGTTGGCGACCGACGAGGTCACGGTCCAGGCGCTGGTGGGCCGGGTCGACGCCAGCGATGCCCTGCTGGAGCCGATCACCGTCGAGATGTCCTACACGGGTACCGCCGAGGGCGGCAACCAGGTCTTCTCCACGACGACGCCGCTGCCGCTGGCGGGATCGGTCGGCTACACCGTGCGCGTGCTGCCGCACAACCCGATGCTGGCGGCCAGCACCGAGCTTGGCCTGGTCACGCTGGCGCGATAGCCGGGTCAGTCAGGCCGACAGGCCCTCTTCCGAAGGCGCCGCGGTGCGCAGCCGCTGCAGCGCCTGGCGCACCTGGTCGCCGTTGGTGGTCTGCCAGAACGGCGGCAAGGAGGCCCGCAGGTAGCCGCCGTAGCCGGCGGTGACCATGCGGGAGTCGAGCACAGCAACCACACCGCGATCGCTGACGCGCCGCAACAGCCGCCCCGAGCCCTGCGCCAGCAGCAGTGCCGCGTGGTTGGCGGCGACGGCCATGAAACCATTGCCGCCGCGCGCGGCGACCGCGCGCTGCCGCGCGCCCAGCAGGGGGTCGTCGGGCCGGGGGAACGGGATGCGGTCGATCAGCACCAATGACAGCGACGGCCCGGGCACGTCGACGCCCTGCCACAGCGACAACGTGCCGAACAGCGACGTCTGCGGGTCGGCGCTGAACTGCTCGACGAGCGCCGAAGTGCTGTCGTCGCCCTGACACAGCACCGGCGTCGACAGCCGCCCGCGCATGGCCTCGGCCGCCGCCCGGGCCGCCCGCATCGACGAGAACAACCCCAGGGTGCGTCCGTCGGCCGCGGCGATGAGTTCGGCGATTTCGTTCAGCTGCTCGGCAGAGCCGGTGCCGTCGCGTCCCGGTGGCGGCAGGTGCGCGGCCACGTAGAGGATTCCGGCCTTGGCGTGCTGGAACGGCGAACCTACGTCGACGCCGCGCCAGCGCGCGTCGTCGCCTTCCTCGGCCGTCAGTCCCCAGGCCGCGGCCATGGCGTCGAACGAGCCGCCGATGGTCAGCGTCGCCGACGTCAGCACCACGGTCGAACGCGAGAACACCCGCGACCGCAGCAGCCCGGCGACCGACAGCGGCGCCACGCGCAACACCGGGCGCGAGGAACCCCTGATCTCTTCGTGCTCGAGCCACACCACGTCGGTGCGGTCGGGGATGGCCGGGCCGAACGATTCCAGCACGCGCGACGCGGTGTCCGAGATCTCGCTCAGTGCCGCAACGGCTTCCGCGCGCGCCGACGCAGCCTTGGGGTCGTTGGTGGTGTCGATCGCCGAGCGCGCCGCGCTCGCCACGTCGCGCAGCGCGGTCAGGTAGGTCGCCAGCTCGTCGTCGAGGCGGTCGATGCGGCCCGGCGTGCCGTCGTGGATGATCGAGGCGAAGTTCGCCGTCGCCGCCTCCAGCCGCTGGATCAACTCCGGCTCCACCAGGCGGGCGATGCGCCGGGCGGCCACGCCGAGGGAGGCCGACGTCAGCTCCGCGGTGGCCACCGATGTCACCCGATCGACCAGCTCGTGCGCTTCGTCGACGACCAGCAGCGTATGCTCGGGCAGCACCGCCGATTCGGCCACGGCGTCGATGGCCAGCAGCGCGTGGTTGGTGACCACGACGTCGGCGCGCCCGGCCCGGCTGCGCGCCCGCTCGGAGAAGCACTCGGCGCCGAACGGGCAGCGCGCCACGCCGAGGCATTCCCGCGCGGAAACGCTGACCTGCGACCAGGATCGGTCTTCGACGCCGGGTTTGAGGTCATCGCGATCACCGGATTCGGTGCTCGACGCCCATTCGGTGAGGCGCTGGACGTCGCGGCCCAGCGCGCTGACCGCCATCGGGTTGAACAGTTCCTCCTGCGGCCGGTCGTCGCCCTCTTCACCGTCGGCCGCCCCGCCATTGTGAATCTTGTTCAGGCACAGATAGTTTCGCCTGCCCTTGAGTAAAGCGAACTGCGGACGGCGCGGCAGCGCACCGGCCAGCGCGTCGACCAGCCTGGGCAGATCGCGGTCGACCAACTGGCGCTGCAGAGCGATCGTGGCCGTGGACACGACGACGGGGGACTCGTCGTCGATCGCGTGGACGATCGCGGGCACCAGATACGCGAGCGACTTGCCGGTGCCGGTGCCGGCCTGCACCACCAGGTGCTCGTTTGTGTCGAAAGCGCGCGCCACCGCGGCGGCCATCTCCTGCTGGCCGCTGCGCTCACTGCCACCGAGCGCGGCCACCGCGGTAGCCAGCAGCTCGGACACGGAAACGTCGGACGTGGCTACCCTCTTCGCTGTTCGGGGGCGGGAATCTGCGTCGTCGTGATCGCGGGGTCGCCGTGCGACAAGTTCAATCCCTCCCACGGCAGACTGCGCAGCCCGGAAGTTACCAGCTCGCGCGCCGCGGCGAGGTTCGGTTTGGACACCAGTTCGCCACCGCGGACCAGCGGGATGGTCAGCACCCGAGCCGGTTCGGAGACGACGGGCCGGTGACCGGCCGGATACACCACCTCCTCGGTGACGATGCCGGAATCGCGCGACACGCGCAGCGCCTCCTTGCGCCCGCCCTGGGATCCCTTGTGGCTGCTGCGCTTTTGCACCGGCAACCCGTCCACCTCGACGAGTTTGTACACCATGTTCGCCGTCGGGGCGCCCGAGCCCGTCACCAGCGACGTGCCCACGCCGTAACTGTCCACCGGCTCGGCGGCCAAGGCCGCGATGGAGTACTCGTCGAGGTCGCCGGAGACGACGATGCGGGTCCCGGTCGCTCCCAGCTCGTCGAGCTGTTCACGCACCTGCCGGGCCAGCACGCCCAGCTCGCCGGAGTCGATGCGCACCGCGCCCAAGCCGGTACCGGCGGCGGCCACCGCATTGGCGACACCGGTCGTCACGTCATAGGTGTCCACCAGCAGGGTGGTGTTCACCCCGAGCGCGTCGACCTGTGCCCGAAATGCCGCCAATTCGGTGGATTCCGTGGGGGAGTCGGCGCGAGCATGCAGCATGGTGAACGCGTGCGCGGCGGTGCCCTCGGCGGGTACCCCGTAGCAGCGCTGCGCCTCGAGATTGGACGACGCCGCGAAACCGGCCAGGTAAGCGGCGCGGGCCGCGGCGATGGCGGCCTGTTCGTGGGTTCGTCGTGACCCCATCTCGATCAGCGGGCGTCCCCTGGCCGCGCTCGCCATCCGCGCCGCGGCCGACGCGACCGCGGTGTCGTGATTGAAAATCGACAGCGCCAGCGTCTCGAGCACCACGCATTCGGCGAACGTCCCGGTCATCGACAGGACGGGGGATCCGGGGAAGTACAGTTCGCCTTCGGCGTAGCCGTCGATGTCACCGCCGAACCGGAATTCGCGTAAGTACCGCAACGTATCCGGGTCGAGGAACTGCGCCAGCGACTGGCACGCCTGGTCATCGAAGGTGAATTGTGGCAGCGCCTCGAGCAGCCGGCCGGTTCCCGCGACCACGCCGTAGCGGCGGCCGTCGGGAAGCCGGCGGGCGAAAAGCTCGAAGGTGGTCCGTCGATCCGCGGTGCCGTCTCGCAGCGCCGCGGCCAACATCGTCAGCTCGTATTTGTCGGTCAGCAGCCCAGTGACGACCGGGTCGTTCATTCCATAACGGTATCGGCTGCCATTGGGGCTCGGAAACGTCGTGCACCCCTCGGTATCGTGTAGGCCATGGTTGTTATGTCAGCGCCCACTAAGCCGGGCACTACAGGACAACGAGAGTCCGCACCGGTAGAGGCCACGGCGAGCCCGTGGGTCACGATCGTCTGGGACGACCCGGTCAATCTGATGACCTATGTGACCTATGTGTTCCAGAAGTTGTTCGGCTACAGCGAGCCGCACGCCACCAAGCTGATGTTGCAGGTGCACAACGAGGGAAAGGCCGTGGTGTCCGCCGGCAGTCGTGAGTCCATGGAAGCCGATGTGTCCAAGCTGCACGCCGCCGGTCTTTGGGCGACGATGCAGCAGGACCGCTGAAGCTCGAGGCGCTGGCGATTTCCTGTGCGCAAATGGAAGCGGGTCGAGACCGCTAGCGGCCCTCGCTTTCGGTCGTCCCTGGCATCGCACGAGGCCGCCCTGCTCAAGAACTTGGCCACCGCGATGATCGGTCTGCTCGACGAGCGTGAATCTTCCTCGCCCGCAGACGAACTCGAGGAGATCACCGGGATCAAGACGGGCAACGCCGATCCCCCGAAAGATCCCACGCTGCGCCGGCTGCTGCCCGACTTCTACCGGTATCACGACGAGGACACCGCGCCGCCCGATTCCGCGGACAGCCTGAACGCCGCGTTGCGCAGCCTGCACGAGCCCGACATCGTCAACGCCAAACGCGTTGCCGCACACCGATTGCTGAGCACGGTTCCCGACGATGGCGGCCGCTTCGAGTTGACCGAGGACGACGCGAACGCATGGATCGCGGCGGTCAACGACATCCGGTTGACCCTGGGAGTCATGCTCGAGGTCGGGCCGGAGGGTCCGGAGCGCCTGCCCGCCGACCATCCCCTGGCCGTGCACTTCGACGTGTACCAGTGGCTGACGGTGTTGCAGGAGTACCTGGTCCTGGTGCTGATGGGGCCCCGCGACCGATGAACGCCATCACCGACGTCGCGGGCATCCGCGTCGGCCACTACCAACGTCTGGATCCCGACGCGTCCCTGGGCGCCGGCTGGGCTTGCGGCGTCACCGTCGTGCTCACCCCGCCCGGCACCGTCGGCGCGGTGGATTGCCGCGGCGGAGCGCCCGGCACCCGGGAGACCGATCTCTTGGATCCCGCCAACACCGTGCGGTTCGTGGACGCGGTGTTGCTCGCCGGGGGCAGTGCCTACGGGCTGGCCGCCGCCGACGGCGCCATGCGCTTCCTGGAAGAACGCGAGCGCGGTGTGGCGATGGACGGCGGCGTGGTGCCGATCGTGCCGGGCGCGGTGATCTTCGATCTGCCGGTCGGGGGATGGGAGTGCCGCCCGACGGCGGAGTTCGGTTACGCGGCGTGCGAGGCCGCCGAAGCTAGCACGGCGATGGGCGTCGGGACCGTCGGCGCCGGGGTGGGGGCGCGCGCCGGGGCGCTCAAGGGCGGAGTCGGAACCGCGTCGAGGGCGCTTCCGTCCGGCGTGACCGTCGGGGCGGTGGCCGTGGTGAACTCCGCGGGCGAGGTCGTCGACCGGACCACCGGGCTGCCGTGGATGGCGGACCTCACCCGGCAGTTCGGGCTGCGGCCGCCGCCGGCCGAGCAGATCGAGGCGCTCGCCGAGTTGCCGTCCCCGTCGGATCCGGTGGACAACCCGCTCAACACCGTCATCGCGGTGGTGGCCACCGACGCCGCCCTGAGTCCGGCGGCATGTCGGCGGGTGGCGATCGCCGCCCACGACGGCCTCGCCCGCAGTATCCGGCCGGCGCACACGCCGGTCGACGGTGACACGGTGTTCGTGCTGGCCACCGGGGCGGTCGAGGTAGGCGCGGCCGCCAGTCCGAAACCGGTGCCCGCCGCCTTCTCCCCAGAGACCCGGCTTGTCACCGAGGTGGGCATCGCCGCCGCCGATTGCTTGGCGCAAGCGGTGCTGGGCGGCGTGCTGGCCGCCGAATCGATCGCCGGCATACCGAGCTATCGCGACGTGCTGCCGGGTGCATTCGGTCGATGAGAGGCGACCGGCCGCGGCGCCGGTAGCCTTGACGATGCTGGAAACACGCTGGAAGGGCAGCCATGGGTAAGAGGACTCCCACCGGACGCCCCGGCGCGCCTGCAGCCCAGCCGAGGAAGCGGTCCGCCGCCGCCGTGGGAGCCGTCACGATCCTCACGTTCGTGGCCCTGCTCTACGTCGTCGAGCTGATCGACCAGCTGACGCGGCACTCGCTGGACGCCAATGGCATCAGGCCGCTGGAGGCCGACGGCCTGTGGGGCGTCATCTTCGCCCCGGTGTTGCACGAGAGCTGGCAACACCTGATGGCCAACACCGTGCCGCTGCTGATCCTCGGATTCCTGATGACGCTGGCCGGCCTGTCCCGGTTCGTCTGGGCGACCGCCATCGTGTGGATCGTCGGCGGCCTCGGCACCTGGGTCATCGGCAACGTCGGCAGCAGCTGCGGGCCCACCGACCACATCGGCGCGTCGGGCCTGATCTTCGGCTGGCTGGCCTTCCTGCTCGTATTCGGCATCTTCGTGCGCCGGATGCGCGACATCATCATCGGCCTGATCGTGATGTTCGCCTATGGCGGCGTCCTGCTCGGAGCCATGCCGGTGCTCGGCAGATGCGGAGGCGTGTCATGGCAGGGCCATTTGTGCGGAGCGATCGCCGGCGTCGTGGCGGCCTATGTGTTGTCCGCACCGGAGCGTCAGGGCCGGACGTCGAGGAAGGCCCGCACCGCTGTGCCGCGGCCCAAGATATGAGCTCGGCACTGGCGCCCATCGGGGTATTCGACTCCGGCGTCGGGGGACTCACCGTCGCGCGGGCGATCATCGACCAACTGCCCGACGAGGACATCATCTACGTCGGCGACACCGGCCACGGTCCGTACGGCCCGTTGACCATCCCCGAGGTCCGCGCGCACGCGCTGGCCATCGGTGACGACCTCGTCGGCCGCGGCGTCAAGGCGTTGGTCATCGCCTGCAACACCGCATCCGCGGCGTGCCTGCGAGACGCTCGCGAACGCTACGACGTGCCCGTCGTCGAGGTCATCCTGCCCGCGGTGCGCCGCGCGGTGGCCACCACCCGCAACGGGCGCATCGGCGTCATCGGCACCCAGGCGACCATCAACTCGCACGCCTATCAGGACGCGTTCGCCGCCGCCCGCGACACCGAGATCACCGCGGTGGCCTGCCCGCGCTTCGTCGACTTCGTGGAGCGCGGCGTGACCAGCGGCCGGCAGGTACTCGGGTTGGCCGAGGGGTATCTCGAGCCGCTGCAGCGCGCGCAGGTCGACACGCTGGTGCTCGGCTGCACGCACTACCCCCTGCTGTCCGGGCTCATCCAGTTGGCCATGGGGGAGCACGTGACGCTGGTTTCCAGCGCGGAGGAAACGGCCAAGGAAGTGCTTCGGGTGTTGACCGAACGGGACGTGCTTCGCCCGCACGACGCACCCCCTGCGACTCGCGTTTTCGAAGCCACCGGCGACCCCGACGCATTCACCGCATTGGCGGCGCGATTCCTGGGTCCCGCAGTCACCGGTGTCCAGCCCGTTCATCGGGTGCGCATTGATTGACGATCGGACGAGATTCTCGTCACACCAATGCGGCGATGTTTTCGTCACGGTCCTACCGGGCATGGCACAGTAGTGTCCGTGCGAATAACCGTGCTCGGCTGCTCGGGCAGTGTGGTCGGTCCGGATTCGCCCGCGTCGGGTTATCTGCTCCGGGCACCGGACACTCCGCCGTTGGTCATCGACTTCGGCGGGGGCGTCCTCGGCGCGCTACAGCGGTATGCCGACCCCGGTTCCGTGCACGTGCTGTTGTCGCATCTGCATGCCGATCACTGTCTGGATTTGCCCGGGCTTTTCGTGTGGCGGCGCTACCACCCGACGCGTCCGCTGGGCAAGGCGTTGCTCTACGGCCCGGGGGACACTTGGTCGCGCCTGGGTGCCGCGTCGTCGCCCTACGGCGGTGAAATCGACGACTGTTCAGACATTTTCGACGTTCGGCATTGGATCGACGGTGAGCCGGTGACCATCGGCGCGCTGACGGTGACACCGCGTGTGGTGGCTCATCCGACCGAGTCCTACGGCCTGAAGATCACCGATCCCTCCGGCGCATCGTTCGTCTACAGCGGCGACACCGGTACGTGCGATCAGCTCGTCGAGCTGGCTCGTGGCGCCGATGTCTTCCTCTGCGAGGCTTCGTGGACGCACTCGCCGGATCGGCCGCCCGCGTTGCATCTGTCGGGCACCGAGGCCGGCCGCGCCGCGGCCGAGGCCGGCGTTCACGAACTGTTGCTGACGCACATTCCGCCGTGGACCTCGCGTGAGGACGTGATCAGCGAGGCCAAGGCCGAGTTCGATGGTCCCGTGCATGCGGTGGTGTGCGGGGAGACGTTCGATATCCGCCGCTCCGAGCGGGTCTGAGCCACCCGCGGCGGTGGTGAATTGCCCGCTAGTGTTGGCGGCGTGACGAGACGAGAAGACGGCCGCCTCGACGACGAGCTCCGGCCCGTTGTCATCACCCGTGGTTTCACCGACCACCCCGCCGGTTCGGTATTGATCGAGTTCGGCCACACCAAGGTCATGTGTACGGCCAGCGTGACCGAGGGGGTGCCGCGCTGGCGCAAGGGATCGGGCCTGGGGTGGCTGACCGCGGAGTACGCGATGTTGCCGTCGGCAACCCACACCCGCTCGGACCGCGAATCGGTAAAGGGCCGCCTGTCCGGCCGCACCCAGGAGATCAGCCGCCTGATCGGGAGGTCGCTGCGTGCGTGCATCGACCTCGCGGCACTGGGGGAGAACACCATCGCCGTCGACTGCGACGTCTTGCAGGCCGACGGTGGCACGCGCACCGCGGCCATCACGGGCGCCTTCGTGGCGTTGTCCGACGCGGTGACCTATCTCGCGGCCTCGGGCAAGTTGTCGGATCCCCGGCCCTTGTCCTGTGCGATCGCGGCGGTCAGCGTCGGCGTGGTCGACGGGCGCATCCGCGTCGACCTGCCCTATGAGGAGGACGCCCGCGCCGAGGTCGACATGAACGTCGTCGCCACGGACACCGGGACCCTCGTGGAGGTGCAGGGGACCGGTGAAGGGGCGACCTTCCCGCGCTCGACGCTGGACAAACTACTCGACGTGGCGCTGGCCGCATGTGACAAGTTGTTCGCCGCGCAGCGCGACGCGCTCCAGCTCCCATATCCCGGCGTGCTCCCCGAGGGGGCGCCGGCGCCGAAGGCGTTCGGCAGCTGACCGTGCCCGATGGTGACGACCCGCCGCCCCCGGCTTCGCCGCGGTTGCGATCGGCACGCCTGCTGGTCGCCAGCCGCAACCCGAAGAAGCTCGCCGAGTTGCGCCGGGTGCTCGATGCTGCCGGCCTGACCGGGTTGAGCTTGGTGTCGCTCGACGATGTGGCGCCGTTCGAGGAAGCGCCGGAAACCGGCGCGACCTTCGAGGACAACGCCCTGGCCAAGGCGCGTGACGCGTTCACTGCGAGCGGTCTGGCGAGCGTGGCCGACGATTCCGGGCTGGAGGTCGCCGCGCTGAACGGCATGCCCGGTGTGCTGTCGGCGCGCTGGTCGGGCACGCACGGCGACGACGCGGGCAACACCGCCCTGCTGTTGGCGCAGTTGCGCGACGTGCCCGACGGGCGTCGCGGCGCGGCATTCGTGTCCGCCTGTGCGCTGGTCTCGGCCGCAGGGGAGGTCGTCGTGCGCGGCGAGTGGCCGGGAAGCATCGCGCGCGAACCGCGTGGCGACGGGGGCTTCGGCTATGACCCGGTCTTCGTCCCCCATGGGCACGACCGCACCGCGGCAGAACTGAGCCCAGCGGAGAAGGATGCGGTCTCGCATCGCGGTCGCGCCCTGCGGCTGCTGTTGCCGGCGCTGGAAACGCTGGCGCGTTCCGGAATCAGCTAGGTTGGCGAGGTCCGGCCAGGCGTCGTTCGCTTTCGCCCCATCAGACGCTCCGCGGGTTGATAGGCGTTTTGCCCGCCTTCGAGCGACAACTTCTCCTTGCCGACGTTGGCGCTCCGAGGTGGGCATTCGCGGTGCCATTACCGAAAAAGGATCGGTGTGGCGGAGGTGGCCTACAAGCCGAAACGCGCCTTGACGTCCCGGGTTTGGAAGTGCTCGACGATGATGCCGAGCAGCGGGATGGTCCCGGATAGCAGCACACCGACCGTCTTGCCGAGCGGCCAGCGCACCTTGATCGCCAGGTTGAACGCGGTCAAAACGTAGATGAAGTACACCCAGCCGTGGACGACCTCGATCCAGCGGATCTCGTGGTTGAAGGCGAGGTGCGAGACGATCTCGTAGCACAACGCGATGAGCCACAGGCCCGTCGTCCACGCCATGACGCGGTAGCCGAGCAACGCGGTGCGGATCTTGTCGACGGGGACTGCGGGCGCCGATGTTCCGGGCGTCTCCGGTGTCGTCATGCGGTTGTCCTCTTCTGCTTTTCGGCGTCTTGCGCGGCGAGCTCGGCCAGGTAGGCGTTGTACTCCCGCAGCGCTGGGTCATCGGATGTCTGCGGCGCGGGCTTGGGTCGGTCGGGCAGCAACCCGGCGGGTATCTCCGTCATCGCGTCTGTGGTGCGCGGCTGTGGTGGTTCCTCTTCGTAGCGAACGAATTTGCGGTACGCGTACACGCAGAACCCGGCGAACAGCGGCCATTGCAACGCATAGCCGAGGTTCTGGAACGAGCCGGAGACGGAATTGAACCTGGTCCACTGCCACCAGCCCAGGGCCAGGCAGCCGCACGCCGCGACGACCACCAGCGCGACCAGCGCCGGCCTGCGACGATGCGTAGTGGACACCCCTTGACCGTACCGCTCATGAATTGGGCCCGACGAATTCATCGGGTCCGCTCGTAACAACTTCGGGCTTTCGCAAGCGATACGATTGCCGGGCGCGCGGGCGTGGCGAAATCGGTATACGCGCCGGCTTTAGGTGCCGGTGCTCGAAAGAGCGTGAGGGTTCGAGTCCCTCCGCCCGCACTCGGAGCCGGCACAGAGGCCGTGTCACCTCAGCCCGTCGGTTCGGCCGACGCACAGCCTGAACAGGTGCCAGGAGATCTCGGCATGCACGCCGGCCTGGTCCAGGTACCTTCGCCAGTCGCTACGGCGAAAGCTTCGCGCGATGGAGATGACCCCGTCCTCGCGCAGGATGCGATGCCAGCCCATCAGGCGTGCCAGAGCCGGGAAACTGTAGTACGGCAGCGCGTGGCGCTGCAGGTCGACGATATGCCAACCGTACCTGGAGTTTTCGTTGAGCCAGGTCAAGAACTTGACGACATCCTCGTCGCTGAGGTGGTGGGTGAAGTCTGACGTGACGATGAAGTCAGGCCGCGCGGCGAGGGCGTAGCGAAACACATCCGCCGTCTGGTACTCGATATCCATCCATCCAGGCGTCGCCGCACGTGCGATCACTGCACTGCGTGGATTGACGTCGATGCCCGACAGGCGCACTTTGAGCCCGCGTTGGTGCGCCCAGGCGGCGATGGCGCGCAACAGATCGCCATGCCCGCAGGCGACGTCCAACACGCTGACTGTGGCGTCGGCAGGGCGTGCCTCAGTGGCCCTCGCCAGCCACCGAAGCGTCGGGTAGTGGGTGAGCGTCAGGCGATTGACGACGCAAAGCTCATCCAGGCATCGGTGATAGGTGGCCAGGTCTGTGCTCTGGTCGTCCAATTGTTCTGGTTGCGTACTGCGCGCTGAGAGGCGCATCGGCCGCCCCTTTGCTTGCCTCTGCTGTCGGAGCGAGCGTAGGACGCTCGGACGCGGCGCGAGGCGAAAAAGCGAACATGCGATGCCAGGAGAACGCCCACCCCGCCGCCGGCATCACGCGGAAGTACAGCAGGTCATGAATGACTCTGAGCGGCTTCGAGTTCGGCCGGCTGAAGTCCAGCACCATCAGGCGGCCACCCGGCCGCAGGACACGCCGGAATTCGCGTAGCGCCTTCCCGCGATCCGCGACGTTGCGTAACCCGAAGCCGATGGTGACTACGTCGAACCGTGCGTCCGGGAACCGCAGATCCGTGGCGTCCCCTTCCTGGAAGGTGACGGACCCGTGCTGTCGGCCCCGGCCGACGTCGAGCATCGCTTCACAGGAGTCGACGGCCACGACCTCGCCGTCCAGGCCGACCGCGGCGTCCTCCACCAAAGCAAGGTCGCCCGTCCCGGTGGCGACATCCAGCACTCGTTCGCCGGGGCGGAGGGCGCAGAGTTCGATAGCCTGTCGCTTCCACACGCGATGAAGCCCCACCGTCCAAAGATCGGTCATCACGTTGTAGCGCGGCGCGAGCGCCGAGAACAGCTCCTTGACGTACCTGCTCTTAGCCTCGTCCGACTGGTTCCATCGCCGTGTAATCATCGGAAGCCTCCGCATATCGCGACGTTGCCCCCGATTCGTCGATGGGAGCATAAGCGCTGCCATGCTTATTCACTTCGGTAATTCCGGAATTACCGCGTCTGGTCGTAGCCCATCTCGGCTAGGTCACGACGGCAGGCGGGCGCGAAGCACTGGATCGTGCCTATCGGCGGCCGACAAGAAACTGGCAATCCCACGCGGGCCATCGGCGTGAATTCAGCGATTCAGGCACCCCACCTATGACGTTCCAGAACCGTCGGGGACATTGAAGTCTTTTGACCGATTAAAGGGTATTGCACACGCGCCCAATGACCGATATAACATCAATAACCGTCGGCGCTCAGAGCCACGGTGATTCAACTCGGAGAAAGGCGCGACCGATGAGGACAAAGAGCACCAAGAAGCTGCTGAAAGCCGCAGCACTGGCCGCCGTGTTGACCGGGGTGATGCTGGGATCCTCGGGCTGCATAACGATCGACCTTGGTGCGCCGGGCCGAATCGCAGCGCAATAACGCGCTGGCCGTACGCCGGAGATAAGGCCCGGCCCTTATCGCCGGCGTCGGCCACTGGCTCGGATAATGGCCGCCATCACGTGCGCGCGGTCAACCCAAACAGGGCATTCCAATGCTTTGATTGTTCGTGCCGCGATGGCCGCCGTTACTATCGTTGAATAGACCGCACGCACACTGCGTTGGCAACGTGCCTATTCGGCATGCTTAACCGAAACGCCGATCACAACGCAAACGGTTTCATCCTCGCGGCCAGTGCGACGCGGCGACGAATTGTCACCGAATGCAGCCCAAAATCATTGCGGTTGACGATGCGATTCTTGGCCCCGGCTGCATTTGATGATGACACCGGCACGGCACTGAGAGCGCTGCCGTCTCCCGGGTAAGCGGAAGGCGTCCCGAACGGGCCGAAATCTCGACCGGCGTGAGCGTCAAATCCCTCCTGGCGGGTATCTGGAACCCACAGGAATACAAGGGAGGCGCCATGCCCACCGGAAACGAGCCATCACCACGAGGCGAAAACGCCGTCACCGCAGAAGATGTCGAGCTCGCCGAACGTAACGCCGCGGCGGCGCGCAAGCGCGCGGCTCGCGCGGGACTGTCCGCAGCGCAGAGTTTGGAGGCATCCGCGGCCCGCCACGAGCGATTCGCGAAGATCCAAGATCAAACTGTCCAACAAGGCGTCTCGCACACGGAAGAGCACCGCAGTTCGGCACTCAAGCACCGCCAAGCCGCCGAAGACGACCGCAGGCTGGCCGAACTGAAGCGGAAGGAATCCGAGGCGGACCTCGCATCGGCGCCGGGCACCGACTGACGCGCGGTCAGTCCTCGACGAAACGGGCGCGGACCTCCGGCGCCGGCAATGGGCAGCTGTCGTACTTGCCGCCGACGCGGTATCGAATCGCGGCGAACCTGTCGTAGAGCCAGTCGCGTAGTGGGGTTGGAATCACGCGCGCGACCGTGAACGCCCGCCACGCACCGCCGAGATAACTCGCAACGCGCAGCACTGCTTCGGACCGGACGGCCACCCGTTCCGCCGCCCCGTCCGGGTCATCCACGAATACCACCGAGTCGACGCTGCCGATCTCCGGGTGCCGCCCGATGATCGCTTTGGCGAAAACGCTCTCCAAAGCCGCGAACCGCAGGGGGCCGGTGGGATCGAATCGCAGGATCGTCCGCACCGACCGATTGCACACTCCGCAGACCCCGTCGTACAGCAGCACGGGCGCCGCCGACTCACCGCTCATGCCTCCCAGGTTACTTGAGCGGGATCCAGGTTGACCTATGGTAAGGCAACCCTTAGTTTGTGGGGTAACGTACCAGTTCGTGATCGCCCGGCCGCTGATCGCGGCGCCGACGTGGGGTCGTGGCAGGGCCGCATCCAGGCTGTGCGCCGCCCATGCGGGCCACATCGATCCGTGGCCTCGCGGTGGTGAATCCGCCGGGCCGACGCCGTCGATGGCGCGGGGCGCCGCGAGAAAGGACCGCTAATGGCACGCGGATTCTCCGGTGTGATGCTGCGCAGCTTCGGCGCGCGCGACCACACCGCGACGGTGATCGAAACCGTCCGGATCGCCCCGCATTTCGTGCGGGTGCGCATGACATCGCCGACGCTGTTCGAAGACGTCGATGCCGAACCGGCTGCGTGGCTGCGGTTCTGGTTCCCGGACCCGGACGGATCGAAAACCGAATTCCAGCGCGCCTACACGGTCTCGGAGGCGGACGTTCCCGCCGGACGTTTCGCGGTCGATATCGTGCTGCACGATCCCGCCGGCCCCGCGTCATCATGGGCGCGCACCGTGCAGCCCGGGGCCACCATCGCCGTCATGGCCCTGATGGGCTCGTCGCGGTTCGACGTGCCCGACGAACAGCCGGCCGGCTACCTGCTGATCGGCGACTCGGCATCCATCCCGGGGATGAACGGCATCATCGGCGTCGTCCCCGACGACGTCCCGATCGAGATGTACCTCGAACAGCACGACGACAACGACACGCTGATCCCGGTCGCGAAGCATCCCCGGCTGCGGCTGCACTGGGTTGTCCGCCACGACGAGAAGTCGCTGGCCGCCGCGATCGAGAGCCGGGATTGGTCGGACTGGTACGCGTGGGCGACGCCGGAGGCCACCACGCTCAAGCAGGTGCGAGCGCGGCTGCGCGACGAATTCGGCTTCCCCAAATCCGAGGTGCACGCCCAGGCCTACTGGAGCGCCGGGCGCGCGATGGGCACGCGCCGCAACGACGAGCCGGAATCACCCGATCAGATCACGCCCAGCATTTCCACGGAAGACATTGCGGCGCAACTGGAATCGGCTCAGCAGGTGACTCCCGCCCAGGCGGCCCGCGGTAAGTGGCGTGCCCAGGGCGCCGGCCGACTCCTCGCTCCGCTGCGGTCGGCGCTGATCGTCTCGGGCGCGCTGCAGGCGGTGATCACCCTGGTGCAGCTGGCGCCGTTCGTGTTGCTGGTCGAGCTGGCCCGGCTGCTGGTATCCGGCGCGCCCGCGTCCCGGCTGGCCGGCATCGGCATCGCCGCGGTGTCGCTGCTGGGCCTGGGGGCGTTGCTGGGTGCCGCCCTCACCCTCTGGCTCCACGTCGTCGACGCGCGGTTCGCCCGTGATCTGCGAAAGCGGCTGTTGCTCAAGTTGTCTCGGCTACCCCTGGGCTGGTTCACCGCGCGCGGCTCGGGATCGATCAAGCAGCTGGTGCAGGACGACACGCTGTCCCTGCACTACTTGGTCACCCACGCCATCCCGGACGCCGTCGCCGCTGCCGTCGCACCGGTCGCGGTGCTGGTCTACCTGTTCGCCGTCGACTGGCGGGTGGCGTTGGTGCTGTTCGTGCCCGTCCTGGTGTACCTGGTGTTGACGTCATCGCTGACGATCCAATCGGGCCCGCGCATCCCGCAGTCGCAACGCTGGGCGGAGACGATGAGCGGCGAGGCGGGCGCATACCTGGAAGGCCAGCCGGTGATCCGCGTCTTCGGGGGGGCCGCCGCCTCCAGCTTCCGGTCCCGCCTGGACGACTACGTCGGCTTCCTGGTCGCCTGGCAGCGCCCGCTGGCCGGCAAGAAGACCTTCATGGATCTGGTCACCCGTCCGGCCACGTTCCTCTGGCTCATCGCGGTGACCGGCACCTTGCTGGTGGTCACGGGCCGGATGAACCCGGTGGACCTGCTGCCGTTCCTGTTGCTGGGCACCACATTCGGCGCGCGGCTGCTCGGCATCGCCTACGGCCTGGGCGGCATCCGCGCCGGCCTGTTGGCGGCCCGGCGCCTGCAGAACGCGCTCGACGAGGCCGACCTCGCCGTACAAGCCCACGACGAAGCCGACCAGGATTCGGCGGGCACGGTGGTGTTCGACAACGTCGGCTTCGGCTACCGCCCCGACGTTCCCGTCATCCACGATGTCTCGCTGACCTTGCGGCCCGGCACGGTCACCGCGCTGGTCGGCCCCTCCGGGTCGGGCAAGTCGACGCTGGCCGCCTTGCTGGCCCGGTTCCACGATGTCGGGCAAGGCTCGATACGTGTTGGGGGACAGGATATTCGGTCGATGACCGCCGACCAGCTCTATGCCCAGGTCGGGTTCGTGCTGCAGGAGACGCAACTGGTGCACGGCACCGTGGCGGAAAACATCGCCCTGGCTGTGCCGGATGCCACCGCGGCACAAGTCGAGCAAGCGGCCCGCGACGCCCAAATTCACGATCGCATCATGCGACTGCCCAACGGCTACGACACCATGCTGGGCGCCGGAAGCGGGCTTTCGGGCGGCGAACGCCAACGGCTCACCATCGCCCGCGCGATCCTGGCCGACACCCCGGTGCTGATCCTCGACGAGGCCACCGCCTTTGCCGACCCGGAATCGGAATACCTTGTGCAGCAAGCGCTCAACCGGTTGACGCGGGACCGCACCGTGCTGGTGATCGCGCATCGATTGCACACCATCACCCGGGCCCACCAGATCGTCGTGCTCGACCATGGCCGCATCGTCGAACGCGGCACGCACGACGAGTTGCTGACCGCCGACGGCCGATACCGGCGGTTGTGGGAGGGTGGCCGCCGCGACCAGCTGACCGCAGGCACGTCCGGCGAGGGGGCACGATGATTCGCACGTGGTTGAGTCTGGTGCCGGCCGATCGCCGCAACCGGGTCATCACCTACACGGTGCTGGCATTGATATCCGTGGTGGTGCGCGCGGTCGCCACCGTGCTGCTGGTCCCCTTGGTCGGGGCGCTGTTCAGTGACGACCCACGGCGCGCGCTGGTCTGGCTGGGCTGGCTCACCGCGGCCACCGTGACCGGCTGGGTGATCGACACCGCAACGGCGCGGATCGGTTTCAACCTGGGCTTCGCCGTGCTGGATCACAGCCAGCACGACGTGGCGGACCGGCTGCCCGGTGTGCGGCTGGATTGGTTCACCGCCGAGCACACCGCGACGGCACGGCAGGCGATCGCGGCCACCGGTCCCGAACTCGTCGGCCTGGTCGTCAACCTGCTCACGCCGCTGATCTCCGCCGTCCTGCTGCCCGCGGTCATCGCTGTGGTCCTGTTGCCGGTCTCCTGGCAGCTGGGGGCCGCCGCGCTGGGTGGCCTGCCGCTGCTGTTGGGCGCGCTGTGGGCATCGGCCCGCCTGGCGCGGCGCGCCGATGCCGCGGCGGCCGACGCCAATAGCGCGCTCACCGAACGGATCATCGAGTTCGCCCGAACCCAGCAGGCACTGCGAGCCGCGCGACGCGTCGAGCCCGCACGGAGCCTGGTAGGCGACGCACTGGCCGCACAGCACGGTGCCACCATGCGCTTACTCTCCATGCAGGTCCCCGGGCAGCTGCTGTTCAGCATCGCCAGCCAGCTTGCACTGATCCTGCTGGCCGGTGCGACCACCGCGCTGACCGTGAATGGAACGCTCACGGTTGCCGAGGCCATCGCACTGATCGTCGTCATCGTGCGCTACCTCGAACCGTTCACCACCATCAGCGAACTCGCGCCCGCGCTGGAAAGCACCCGCGCCACGCTCGGCAACATCCGCTCGGTGCTGACGGCGCCGCTGGTGAATGTCGGCACCGCCGCGCGCGCGGGCGGCGCGACCCCGCGCATCGATTTCGATGACGTCGTGTTCCGCTACGACGGTGCGGGTGCGCCGGTGCTGGACGGGGTGAGCTTCACCCTGGAGCCGGGCAGCACCACCGCGATCGTCGGACCGTCCGGCTCGGGCAAGAGCACCATCCTTGCGTTGATCGCCGGGCTGCACGAGCCCGCCGGCGGCCGGGTGCTGATCGACGGTGTGGACGCGGCGACGCTGGACGGCGACGCGCGGCGGGCGGCCAGCAGCGTGGTGTTCCAGCATCCCTACCTCTTCCACGGGTCCATCCGCGACAACGTGTTCGCCGGGGATCCCGGCGCCGGCGACGAGCGGTTCGCGCGGGCGGTGGCGCTCGCGCGGGTCGACGAGCTCGTCGAGAGGCTGCCCGACGGCGCCGATACCGTCGTCGGAGAGGGCGGCTCGGCGCTGTCCGGTGGCGAGCGGCAACGGGTCAGCATCGCCCGCGCGTTGCTCAAGCCCGCACCGATATTGCTGGTAGACGAGGCGACCAGCGCGCTGGACACCGAGAACGAGGCCGCGGTGGTCGACGCGCTCACCGCCGACCGGCAATCGCGCACCCAGGTGATCGTCGCGCATCGGCTGGCCAGCATCAGTCACGCCGACCGCGTCCTGTTCGTCGACAACGGCCGGGTGGTCGAAGATGGGACGGTTGACGAATTGCTCGCTGCGGGTGGTCGTTTCGACGAATTCTGGCGCCAGCAGCACGAGGCCGCCGAATGGCGGATTCTGGCGGAATAGCGCACCGCGGTTGACCGCAACTCTTGCGGTATGCCTTACAGTTTGTCAGTCGGACCGAGCTGTCCGCGGACAGGAGGCGTGCCGCTTATGAGTGCTGTGTTGTCGATACCGCGTTATCCCGGCGACGTGACCCCGCAGTGGTTGTCGGCCGCGCTGTCTGGCGGTGGCACACCCGTCGAGGTCGCCGACGTGGACGTGGTCGCGATCGGGACGGGACAAACCGGCGCGACCTACCGGGTTACCGCTCGCTATGCGACGGATCCCGGCGACCTGCCGCAGACCTTCGTGATCAAGCTGCCCGCCCAGGACGACACGGTGCGCGACCGGGTGGTGATCGGCTATCGCAGCGAATGCGCGTTCTACTCCTCGGTGGTGGATCGGGTCCGAGTGCCGACGCCACGGTGCTTCTATTCCGAGATCACCGATGATGCAATGGACTTCGCCCTGTTGCTTGCCGACCAGGCGCCGGCGGTGCAGGGCGATCAGCTCATCGGGTGTGGCGAAACCGAAGCGCGCCTTGCGGTTACCGCGCTGGCGGGGCTGCACGCACCCAGCTGGTGCGATCCCGCCTGGCTCGATTTTCCTGGCATCGCATTCGGTCGGCCGGATGAGGCCGGCGCGAACGGGATGGGCGAGGTGGCCAAAATGAGCGCCGACATCACCCTGGAGAAGCTGGGCGATCGGATGAGCCCGGAAGACCGCGACACCTTCAGCGCGGCAATGGGTTCGATCGCGCCGTGGCTGCTATCCGAGTACGACCGGTTTGCCTTGCTGCACGGCGACTATCGGCTGGACAACCTGCTGTTCGATCCCGAACGAACCAGGGTCAGCGTGGTCGACTGGCAGACGCTCGGCGTGGGCTTGCCGGCCCGGGATCTCGCCTACTTCACCGCGACCAGTCTCAGTTCGCAACTGCGGGCCGACATCGAAGAAGAGCTCGTCACCGACTATCACCGGGCGTTGACGGCCGGCGGCGTCGGCGGCTACGACCGCGAAACATGTTGGCGCGATTATCGGCTCGGGGTGTTGCAGGCACCATTGATCTCGGCGCTGGGTTTCGCATTCGCCGCGGCCACCGAGCGTGGCGACGACATGGTGCTGGCCATGCTCAGCCGCGGCTGCCAGGCGATCCGCGAGCTGGGGACGCTCGACTTAATCGGCTGAGGCCTCAGAGGTCGCCGGTGAAGTCGGCGCTCAGCCAGCGGTCGGGCCGGATGGTGAAGAGCACCTCCTCGACGCCTTCCATGCTTTGCACGAACACGCGACCGCCTTCCTCGCCGAGGTATCGGATGGCGATCGATTCCTGTAGGTCGGCCGGGGCCGGGTTGGTGGTCTCGACGATGGTGCCTTCCACCACGACGTACTGATACGGCGGCTCCTCGCGCTGAACCACCAGCGTGACGGTGCCCGCTTGGGTGATGAGCCGGGCCTTGCGGCTGGACGCCCCGGTCATGATCCGGACGTCTCCGCCGGGGGTGTAGTCGTACCAGATCGGGACGCTGGCCGGCGGCCGGCCTTCGGTGGCGGCGACGGACAGCACGGCCACATGCTTGTCGGCGAGGAACTCCTGGCGCTCGGTTTCACTGAAGGCTTTCATGACGAGTGCAAACGCCGCGACCGTGGAGCTATTCCCGGGCTAACGCGATCAGTACTGCGTCGAGCCCTGATCGACCGGGATCTGTGCGGCGGTGACCTTGCGCGACTCGTCGCTGGCCAGCCAGCACACGGTATCGGCGATCTCCTCCGGCTCGGCGACCCAGTCCGGCAGGAACGGCGTGAGGACGTGCGACAGCTGCGGGTTGGTCTCCATGGTCTTGCCCACCGCGTTGACCATGTCGCCGGAGCCCATCGCGGTGTTGACCGGGCCCGGGTGAACGCTGTTGACCCGGATCGAGTGCTTGCCCAACTCCGCGGCGAAGGCCCGCGCCAGCCCGGTGACGGCGTGCTTGCTGGCGGTGTAGTGAATCATGAACGGCTGCATCTTCATGCCGGCCGCCGAGCTGATCAGGATGATCGAGCCGCCGCGGCCGCCCTCGATGATCTTGTCCGCGCCCGCCATCACGGTGTTCCAGGTGCCGGTCACGTTGATGTCCATCACGTCGCGGAAGTTCTCCGGGGTGATGTCGTCCCACGCCTGCGGAGCCGCGACCCCGGCGTTCGCGACGATGATGTCCAGCCGGCCCAGCTCGGCGACGCCGTCGGCGACCACCTGTCGCAGACCGTCGAAGTCGCGGGTGTCGACCACCGACGAGATGATCCGTCGGTCCGCCGCTTCGACCAGGCGCACGGTCTCGCTCAGGTCGCCGGGGGTCGCCGGATCGTAGGGCACGCACGACGGCAGCTTGCCGGCGATATCGACGGCGATGATGTCGGCGCCTTCGCGGGCCATGCGCACCGCGTGCGCCCGGCCCTGGCCGCGCGCCGCGCCGGTAATGAATGCCACTTTTCCGGCCAGCTTGCCGCTCATAGTTCTCCTCTGTTGGGTCTGGCCACTTTCATCGCTGCGCGGCCTTGACGAGGTTCGATCCGATGATCAACCGCTGAATTTCACTGGTGCCCTCGTACAGCCGCAGCAGGCGCACATCGCGGTAGATGCGCTCGACGGCAACGCCCCGCATGTAACCCGTGCCGCCATGAATCTGCACCGCGAGATCCGCGACATTGCCGGCCATTTCGGTGCAGAAGACCTTGGCGGCTGATGGCGCGATCCGGCGATCCTCGTCGGCGACCCACAGCCGAGCGGCTTCGCGCACCAGCGCACGGCCGGCCATCACGCCGGTCTGCTGGTCGGCGAGCATGCCCTGCACCAACTGGAAGCTGCCGATCGGCGTCCCGCCCTGCGTGGCGGTGGCGGCGTACGACACGGATTCGTCGAGCGCGCGTTGAGCGGCGCCCACCGCCAGGGCGGCGATGTGCACCCGCCCGCGGGCCAACGACGTCAGGGCCGCCCGGTACCCGTGGTCTTCGCTGCCGCCGACGAGCGCATCCGGGCCGATGCGGACGTCGGTGAAGTTCACGTCCGCCGTCCAGGCGCCCTCCTGGCCCATCTTGGCGTCCTTGGCGCCCACCTCCACCCCGGCGGCGTCGGCGGGAACCAGAAACACGGCGATGCCCGGGCCCTGGTCGTCGGCCGGCCGGGTGCGTGCGAACACCACGAAGAGATCGGCGACGGGCGCGTTGGTGATGAAGCGCTTCTGCCCGGAGATGACCCAACCATCCCCGTCGCGAACGGCCTTGGTGCGCAAGCCGGCCGGGTTCGATCCGGCGCCCGGTTCGGTCAGCGCGAAGGAGGCGACGACGTCGCCGGACGCGATCGACTCCAGCCAGCGGGATTTCTGTTCGTCGGTGCCGAACCCCACCAACACCTGTCCGGCGATGCCGTTGTTGGTACCGAACATCGAACGCAGCGCCAACGACGTGTAGCCCAACTCCATCGCCATCTCGACGTCCTGCATCAGGTTGAGGCCAAGGCCGCCCCACTCCTGGGGAATCGCGTAGCCGAACAGGCCCATCTTCTTGGCCTCGTCGCGCAGGTCGTCGGGAACGCGATCGGTGTCGAGAATCTCCTGCTCCCGCGGGACAACGGCGCTGCGAACGAATTGCCTTGTCTGAGCGAGAATCTCGCGGAAGTCCTCGTCGGAGACTTCAGGGGCTTCGGCGGCGGCCATGGGCTCCACACTCCTCTCTCGATCCGGGACACCCCGGTTCAGGGCAGGATCCTATATCAAATATGATATTTGCCTTACGGGTGCCCGGTGGAGGCGACGACAGTGAAGGATGTGTGATGCAGGTGGCGATGTTGACAGGTCAGACCGCGGTAATCACGGGCGGAGCGCAAGGGCTGGGTCTGGCCATCGCGGAGCGCTTCGTCGCCGAGGGTGCCCGAGTCGTGCTCGGCGACGTGAACCTCGAGGAAACCCAGGTCGTGGCCAAGCAGCTGGGCGGCGACGATGTCGCGATCGCGGTTCGGTGCGATGTCACCCGGTCGGCCGACGTCGAAACCCTGATCCAGACCGCGGTCGAGCGTTTCGGCGGCCTGGACATCATGGTCAACAACGCCGGGATCACCCGGGACGCGACGATGCGCAAGATGACCGAGGAGCAGTTCGATCAGGTGATCAACGTGCACCTGAAGGGCACCTGGAACGGCACCCGGTTGGCCGCCGCCGTCATGCGCGAAAACAAGCGCGGCTCCATCATCAACATGTCCTCGGTGTCCGGCAAGGTCGGCATGATCGGCCAGACCAACTACTCCGCGGCCAAGGCGGGCATCGTCGGCATGACCAAGGCGGCCGCCAAAGAGCTGGCCTACCTGGGCGTCCGGGTGAACGCGATCGCCCCCGGCCTGATCCGCTCGGCCATGACCGAGGCCATGCCGCAACGGATTTGGGATTCCAAGGTCGCCGAGGTGCCGCTGGGCCGGGCCGGTGAGCCCAGCGAGGTCGCCAGCGTGGCGCTGTTCCTGGCGTCCGACCTGTCGTCGTACATGACGGGCACCGTTATGGAAATCACCGGCGGCCGCCACCTATGAGCGCGACGCGCCAGGCCGTCATCTGTGAACCCGTCCGGACCCCGATCGGCCGCTACGGCGGAATGTTCAAGGCGTGCAGCGCCGTCGACCTCGGCGTCACCGCGCTGAAGGGGTTGCTCGAACGGACCGGGCTGGCGCCCGACACCGTGCAGGACGTGATCCTGGGCCACTGCTATCCGAACAGCGACGCGCCGGCGATCGGGCGCGTGGTGGCGCTGGATTCCGGTCTGCCGGTGACGGTTCCGGGCATGCAGGTCGATCGGCGTTGCGGCTCGGGCCTGCAGGCGGTGATCCAGGCGTGCCTGCAGGTGTCCGCGGGGGACAACGACCTCGTCGTCGCCGGCGGCTGCGAGAGCATGAGCAACGTCGCCTTCTACTCCACCGACATGCGTTGGGGCGGCGCCCGCAACGGCGTTCAGGTGCACGACGGGTTGGCGCGGGGACGCACCACCGCCGGCGGCCGGAACTACCCGGTGCCGGGCGGAATGCTGGAGACGGCCGAGAATCTGCGCCGCCGGTACCGCATTTCACGCCAGGAGCAAGACGAGCTGGCGGTGCGATCCCACCAGCGTGCCGTCGCCGCGCAGAAGGACGGAGTCCTGGCCTCGGAAATAATTCCAGTGATAATCCGCAGTCGACAGGGTGACGACATCATCGAAACCGACGAACACCCGCGCGCCGACACGTCGGTCGAGTCGCTGGGCAAGCTCAAACCCGTTCTGCTGAAGGATGATCCGGAGGCGACGGTGACCGCCGGCAACGCCAGTGGGCAGAACGACGCGGCCTCGATGTGCGTGGTCACCACCCCGGAGAAGGCCGACGAATACGGCCTCAAGCCGTTGGTGCGTCTGGTGTCGTGGGGCGTGGCGGGGGTCGCACCCGACGTCATGGGCATCGGCCCGGTGCCCGCGACCGAGGTGGCGCTGGCCAAGGCGGGCCTGCAGCTGTCCGACATCGACCTCATCGAGCTCAACGAAGCCTTTGCCGCGCAAGCGCTTGCGGTGATGCGGGAGTGGAAGTTCGGCGCCGCCGATCACGAGCGGACCAACGTGCACGGTTCGGGGATATCGCTGGGCCATCCGGTGGGCGCGACGGGCGGCCGGATGCTGGCCACCTTGGCGCGCGAACTCCATCGCCGCGAGGCGCGCTACGGACTGGAGACCATGTGCATCGGCGGCGGCCAGGGCCTGGCGGCCGTCTTCGAACGGGTCACGTCGCGATGACCGGTTCGGCGTTGCCACTGGACGGCCTCACCGTCGTGGAGGTGTCGAGTTTCGTCGCCGCCCCGCTGTGCGGTATGACGCTGAGTCAGCTCGGCGCAGAAGTCATCCGGGTCGACCCCATCGGCGGCGCATCCGATGTGCAACGGTGGCCGCTGGCGGCGGATGGCACCTCGATCTATTGGACCGGCCTGAACAAGGGGAAGCGTTCGGCCACCATCGATCTGCGGTCCCCGGAAGGCCACGAACTGGTTCAGCGGCTCATCATCGAGGGCGACGGCATCGTGGTGACCAACGCCGCGGGATTGTCCTGGCTCAGCCACGAGGTGCTGGCGGCCAAGCGCCCCGACGTGGTTCACGTGCAGCTACTCGGGCGCGGTGACGGATCCACTGGAGTGGATTACACGGTGAACGCGGGTCTCGGCTATCCGCTCGTCACCGGTCCGGCCGATCATGGCGGAGCGATCAACCACGTGCTGCCGGTCTGGGACGTGTGCTGCGGCCTGTACGCCGCGCTCGCCGTCGTCACCGCCGTCCGCCACCGCGAGCGGTCCGGGGCGGGGGCCCGGATCAGCCTGGCGTTGGAGGACGTCGCCCTGGCCACCGCGGCCAACTTGGGGTTGCTGACCGAGCCGCAAGTCAATGGGACACAACGCGAACGGCTGGGTAACGCGATCTACGGCCAGTACGGGCAGGACTTTCTCAGCAGTGACGGGGTCAGGTTCATGGTGGTCACCTTGACGGGGAGGCATTTTCGCGACCTGCTTGCGGTGACGGGCACCGACGGCGCGGTGTCGGCGCTGGCCGAGGCGCTGGGCGCGGATTTCGGGTCCGAGGGCGATCGTTACCGCTACCGTGACGTGCTTTCCAGCTTGTTCGCCACCTGGTTCAGCGCTCACACCGCCGACGAGATCACCATCGCGCTGTCAGGCACCACGGTGCTGTTCGAGCGGTACCGCACTTTCGCCGAGGTGGCCGTGGGTCCGAAAGTGTCTGACAATCCTCTGTTCTCGCGATTGCGGCAACCGGGTCTCGGCGAATACTTCGCCCCCGGGCTGCCGGCCGCGTTCGACGGCACACACCCGGCCAGCGCGCCCGCGCCCGCCCTGGGGCAGGACACCGCCGACATCCTCGCGCGGTTGGGGTTGACCGCCGCCGACATCGAGCGTCTGACGACCGCCAAGACCATCGCCTGCTGAGCAAAGGAAACGCAGCACATGACCAGACTCGCCCAAACGCTCGGCTTGACCGAGGTGCAGACCGAGATCGTCGCTACCGTAAGAAAATTCGTGGAGAAGGACGTCATTCCCCACGCGGCCGAGCTGGAACGGGCCGACACCTACCCGCAAGCGATTGTCGACCAGATGCGGGAGATGGGCCTGTTCGGCCTGATGATTCCGCAGGAGTACGGGGGGCTGGGTGAGTCGCTGTTGACGTACGCCCTGTGTGTCGAGGAGCTGGCGCGGGGCTGGATGAGCGTGTCCGGCGTGCTCAATACGCATTTCATCGTGGCCTACATGCTGCGTCAGCACGGCACCGACGAACAGAAGCAGCGGTTCCTGCCGCGGATGGCGGTCGGTGAGACGCGGGGCGCCTTCTCGATGTCGGAGCCGGAGCTGGGTTCCGACGTGGCCGCGATCCGCACCCGGGCGCGGCGCAATGACGACGGGACCTACACCATCGACGGCCAGAAGATGTGGCTGACCAATGGCGCCACTGCCACGCTGGTGGCGGTGTTGGTGCGCACGGACGAAGGCTCGGACAAACCGCACCGCAACCTCACCGCGTTCCTGGTCGAGAAGCCGGTGGGTTTCGGGGAAGTCGTTCCCGGCCTGCGCATCCCGGGCAAGATCGAGAAGCTGGGCTACAAGGGCATCGAAACGACGGAGATGATCTTCGACGGCTACCGGGCCGGCGCCGGCGACGTGCTCGGCGGCAGCACCGGCCAGGGTTTCTTCCAGATGATGGACGGCATCGAGGTCGGCCGGGTCAACGTGTCGGCCCGCGCGTGCGGCCTCGGGATTCGCGCGTTCGAGCTCGCGGTGCGCTACGCGCAACAACGCGAGACCTTCGGCAAGCCGATCGCCGAGCATCAGGCCATCGCGTTCCAATTGGCCGAGATGGCGACCAAAGTCGAAGCCGCACACCTGATGATGGTCAACGCGGCGCGCTTGAAGGACTCGGGTGAGCGCAATGACGTCGCCGCCGGGATGGCGAAATACCTGTGTAGCGAATATTGCACCGAAGTCACCCAACAGAGTTTCCGGATCCACGGCGGTTACGGCTATTCCAAGGAATACGAAATCGAGCGGCTGATGCGCGACGCGCCATTCCTGCTCATCGGCGAGGGCACCAGCGAGATCCAGAAGAACATCATCAGCAAGCGACTGCTCGCCGAGTATCAGGTGTAAGCAGATGAGCGTTCCGGATTTCGCTGCGCGGCCTCAACTTTCCGAGGACGTCGCGCGCCTCATCCGCCGGCGGATCTTCGACGGGTCGTACGCCGCCGGATCGTACGTCCGGCTGGATCAATTGGCCGCGGAGCTGGGTATCAGCGTCACACCGGTGCGTGAGGCGCTGTTCGCGCTGTGCGCCGAAGGCCTGATCAACCAGCAACCGCGCCGTGGCTTTGTGGTGCTGCCGGTCACCGGACGCGACGTCACCGATGTGGCGAATGTGCAGGCGCATGTCGGTGGCGAGTTGGCCGCGCGGGCGGCGCTCAACATCACCGACGAGCAACTGCACGAGCTCAAGGAGATCCAGGCGCAACTGGAGGATGCGTACGCGGGTGATGAACACGAACGCACCGTGCGGCTGAATCACGAGTTTCACCGGGCCATCAATGTCGCGGCGGACTCGCCCAAGCTCGCGCAGCTGATGTCACAGATCACCCGGTATGCCCCCGAATCCGTGTTCCCCGCCATCGAGGGGTGGCCAGAACAGTCGATGCACGACCATCGCCGGATCCTGTCCGCGCTGAAAAAGCACGACGCCAAGCTCGCCCGCGCGGCGATGTCGGAACACCTTGCCGCCGGGGCGGTGCCGCTGATCGATCACCTCGTCGCACGCGGAGTGGTGGCCGACGTCGGCGGTCCGACGTCTTCCTGAAGCCGCCCCGGCGGTATCTCTTGTTGCTCGCGCGCGCCTGGGTACCAGGCAAGGTGTCGTGGATCAACAACGTGCCGGGCCCTGAGCCTCGTCTGCCAACATCTCGCGCAGTCGACGGATGTCGACCTTGCCGGTGCCACCGCGCGGAACGTCCTCGTCGGATTCCAGCAGTAGCCACACCGTCGGAACCTTGAAGGCGCTCAACAGAGTTCGCGCGCAGCCGCGCAACCGATCGGCGGTCAACCCTCGGCACACCACCACCGCGCCCACCCGATTGCCCGCGGCGCCGGGAACATTGGTGACGAAGGCGTTGTCGATGCCGTCGATCGTGCGCAGCGCGCTCTCGACCTCGCTGGGGTAGACGGTCGCGCCGCTGACTTTGAACATGTCGTCGGATCGCCCGTGGTAGAACAGGAATCCGTCGTCGTCGAGGTGGCCGAGGTCACCGGTGGGGTAGAAGCCGTCGGCGGTGAAGAGGTCCTCGCGGGTGCGCCCGCAGATGCCGCGCAGCGTGTGCGGTCCGCGGATTTGGATCACGCCGGTGGCGCCGGCCGCGGTCGGCGCGCCGCTGTCGGCGTCGACGATGCGGACTTCCATGCCGGGAAAGGGTTTTCCGCAGCTGCCCCACGCGGAGGCGGGCATGTCGGTATCGGCGGGATAACCGCAGTACGGCCCGAAGGCCTCGGTCATACCGAACAACGCGGCTCGCGCGCCGGGCCGGGCGCGCCGCTCGGGCGGTAACAGGGCCTGCAGGCTTCCCGGCTGTAGGGCCGAGAGGTCGGCGCCGACCTCGCCGGCGTGCCGCGTCAACGCCTCGGCCTGGTCCGGCCAGCCGCGAAACAGCGTGACCCGTTCGTCTTCCAGCAGTCTCAGGGTGGTTTGCGGCCGCGGGATTTCTTCGGTCACCAGGGTGGCGCCGGCCAGCAGGACGGAGAGTATGCCGCTGCCGAAGCCGCCCACCCAGAAGAAGGGCATCGGCAGATACAGGCGGGTATCAGAGGCGATGCAGCGAGCCGCAAGGCCCGACTGCACAGCGCCCAGCGCGCTGCCGTGCGAGTGGATGACTCCTTTGGGTGGTCCGCTGCTGCCGGAGGTGAACATGATCACCAGCGGGTCGGCGGGCGTGACCGTCGCTGTCATGGGGTCGACGATGTTGCGGGCCCGCTCGCCCGGGCAGGCTTTTTCGAGTCGGTCGACCGACCAGACCGCCCGCAACGCGGGAAGTTCGGTCCGGCGCGTGGTCTTGAGCTCGTCCAGGTAGCGGTGCCCGCGGAACTCCTCGACGCTGAGCAGGAATTGCACCGCGGCCGCCCGTAGTTGCGCGGCCAGCTCCGCGGCCCTCAGCAGGGTGCTCAGTGGTACCAGCGCCGCGCCGATGCGGGTCAGGGCGATGGCGATCTGCACCCAGCGGGTGCTGTTGGGCATGATGAGCCCCACCCGGGTGCCCTTGACCACGCCAGCCTCGATGAAGGTGGCGGCCAAATCGCCTGTCGTCGAGTCGAGTTCGCGGTAGCTGATGCGGGACGTGGGATCGATCACCATCGGCGTGTCAGCATCGTGTTGGGCCCGCAACCGCACCAGCTCGTCGATGGTGCTAGGCATCGAAGAGTTCCGTGAGTTGGCGCATGTCGACCTTGCCACTGGACAGCAGCGGAACCTCGGCGCCGCGCAGGGCGAGGAACCGCCTGGGAATCTTGTACGCGGACAGCTCCGTTTTGAGCAGCGCAGTCAGTGCCGCTTCGTCGAAATCCGTGGCACCGTCGGGCTGGACAACCACCGCGGCGACGACCTGCCCGCGCCGGGCGTCGGGAATGCCGATCACATAAGCCGGTGCTCCGCCGGTGACCCTACTGATGGCCTTCTCCACCTCGGCCGCCGAGACATTGGCGCCCCCCGTTTTGATCATCGCGCGGAGCCGGCCGAGGAAATAGACGAATCCCTCGGCATCGACGCGCACCAAGTCGCCGGTGTGAAACCAACCGTCGGCATCGAAACACTCTTCGCGGCTGCGCCGGTAATAGCGCTGCATCAGGCACGGTCCGCGAATGCACAACTCGCCGACCTCGCCGACCGGCTTGATGGCCGCGGTGTCGGGGTCGACGACTTTGGTCTCAACGCCCGGTGCCGGCTTGCCGAACGAGCCGCGCCGGTGCTCGGGTTGGTCGGCTTCGTCATCGCCGATCAGCACCACGCTGCCTGCCTCGGTCATGCCCAGCATGTTGTGCCGAAGTTCCGGGTCCACCGGGCGGGCATCGAGAGCCATGATCGGGTACAGATTGCCGCGCCGCATCGAGGTCAAGTCGCGCTGGGGGAAGCTCGGATGGTCGGCCAGGTGGGCGACCCCCGCCGCGAAACCGTTGGTCATGGTGGGCTTCTCGGTCTCCAGCAGATCGAGCGTCGCGCCCGCATCTTCGGCGTTGGAACACACCAAGGTCGATCCGGCCACCAAGGTCGCGAGCAGGCCGAACGCGAATCCACCGATCCAGAAGAACGGCGAATTGCAGAACAGCCTGTCGTCGGCGGACAAGCCCCGGACCCTGTTGAGGGTTTGTTGATGCGCGAGCAGGGCGCCGTGGGTGTGCACCGCCCCCCTCGGGCAGCTGGTGGAGCCCGACGTGTACACGATCGCCATCGGATCGCATTCCGCGACATCATCTTCCAGCGCCGCCAGCAATGCCGGATCGACAGTGTCGGCGCGCCCAGCTACGGTCTCGTGCGTTACCGCGACGTGACGCAGTTGCGGTGCTGTCGCACAATACAAGCGGGAGCCGAGATCGGCGTCCGGGAGGATTTCGCGCAGGCGTTCCAGGTAATCGTGAGAACGAAAAGACCTGGCGGTCAATAGGATCTCCACGTCACTATCGACAAGTTGCTCGCGCAGCTCGCGGCCGGTGACGAAGGTGGAGAACGGAATCAGCACGGCACCGATTCGCGCCGCGGCCGCCATCCCGACGACGAAGTCGGATCCGTTCGGATAGAGCAGCCCCACGTGGGTGCCCTTGCCGGCGCCGAGAGCAACCAAACCGCGCGCGAGCCGCGCCGAACGGAAATCGGTCTCGGCGTAGCTGATCCGGTCACCGTCGCAGACCAGGAACGGGTGGTCGCCGCGCGAACCGGCTTGCCGCCGCAGGAGCTCGCCGACTGTCAATGATTCAACGGGCATGGTCGCGTTGGATCGCGGGCTGGCGAAAGAAGTTTCGTATCGCACCAAGATCGGCTTTCCCCGATGGTGTCCGGGGGATGGTGTCGACGATCGCGATCTCGGTGGGTATCTCGTAACCCGCCAGCCGCTCTCGCAGGTACTTCACCAGCGCCTCGGCGTCGGCGTGGGCCCGCTCGCGTAGCTCGACCATGGCGACCGGTGTCTCGCCGAGCCGCTCGTCGGGTCGGGCGATCACCGCCGCGCCGGCCACCGCGGGGTGGCTCTCCAATGCGGCGCGAACGTCATCCGGCACCACCTTGAAACCGCCGCGGATGATCGCCTGGTCGGCGCGCCCGACGATCCAGAGAAACCCGTCGTCGTCGATCCGCGCCATATCCGTGGTCCGCATCCATTGCGCGGCAGGCCCAAGCTGGCCCGGCTTTACCTCCAGCAGGCCCACTTCGTCCGGGCCCAAAGGGGTTCCGTCTTCGGCGACCACCCTGAGCCCAGCGCCGGGATTGGCCCGGCCGACGCTGCCTCGCTTGGTCTTCCAGTACCGCTGATGGTCGGAAAGTGTCCAGCCCGCCACGCCACCACCGAATTCGGTTGCCGCATAAGAGGTCAAAACCGGCACGCCGTACTTCTCGGTGAAGGCATCGGCATCCTCGGCCGACAGCGGTGCCGTCCCGCAGGTGACGGCCTTCAGACTTGCCAGGTCGGCGCGCGGAACATCGGAGTGCAACACGGTTCGCAACGCGGCCGGTACCAGCGACGCCGCGCGGGGGCGATGCTTGCGCACCGCCTCGGCCCACGCGTTGAGCTCGAAACGTTCCAACAGCACGAACGGTCGTGCCTCGGCGACGCATTGCAGCACCCGGAACACCCCGCCGATGTGCACCAGCGGTGAGTTCACGATCGCGATGCCGCGGCGCAGCCCTTGAGGCGACGCCGCCTGCTCGGGCTCGGGACCCATCACGCTGCGCGCCAGCATGTCGTAACTCAGGTCGATTCGCTTGGGTGGCCCCGTCGTGCCGCTGGTCAACATGCGCACCGCGACGCCGGACGGGGGACCGCCTTCGCGAGCGGACGGCGCGATCGCGTCGTCGTCATCCAACAGACCCGAAATCGCGACGGTCGGCGTGCCCGCGGGTACCAGCGCCGTCAGATCGGCACGCTCGCCCACGATCACCGGAAGCCGCAGCCCCACGATGTCGTTCTTGGTGCGCTCGTCACCGCGCGACGGGTTGATGACCACCACCGTTCCGCCGCTCAGCAGCACGCCCAGAAAGGCGGCCACGTGTCCCGGCCGGTTGCGGAGCAGCATCCCGACTTCGGCTCCGCAGGTTTTGGCGGCGATGCGTTGTGCCGATGCGGCCACCCGGGCCCAGGAGATCCACTGCCCGCCATACTCAATGGCACGCGAGTCCGGCCGTAGGTCAAGCACTTCGGCGATGCGTTGAACCAGTGGGTGGCGCGACATCAGCGAATCTCCGGTTCACCCACCCGGGTTTGGGAATCGCGTTGAGCTGCGAGCTCGGCGATGCCCAGCGGGTTCCCCAGCCGGGTGTAGATCAGGTTCTGCTCCATCGCGGCGCGGTACGGCTTGTCCAGGGATTCCCAAATCGCTTTCACCGTGCCCGCGGTCGCGGTCGGGGGCTTGGCCGCGATGGTCGCCGCGATCTCGTGGGCGCGGCTCCAGAGCTGGTCAGCGGCGACGACCTCGGAGACCAACCCGATGCGCAGCGCGGTGTCGGCGCTGACGCGTTCGTCGTTGCCCATCAGTGCTATGCGCAGAGTTTCGCCCAGGCCGATGCGGCGCATCAGGCCGATCGGTTCCAATGCGCAGACCAGGCCCGCCGACACGTGAGAGTCGAAGAACGTGGCGTCCTCGGAGCAGATGACCACGTCGGATTCGTTGACGAAGTAGAACGCGCCCGCGGTGCACATGCCCTGGACCGCGCAGACCACGGGCTTCCACATCTTCTGCCACTTTGGGCTCAGGGCTTCTCCGGGATCCTCGTGGTGCCAGATGTTTTCGGGCTGCCCGTACGGCGTCTTGATGTCCAGGCCGGCGCTGAACGCCCGATCGCCGGCGGCGCGTAGCACCACCGCGTGCACCGCGTCGTCGAGCTTGACCGTGCGCCACGCGCGGGCCATTTCCTCGCACATGGTGCGGTTGAACGCGTTGAGCTGATCGGGGCGATTCAGCGTGATGGTGGCGACATGGTCGTGCGCGTCCACCTCGAGCAGAATGGTTTCGAAGGTCATCGGCATTGCCAGTTCGGTTTGCGCTTCTCGACGAAAGCCCTCGGACCCTCCTGCGCGTCCTCGGTACGCAGCACACGCTCGCGGAACGTCTCGGCGAGTATCTCCGCCTCGTGCAGCGGAACGTTCAGCCCCTTGAGGATCGCCAGCCGGGTGCCCCGGACTGCCAGCGGCGCATTGGAATTGACGGTGTCCGCGATCTCGTGGGCACGCTCGAGCAGACGCTCGTGCTCGACGATTTCGCTGATCAGCCCGAGCTCGTAGGCGCGTTGCGCGCCCATCCGCTCGTGCTTGCCCATCAAGGCCATTCGCAGCGCGATCGAGCGGGGCAACACGCGAGACACCCGCACCAGTTCCCGGCCGGCCACCAGCCCGATGCTGACGTGCGGATCGAAGAAGGTCGCCTGCTCGGAAGCGATCACTATGTCCGTCGTCGTGACCCAATCCATGCCGGCGCCACAGCAGATTCCGTTCACGGCGGTCAGCACGGGCTTGGCCATAGCGCGAAATGGCGGCGTGCCCTCCTGCGGCGCCTCCCACTGGTCGTACGTCGACAGATATGGCCGCTCGTAGATCACCTTGCCGTCTTCCGGAATCTCTTTGACGTCGGCGCCGGTGCAAAAGGCCCGGCCGGTGCCGGTGACGATGGTGAGCCAGACGTTGTCGTCGTTTTCGGCCTCGTCGTAGGCCGCGCGCAGCTCGGTGATCATGTGCGGGCTGAGAGCATTGAGGGCGTCCGGACGGTTCAGGGTGATAGTCGCGGTGTGCCCATCGACGTCGTACTTGATGGTGTCGAATGACTCAGTGGGCATCGATCATCCCTTCGATCATCGGCCATCGAACTTCGGTGCCCGTCGCTGCCCGAAGGCTTCCAGGCCTTCCTTGAAATCTCTTGTCCTGCAGGCCAACTCCAGGTTGAACAGCTCCTGGGTCAACGACTGGCTCAGCGTCGCATGCTGGCCGAAGTTCAACGCCTGTTTGGCCAGGCCGAGCGCGGCCGTCGGACCGGAGGCGAGTCGGCCCACCAGCTCCTTGGCTGCGTGGTCGAGGTCCGGACCGCTTACCGTCTGATGAATCAGCCCCCAGTCGGCCGCATCCGGCGCGCTCACCTTCTCACCGAGCAGCAGCATGCGCCTGGCCCGCGCCAAGCCGACGAGCCGGGGCAGCAGCCAGGTGGATCCCGAGTCCGGGCTGAATCCACGGTCGATGAAGGGCTCCCAGAACACCGCATCGTCGGCGGCCACCGTGAAGTCGGCGGCCAGGGCCAGATTGCAGCCGAATCCCACCGCCCAGCCCCGCACGCTGCACACCACCGGCAGCTGGATGCTTGCGAGGAGCTCGATCACCCGGTGAGCGGCATGGGGGATCCGTCGCACCAGATCACCGGCGCGGGGACGCTGAGCGCCCGAATTGTTGGCGGCCACCCAGTCGGCGCCGGCGCAAAAGTGATCGCCCGCGCCGCGGATGTGGACGGCGCGTAGCGAGTCGTCGGCAGCGGCATCGGTGAGCGCTTCGACCAACGTCCCGATCATCAACTGTGTCAACGAGTTACGCCGGCCTGGGCGGTCGATAGTCACCAGCAACACCGCACCGTCGCGGTGCGCTGTTACCGAACCCTCGGCACCGGCCGTGTCGGCCCCCTGACTCACCGTCGAATCCGGCCTTTCTCCGCCGATACGGTTACCCATACAGTAGGCAATACGATTGATACGCTGTATAAGTTAGCAAGGATACGCTGCCTGCGGAACAACCCGGGGTGAAAGAGGGAACGATGACCTTGTCGGAGGGGCATGCCGCACGGGCGTCGACGAGCAACGGAGGCGCGCGATTCGGTGAGGCTCCGCTTGCCCAGACGGTGGCCGCGGCCGCCGCCATGCGGCGCCTGAGCTCGTTGCTGGTATCCCTCGAGCATCCGCACCGCGCGGTGGACGCCATGCTGCAGAAGTTCGCCGAGTGGGAAAGCGAACTGGCGGCCGCGGCGCCGGCGGACAACGCACCGCGCATCGGCGAATTGCCCGACGACCCCCGGCGCGTCTACCTCAACCACGCCACCGACATCGGCGCGTACAACCCGTGCTTTCCCGAATACCGGTTCGACCAGCTCGACGCCGAGAATGCAACGGGCACTGTCGAGTTCCCGCTGATATATGAGGGTCCGCCCGGACTGGTGCACGGCGGGTTCCTGGGCGTCTTCTTCGACTGCGTCATTCAGCATCACAACTGCGTCACCGGCCTCTCCGGCAAAACGCGATCCTTGGCCGTCACTTTCCGCCGGCCGACACCGGTGCTGACCGAGCTGCGATTCGACATCACCCGATCCCAGGGCGAACGCGGCATCACTTCCACCGGGCGGCTGCTGCTCGACGGCGAAGTCCTGTGTACCGGTGAGGTCAACACGTTGGCGTCACGGCCGGAAAGGCTTGCCGGAACGCGATTCGGCAGGCGCCGAAAGGAGTCCGACACATGACCGCCTCGAGCACCTCAGACGATCGAGTGCTTTTCGACGTCGATCCCGACCGGCGTATCGCGACCATCACGCTGAACAACCCGAAACAACGCAACTCCTATGACGCGGCGATGCGCGAGGCCGTCGCCCGCTGTCTGGACCGGGTGGCCGAGGACGACGACCTCACGGTGGTGTTACTGCGTGGCGCCGAGGGGGTCTTTTCCACCGGAGCCGACATGAACAATGCCTACGGCTGGTACGGCTCGTCCGCGCCACCCGACCAGGCGGCCACCGACGACCGGGCCGCCAAGCGTCGTCCCAGCCAGCGCCGACGACTTGCCGTGGACCGCAGGTCTTTTGGCTTCTACCACAATTTCATGGGTTTCCCGAAGGTAACGGTGGGGGAGATCGCCGGCTACGCGCTCGGCGGTGGGTTCGAGATGGCGTTGATGACCGACATCTCGGTCATCGCGCGCGACACCAAGATCGGCATGCCCGCAACCCGTTTCCTGGGCCCCGCGCTCGGCAGCCTGCACATGTTCTTTCACCGGCTCGGGCCGGTGCTGGCCCGGCGGCTGCTGCTGACCGGCGACATTATCGAGGCGGCCGAGATCGAACACCTCGGAATCTTCACCGACACGTGCGCGCCCGGCGCGGTGACGGCCCGGGCACGCTACTGGGCGGAGAAGGCGGCGAAGATGCCCGCCGATGGCGTCGTCATCGCCAAGGAGGCATTCCGGCTCGTCGAGCAGAGCCAGGCGTACCAGGGCGAAGAGGTCGCCAGCTATCTGTTCCACGCCTTCGGCACCAACCTGCAATTCGGGCCCGACGAATTCAACTTCGTCAAAACCCGTGCGCAACACGGTGCCCGGGAGGCATTTCGGTTACGCGACGAGCACTTCCACGTCCCGGAACCCGAAGGCTGACAGAGGGTTTCGGACGGGGTCAGCGAGCCGCTGCCGCCTTGCTTCTGCCCCGGGTCGTAGCGGACTTGGCGGGCTTGCGCTGTCGTGATGGCGCCGCCTTGGCGCCTTTCGACGCTTTCCCTTCCTCGATCAGCCGGCTGGCGTGGTCGAGGATGCAGGTGAGGCCGTACTCGAAATTCGGCTCGTCGGGCGCGGCGATGCGGTGGCCGATACGGGTGATCTGAGCAAGGAGCGGGGTCTTTTCCGGGTCGATGGACACGGCGTCCTCGATGGCGCGCGGCCCGATATCCGACGACTGGTTCTTTTCGTAGAGCCGTTGCAGCACCACGGAACCGCGCACGTGCACCGAGACCGCCGAATAGGTGTCGAACGCGTCCTCCGGTGACAGGCCGGCCTCCACCAGATTGGCGACCGCTTTTTCCATCTCCTGGGCACCCATCCGTGCCGCCTTCGGGGACAGGGCCGCCCGAATCAGAATCAGGTCGCACAGAATTGGATTGCCCATGAACGTCTTACGCATCAAGCGCGCGTGGTTGGCCAACGTCTCGCGCCAGTCGTTGGCCTCGACGTAGGGAGTGGCGAACACGTACTTGCTCAGGGCGCGGTCGGTCATCGCGTTGAGCAGGTCGTCTTTCTTGCGGAAGTACCAGTAGATGCTCGTCACGCCGACACCGAGATGTTTGCCGAGCAGCGGCATGCTCAAGTTGTCGATCGACACCTGCTCCGCGAGTTCGAATGCGCCGCTGATGATGTCGTCGGGATTGATGGACCCGCGTTCGCGTCGCTGGCGCTTATCGGCGGTTGCCTGTTTTGCCACTACGGGCACCTCCATCAAAATCTGTTTCGTTCATTCGGTCTGCCGACCGTGCCGCCGGTAATATCGAATTTACCGGCACTTTCTCATCTGACCTGCGTATACGCCTTCGTGTCGCATTCTTCCTCTGCTACTGTAATACCTATCGTAGGCTTTTTGGTAAATCGGCTGGACAGGCGAAAATGACCAGGCTAGAGCTACGGATTACGCAATGGATCTAGGGCTGGCGAATGCCACTGCGGTGGTAGTCGGCGGTAGCCGCGGTATGGGATTGGCGACGGCACGCTGTTTCGCCGACGAAGGTGCCCGGGTGGCGGTCGTCGGCCGTAGTCGAGACGCCCTCGACGCGGCGGTGACCGATCTCACGCGGCGTGGCAGCCCGGATGCGGTAGGGCTGACCACCGACATCGGGGACGACGAAGCGGTCGGCGCGGTGTTCGGGGAGCTCGCGCAGCGATGGGACGGTGAGCTCAATGCGCTGGTGGTCACGGTGGGGCCGGGCGCCGCGGGCACGTTCGAAGATCTGACCGACGACCAGTGGCGTCAGTCCGTAGAAGACGGCGTGCTGGGGATGGTGCGCTGCGTGCGTGCGGCGCTTCCGCTGCTGCGCAAGGCGCAATGGGCCCGCATCGTCACCTTCTCGGCGCACTCGACTCAGCGGCAAAGTGTGATGCTGCCCGCCTACACGGCGGCGAAATCGATGCTGACGAGCGTTTCGAAGAACCTGTCCTTGTCGCTGGCCAAGGACGAGATCCTGGTCAACGTGGTGTCGCCCGGCAGCATCGCATCCGAATCACTGGCGGGCTGGGCGAAGTCGGTGGGGGTCGACGGCAACGACCCCTACGCCCTGATGGAGGCCATCGCCCAGCATTTCGGTCATCCCGCGCACCTGCCGCGGGCGGGCCTGCCGGACGAAATCGGCCCAGTCGCCGCCTTCCTGGCCTCGCGGCGCAACTCCTACATGACCGGAGCCAACATCAATGTCGATGGTGGTTCAGACTTCACTTGAGGATAAGTCGAAGAAATCGATTGGCAGACAAAAGGAGTCGGCTTTGGCTACGGCAGCGGAGGCGCGTGCGTGGGCGCCCGGCGCATTGCGGGGGATCGGTGACTCCCTCTACACGCCGTTCTGCGGCACCGACGGCGATGATATCGACTGGGACGCCTACCGGACGCTGGTCCGTTACTGTGTCGGCGACCTCGGGCATCCGATGTTGTGGTGCACCAGCGGAATCGCCGAATTCTGGTCGCTGACCCTCGACGAACGCAGGCGCCTTTTGGAGGTGGCCGTCGAGGAGGCGCGCAGTATCAATCCCGACGTGGTGGTGCAGGCGTGCACGGCGGCCATGTCGGCCAAGGACTGCGTGGACTTGACGCTGCACGCTCAGGAGGCGGGCGCTGACATCGCCTATATCCAAACGCCGATGATGGAGGCGCATGGCGGCGAGGGCGTGCTGCGCTTCTTCAAATACGTGGCGGCGCGCACGAATATAGCGCTGGGCATGTTCAACTCGCCGTCCTCGGGTTACGTGCTGACGCCGGCCGAGAGCGCCCGGATCTACCACGAGGTTCCCGCGGTGTGCGCCACCAAAGAGGGCGCCTTCCGACCGGCGAGCAGCCGGATGCTGCATGAACTGGCACCTGGCCTCGCGGTGTGGGAATGCGACAAGACGGTGTACCGCGCAGGCTGGCTGCGCGACGGGATCGTCTGTCCGGCGCAGCTGGGTACGTCGGGTTACCTTTTCGAAACGCCTACGCGGCGATTGTTCTCCGAATACTGGGATCTGGTGCAGAGCGACAAACTCGTCGAGGCGATGGACTATGGCCGCGCGTCCGGCCTGGACCAGTTCGACCTCGACATCGGGTCTTGGTGGACCTGCTACCCGGGCCGTGCGGATTACTTCACCCACTGGGGCGGCGCGTTCAAATACGCTGCGTCGCTACTTGGCCTGCCCATCGGTGCGTACCCCCATTCGCGGCCCCCGCAAGCCGAACTACCCGCCGAGGCGAAGGCCCAAATCGAAGGCGCGTATGAACGCCTGGGCCTACTCGAAACTGTGGTGCCGTAACAGCGATTACGCAGCGAAGCGGGCCCGGTCAATCGACCGGGCCCGCCCGACTAGCTGACCGTTTAGTTCTGCTCGGCCCGCTCACGCTGCTCATAGGCCTTGGCCTTACCACGGGCCTTCTCAGCGGCGGCTTCCTTCTTTCCAGCGTTGCGCTGGGCTTCCGCCTTGTCCTGCTGAGCCTTACCCTCGTCGATCAGGCCGTCGTTGCCGATGATGATCCCGATGACCTGCTTGGTCTTACCCAGGGCATCTTCGACGATGCCTCGAACCAGTTCGATCGGGCCACTCTTGACGTCAACCACTGCAACTACCTCCCCATTGATTGGCTGGCTCCTCGTGGGTTTCCCGATCGCGGGGCCGATGCAAACGTCACGGCGACGTGGGACACACCACAGAAATCAAGCCTTGCGCCGTCGCGGACGGTTTGTGCACGAGAACAGGGTGCGGGCCCCCCGCCCGTCACGCGGGTTGCGACTGCGTCGAAATCCGTCTTAGCCTGGCCGTCGATCTGCGGGCGGTTTGAAACTGCCCTTCGCGCACGAAATCGCAGTGTAGCCGGGGTTTCACCCGGGACTGGCTGCGGTTGTGGAATGCGGTACCGATAGGTATACAGTATGGGTACAAACTCGCCCGCTGGTCACAATGAGGGGACGGTCCGATGAGCGCCGCCGACCGTGTGGTCACCGATGCGGCGGTGCTGTATGAGGCCACTGAAACCGGTGTGGCAATTCTGACGTTCAATCGTCCGGATCGCCTGAACGCCTGGGGGCCCGACATCGCCGCGGGGTTCTACGCGGCGATCGATCGCGCCGAGCAGGACCCGGCCGTTCGCGTCATCGTGGTGACCGGCCGGGGCCGGGGATTCTGTGCGGGCGCGTATTTGGGCGCACCGAGTGCGGCACCCGACTACGGCGAGACGATGGAGAAGGCGGCTCAGACGGACCTGGCCGACTTGGTGGGGGAGCGCCCACCCCACTTCGTGACGACGCTGCGCAAGCCCGTCATCGCTGCCATCAACGGTGCTTGTGTCGGCATCGGGTTGACCCAGGCGCTGATGTGCGACGTCCGGTTCGCGGCCGCCGGCGCGAAGTTCGGCGCCGTGTTCGCACGCCGCGGTCTGATCGCGGAGTTCGGGATCTCCTGGATACTGCCGCGGCTGACCAACTGGGGCGTGGCTCTCGATCTGTTGCTCAGCGGGCGGACCTTCCTCGCCGAGGAGGCGGCCGAGCTGGGTCTCGTGAAAGAGGTTGTCGCTCCGGACAATCTGATGAATCGCGCCCTGAACTACGCCGAGGACATCGCCGCGCATTGCTCTCCGGCGGCGATGGCGGTGATCAAGAGGCAGGTCTACGGCGACGCGACCCGCGACGTCGAACAGGCCAATTCGCTCGCCGAGGTTTTGTTGCACGAGGCCATGCCGCGCCCTGACGTGATCGAGGGCATCACGAGTTTTCTGGAGAAGCGGCCGCCGAAATTCCCATCGCTCGATTCGACCGACGCTTAGTGTTCGCCGGTAGGCGGAAAGGATGATCATGGCCGACTTGGGTTACCAGGCGATCGACGTCGACAACCACTACTACGAGCCGCTGGACTCGTTCACCCGTCACCTGGACAAGAGGTTCAAACGGCGCGGCGTCCAGATGGTCACGCAGGGCAAGCGGACCTGGGCCGTGATCGGCGACCGCGTCAACCACTTCATCCCCAATCCCACCTTCGATCCGATCATCGTGCCGGGCTGCCTCGACCTGTTGTTCCGCGGCGAGATTCCGGAAGGCGTCGACCCGGCCTCGCTGATGAAGGTCGAACGGCTGGCGGACCATCCCGAGTACCAGAACCGCGATGCCCGGATCGCGGTGATGGACACCCAGGACATCGAGACGGTGTTCATGCTGCCGACGTTCGGCTGCGGGGTCGAAGAGGCGCTCAAACACGACATCGAGGCGACGATGGCGTCGGTGCATGCGTTCAATCTGTGGCTCGACGAGGACTGGGGCTTCGACCTGCCCGATCGCCGAATCATTGCCGCGCCGATCATTTCGCTGGCCGACCCGGCCAAGGCCGTCGAAGAGGTCGAGTTCGTATTGGCGCGCGGCGCCAAGCTGGTGCTGGTGCGGCCCGCGCCGGTGCCCGGCCTGGTCAAGCCGCGCTCCCTGGGCGATCCCAGCCACGACCCGGTGTGGGCCCGGCTGGCCGAGGCGGGCGTGCCGGTGGGATTCCACCTGTCCGACAGCGGTTATCTGCACATCGCGGCGGCGTGGGGCGGCAAGGCGACGTTCGAGGGCTTCGGGGCCAAGGATCCGCTGGACCAGGTCCTCCTCGACGACCGGGCCATCCACGACACGATGGCCTCCATGATCGTGCACGGGGTGTTCACCCGTCATCCGAAGCTCAAGGCGGTCAGCATCGAGAACGGCTCCTACTTCGTGCACCGGCTGATCAAGCGGCTGAAGAAGGCGGCGAACACCCAGCCCCAGTGGTTCCCCGAAGACCCGGTGGAGCAGTTGCGTAACAACGTGTGGATCGCCCCCTACTACGAGGACGACCTACCGGAGCTGGCCGAGGCCATCGGTGTCGACAAGATCCTGTTCGGCTCCGACTGGCCGCACGGCGAGGGCCTGGAATCACCGGTGTCGTTCGCCGAGGAGCTGAAAGGCTTCAGTTCGTCCGACGTGCGAAAGATCATGCGGGACAACGCGCTAGACCTTCTCGGCGTCCAAGTCGGCTCGGCCGCCTGATCGGGACGGGGCCGACTACGCCCGTGAGCGAATGGACCATAGGGGCGGTTCTCGACGAAATCGCCAACGTCATACCCGACCGGACGATGACCGTCTGCGGCGGCCGCCGCAGCACCTTTCGCCAGTCGGCAGAACGCACGCGCCGATTGGCGAACTTCCTGGCGGGCAACGGGTTAGGGGCTCATCGGGAACGCGCATCCCTGCGGAACTGGGAATGCGGGCAGGATCGGGTCGCGCTCGTGATGCACAACGATCTGTACGCCGACGTGCTCGTCGGCTGCCTCAAGGCCCGGACCGTTCCGCTGAACATCAACTACCACTACACGCCACGTGAGGTCGGCGAGCTGCTCGACTACGTGCGGCCCAGGGCGGTCATCTACCACCGTGGGTTGGGCGCGGCGTTCGCCGACGTGCTCGCTCGCGACGGCGTGGAGCTCTTGGTGTCGGTCGACGACGGCAGCGCGACCCCGGACCTGCCCGGCTCCGTGTCATTGGATGATGCACTGGCGCAGGGGGATACCGACCAGAGCGTGATGGCGTCGCCGGACGATCTGCTGATGATCTGCACCGGCGGGACGACCGGCCGGCCTAAGGGTGTGCTCTGGCGACAGTCCGACATGTACGTGACGTCGATGGTGGGGGCCGACCACGCCTGCGCCCAGGAGATCCACGACAAGGTGCGTGGTGGCGCCGGTGCACCATGGTTCGCCGTCTCGCCGCTGATGCACGCGGCCGGCATGTGGACAGCATTCGCCGCGATCATGGCGGGTACCCCGGTGGTGCTCTATGACACCTCGAAAAAGCTTGACCCGCACGTGGTCTGGGAGACGGCCGAACGCGAGAAGGTCGGCATGATGACGATGGTCGGCGACGCCTACGCCGCGCCGCTGGTGGCGCAGTTGCGGGCTGGTTCCTACGACCTGTCGTCGCTGTATGCGATCGGCACCGGGGGCGCCGCGACGAATCCGAAGTATCAGCAAGCCCTGCTGGAACTGCTACCGCAGATCACGCTCATCAACGGCTATGGCTCGTCGGAGACGGGCAACATGGGATTCGGCCACAGCCGGCCCGGCACGCAAGCCGACACCTTCACGCTGCGCGAGGGCGGACTGGTGCTTTCCGAGGACTACAGCCACTTTCTTGCCCCCGGCGAGACGGAGGTGGGCTGGGTCGCCCGGGAAGGGCGAATACCGTTGGGCTACTTCAACGATCCCGAAGCCACGCGTAAGACGTTTCCCGAGATCGACGGCAAGCGGGTGGTCATATCCGGTGACCGGGCAGGATTGGAACCCGATGGAACGTTGCGGCTGTTCGGCCGTGACTCGTTGGTGGTCAACACCGGCGGTGAGAAGGTTTTCGTCGAGGAAGTCGAAGAGGTGCTGCGCGCCCACCCGGCGATCGCCGACGCCTTGGTGGTCGGTCGCCCCAGCGAGCGCTGGGGCGAGGAACTTGTGGCCCTCATCGAACTCCGCGACGGAGCCGTCGCGGGCGCCGCGGAGCTGCACGCGCTCTGCACGTCGCGGCTGGCGCGGTTCAAGGCGCCCAAGGAGTTCGTCGTCGTCGAGCGGGTTCAGCGCCTGGGCAACGGCAAGGCCGATTACCGTTGGGCGAAACGTCACGCAACAACAAAGGCGCCGATGTCGACATGAAGGTCATCGATTGTCTGGTCAATGTGCACTTCGGCGAGACCGAGCGGCAGCCCTCCTGGATGCTCAAGGTGCGTGACGACTACTTCAAAGGGCCGGAGTCGATGTTCGAGCCGGTCGAATTGTCGAAGCTGCTCGAGGAGATGGACGCCCAGGGCGTGCGCAAGGCGATCCTGATGGACAACCTGGCCAAGCCGTCGGTGACCGCGCGCAAGTTCGTCGAGGAGAAGCCCGACCGGTTCGCGCTGGCGATGGGCGGGGTCAACCTGCTGCGGCCGATGCCGTCCCTGCGGGAACTCTCCTCCGTCGTCAACGACCTGCCCGTTGCCTATGCCGCTGTGGGACCGAGCTTTTGGGGTGACGGTCAGTACCCGCCGAGCGATGCCGTGTACTACCCGCTGTACACCAAGTGCGCCGAGCTCGGGCTGCCGCTGTGTATCAACACCGGCATTCCCGGGCCGCCCATCCCCGGGGAGGTGCAGAACCCAATGCACCTCGACCGGGTCTGCGTGCGATTTCCCGAACTGAAGCTGTGCATGATTCACGGCGCTGACCCGTGGTGGGACATCGCGATCAGGCTGTTGATCAAATACGCAAACCTGCGGCTGATGACGTCGGCGTGGTCACCGAAGCGGTTGCCGGACAGCCTGTTGCATTACATGCGGACTCGCGGACCGAACAAGGTGATCTTCGCCTCCGACTGGCCGGTGTTGAAAATGCACCGCGTCGTTCCCGAAGCGGCCGGGCTGGATCTGCCCGCCGAGGTGCTCGACAACTATCTCTACAACAATGCGCAAGAATTCTTCTTCGGTGGCCAGAAGGAAGGCTGAGGATGGACCGCTATGAACTACGTAGGCTCGACTACAGCCTGACGTCGGATCACGAGGCGATACAGGCCGCCTACCGCGATTTCTTCAAAACGCATTGCCCGATCGAAACCGTGCGCGCCGCGGAGGAGACCGGCTTCGACAAGAATCTGTGGGAGCGGTTGTGCGCCATGGGCGCGACGACCATGGCGGTCCCGGAATCCGCGGGCGGAGACGGCGCGACGCTCGTCGACCTGACCTTGGTGGCCGAGGAGATCGGCCGGTCGCTCGCGCCCGTGCCGTGGATCGACCAGGTCTGCACCGCACGGCTGCTCGCGCGCCTCGGCGAGGCTGAACCCGACGTCGTGCACGGCAGGCGTCTCGCCGCGTTCGATCCGCAGCAGGACAGCGCCTCCGGCGCTCGGCTCCTGCCCACCGGATCGATCGCCGATCAGATCATCGTGCGCGAAGACGGGGCGGTGGTCGCGCTGACGTTCGGCACGCGCCCGGCCAAGGTGGACAACATCGGCCGGTTGCCGATGGCCTGGGTGGATCCAGCGACCGCCGACACCCGCACCGTGCTGGCCGAAGGATCCGACGCGATGGCGGAATATCAACGGGCGCTGGATGAATGGCGGGTGCTGAGCGCGGCGGCGTTGGTGGGCCTGGTGGAGGAGACCATGACCATCGCCGCCGAGTTCGCCAAGACGCGTTACACGCTGGGGGTCCCCATTTCGACGTTGCAGGGCATCTCTCATCCGTTGGCCAACATCGCGATCACCGTGCAGGGCGGCCGCAATCTGGCGCGGCGGGCGGCCTGGTTCCTGGACAACGAGCCGCACGAGCGACCGGAGCTGGCGCCCTCGGCCTTCGTGTTCATGGCGGAAGAGGCGGCGAAGGCCGCGACCATGGCGGTGCACATCCAAGGCGGACTTGGCGTTTCGGCCGAGGCCGCCGCCACGGCGTATCTGGTACGTGCCCGCGGGTGGGCGCTGGCCGGCGGGGATCCCGGCGCCAGCGCCAAGTACATCGGCGAGCTGGTCGCCGCGCGCGAAAGTGGAAAGGGCGCCTAAGTGGATTTTTCACGAGTCACCCTGTCCGACGACGATCAGCGCTTCCTCGAGGAGGCGCGCGAGTTTCTGCGCACGCATGTGACGGAAGACGTCATACGCCGGGACCGGGAAACGGGCGACAACTTCGACGAGGGAGTGCACCTGGCGTTGGGCGCAGCCGGCTACCTCGAACGCGAATGGAAGCCGGAGGCCGACGGTGGCTTCAGCCGGCTGCGTCGCCGTATCTGGGAGCTGGAGAAGCGGCGCGCGCACGTGCCCTGGGTGACCTGGGGCACCACCGCCATGGTGGCCCGCTCGGTCGCGAGGTTCGGCTCCGCCGAGTTGCGGGACGAAGTGTTGCCAGGCGTCTTCAGCGGACACGTCCGGCTGTGCCTGGGCTACACCGAACCCGAGGGCGGGTCCGACATCGCCACCTGCAAGACCCGCGCGGTGCGTGAGGCGGATGGATCAACCTGGATTATCAATGGCTCCAAGATGTTCACCACCGGCGCGCACAACTGCCAGTACGTCTTCCTCATCACCAATACCGATCCGGACGCTCAGAAGCACAAGAGCCTGACCATGTTTCTGGTCCCGCTGAACTCCGCGGGCATCGAGATCCAGGGCATCCGCACCGTCGATGGTGACCGCACCAACATCGTCTACTACAGCGACGTGCGCGTCGACGACAAGTATCGCCTGGGCGACGTGAACTCCGGCTGGACGGTGTTGCGTGAACCCCTCAACACCGAGCACGGGGCGGTGGCGGCCGCCCCGGATGGGCTGCAGGATGTCTCGATCATGATGCACCAGGCCGGTTTCATGGCGAACGCCCTGGACAAGGCCGCGGCCAAAGTGGGCGAGCGAGACCCGAACGGGCGCAGGCTCATCGATGATTCGGCGGTGGCATATCGCTTGGGGCGCAGCGCGGCACGGATGGAAGCGTCGTTGAGCGCGCCCAGCATCTTCGGGCGCGTCGCCCTGGCGCAGACGATGCGTGACATCTCGCCGGACCTGATGGACATCCTGGGCACCGCGGCCACGCTGCCCCTCGGCACCGACGGCGCGGCCGACAACGGGGCCGCGGAATACGTGTACCGATTCGCCCCGCTGGTCGGGATCTACGGCGGCACGCTCGAGGTGTTCCGCAACATGATCGCGCAATACATGCTGGGCCTGGGTAAGCCGGCGTACGCGCCGGTCGCGCGGAAAGCTTCCTAGCTTCGCCGAGCGTGAACTGACGGCGCAAGCCTTCGGCGTGTCGTAACCGCCAGTTCACGTTCGGCGCTGGGGGCGCCGTCAGGTCGTGAGGATCGTCGCCGCGGCGGTGCCCGGCGCGCCGTACAGCTGGGTGAATCCCACCTTCGGGTTGCCGGGCACTTGGCGTTCACCCGCCTCGCCGCGGAGTTGGCGCACGATTTCGTGGATCTGCCGCAGGCCGGAGGCGCCGATGGGCTCGCCGTTGGCGATCAGCCCGCCGTCGGTGTTGACCGGCAGCGCGCCGTTGATCTCGGTGGCGCCGTCGGCCAGGAGCTTTTCCTGGTCGCCGTGTTCGCAGAACCCGCACTCGGCCATGTGGATGATCTCGGCGCCGGCGTCAGTGTCCTGCAACTGGATGACGTCGACGTCGTCGGGCGAGATGCCGGCTCTTTCGAATGCGCCGCGGGCGGCGTAAACCGTTGGTGCCACGTCTTCTTCGACGGGTGCGCAGGTGGTGTTGACTTCGTAGGCCCCGTAGCGGCGGGTGCGGACCTCCACCGCCCGCAGGTAGACGGGCGTGGAGGTGTAGCGGTGCGCGATATCCGCTCTGCACATGACCACGGCGGCGGCGCCCTCGTCGGGCGCGCAGAACATGTATTGCGTCAGCGGGTAATTGAGCATCGCCGAGTTCAGGATGTCTTCTTCGGACATCGGCTTGCGGCGAAATGCGTTGGGGTTCATCGCCCCGTTGCGGAAGTTCTTGGCGGCGACCTTGGCCAGGGTCTGCTGGGATATGCCGTGCTCGTGTAGGTAGCGGTTGGCTTTCATCCCGAAGAACTGGGTGGTCAGATATTGCCCGTTTTCCGCATACCAGCGCGGCATACCGACCAGTGCGGGGTCCTCGGTGAACGCACCGCGCGGGTGCTTGTCCAGGCCGACGGCGATCCCGATGTCGTAGTCGCCGAGGCGGATGCCATCGGCGCACGCCTTGGCGGCACTGGCCGCGGTCGCGCAGGCGTTGAACACGTTGGTGAACGGGATGCCGGTCAGCCCGACCATGCCGACGATCGCGTCCGGGTTGGCTACCGTCCAGCTGCCGCCGGTGGCGAACTGGACGTCCTGCCAAGCGATTCCGGCGTCGGCGACCGCGGCGAGAATGGCGTCGACACCCATCTGCATCGCCGACTTGCCCTCGAAGCGGCCGAACGGGTGTAAACCCACGCCGATGATGGCGACGTCGTTATTGGAGGTCACGCAATGGCCCCTGCATCCTTGAGTTCCTCGATCCGGTCCCAGTCCATGCCGAGCTCCATCAGGACCAGCTCGGTGTGCTCGCTGGCCTGGGGGGCACGGGTCGTCGTCAGCGGCTCGTGGTTGAACTGAACGGGGCCGCGGACCACGCGGAACGGCTTGCCTCCGCCGGCGAGCTCGACTTCGGCGATCATGTCGTTGGCGATCGCCTGCTCGTCGTCGACCAGGTCGATGAGGCTCTGGAACGGCGCCCACTGGCCCTTCATCGTCTTGAGGTGCTGCCGCCAGTAGTCAAAGGGCTTGCCGGCGAAGGCCTTCGCAATCAGCTCGGCGGCGGCGTCGGCGTTCTGGATCAGGGGGAGCACGTCGGCGAAGCGGGGATCGTCGGCCGCCTCGGGAATGCCCAGGTGTTCGAACGTGTCGCGGATCAGCCCGGTCGGGCTGATGATGCACAGGTTGATGGTGCCGCCGTCGGAGGTCTCGTAGTTGCCCATGAACGGATTCACCGAGGGCGCGCCGGAACCCGGCATGGGAGTGCGCATCACCTCGCCGGTCTCCATGCCCTGTGTCACGCTGGCGCCGGCCGCCCACCACGCCGTGCTCAGCAGCGACACGTCGAGCTCGACGGCCTCACCGGTGCGCTCGCGATGCAGCAGCGCGGCCGAGATGCCGCCGGCGATGAACATGCCGCCGATCGAGTCGCCGAATGCGGGAATGCCTTGTCCCAGTGCGCCGCCCAGCTCCTCGGGTGTCAGGGCGTACCCGATGCCGCTGCGCGTCCAGAACGCCGTGCCGTCATAGCCGCCGGTGTCACGCTCGGCCCCTTTGTCGCCGTAGGCCGAGCCGCGGGCGTACACGATGTTCGGGTTCACCGCGCGAATGTGCTCGACGTCGAACTTGTGCTTCTGGCGTTGCGCGGGCTTGTAGTTGGTGAGGAACACGTCCGCCGTCTTGGCCAGCTCGTATATCACTTCCTGGCCGCCCGGCGTGGAGACGTCGATCCCGACGCTGCGTTTGCCCCGGTTGGGATGTTCCATCAACGGGTGTCGTTCCGGATCGATCTGAATGCCACCCATATTCAGGAAGCCGCGCTGGGTATCGCCGCGGCCCGGGTGTTCGACTTTGATGACGTCGGCTCCCCAGTCGGCCAGGATGGCTCCCGCCGCCGGAACGAAGGTGAACTGCGCAAGCTCGAGGACCCGAAAGCCCGTCATGACTTTGACCATTTCCGGACACTACTTCGCGTCGAACGTCACCGGAAGCGCATTCGGTGACCGGAACGGCTGGCCGTGGATGTGCGGGTCATCATCGGTCAGCAAGGTGACGTTGGTCAGCCGGTCCAGCAGGCATTCCATCGCGACGCGCGTTTCCAGCCGGGCCAGATGCAAACCGAGGCAGGTGTGCTCACCTGCGGCGAACGAAATGTGTGGCGTGTGCTTGCGGAAGATGTCGAACTCTTCGGAGCGTTCCCAGCGTCGCTCGTCGCGGTTCGCCGAACCGATGCACACCCCGATCACCGAGCGTGCCGGGATCTGCACGCCTTCCACCTCGGTGTCTTCGGTCGTGAAGCGTTGCACGACGGTCAGCGGTGTCTCGTAGCGCAGCCCTTCCTCGATGGCCGGTGCCAGTAGCTCGCGGTCGGCTTGCAGCGCGGCGAATTGCTCCGGGTGTGTCAGCAGCAGATACAACAGGTTTCCCGACGAGCGGTAGGTGGTTTCCAAGCCGGCCGGCAGCAGCAGACGAAGGAACGAGTAAATGGCTTCGTCGGTGAGCTTTTCGCCATCGATCTCCGCGGTGACCAGGTCACCGATGATGTCCTCGGTGGGCTTGGATTTGCGCTGTTCGATCTGCTCGACGAAATACTCCTTGAGCGCGGCCGAGGCCTCGAAGGCGCCTTCGTAGTTGACGTGATAGCTGATCAATTGCACGGCGCGCTTGCGGAACATCGGCAGGTCGTCGGCCGGCAGCCCCAGCAGCTTTGCGATGACGCGGGTAGGGAATTCGAAGGTGAAGTTGCGGATCAGGTCGGCGCGACCGGTCTCGATGAATTCGTCGATCAGGGCATTGCAGATTGGCCGCACGATGGTTGGCTCCCAGCGGGCCAGGGCCTTTGACTTGAATGCCGCCGATACCAAGTTGCGGTGTTCGCGGTGTTTCTTTCCCTCCATCGCCAGGATCGTCGGCCCCATGAACAGGCCGATGGTCTTGTCGTACGGCTTGGAAGTGAACACCCGGCCATCCCGAAACACCGTGTTGACCGCGTCGAACGACATCGCGGAGTATTCGTGCCTTGGTCGCAGGGACTCCGGCGTCTTGGAGTAGTCCATCACCGTGCCGGCGAAAACGCCGGCTTCCCGCCGCTTGCGGGCGAAGAACGGGTAGGGGTCACGCAGGCTGACCGTCTCGTCGCCGGCACCGGCGGCGGTGTGCACGTTGGTCGTCACTTGATCTCCAGCATCTCGATCTCGGCACGAGTCGAACACCTACTGCGTGAGATCGTACTGTAATTATTACAGTAGGCAATATGGCTCGGCCGCGTGAGGTCGCGCGCCGCCGGCATCACCGGTCAGCCATTCACCGCCTGCTCGCGCGCCCAGCGGTAGTCAGCCTTACCGGACGGGCTGCGCTCGACGACCGGACGGAACACGATCGCTTTGGGGAGCTTGTAGCGCGCCAGCGTCCGCGCGGCGTGTGCCACCAGTTCCTCGGACTCGGCGCTGGCTCCCGGTGCGAGCGCCACCACGGCGACCACCTCCTGGCCCCACCGTTCGCTGGGCCGCCCGGCGACCACCACGTCGGCCACCGCTGGATGCGAGGCGATCGCAGTCTCAACCTCCTCGACGAAGATCTTCTCGCCGCCGGAGTTGATGGTCACCGAGTCGCGGCCCAGCAATTCGATGGAGCCGTCGGTGCCGTGGCGCGCGCGGTCACCGGGGACGGCGTACCGAACGCCGTCGATCACCGGGAATGTCTTGGCCGTCTTGGCCGCATCGCCCTTGTAACCGAGCGGAACGTAGCCCCGCTGCGCCAGCCAGCCCATCCCGTCATGCCCGGGCTTCAGGATCGCCGTCAGATCCTCGGCGGCCACGAACGTGTCCGGCCCGGCGTTGAACCTGCCGGTCGCCACCGCCCCCGGCGTCGACATGTGGTGCATCTGCGCCCCGGTCTCCGACGATCCGACGCCGTCGACGACGACGGCGTTCGGCAACGTCTCGATCAAGCGTTGCTTGATGTATGGGGTCAGCAGCGCGCCGCCGTTGGCGACGACGGCCAGCGACGAAACGTCGGCGATCCCCTTCTCGATCGCGGCGACCAAGGGGCGCGCCATGGCGTCGCCAACCACAGTGACCACCATGACCTTCTCCCGCTCGATGGTGCGCACCACGTCGTCGGCGTCCAGATGATCGACGACCGTGGGGAAAACGACGGATTGCCCCGTGGTGATCGCGGTCATCACACTCCACTGGGCGGCACCGTGGATCAGCGGGGGCAGGATCATCAGCTTGGTGCCCGGGCCCGACGCGGCGCGCTCGACGATCTCGTCGATGGAGCTCGACGGCTCACCGGTCATGAGATTCCGGCCGCCGAACGACGTCATGAAAATGTCGTGCTGGCGCCACAACACGCCCTTTGGCATCCCCGTCGTGCCGCCGGTGTACAAGACGTACAGGTCGTCGGCGGAGTGTTGCACCGGTGGCGGCTCCGGAGACACCGATTCCAGCGCGGCCTCGTAATCGACTGCGCCCTTCAGTAATTCGTTGCCCGAGTCGTCGGCGATCTGGATCAGCACGCGCAGCTGTGGCAGGTCGGGCAGGATCTCGGCGACCCGCGGTGCGAAGGCGGCGTGGTAGAGCAGTGCCGTCGCCCCGGCATCCGCCAGCAGGTATTGCAGCTCGCTCTTCACGTAGCGGAAGTTGACGTTGAACGGCGCCACGCGCGCTTCGAAGCTGCCCAGTAGCGCCTCGACGAATTCGTTTCCGTTGTAGGCGTAGAGGCCCAGCAGGTCCTGGCCCACCTCGTGGCCGCCCAGCGCGGAGCGCTCCGTGTGGCAGCCCAGCCCCCGCGAGTGCAAGTACGCCGCCAGCCGGTTGGCGCGATCGATCACCTGCTCGTAGGTGTAGCGCCGGTCCCCCTGAATGATGAGCTCTCGATCGGGTATCGCGGCGGCGACGGCCTTCGCGACGGCAGGAACCGTGAAAGTTGTTGTGCTGTCGGACATCGGACCTCTCACGGCTGGTGGGGTAACAGACGAACCATCAGGCCGTTGGCTTCGCTGAGCAAGGTTCCATCGGCGGCTGTCATAGTAGCGTCAATGAAAACCTTCCTGCCGTCGACGCTGGTGATGCGGCCATGGGCGGTCAGCGGCTGGTCGATGGGGGTGATGCTGCGGAAGTCGACGTGTAGGTAGGCCGTGCGCGTCGGCCGGATGTCGGCGGTCGTCACGACCATGCCGAACAGCCAGTCGTAAAACAGCGGGATCATGCCGCCGTGCACGGCCCGGTTCCCGCCGATGTGTGCGGTGCTGAAGTGACCGGCCATCCGAACGCCGCCGGGACCGGACTCGGTCACCATCCAGGGCGGCATCAGGGGATGGGCCAATCCGGGCAGGCTCAGCACCCGCCCGGCCACCGCCTCGGTCTCCGGAACCTGGTGGCCGTTCAACAGCGCGCAGGCGTTCTCCAGGTGAGCGGTCGCGGCGGCCCACACCGCCGGGTCGGGCTTGGTGGACACCGTGAGGTCCTGCAGACGGCGCAGCGCCGCGACGAACGGGCCCAGTTCCTCCGGCGCGTCCTCGACGGGTCTGACGTCGGGGAAACCGCCACGAACTTCCGGCGCTGTTTCGGTCATCGCGTTCCTTCGTCCCAGGCCCGCAGCAGCTCGTCGGTGCTGGTGATGGTGGCCAGCAGCGACAGCGTGTTGGCGATCATCGCTGCACCATAGTCCGCGGGTATGCCGGCCACCGCGTCGCGGGGCAGGACCACGCGGTAGGCGGCGTTGACGGCGTCCATGACGAGGTTGGGAATCGCGATGTTCAGCGAAACGCCGACGACGACAATCGTCGACACGCCGAGATTGCGCAGCACCGCGTCCAGGTCGGTGCCCCCCATCGGGCCTACGCCGTGCCACCGGCGCAGCACCAAATCCGAAGGCTCCGGCCCCAATTCGGGCAGCAACTCCGCTCCCGGCGTCCCGGGCGTGATGTCCACCTGATTGCCGGTGCCCATCGCGAAGATCTTCGCGTTGTGGTTGGAGCCGAGCCCGTCGGGCCGCCGCTGCACCAGGCAGTGCACGACGCGCACTCCGGCCGCGCGGGCCGCGGGCAGCAGCCGCGCGATGTTGGGCAGCGCCTCGCGGCGGGCTTCCTCCGCGAGCATCGCCAGTCCGGCGTCGGGACCCATCACCGCGCCCTGGCACTCCTGGGTGACGATCGCGGTGTTTTCCGGTGCGGCGAGCCTGGCCAGTCGGTCCGTCATGCGGGGGCGCCCACCGGCGCGACGTCATAGAACTGCGTCGCCCATTTCCGCAGCGCCATATAACCTTTCGCGTCGACCTTCGACAGCGCGGGGTGTTCGACGTACTTCTGGTAGCGCCAGATCTGCAGATCGTCGAACACGGTGGACAGAAACTGCTTCTCGATGACCTCGCGAAGTTTGCCGTCGGGAACGTCCCCGGTGTCCCCGGGCAGTCGCGGCCACCAGATCGAGTAGAACAAGTCCGAGCATTCGTCGTCGACCGGCGTACAAGTGAAGATCAAGCGATGGTTCTGCGCCCCCTCGAAGACGCTGATCGCGCCGCCGAGACCGAACAGGTGGCTGTGGAACCGCAACGCGAGATCATCTGGGTTGTCGCTACGTGCGTCGGGCCAGCCCGCGATGAACTGCCATTCCTGGTCGACGATCTTCCACTCCAGCACCCTGGGCGTCACGGTGGCGTGGTGGACGTATTCGAAATGGGCGCTGTCCGGGGCATTTTCGGCCACGATCTGCGGATGCACCGGTTCGCGCTCCGCGCGCCGGGAGAACTCCGGGTATGCGCGGTAATAAGCCGCGGGGTCCGTCTCGAACTGCGGGAACTTGTGAAAGATGTCCGGCATCTCCCATTGCGGTTCCTCGCCGTCCGGGTGGTGCCAGACGAAGACGCAGTCGTACTGCTCCCGCACGGGAAACACCTTGAGGCGTAGCCCGCGGTTGGGCCGGTCCGGCTGGTAGGGGATGTACCGGTTGGTGCCGTCCGGACCCCAGCGCCAGCCGTGAAAGGGGCACTCGACGCAGTCGCCGACCACCTTGCCGCCGTGACCGATGTGCGCGCCCAGGTGTTTGCAATGTGCCTCCAAGACGTGCAGCTCACCCTGCTCATCCCGGTAGGCCACCAGGTCCTCACCGAAGTAATGCAGCGGCCGGACCTCGCCGGCGGGGAACTCCGGAGACCAGCCGACCATGAACCAGCCGGTGACTTTCCAGGTGAATGGGACTTTCACGGTCAACGCCTCTCGTGATCGTTGATACTAAATCCATTACAGTATAGATTTCAGCAGTCCGGTCCGCGCGCGGCAAGGAGCGACATGACGACAGCGGCTGACGAGCTGGAAGCCATCCGGCAATCGAAGGCGCGCCCCTGCCGCTTCGGGGATACCGGCGCCGCTGCGCTGAAATCGCGGCTGGCGGATACGCCAGGATCGAATTGGCTTGGCTAATGAAGGTGAGCGACATGGCGACGGCGGCGAACGGGCTGAGCCTGGCTAAAGATGTGGTTCGCGAATTGGGAATGCTGGCGCCGCGCACCGTGGCCGGCCTGCGCGAGTCGACCGGTTGGGTCCCACTATCGCCACGCGGTGCGCGTCAGTTCGGCGAGGCGATGCTCGACGAATTGGTGCTGAGCGCCTTTTCACTGCTGGGCGGCAGTCCCGCGGAGATGCGGTCACTGGACGTTTGCACCGCGGCCGCCGAGGAGCTCTCGTCGCTGGGCATCGACCGGGCGCACGCGGAGCCGAACCCGTTGCGGCCAACCTCGTTACGCAGGCGCAGCATCGCCGGTCTTGCCTACGAGCGGATGGCTTTCGAGCACGACCCGACGTTGCCGGCCACGCTGGAGGCCGACGGGCTGGGCGGCCCAGCACGGGCTGTGGTGCGCCTGTGTCGGCACCACGACGGACCTCGTCCATGGCTGGTCTGGGTGCACGGGGCCGGCCAGGGTGGCGACGAAGACCTGCTGATGGCACGGATTGGGCGCATCCACCACAAGCTGGGCTTCAATGTCGCGCTGCCGGTGCAGCCCGGTCACGGCTGCCGGCGACGCCAATGGCCGGCCTATCCCGACATGGACCCGCTGGGCAATGTGGCGGGGATGATGCGCGTGGTGTCCGAGGTGCGCGCGGTCGTGCGGTGGGTGCAGCCACAAGCCACCGCCGTTGTGGTGGCGGGGATTTCGATGGGCACTCCGGTCGCCGCACTCGTCTCCCACCTGGAGAAGCAGATCGATGCCGTCGCCCTCTACACGCCGATTCTGGGGCTCAACGCGATGATCGCGCGGCACCTGCAGCGGTGGGGCGCATCGCGGGCAGGATTCCGCGAGTTGCTGCAATCCCCCGTGGTGACCCAGCTGACGTCGGTGATCGATCCGCTGGCGGTCACTCCATCCCCGCCGCCGGATCGCCGCCTGATCGTCGGGGCGTGGCACGACCGGATGGCGATGCGCGAGCCCGTTGATGCGTTGCACGAACGCTGGGGCGGCCAGCTGTACTGGTACGACGGTAGCCACGTCGGACACGTCTTCTCCCGGCGCGTGCAGCGGATCACCGACCGTTTCCTGCGCGACGTGGCCGCGCGAAAAGCCGCGGTGCCGGGTTGATGGCGCCCACGTGGACCGCGCGGACGGTGGTCGAACTCTACAACCTCGTGGTGTGGAACGAACGCAACATCGATCTGGCCGAGGAGTTGTTGGGCGACACCGTCATTCGGCACGAGGTGGGTTCCTCGCGTACCCTGACCCACGCCGAAGCCGTGCAGCGCGTGGTGGACATGTGGCAGCTGGCCGATTCGCTGCGCTTCGACCTCAACGTCGTCATCGAGGGCGAGGACGGCGAGCACGTCGCCATCGTCTACGACTCGACGATCACCACCAAGGACGGCACCGAGACCAACATCGCCAGCATCGAGGTGTTCCGCGTCGTCGAAGGCAAGATAACCGAGGTGTGGAACTGCGGCTACCAGCAAGGGGTGTGGAATTGAGCGACCATGCGCTTGATGAGTTGGGCTTCTACCTGCTGGCCGGGGCCGGTGGTGAGGGCCCTGCGACGTTGATGGACGAGGCGCGTCGCGGCGAGGAACTCGGCTTCGGCACCGCCTTCATCTCCGAGCGGTGGAACGTCAAAGAGGCTTCATCTCTGGTCGGGGCGGCGTGCGCGGTGACCAATCGGATGCAAATCGCCACCGCGGCAACCAATCACAACACCCGCCATCCTCTGATCACCGGATCCTGGGCGACCACGATGCATCGCCTGTCCGGCGGCCGGTTCACCCTGGGCATTGGCCGCGGCATCGCCGCGATCTACGGGGCCTTCGGAATCCCGGCGGTGACGACGGCGCAGATGGAGGACTGGGCTCAGGTCATGCGCCGGCTGTGGCACGGCGAGCTGATCTTCAATCACGACGGCCCGATGGGCAAGTACCCCATCTTGTTCCTCGATCCCGACTTCAACGAGGACATCCGGCTGGCGCTGGTGGCCTTTGGGCCCAACACGCTCGCGCTCGGCGGACGCGTGTTCGACGACGTCATACTGCACACCTATTTCACGCCGGAGACCTTGCAGCGCAGCGTCAAAACCGTGAAGTCGGCTGCGGAGAAGGCGGGCCGCGACCCGGACAGCGTGCGGGTGTGGTCGTGCTTCGCCACCGTCGGTGACCACCTGCCCGAAGAACTCCGGCTCAAGAAGACCGTCGCGCGTCTGGCCACCTACCTGCAGGGCTACGGCGATCTGCTTGTCGCAACCAACAATTGGGATCCCGCTGTGCTGCAACGCTTCCGCGAAGATCCGGTGGTCACCTCGATCGCGGGTGGGATCGATCACAAGGGCACGGCCAAGCAAATCGAGCACATCGCGACGCTGATTCCCGATGAATGGCTGGAGCCATCGGCCACCGGGTCGGCGCAGCAGTGCGTCGACCGCATCCGCAAGGAATTCGACTACGGGGCCGACGCGGTCATCATGCACGGTGCCACACCCGACGAGCTCGAGCCGATCGTCGCGGCCTACCGCGCTGCGAACTAGCCAGACGCGCGGACAATCACGGCATGATGACGGTCCGGGTCACCGGCTCGGCGGCGGCTTGCCTGCCGGACAGGCCACGCTTCAGCGAGGCGAGTAGGGCGTCCCGTGTCTCGCGTGGATCGATGAGTTCGTCGAACCCCATGTGCTCGGCAGACCGGTAGGACGCCTGCAACTCGGCCTCGCGTAACTTCGCGGTGACGTCCTCGCCGGCGTGTGTGGCCCGGCCCAGCGCGGCCGCGCTCATGGCGCCCATCGTCGCCCCGGGATAGGCGAAAGTCGCGGACTGGCTGTCGAACCCCAGCAGGGACATGACCATGGAGCCGAACCCGTATGCCTTGCGCAGCGTCACGTGCAGCTTCACCGTGGTGGCGGCCGTCTGCGCGGCGAACATCCGTGCCCCGGCGCGCAACACACCGCTGCGCTCGGAGCGGCTGCCGGGCAGCATGCCGGGATTGTCGGCGAGGAAGACGAGAGGCAGGTGGAACGAGTCGGCCACCAAGATGAAGTGCGCCGCCTTGTCCGCGGCCGCGGCGTCGATGGAGCCGGCGAGTACCTGAGGTTGGTTGGCCACCACCGCGACCGGGTGGCCACCGAGATGGGCCAGCGCGCAGATGATCGCCTTGCCGTACTGCGGCTGGACTTCGAACCAGTCGGGCCGGTCGAATATCACGTCGAGCACCGCGCGCATGTCGTAGACGCGGCGGTTGTCGCGGGACACGATGTCGAGCAGCTCGGGCGTCGCCCGTGGCTCGCTGTCCTCGTCCTGCGGCAACGATGCCGGGTACGACCATGCGCTCGGCGGAAAGTAGGACAGGTAGCGCCGGACGTCGTCGAGGACGGCTTCGTCGTCCTCAGCGACGTTGTGGATCACGCCGCTGGGCAAAGCGACGTCGGGCCCACCGAGGTCCTCCTTCGAAATGTCTTCTCCGGTCGACTCTTTGACGACGGGTGGTCCAGCGGTGAAGATCGCGCCCTGCCTGCTCATGATCCGGAAATCGCAGACCGGAGCCACCAGCGCGCCGTGTCCTGCCGACGGCCCGAGTACGGCACCGACGGTCGGGACGCGGCCCGAGCACTGCGCCTGGGCCAGTAGATCGGTGGGGGTGCGGCCGTAGTGTCCGCCCCCGGGGCGAAAACCGGCGCCTTCGAGCAGCATCACCAGCGGGATCTTGTCGCGCAGCGCCAGTTCGGCGATGCGGTACCGCTTGGAGTTGCCGCCGGGCCCGATGCTGCCCGCCATGGTGGTGAAGTCCTCGGCGCCCAGCATCACCGGTGAGCCGTTGATCTCACCGGAGCCGACGATCAGGCCGTCGGCCGCGATCTCGCCACCGACCAGCGTGCCGAGCTCGCGAAATGTGTGCGGGTCGAGGAGGTACTCGATCCGCGCGCGGGCGTCGAGCTTGCCTTTGTTGTGGTGCTTGTCGAGTCGCTCCGGTCCGCCCATTGCCCGCGCGCGCTGACGGCGACGCTCGAGGTCCTCGAGCGTTTCTCCCCAATCCTGGGCTTTCGGCATGTCTATGTCCTACCTCATGGAAGATTCTTCGCGCGACCAGTTCGATGGTGGCGACCCGCTGCGCCCGGCTACGCCGCGCTTGCGATCACCACAGATTTGTAGGGTCACATACTGGATTGCTTACTGTAAAGTTACCCGCAGGCCCGACGCCGCGCGCCTCAAGGTCGACGGGGCGTCCCAAATCGAGGAGTCTCGGCAGTGAGCGCACCGACGATGGACGAGGCCGCGAAGCTGTTGGCGGACCCGTTGGCGTACACCGACGAGCGCCGGCTGCATGCGGCGCTGACGCACCTGCGGGCCAACGCCCCGGTGTCCTGGGTGGACGTTGCGAACTACCGGCCGTTCTGGGCGATCACCAAACACGCCGACATCATGGACATCGAACGCGAAAACATGCTCTTCACCAACTGGCCGCGGCCCGTGCTGACCACCGCGGCGGGCGATGAGATGCAGGCCGCCGCCGGGGTGCGCACGCTGATCCACCTGGACGACCCCCAACACCGGGTGGTGCGCGCGATCGGCTCCGACTGGTTTCGCCCAAAGGCGATGCGGGCGTTGAAGGTTCGTGTCGAGGAACTGGCCAAGATCTACGTTGACAAGATGATGGCGGCGGGCCCCGAATGCGATTTCGTTCAGGAAGTCGCCGTCAATTACCCGCTCTACGTGATCATGTCGCTGCTCGGGCTGCCCGAAGCCGATTTTCCGCGCATGCTCAAGCTGACCCAGGAATTGTTCGGCAGCGACGACTCAGAATTCAAACGCGGCACCACAAACGAAGACCAGCTGCCGGCGTTGTTGGACATGTTCGCTTACTTCAACGGTGTGACGGCGTCTCGCCGCGCGAATCCGACCGAGGACCTCGCGTCGGCGATCGCGAACGCCCGCGTCGACGGCGAACCCCTCTCCGACATCGACACCGTTTCCTACTACCTCATCGTGGCCACCGCCGGCCACGACACCACCAGCGCGACCATCTCCGGCGGGTTGCAGGCGCTGATCGAAAACCCGGACCAGCTCCATCGTCTGCGCGACAACCTGGACCTGATGGCGCTGGCCACCGAGGAGATGATCCGCTGGGTGACCCCGGTCAAGGAATTCATGCGGACCGCCGCCAAGGACACCACCGTGCGTGGAGTGCCCATCGCCGCGGGGGATTCGGTGCTGTTGTCCTACGTTTCGGCCAACCGCGACGAGGACGTCTTCGCCGATCCGTTCCGCTTCGACGTCGGGCGCGAGCCCAACAAGCACGTGGCCTTCGGCTACGGTGTGCACTTCTGCATGGGTGCCGCGCTGGCCCGCATGGAGGTCAGCAGCTTCTTTGCCGAGCTGCTGCCACGGCTCAAATCGATTGACTTGAACGGTGACCCGGAACTGGTCGCCACTACCTTCGTCGGCGGACTCAAACACCTGCCGGTTCGCTACTCGCTCGCTTGAGGTGCGGCCGCGGCGGCTGTCGCTACACTCCCCGTGGAGGTCGAGGCAATGGCGCGCAGGACGATTGTCATCACCGGTGCCAGCGACGGCATCGGCGCCGCCGCGGCCCGCCGGCTCAGCCACGGCGGCGACGATGTGGTGTTGGTGGGACGCTCGGAGAGCAAGACCGCGGCCGTGGCCGCGGAGCTGGACGCCGACTACTTCGTCGCCGACTTCGCCGACCTGTCTCAGGTGCGGGCCCTCGCGGACAAGATCCGGTCCCAGTATCCGCGCATCGACGTGCTGGGCAACAACGCCGGGGGAGTGTTCTCCAAGCCGCAGCGGACGGCCGACGGCCATGAGATCACCCTTCAAGTCAACTACCTGGCGCCGTTCTTGCTGACCACCCAGTTGCTGGATGTTTTGGTCGGTTCGCGAGCCACCATCGTCAATACGTCCAGTTCGTCCCAGCGACTGTTGCGCAAAGTCAAACTCGCCGATTTCGACGCAACGGACCGGCGCGGGCCGAGCACCGCCTATGCGTTGGCGAAGCTGGCAAACATCCTGTTCACCAAGGAATTACATCGGCGCTTTTTCGCCGACGGTCTTTCGGTGGCGGTGGTCCACCCGGGTTTCGTCAATACCAACATCGGTCAATCATCTGGGTCACGGTTCCTGACCACCATGCAACGGACGCCGGTCAGCAAAATGATCAAGTCCGCGGATCACGGCGCCGACCAGCTGGTCTGGCTGGCGACGAGCGTGCCCGGAGTCGACTGGGTGCCCGGCGAGTACTACGTGAAAGGCAAAGTCGCCAAAGCGAATCGGGCGGCCGACGATCCCGTCCTCGCGCACCGCTTGTGGCATCACACCATGGCCAAGATCGTTTAGGGGCCGCGGACGTCGGAGGCTCGGTACTGGAGAGGAAGTTCATGCTAGGGATCCATCACGCCGCAATCTGCACCGCTGACGTCGACCGTTCGATGAAGTTCTGGCGTGACGGCCTGGGATTCACCAAGTTGTTCGGCCACACCTTCACCGGAGACTGGCCGGAACTGTTCGGCGCGCAGACCGATCGGCTGCAGTCGGTATTCCTCGGTGATCCACAGACGCCAGATGCCGGGATCGTCGAGTTGGTTGTCTTCGAGGGCGCCGACGAAGCGCCGCCCGTACCGGCGGGTCCCCGGCACGGATTCTTCCTGCTCTCCCTGCAGCGTGACGTGGACGAAACCCTCGCCGCGCTAGCCGAATTGGGCTTCACCGACGGTGTTCGCCGGATCACCGTTGCGGCCCCGGCGGGCAAGACCGTGCCGATGGCCGTCATCACCGCACCCGATGGCGTGGTGGTCGAGTTGATCGGGCCCGCGCAATGAGCGCCGCGAGCGCCGTGGTGACCGGCGGCGCCTCCGGCATCGGGCGGGAGGTCAGCCGACGGCTACGCGACGTGGGACACGACGTCGTGGTGTGGGATCTGTCCGGTGGTGACATCGCCTGCGACGTCAGCGATCCCGACGCGGTGTCGGCGGCGATGGAACGAACGGTGCGTGAGCACGGTGCGCCCACCCGGATGGTCACCTGCGCCGCGATCGGTGCGTCGGGCTTGTTGCTGGACCAGCCGCTCGACGAGTGGCAACGGGTGTTATCGACGAACCTGACCGGCACCTGGCTCTGCATTCGCGCTGGGGCGCAAGCCATGATCGACGCCGGAGTCGGCGGCTCGATCGTGGCGGTCTCCAGCATCAGCGCCACCGTCGCCGACCGGGACATGGGCGCGTATTGCGTCTCGAAGGCGGGGGTCAACATGCTGGTGAAGGTCGCCGCCGAGGAATGGGGCGGCCACGGCATCCGGGTCAACGCAGTAGGTCCCGGTGTCACTCGCACACCGATGCTGCCGAATCCGGAGGCGTTGCCCGGCTGGGTGGAAGGGCTTTCCGAGCGGACCGCATTGGGCGGGCTGGGCGAGGCTTCCGAGGTGGCCGCCGCTATCGTCGGCGTCCTCGAATTGCCATGGGTGACCGGACAAATCGTGCATGCCGACGGCGGCTTGGCGCTTCACAGCCCGATCGACGCGTATGGCCAGCTGCAGCGGGTGCGCAGCCGCAGGAAATAAGCTCAGGCGATCCCGAAATCGATAATGCCGCGGACGATCCTGCCGCTGAGCAGATCGTCGTAGGCGTCGTTGACCTCATCGAGGCGATAGCGCTTGGTGATCATCTCGTCGAGCTGAAGCTGGCCGGTCTCATACAGCCGTGCCAGCCGGGAGATGTCAGCCTTCGGATTGCACGAGCCGAAGATGGTGCCCGCCAACGTCTTGTTCATCAAGATGAAGTCCTGCAGGTCGATCTTGACCGACCGGGTCAACTGCGACGTCATGCCGGTGAGCACGCAGGTGCCGCCCTTGCGGGTGAGCTTCACCGCGTCGCGGACGTCCTCGGCGGTGATCAGCGACGGCGATACCACCACCGCGTCGGCCATCACCCCGTAGGTCAGGCCGCGCACCAGATCCAGCGCCTCGTCGATCGTGGCCGCGGTGTGCGTCGCGCCGAACCGCAGCGCCGACTTCTGTTTGAACTCCACCGGGTCGACCGCCACGATCTGCGCCGCGCCGTTGATCCGGGCACCCTGAATCGCGCCCGTGCCGATCCCGCCGACGCCGATCACCACGACGGTATCGCCCGCGCGCATGTTCGACCGGTTGGCGACCGAACCGTAACCGGTCGGGATGGCACAGGACAGCAGCGCGCTCGACGTCAGTGGCAGGTGCTGCTCGATCTTCACCAGTGAATTGGCCGATACCACAGTGTGTTCGGCGAAGGCGCCGATCTTGGCGATGTGACCCAGCTTGCGGCCGTCGGCGGTGTGGTGACGGAACGTGCCGTCCGTCGGCATTCCCGGGATCATGGTGCCCATGCCGACGTCGCACAGGTACTCGATTCCACTGGCGCACCAACGACATTGGCCGCACACGGCGACGAATGACATCACCACGTGGTCTCCAGGGGCGAAGTCGGTGACACCGGGCCCGACCTCCCGCACGATGCCGGAGCCTTCGTGCCCGCCGATCATCGGGAACATGGTCGGCAAACCCATCGACCGCATCACCTCGTTGGGCGCTGACATGTCGCCTTTGAGGATGTGGTCGTCGGAGTGGCACAGGCCGGCCGCTGCCAGCTGAACCAGGACCTCGCCGGTCTTGGGGGGATCGAGCTCGAATTCCTCGACAGACCACGGTCCGCCGACGTCGTGCAGAATCGCTGCGCGGCTTCTCATGCGGCGGGGGTGAACGTGACCGGAAGCTTGTTCGGCGACCGGAAGGTGAGCCCGACGATCTTGGATTCCACTCCGGTTCCGTCATCGGGCACGAATGCCAGATTGTCGACGCGGTCGAACAGGCTGTTCAAGATGACCCGCGTTTCAAGCCGGGCCAGGTGCATGCCGAGGCACATGTGGATACCGCCGGCGAAGGCGATGTGGGATTGGCGGGGCCGGCAGATGTCGAACGTGTTGGGATCGGTCCACCGGCTCTCGTCGCGATTGGCCGATCCCATGCACATGTCGATCTGGGCCTCGGCCGGAATGGTTTTGCCGCCGATTTCGACCTCCTCGGTGGTGGTCCGCATGACGGTGGTCAGCGGCGTTTCGAACCGTAGACCCTCCTCGATCGCCATCGGGATCAATGACCGGTCCTTGGTGACCATCGCCAATTGTTCGGGGTGGGTCAGCAGCAGGTACAGCAGATTGCCCGACGAACGATAGGTGGTCTCCAGGCCGGCCGGCAGCAGCAATCGCAGGAAGGCGATGATGGCCTCGTCGGTGAGCTTCTCGCCGTCGATCTCGGCGGCAACCAGGTCGCCGACGATGTCGTTGGTGAGCTTGCGCCGTCGTTGCTCGACTTGTTTGAGGAAGTAGTCGTAGAGCTCGGTGGCGGCGGTCAATCCGGCCATGATGTCGGTCGGGATCGAGATCAGGTCGAGGGACAACCGCCGGAAGAAATCCAGATCCTCGGCCGGCAGGCCGAGCAGCGTCGAGATGATTCGGGTGGGAAATTCGAAAGTCAGCGCCTTCACCAGATCGGCATGCCCGTCGTGCTTGATTTCGTCGACCAGCTGATCGCAGACCGGCCCGATGACCGACGGTTCCCACCGCTCCAGCGCGGTCGCCCGGAACGCCTTGGCCACCAGGTTGCGGTGGTCGTGGTGTTCCCTGCCGCCCATCGCCAGGATGGTGTGTCCCATCACCAATCCGATCGTCTTGTCGTAGGCGGCGGAGGTGAAGATCCGGTCGTCGCGGAAGGCTTGAGATACACCGTCGTAATCGAACAGGACCCACTCGTCGCTGGGCCGCAGCTCTTCCGGCAACTGCGTGTTGTCGTTCAGCGAGCCGTGCCACACCGGGTCGGTGTGCCGCATGTGTTCGAAGAACGGGTAGGGACTGGTTTCGCCGGTGAAATCGAGTGAGGGTACGACGGGCTGACCATTCGGGCCAGTGCTGAGCGTCATCAGCGCTCCTCCTGAGACAACCGATAAGGCCGTTCACGCGGACCGGATCGCGAGTGGCCGCGAATTTCACGGCGGGGGTAACCGAGCTGAAAATAGCTATCATAGTATAGATAGCAACGAAGCCCAACGACCGGGATCCGCCGGGGCGGACTGCGCCCGATCGCGGGGTGTCGAAGACCGGGCGGATAGGGCCTCATTTCACCGCGACGCCGGCTCGCCGGGCTTGATTCGCGGCGCCGAGCACCTGATGTGTCAGTGCCTGAAAGCGCAGGTCTACGTTGAAGGAGGTTCCGTTGGGGCCCACCTTCGAAGACCACCGATGAGCCCGCACGACGAGCCCGGAAAATGAGTTGATATGACACAGACGAATTTGGCGCGGCCGCACGGCCTCAACCGCATCGATCCGGTGCTCCGCGACGCGGCCGTCGAGCTGGGCGCCTTCGAATTCCGTGCCGAGACACTGCCCGCCGAGCGGGAACACGCCAACCTGCTCGCCGCGCGGCGCGCCGCGGCCGCCGATACCACTGGTGTCTCGGTCGATTCGCGATCGATCGCCGGTCCCGACGGTCAACAGCTCGGCCTGCGTTTGTATCGCGGCCGCAGCGAATCCTGCGCGCCGGTGGTGCTGTACGCCCATGGCGGCGGGTTCGTCACCGGAAACTTGGAAACCGACCATGCGCACTGCGTGGAGCTGGCTCGTGACGGCAATTGCCTGGTGGTTTCGGTGGACTACCGCCTGGCCCCCGAAAATCCATGCCCGGCGGCGCTCGACGACGTCGAGGCGGCCCTCCGTTACGCCATCGAAAACAGCGCGGAGCTGGACGCCGACGCCGGCCGCATCGCCGTAATGGGCCGCGACGCCGGTGCTGCACTGGTCGCGGGTTTGATCCAGCGCATGTTCGATCAGGAAGGTCCACCGATCCTGATGCAGATCCTGCACCAGCCGATGCTCGACTCCGACGCCACGCCCTCACGCCGCGAATTCCAGCGCACCCCGGGCCTCAACGGCCCGGCCGTGAGTCGGGCGTGGAACCACTATCTGGGCCACGCCAGCGCCAACGGTCAGCACGTCCCCGCGCACCGCGCCAACCTCGAAGGCCTGCCGCCCACGTTCGTCAGCTGCTCCGAGATCGACCCGTGCCGCGACGAGGCCATCGACTATGCCAACCGGTTGTTGCACGCGTACGTCCACACCGAACTGCACGTGATCGCCGCGACCTTCAACGGCTTCGACTCGATGGTCCCCGATTGGGTTGTTTCCCAGGAGAATCGGGCGCTGCACGCGCAGGCGGTGCGCCGCGTGTTCGCCATGTAGCGCAACCGTCTCGAAATACGTGCTGGTCTACGCCGTTACCGATCGAACTCCGGTATCTCTTACCGTATTGCGCGTTGCTAACATCAGGATCGCCAGCCAACCGAGGACCGATCGGGCGGATGATCAAACACACAAGCCGTTTCCGTTGCAGCCGCAGCGTTCGAATGTCACGAAGGACCCCCTCGGCACCATGACCACCCTCGATTCTCCCGAAAAGATCCTCTTCACCTCGACCACCCAAGCGTTCCTGGAAAAGGAAGCGCCGCTGCGCCGGGTTCGGGAGCTGCACGCCGCGGGTACGTCGTTCGACCCCGCGTGGTGGCGGCGCGCCGCGGAACTCGGCTGGACGGGCCTCCTCGTGCCGGAGGAGCTGGGCGGCGGAAGCGTCTCGGAGAACGGCTTCGCCGATCTGGCGATGGTCGCCGAGCAACTCGGCAAGACGGTGGCCCCTGGACCGCTGTATCCCGTGAGCACCGTGCTGGCCGGACTTGTCGAGTGCACAAACCCCGGCGAGCACGCCGACACCATCGAGGCGCTGATATCGGGTGACTCCGTGGCGTCGTGGGCGGTCTGCGAGCCGGGCGAGGGCTGGGCGCCGCTGAATCCCTCGGTCACGGCCACCGAAACCGATTCCGGTTACCGCATCGACGGCGTCAAGGACCGCGTCGAGGCGGGCGCCCAGAGCGCGGCGCTGCTGGTGGTGGCGCGCTGCGGCGCCGATCCCGCCGAGATTCGTCAGTTTCTCGTTCCGACGGACGCCCCGGGGGTCCTTGTTGAGCCCCAGCAGTCGGTGGATCTGGTCAAGCAATACGCCCGGGTGCACTTCGACGGCGTCGTGGTGCCGCGGTCCGCGGCCGTCGGCACCGCCGAGGAGACGGCTGCGCTCGTCGAACGACAAAGCCAGATCGCCCAGGTCCTGCAGTGCGCGGAGGTGGTCGGTGCCCTGCAGACGGTGTTCGACCTCACCGTGCAGTGGGCGCTGGACCGACACACGTTTGGCCGTCCGCTGGCGTCGTACCAGGCCCTCAAGCACAGATTCGCCGACATGAAGCTCTGGTTGGAGGCCTGTCGCGCCACCACCTCCGCGGCGGTCGCCGGCGTGGCGGCCCGCGCGCCGGAGGCGAATGTGTCAGCCAGCATCGCCAAGTCCTACGTGGGCGAGATGGCGGGTCAGATCGTGCAGGCGTGTGTGCAGATGCACGGCGGTATCGGCGTCACGTGGGAACACGACCTGCACCTGTACCTACGCCGGATCACGTTGTACCGCGGCATGTTCGGGACGCCGGAGGAACACAATCTGCGCGTCTACGAGTTCGAGAAGGCGGGTCGTTCGGGGAAATGATCAGCATCCGATGACGCCGACCGAATCCGTTGCACAGTTCGCCGCCCGAGCCAGGGCATGGCTGGCGGACAACATGCCCGCCGTCGACAGTGAGGCCCCACCCGCCGCACCGCGCGACGAGGAACGGTCGTGGCTCAGGGCCAGGGAACTGCAAAAGCGCTTGTACGACGGCGGATTCGCCGGCATCTGCTTTCCCCGTGAGTACGGCGGCCTCGGTCTGGACTACGAATACCAGAAGGCATTCGACGCCGAATCCCTCGGCTATGAGATGCCGCTGATTCTCAACACCCCGACATTCACGATCTGCTGTGCCACGCTGCTCGACACCGGCAGCGAAGAGCAGAAGAAGCAGCACATCGCCGCGGCGTTGCGCGGCGAGGAAGTGCTCGTGCAGTTGCTGAGTGAGCCCAGCGGCGGATCCGACCTGGCGGGTGTCCTCACCCGTGCCCAGCGGCGCGGTGACCGCTGGGTCATCAACGGCGCCAAGACCTGGAGCACGAGTGCGTTCGCCGCCGATTACGGCCTGTGCCTGGCCCGCACCGACTGGGACGTGCCCAAGCACGAGGGCCTGACGATGTTCCTGGTGCCCATCGCCCACCCGGGAATTACATTGCGGCACATCACGATGCTGAGCGGTTCGAAAGAATTCTGCGAGGAGTTCCTCGACGGTGTCGACGTCGGAGATGACGCCGTCGTCGGAGAGGTCAACGGCGGCTGGGCGGTGGCGTCCCGGCAGCTCTACCACGAACGCCGGGCGGTGGGTCAGGGGTCCGAGTTCGCCAGCGGCAGCGGCAGCGAGGGCGGCAATGCGATTCCGGTCGACTACGTGGCGCTCGCGGAGAAGACCGGGCAAGCCGACAACGAACGCGTGCGCGAGATGGCCGGTCGCGCCCTGGTGCACCGCGCGGTGGCAGAGCAACTGATCGGGCACGTCTATCGCTGTGTCAGAGACGGCGTTTTGCCGCCCGCCGCCGGAACGCTCATCAGGCTGTTCCACTCCGAGACCACGACCACCGACGTCGACACGGCGCTGGCGATCGCGGGAAGTTACGGCGTGGTGGGGGAGCAGGGCGCCGGACTCCAAACGGGTCTGCGGTATCTGTCCCGACAGACCGTCGCCATCGGCGGTGGCACAACGGAGATGGCCCGCAACGTCATCGGCGAGCGGGTGCTGGGCTTCCCCCGCGAATACGCCGCCGACCGCGGGGTGCCGTTCAACCAGGTACGGCACGGCGAGCGAGCCGATCGCGCCTAACCCTCGGCGACGAGATTCTCGGCGAGGCCGCCGACCACCGGGAGCTGCACGAGCGACAAGACGTGATGCGCCGGGCTTCCTGGCGGGGCCACCAGCACGTACTCGCTGCCCTGTCGGCGCGCTCGCTCGCGGGCGGCCGCCAGCGCGCTGACACCCGCCGATCCGAGATGGGTCACGGCGGTGAGATCGACCGTCAATGGTGCGATGCCGGAACGACTTTCGACAGCGATCTGACGGTCGAGGGTCGACGCGGTATTGGAGTCGACCTCGCCGCTGACCACGATGCGCCCCGGCTCGCTGACCTCGGAGGCGAATTCCGCGCTGGCCGACCGCCGACCGGTCGCCCGGGCGACCGATGAATCCGTGACGAAGTTCGCCGGCCGGGAAAGTCGGTGCGTCACGGTGGCGGTCGTGCCGCCGGCTCCACGACTGATGTGCGCACTCGACACCAGGGCCTCGGCCATGGCGAGGCCGCGGCCGCGGCCCGTCTCGCCCTCGCGGTGGTCCTTCCACCGGCCATGGTCGGTCACCGACGCGTGCAGGTTGCCATCCCCGGACAGCGTTGCCTCGACGACGACGCCGTCGGGAACCTCTGTGCCATAACCGTGCTCGACCGCGTTCTCGACGAACTCCGAGATCGCGTGCACCACATCGGAGATGTCGTCGGTGTCGGCGCCAATCTCCGACAGCCACTGCCTAAGGCGGGACCGCACCGTACGCGCGGCCTGGATGGTCGCATCCACTGTCAGGTGCAGCGGTGCGGGCGGTGTGCGGCGTTGCGCCGCGAGAAGTGTCACATCGTCGCTGTAGCCCGTCGAACGCAGCAGCAATTCCAGTGTCTCCGAGCAGATTCGGTCGATCGGCCGGACCGATGACTCGATGACGAAGCCGCGCTGCCCGCCGACGATATCCGCGGTCAGCTCGGCGAACTCGGCGGTGCTGGCGCCCACCGGCCGACCGGGCCTTTCGATCAGGCCGTCGGTGTACAGCAGAATCGAGTCGCCCACGTCAAGGAATTCGGTGCGGACCGGGAAGCCGGTGCCGCTGCCGAGCGGACCCGCGCCGGAAGGCTCGAGATAACGGGCGGTTGCGTCCGCCGTCACCAACAACGGCGGTGGGTGCCCGGCGGTGCAGTAGCGGAATTCGCCGGTGCCGAAGTCGAGTGAGCCGACGCAGATCGAGGCGGTGTCCGAGCCGGGGACGTGCTTGCGGAATCGGTCGACCGCCTCGAGTGCCTCGGCGATCGGATATCCCGCCAAGACCTGCATCCGCAGCGCGGTCCGCAGCTGCGACATCGCCGCCGCCGCTTCGACGCCGTGGCCGACGACGTCCCCGACGGCGAGCACCAGCCGGTCGCCGAGGGGTATCGCGTCGAACCAGTCGCCGCCGGCCGCGGTGTCCTGCGCTGCGACGAGATACTGCGCGGTCACGTCGGCGCCGGGGACGATGGGCACCGAGGATGCCAGCAGCGCCTGCTGCATGATGGTGGCGGAGTCACGGACGTTGCGATACCGCTCGGACATCTCCTCGAGGCGTGCGTCGGCGGCCATCCGGGTCTGCACCCGGCTCGTGACGTCGACGAAGGCCAGCTGTACGCCCTCTATCGAGCCGTCCGCCGCGCACCGCGGCGTGACGATGAAGTCGAAGAAGTGCTCCTGCGCGCTGCCCGCGCCTTCGAAGTCGGCCTGAACCCGCCACTCGGTGCCGGATTGCGGCTCGCCCGTTTGATACACCCGATCGAACATTTGAAAAATCTGCTGGCTCTCCAGCTCTGGATAGACCTCGCGTGCGAGTAGCCCAATTGGGTCGATTGGCGGGCCGAGTGCGCGGTACGCCGCATTGACCGCGACAAACCGGTGGTCGGGCCCTTCGAGTCCGACCAACAGCGCGGGAACATTCTCGAAGACGCGGCGTACGTCGTCTGCCGCACCGACGGTTCTGTCCCAGTCGTTTTCGGCCACCATCCGACCGTTCCTCCTAGCGGCCTCCGGGCAGCCCGCGAAGACGGGCCGAGTCGGAACCGGTTCAAAAGGGCGGACCTATTTGCACACGTAGTTGTTCACATTAGCAACCGTTGTCGCACGCGTGTTGCCTCGGTTTGATGCCGGTCTAGGTGGGTGCGGGTGGTCGTGGTCGATCTCGTGGCGCGGCGCAGCCTGATCCGGTTTACCTTCGCGGATTCATCACAACCGCAACGTCTTCCGGCTCGCGCGGCGGCACCGATCAGGCTGAGATCGGCTTTTTGGCCGGCGCGGAAACCTTCATGAGTTTCATCAGGTTGCCGCCCATGATCTTGGCGATGTCGGATTCGGAGAAGTCGGTGAGTTCGTCGACGAAGGAGATGGGGTCTTTCAGGCCTTCGGGGTGTGGCCAGTCGGACCCGAACATCACCCGGTCGGTGCCGACCATGTTGACGATTTCGGTGAACCGGTCCTCCCAGAACGGGGTGATGTACACGCACCGCTTGAACGCCTCGATCGGATCCTCGCTGAACGACTGCGGCATCTTCTTGTAGACGCCCTTGAGGCCCTTGAAGAGATCCGGCACCCAGTCGGCGCCGTTTTCGATCGACAGGATCCGCAGTTCCGGGTTGCGCGACAGCGCGCCGTGGCACACCAGCGCACCCATGGCGTCGAGGATCGGCCGGTGGCCCATTGCGAAGCTGCGGAACGGGGTCGGCTTGAACGGCAGGAACTCGTCACCGGGTTCCCACACGTTGGCGAATTCGGAATAGCCGCTGTCCGAAGCGTGCATCGACACCGGGATCTCGGCCTTGATGCAGGCCTGCCAGAACGGGTCGAACTCCTCGAGCCCGAACGATCGGCTGCCGCGGAAGCCGGGCACCGGCGCCGGGCGAACCAGGACGGTGCGCGCGCCGCGCTCGAGGCACCACTGCAGTTCTTCCAGGGCGCGGTCGACGATCGGCAGCGTGATCACCGGGGTGGCGAAGATCCGGTCCTTGTAATTGAACGTCCACTGCTCGTGCATCCACTCGTTGAGCGCGTGGATGACGTCGTGGGTCATCTCCGGGTCGTCCTTCATGCGTTCCTCGACCAGGCTGGCCAGGGTCGGGAACATCAGCGCATAGTCGATGCCGAGTTCGTCCATCACTTCGAGGCGCGCGCCCGGCTCACGGAAGGCGGGGATGGCCTTCATCGGCTCGCCGAGGATCTCGCGGTAGCTCTTGCCCTGCGCGCCGTTGCGGAAGTAGTCCTCCTGGGCGCCCGGCTTGGCCACCTTCTCGAAGGTGGGGTTGGGGATGTACTCGCTAATGTGGCCGCGCACAACGATTTTGGTGCGGCCGCGAACCTGCACGTAGTCGATGACGTTCTTGCGCTTGTCCGGAAGGTATTTGGTCAGCGCTTCCTGTGGCTCGTACATGTGGTTGTCGGCGTCGAAGACGGGGAAGGAAAGTTCGCGCGAGGGCATGGCGATCTCCTTGGGAAAAGTCTGGATTCTCTGTCGCTGGTAATGACGTTACCACTTCTGCGCAATTAGCTGTACCGGATTCGCGGACCCCCGGGCCGGCTCAGGCGTCCGGCCAGCTAGGAAGCTTCGGTGTGGCGCCCTCGATGACGGCGAAGTTGACGGTCGCCGTCGCCAGCAGCTCGTCGTCGCCGTCGCCGTAGATCTCGACTTGCATGACCATTGCCCGCCGGCCCGAACGCAACATCCGGGGCACAGCGAACGCCGCGCCCTGCCGTACCGGCCGCAGATAGCGGATGAACAGATCCGCGGTGGTCATAGTGGTGCCCGGCTTCAGATAGTCCAGCCCGAATTGTCCGCCCGCCACATCCACGAGCGTGGCGATCAGACCGCCCTGCAGCGCGCCGGACGTGTTGACGACCGCGGGACTCACCGGCATGGTCATGGCGAATTCGCCGTTGCGGGTGCTGGGGCGCATGCCGATTTGGCTGAACAGCTCGGCCAGCGAGGGGGCGGCCGATTCTTCGTCGGTGTCGCGGATGCCCAGGGCGCGGCTGCAGAAGTCGTAGAGCTGGCCGACATCGACCGGTGTCCCGTTCAATTCCGAACCGAGCCAATGCAATCGCTGCGCACCCATCATCGTCTGCATGACGATCGCGGCCGCCGCGCCGACGTCCAAGCCCGGGTTGAAAACGCCCTCGGTGATGCCCTGCCCGACGATGTCGCGAATCAAGCCGTGCAGCGGAGAGAGCACCCGGGCGTATTCGCGAGGCCGAGTCTCGGCCAGGTGCTGGTTGTAGAGGGTCAACGCTCGATTGAGGCTGTCTTGAGTGCTCGATTCCGGCTGCTGGCTGACCCTGTCGATCAGCAATTTCAATGCCGCGGTGCTGTCCAACGCCGTGGTTTCGGCGCGCCACGTCTGCACCGATTGGGCGATGGTTCGATCGAACAGCGCCAGCAGCAGTTCGTCCTTGCTGCTGAAATGTTGGTAAAAGGCTCGCAGCGACGTCTTCGAGCGCGCGACCACCTCTTGAACGGTGAAGTCCGTGCGTCCCGTTTCGCCCAGTATCGCGACGGCGGTTTTGATGAAGCGGTCGCCGCGAGTGATCTTCACTTCGTCTTTGGGGTCGGCCATCAGCGCTTGGTCCCCTTCCATAGCGCGCAGGTCGCGCTATGAGAATGAGGTTACCGCGACTGACCGCCGCGCGAGATGGTGCTTACGCCTTCGGGCAGAAGGTGCCGAGTATCTGCTGGCAGTTGTCGCTGGTGATGAGCGCCGGTGGCGGTGGAGGCTTCGGCGGCGGGTTGTCCCGTCTCAGATCATGTTGGAGACGTTGCCCATCCCGGGCCACAGGGAGTAGTAGGTGTGGCAGACGTTCACTGTCCCAGCCACGAAATGGGTCCGTGCCGTGGTTACCGGCCGGCGGAAGGGGTTGGCCCGGGCCGACGTCACCTCCGTGTGACGCCTTCGGCTTCGTGCGCCAATGCCGATGCTAGGCGCTTATAAGAGGCTTCGATCCTGGCCTTCATCAGCTTTTTTGGAAGGCCGGGAATGCGCGGTAGGAAAGTTACGGTCCATATGATCAGCGATCCGTCCGGCCGATCTTCGATGCGAATGTCACCCCGGTAGTCCTTCAGCGGCGTATACCACGGAAACGATGCGACATAGGCATGGTGATGCGGTCGCGTTCCATCGACGACCGTATCGCGTATTACGCTGTGCCCGATGCGCATTCGTCTGACGCCACCGATTGCAGTGTCAGGCTCTCCGTGCCGCTCCCAGGATGCGGCGGACACGGTAGGCAGGAAATCGGGCCAACGCTCGACATCCATAAGCACGTCATAAACCGCTGCAGGTTTTGCGCGAGACAATTGTTCGACCCGGCATGACAGCGACTTACTCATGCTGCCGAAAGGTACTCCAGGAGCTCAGCCGAATGCGGTGATTCAGGCGAATTCTTCTGCGTCAGAATGGCGGCGGGTCATCGTCGCGGTCTGCGGGAGGGGCGGGTCCGGCTGAAGCGGCCTGGCGGGCGGATCGGCGGGCTTGCCGCACTACGCGGTTGTGCCGGCGTTCGCCGGCAATGTACTTCGCGCGGTTCTCGGCGCGGGTGCGCCGCCGCTGCGGCATCATCGCGGCACGATCGGTGAGGCGGTCGGGCAGTCGAGGCTGGGCGATTTCACCGGTTGGCGCGCACAAGGACGGAAACAGGAGCGCACTGCCCGGGGTGGTCACGTATGTGTGCCCCGACGGGGCGCGCCAGATCACCGTGCCGTCAGGCAGCTGCTGATCCTGCCATCCCCAGAAGGTTTTGATCAGATGATGTTGTCGGCAAAGGCATTTGAGGTTGGAGGCGTGCGTCGCGCCGCCTTGAGAATGAGGAATCGTGTGGTCGAGATCCGCTTCGGTCGCGGGGCGGTCGCACCCGGGAAAGCGACACGTCAAATCGCGACAGCGCACGAAATCGGCCAACGTCTGCGAAGGGACGTACCCGCGCTCCGGCGGTGCGTCCCCGGGATGCTTTACGGGCAAAAGCGTTGCTGACCCGGCAAGCTCAGCTATCAGTTCCGCAGGGATAAGCGCGTCGGTCCCGATCATCGAACCGTGGTCTGGCGAAGCGCCGTCGATGGTGCACTGATTGGCGACCACGTGGATAACCACCGGGTTCGCCGGGGCCGCGCCTGACGGACACGTCGGCTGCCCGCAACGGCATCGCAGCCTTTGGGCTCCGGCCGCCAGCGCCCCCATCGCGTCAGCGCGGCGCTGTTGTAGGGTGCGCGGATCAGCCTCGCATACTGTGGCGGCCAAGGCATTCAGCCGCGCATCGACGGCGTGGGCATCGGTGGCGAAGAGTGTGCCGTGAACCTCTGACAGGCCCTCGCCTCCATCCCAAATGGAGAACTCACGACCCGCCTGGTGCTCGCGGCGTCGCCGGACCGCGTCGCGATCGGCCCGGGCCACGATCCGGTCCACCGCAGCTGCCAGGCGTCCGCGCGTCATCGTCGGCCATCGTTGGACTCGCAGCGCGAGCGCAGCGTCGACCGCGGCCATGACCTCGGCATCGTTGATCAAGTCGGTGCGGAACACGATCGTCTGGAACGTGGAGTAACTGATGTCACCGGAAACCAACGCGGCGCCCACCTTTGGCAGCCGATTCCGCATGGCCCGCGAATAATTCAGAAAACTCGACGCCTGCGCCTGGCTGATTCTCAGCGCCGCTGCGATCTCGGCGGAGATGGAATCCCAGGTGTCGGTGGCCCAGGTCTCGCGCTCCCCGTATTGGCGCAGCCGCAGCATGTCGAGCTCGCCGATTGCCACCAAGCGCTCACCGGCCGCTCGGTTCTCCGCGCGCGACGACGAACAGATCCGTTCCAGCAAGGCCGCGGACTCCGGCGTAGTGGCCGGATTGAGGCGCGCGACCATCGCGTCAAACCGGGCGATCACCTCCGGTGGCGACCCACGTCCCGTCGGCCCTTCGAACATATATTCGACTATATGCCGCGGGGCTGACAAGCCGTCCCGTCAGCCGCCCCGGGCCGCGATCATCGCCGAGCGATTGACCTTGGTCGCCGCGGTGCGGGGGATGGCGTCGACGAACTCGACGGTCTTTGGTGCCTTATAGGGGGCCAGCCGGCTCTTCGCGTACTCGATCACCTGCTGTTCGGTGACCTGCGCGCCGTCCGCGATTTGGATCACCGCGTGCACTCGGCGTCCCCACTGCCGGTCAGCGAGTCCGATGACCACCACGTCGGCGATCCCGGGATGACCCGCGAGCGCCGACTCGACCTCCGCCGGAAAGACGTTGGCGCCGCCAGTGACGATCATGTCGACGCGGCGGTCGACGATGTAGAGGTAGCCGTCCGCGTCGAGGTGACCGATATCGCCGGCGGAGCGGAAGCCGTCGTCAGTTGACGGCAGCGGTGTCGCACCCCCGAGGTAGCGGGATCCCGCACTCATCGGCGCGCGCAGGTACACGTCGCCGTCCTCGCCGGGACCCAGCGGTCGTTTGTCGGCGTCCAGGATGCGGATCTCGGTATCGCGGAAGCCGCGGCCCACGCTGCCCGGGTGGGTGAGCCACTCGTCGCCGCGCAGCGCGGTGAGTCCGAGGTTCTCGGTCATGCCATACGCCGACACGATCCGCTCCGGGCTCAGGAGTTCGAACCAGGTGTGCATCAGCGACGGCGGCATCACCGCGGCGCCCTGCAAGATGAAGACGACGCTGGACAGGTCTCGCTGCCGGACGTCCGGCCGGGCCGCAATGCGCGCAAGCATGGTGGGCGTGGCGGTGAAATTGGTCACCCGAAACCGTTCGATCACATCCAACACCAGTGCGGCGTCGAACTTTTCGAGTATGACAAGGTGGTCGCCGGCAAGCAGGAAGAAAAACGTCGCAAAGCCGTTGGTGTGATACATGGGTGCCGGCACCATGATCGTCTGCGGCTGTGCCACCGGCGTCCAGTTCGACAGAAACGGCTCGCCGTGCTGAGGCGTCCACAACGACGGTGCCAAGCTCAGGATCACTTTGGGTACGCCGGTCGAACCGCTGCTGCAGATGCCGTTGACGTGCGGGGAGACGGCGGTGGGCAGCGGGCTTGCGGACTCGCCGGCCGCGCGAGTCTCCAACTCCCACCGCGTCTTTTCGTCGACCACGACGGCGGGGTCGATCACCTCACGCACCCGGTCTCGCTCCCACTCGGGAAGATCCCAGTGCATCGGGACGGGGACAGCGCCGACCTTCCAGCACCCCAGCGTCGCCAGCACCAGATGTACCGAGTTCGGAATGGCCAGTGCCACTAGCGAGCCCGCCTGCGCGCCCAGGCCGGCCAGCGCCCGGCCCCACTGGTTGGCGCGGGCATCGAGTTCGCCGAAAGTCAACGCCTCCGCGGTGCCATCGAGCGCGACAATGGTGACGCCTAAATCGTCGCGGCGTTGCTCAGCGAGCTCGTGCAATTTGGTCGCGAATGGTATTCCCTCGTCGAACGGATTGGGCGTCACCTCGGTTGCGGGGGACTCGGTCACGCCGATACCGGCCCGCTGAACAATGTCTCGAATGACCCATCCGAGACGCACGGCATGAGGCGCAACGCGAGTTCCTCGGTGCCCAGCGGCAATCGCATCAGCGGTTGGGTGTGCCGGTCGAGCACGCTCACGTCGGACTCGTCGCAGAAGCCCAAGGCTCCCAGTAACTGGTGCGACGTGCGCATCACCTGTCGTGCGGTGTCGGCGGCCTTGAGCCGAAGGATCAGGGCGTCGGCCGAATGAATCTGCGCGGCAAGCGATTCGGCGCGGCAGATGGTGAACTTAGCGAGTTCATGCAGTCCGCGGACCGCGACGGCCGCATCGGCGACGGCGAACCTGACGGCCTGAAAGTCCGCGAGCGGCTTGCCGAACTGAATCCGGGCGCGTACGTGCTCGGTGACAATCCGCAACGATTGCTGCACCGCTCCCAGAATCCGCCATGATCCCAGCACGAGATGAAGGTTAATGTCGGCGGCGGGCACGGTTGCATCGGGTGCGCTCAAGGTGGCCGGGACCAGGAACGGGCCCAGCTTGGCGCCGGTCCGCGAGGCCGGCTGAGGCCGGTACCGATTTCCGTCTAGGTCCGCCGCCACCCAGTCACCGGCCAGATCGCCATGGTCGATGCGCGGGGCCTTCGGATTGACCAGGGCAAGGCGCGCGCCATCAATGGCCAGCAGCTCCTCCACCAAGGGGTAGGGGAGCGCCGTGGCGCCGGCGGCCTGACACAGCACCGCCGCGGCCAGCAGGTCATCCGGCGCCGAGCGCACGTCGAGGTCGAACGCGCCGACATCGTGCAGCGCGACGCGCGCCGCGTCGCGGATGGCGTCGTCGGTCTCGGCGCGCAGCGCGGCCGGCGGTCCGCCCAACCGGATGAGTCGCTTGCCGGCGACTACGGCGAAATCGCTGACATCTTGTGGTAGATCGGTTTTCACCTGTGTTCTCCCAATACGTCTCGTGCCACCAGCATCCGTTGCACCTCGATGGTGCCCGACGCGACGGTCGCGGCTTGTGCGTAACGCCAGTGGTCCTCGATGGCTCCGTGCAGCGCCGCGGAACTCCCGCTGTCGAGCGCCGTCGGGCCGAGCACGTCGAACAGCAGCTCGGCGACGAGTTGGTCGCACGTCGTGGTGATGATGCGCGCGGCACTGGCGGCCGCCCCGGCCGCCGCGTCGTCCTGCAGGGATACGGCGCGATAGGCGAGCAATCGGGCGACCCGCAGATCGACGAGTGCGCGCACCCATCGGGTGCGGATTGTTTCGGGCAGCTGATCCCAGTCGTCGCCGAGTTGGGCGCGCATCCTTTCGAGCAGCGATTCACAGCGCGCGTAGCGTGCGATGCCCACTCGCTCGAAAGCCAGAGCTTCGCGCATCACCCGCCAGCCGTCGCCGACCTCGCCGAGCACGTCGCCGGGAAACGCCTGCACGTCGTCGAGGAACATCTCGTTGAGGTGGTGCGGTCCCAGCATCGACGGGATCGGCCGGACGGTGAAGCCGGCCCGGTCCATTGGAATCAGAAACAGGGTGAGCCGCTTGTTCTTTGGTGCCTCGGGGTCGGTGCACGCCGCCAACACGCACCACGATGCCATCAGTGCATACGACGTCCATACTTTCTGGCCGGTGATGCGCCACCCGTCGCCGTCGGCAACGGCGCGGGTGCGCAACGACACCAGGTCGGTTCCGGCCTCCGGCTCGGAAAAGCCCTGGCACCAGATCACATCGCCCGAGGCGATGGCCGCCAGGTGCTTGGCCTTCTGTTCGGCCGTCCCGTACCGCATCAGCGCGGGTCCGACCCAGTTGATGCCCATGTACTGTGGACCCCGCGGCTCGTGCTGGGCCCACATCTCCTCGCGCAGCACCGTCTGCTGCCAGACCGAACCACCGCCGCCACCATGCTCTTTCGGCCACGCCAGCGCCAGTAGCCCCTCGGTCGCCAGCAATTTGCAGAACGTCTCGGTGGTGGCGAGGTCCTGCGGGTTCTCGGTGCAGGCTCCCAGAAAGTCGGCCGGGATGTGGTTGGCAACCAGCTCACGCAGATGGCTGCGCAGTTGCCCTGCATCGTCGCCGAGGTCGTAATCCATTGTCGTCATCCCTTCGGCAACCCGAGCAGCCGCTCGGCGATGATGTTGCGTTGAACCTCCGATGTCCCGCCGTAAATCGTCGCGGCCAACGCGTCCTGACGTTCGAACAGCAGGTCCGGATCGGTGGCCGAAACCGGGCCCGTCACGGCCGCGCTCAGTTCCCAAACACGCTGTAACGTAAGCGATCCGAGCAACTTCATGGTGTCGGCTTCCGGACTGGGCCGTCCCGCGAGTTCGTTGCCCAAAGCGCGATATCCGGTGGCCCGCAACGCTTCGGCGTCTGCCAACAACGAACCGAGTTCGGCATACACGTCCTGGCCCGAGTCCGCGGCGCCGGCATCACGCACCGAGGCCAGTCCGCGTTTGATCTCGACCCAGTTCATGATCCAGATCATCTGGCGTTCGTGGTGCAGCGACGACAGGGCGACATTCCAACCGCCGTTGAGCGGTCCCAGCAGATTTTCGGCAGGCACCTCGACGTCGTCAAGGAAGACCTCGCAAAAGGTTTCGTCGGAGATGGAGGCCATCCGGATGGGCTCGACCCTGACCCCGGGCGAATGCAGGTCGAGGATGAGGCAGGAGATGCCGCGGTGTTTCGGGGCTTGCGGATCCGTGCGCGCGTACAGCGTGCACCACCGCGACTCGTGTGCCTGGGTGGTCCAAATCTTGTGACCATTGACCCGGAACACGTCCCCGTCGCGCTCGGCACGGGTTCGCAGACCGGCGAAATCCGACCCGGCTTCGGGCTCGGACATGCCCAGCGCCCACCACTCGTCGCCGCGCAGCAGCGGAACGAGCAGACGCTCGATCTGGGCGGGCGTGCCGAACTGGCGAATGCCGGGCGCGGCGACGTTGGGTCCGGCGATGTTGGGCAGCTTGGGCGCCGACCGCATCGCCGCCTCGATCCGGACTTCCATGGCGTCGCGCAAGCCCAGCGATCGGCCGCCGTGCTCGCGTGGCCAGGTCGGCTGCAGCCATCCGGCCTCGAACGAGGCGCGCTGGTACTGGCGCCGCAACCCGAGATCCCATCGGTACTGCCGGTAGTTCGCGTAGTAGTCGTGGGGCAGGAACTCCGCGAGCCAAGCGCCGAATTCCGCCACGACCGTGCTCACGGGCACCGCTCCTCCTCATCGCTGCGCTCTGCATCGTCGCCGGTGCGGCTCATGCGGCACCCCCGCAAAATCGTCGCCCCACCTCGAAGTACAGGGAGCGGCTGTCGCCCAGCATTGCGGCGCCCTGCCAGGCACGCCTGACATACAGGTGGGCGTCGTGTTCCCAGGTCTGCCCGAGCGCGCCGTGTACCTGGACAGCGGTACGCGCACAGCCGACCGCCGCGTCGTTGGCCGCCGCCTTGGCCAGCACCGCGGCGGTCCACACTTCGGTGCGCGGCGCGGCCGGATCGGCGAGAAGGGCCGCCGCCGCATAGGTCAGGCTGCGGGCGCGTTCGACGCTGACGTAGTTGTCGGCCAGTGCGTGTTTGACGCCCTGGAACCCGCCGATCGGCTGGCCGAACTGCCGCCGTGATTTGGCGTGCTCGACCGAGCGGTGCAACGCGGCGCTCGCCACGCCGAGGAGGTCGGCGGCCGCGGCCACCCAGGGCGCCGTAAATGCCGATTCGAGTTCGACCGGTGCAATAGCGATGGGCTCGGTGTCGATTTCGACGGCGGCCAACGGCTGAGCGGGATCGGTGGATTCGGTCGCCGGCACCGCGGTGACCCCGTCGCCGCAGCGGGCGACGGCCGCCACAGTGTCACCGTCGTCGGTGCGAGCCAACGTGACGACGAGCTCCGCGCGCGACAGGTTGGGGACGGCAACGGCGGTGCCGCGCAGCCGTCCCTGGGACAGGGCCATCGGCGCGCCGGGCAGTCGCGATCCCTTGGCGTGGACAGCCAGGGTGGCCACCACACCGCCGGCGATGTCGGTCAGCACCGCGTCGAGCCCACTGTTGCGCAACACGCCCGCGGCCAGTCCGACGCTGCCCAGCAAGGGAATTGGCGCAAGGGCCGCGCCGCATTCTTCGAGAACCACGGTTAGCTCGACCGGCCCGTAGTCGCCGGCGTCAGGGGCGGCCAGCTCGGTCCAGCCGAGATCGACGACGGTCTTCCACAGGGCGCGCCAGCGCTCGGGGTCGCTGATCGCTTGGCGCGCGGCGTCCGGCGGGCACTCCGTACGTAATATGTCGCGTACGGTGTCGCGCAGCGACAGCTGCTCCGAGTTCAGTCCGACATCCATAAGACCTCTAACATAGTAAAGATAATAAACTAGCCGTCCCGTCGCAATCGCACGGATATCAACGCATAGGTGGCGCATGGCCGAGTGGTATCTGTTTCTGCCGCAGGTAAGGCTGTCGGCGGCCGCCATCGCCGACCGGGCGCGTCACGCCGAGGCCAGCGGCTTCGACGGAATCGCCTTCATCGATCACCTCGAGGCCCCGGGGCTCCCCGACGAAAGCATCTGGGAGGCAATGGGCATTGCGAACTGGGTGGCGGCCAGGACCGAGCGGCTGCGGGTCGGTCATCTGGTGCTGTGTGACGCGTTTCGGCACCCGGCCGTGCTCGCCAAACAGGCCGTCACCCTGTCGGAGGCGTCCGAGGGGAGGTTCGAGCTCGGCCTGGGATCGGGATCGTGGCCCTCCGAATTCGCGAGATTCAATGTCGGCCAACAGGATCCGCGGGCCCGGGTCGAGCAACTGGGCCGCCACCTGGATCTGATCAGGCAGTACTGGGGCGACGGCGACCAAGAATCCGGCCCGGCTGCACAAGCCCCGCGCCGCTCGTACCCGATACCGCTGGTTCTGGGTGGGAGCGGACCAAGGATGATGGAACTCGTTCGCAGACACGCAGATTGGTGGAATCTGCCGGCGAATCAGCTCGACAGGCTGACCAAGCTCGCCCCGGCCGCGGGAACGGCCAGGATGTCGATTCAGCAGATGGTGGGTTTCGTGCGGTCGGGCAGCGACCCCGACACGGTGCGCGAGGTGAGCACCCGTCGGTTCGGCAACCTGGGGTCCGGACTGGTCTGCGGCGATGCCGACGAGTTGATCGGGCACTTCCGCGGTTTGGCCGCCCAGCGGGTCGAGCGGTTCTACGTGTGGTTCGCCGACTTCGCCGCCCCGGACTCCCTGCACGAGTTCGGCGAATCGGTGATCAAGGCGTTTGCCGGCGGCGCCGGGCTTCGGTAGGCACCACCGGCGGGCGGGCGAACGGGCCCCGTTCCACGGCGGACAACCGGATCTCCGGCAGATCGACCGACGGATCGATGGTGTCCAGCCAGGCGACCGCCTCGGCGACGTCGGACACCCCGATGGCATACATCTCGAACGGAACGTCCTGCAGCATCTCGGTGGCCACCGGTCCCGGCGTGACGATGTGCACGCTGATGCCGTCGCGATCGACTTCCAGGGCCAAGGCTCGAGCGAACGCGTTCATGCCGGCTTTCGAGGCGGAGTACGCGGTGCGGGCCGGCATGGGCTCGTGTGCGGCGGACGACGAGATGAACACCAGTCGGGAGCCCGCGGTCATTTTCGGCAGCACCGCCGAGGTGACCACGAAACACGAATCGAGGTTGGCCGACATGATGGTGTGCCACTGTTCGAAGGTCTGCTTGCGGGCGTAGGTTCCGCCGAGCGCACCGGCGGCGTGCACAACGAGGTCGATTGTCTCCAATGCGCTTATCGCGGCGGCGAATCCGCTGGGGTCGGACGCGTCGGCGACGATGTGGCGAGCACCGATCTCCTCGGCGGCCGCGCGTAACATGGCCTCGCGGCGCGCCGAGAGCACCACGTCATAGCCGCGCTCAACGAGCTTGCGGGCGCATCCTTTTCCGATCCCGCCGCTTCCGCCGGTGACTAATGCGGTTCGCATGACCGTCGCAGGCCGCTCGTCAGGAGTGCCGAATGTCCCGCGGCCGCGACAACGCCTGCGGGGAGAGCGCATAGATGCGTTGATCGTGCTGACCGGACAGGACGTAGGTCTGCGTGTCGGCCAGGTGGCGACCCGCGATGCGGCGGGCGCGGTCGACGTTGCCCTCGGCGATCGTCTCGGTCAGCTTGACGTGCGTGTTGAGCACCGCGCGGCGCTGGGCGAGCGACGGGTAGGTGCCACGCGACGCGCTCTCGTCGGCCCACTGCCGTTCGTGACTGCTCCAGAGTGTCTCCAGGCTTCCCACGACCGCGATGATCGTGTGATTGCCGCAGCCGCGGACGATGAGATCATGGAACTCGCGTCCTATCTCGGTGAAAAGCCTTCCGTCGTCCAAGTTTTCGGCCATTGACTCGTTGATCCGGGTGAGCTCGGGCACCAGCGTGTCCGCCCGGTCCGGCCGGCGGGCGGCCAGGGCGGCGCAGGCGGGCTCGAGTTCCTGCAATGCCATGCCGAGGTCGGCGACCTCGACGGACTCGCTCTGCAGCAACAACCCGAGCATGTAGGCGGCGCTGGTCTTCGCCGGGGCGTGGACGACGGCACCGCCGCGGTTGCCGCGCCGCACCGAGACCAGGCCTTCGGTCTCCAGGATCCGCAGGGCTTCGCGCAGCGAGACCAGGCTGACGTTGAACTGTTCGACGAGCACCTCTTGGCGCGGCAAGAGATCACCGTCCGCGAGCTCGCCGTCGATGATTTGACGGCGCAACTCGTCGGCTACGATTTCGGCGATCCGCGGCGCCGACAACCGGCGCCGGGCGTCGGGGCCAATTCCCAAGGCGGTCATCCGATCCTCGAAACGAAATGCAACACGCTGGCTTAGCTATTTTAGCAGTAATGATATAAATAGCTTCTCTGATCGCTTGCCGATCGGAAGGGCGGGTGCAATTGAGCGAGCGGTCCGAAAGCCGGCCGACACCCCTAAACGATTTGCGTGTCGTCGAGATCAGTGACCGGATAGCGGGCAGCTATTGCGGCAAGCTGCTGCGCGACGCCGGCGCGCAGGTGCACAAAATCGAACCGCCGCAAGGGGATTGGCTACGACGGTTCTCCGCCAGCGGTTCCCCGATTGCCGAGGAACGCAGCGCACCGTTTTTCAGTTACCTCAACGCGGGCAAACGCAGCATGACTTTCGCACCCGGGACCCAGCGCTACCGTGACGAATTGGCCGGCGCCGACGTCGTCGTCGTGACCGCAGGGCGGGCGCGCGCCGCGGCGCTGGGCGTCGACCCGCAACAACTGCTGGAACTCTCGCCGCGGGCGATCATCGTGTCCATCTCCGACTTCGGCTGGGCCGGGCCCTACGCGGACCGGGCGGCCACCGAGTTCACCCTGCAGGCGTGGGCGGGCTCGCCCGGCTTCCGCGGCGACCCCGCCGGGCCGCCGATCTCCATCGGCGGCGATCTCGGCGAGTACATGGGCGGCGTGTTCGCCGCCTTCGGCGCACTGGCAGTCCGCCGCCGTGTCGAGCACGGCGGTCCCGGCGAACACCTGGACCTGTCCATGCTGGAAGCCATCACCACCATGCAGAGCAGCGAATGGCTGCATTCACAGCTGCTGCGCGTCCCGCCGATCCGGCGCACCACCGAGGTGCCGTCGATCGAGCCCGCCAAGGACGGGTACGTCGGGATCACCATGGTCACCGGTCAGCAGTGGCTCGACTTCGCCGCGATGGTGGAATGTCCGCTGTTGGAGGAGATCGAACAGCTGCGGTTCCAAATCGGCCGGTGGCAATACCGGGACCTGATCCGCGAGCAGATCCACCCGTGGCTGGCCGAACGGACGGTCGCCGAAATCGTCGAACTCGGGCAGCTATTCCGGCTGCCGATCGCCGCGCTGGGCAACGGCTCGACCATCCGGGAGCTGGATTACGTGCGCGAGCGCGAAGTCTTCACCCGCAACCCCGCCGGGTTCGATCAGCCCCGGCCGCCGTGGCTGATGTCGGTGTGTGCGCCCGCGCGCTTGGGCGATACGCCCGCTCTTGGTGAGGCCGACGGCGAATCCCCTTGGCGCCGTGTGGAACCCGAGATAGAAGGGGCGCCGAACGGGCTTCCGCTGGCCGGCGTGCGCGTCGTCGACCTGACCGCGTTCTGGGCCGGCCCCGCCGCGACCCACCTGCTGGCCGCCTTCGGCGCCGACGTCGTCAAGATCGAGTCGATTCAGCGTCCCGACGGCATCCGGTACTCGGGCGGGATGCGCACCGACGTCGACGACTGGTGGGAGTACGGCTGGGTGTTCCACGCAATGAACACCAACAAGCGTTCGGTGACACTGGATTTGGGATCCGAGCAGGGCCGTCGCCTGTTCATCGAGTTGGTCGGCCGCGCCGACGTCGTGATCGAGAATTTCTCGCCACGGGTGATGGAGCAATTCGGGCTCACCGACGACGTGCTGCGCGAAGCCAATCCGAAACTGGTGTTCGCCCGGATGCCCGCGTTCGGCGTCGAGGGGCCGTGGCGGGAACGGGTCGGGTTCGCCCCCACCATGGAACAGATCGCCGGTCTGGCCTGGGTGACCGGTCTGCCGGAATCTCCGCCGGTGACACCGCGCGGGGCCTGCGACCCACTGGCCGGCGTGCACGCCGCGTTCGCCGTGCTGGCCGCCCTGAACTTCGCCGAACGCACCGGGACGGGTCAGCTGGTCGAGCTGCCAATGCTCGAAACCGTGCTCAACGCCACCGCGATTCAGGCGATCGAGTCCGAAGTCTTCGGGGTGACCCTGAGCCGCCGCGGCAACCGCGGTCACAACGCGGGCATCCAGAACATCTACCGCTGCGCCGGATCGGACGACTGGATCGCGATCACCGTGCGTGACGACGCGCAGTGGCGGGCGCTGGTGGAGTCGATGGGGCGACCAGCCTGGTGCGACGACGAGCAGCTTGCCACCATCGAAGGGCGCCAGGGTCGGGCCGACGAAATCGACCGCAGGCTGGCGCATTGGTGCGGCGGGCAGCCACTTGTCCCGACGGTGGAGCGCTTGGCCGCTGCGGGTGTTCCCGCGGCGCCGGTGGTGTCGCCGTCACTGGTCACCGACAACCCGCAACTGCGCGAACGCGGCTTTTTCGAGGCACTGCATCACGCGAGTACCGGACTCGGGCTGTACCCCTGCCCGCCGTTCGCCCGGCTCGCCGGTCAGGACCAGTGGCTGCTGCGGCCGCCACCGAAGCTGGGCGAGCACAATGAGGAGATCCTGCGCGATCGGTGCGGGCTGACCGACGAAGAACTGACACGCCTCGCGACCGGCGGGGTGATCGGGACCCGACCCAAGGGCCTCTAGAGAAGTGGAGGGCAATCAATGCGCGTGACGGTCGACGAGAACTTGTGTGAAGCCAACGGTTTTTGCGAATCGCTTGCGCCGGAGGTGTTCGAGCTGGGCGACGCCGATGTGGTGCAGATCGCGGACGGCCCCGTGCCGCCGCGGCTGGAAATCGACGTGCGCGCCGCGGTGGACCAATGTCCGAAGGCCGCCTTGCGGTTGGTCGACTGACGGCCGCTCGAGCGCCGTGCGCTGACTTCAGTGCCGCTCGGTCAGCTTGATGGACATCTCGTCGTAGATCGACATGTTGGTGGCCAGGTTCGGATGGGACACCTTCGCCGGACCGATCTCGATGTCGTCGCAGCGCAGAAACAGTTCGTCGAGGACCGCGCGGAGTTCCGCCCGGGCCAGCATGGCGCCCAGGCAGTGGTGCGGGCCGCCGCCCCCGAAAGCCACATGAGGATTGGGCTGCCGGCCGATGTCGAAGGTGAACGGGGACTCGAAGACCTCCTCGTCGCGGTTGGCCGAACGCAGGGTGGACACCACGCGTTCGCCCTTGGCGATGTGCTGACCGTCCATCTCGACGTCGACCTTTGCGGTGCGCGTCCAGTACGCCACCGGCGACGCCCAGCGCAACACCTCCTCGACCGCGCTGGCGCGAAGGTCTTCGCGCTCGCGATACCGTTCGATTTGCCCGGGGTTGGCGACGAACGCCTGCAACCCGATGGCCAGTGCGTTCTTGGTGGTGTCGCTGCCGGCGAACGCCAGCACAAAGAAGAAGAACTCGAGTTCGTTCTCGGGGAGGCTGAACTGCTCGCCGTCGTCACCGGTGATCACCGCGGACGCGAGCGTGCTCCAGATGTCGTCGGTGGGATTGCGCCGCTTCTCGGCGGTGAGCTCCATCGCGTACCCGAAGACCTCGCCGAAGAGTTCGAGTTCCACCTGCCCGCTCGGGCCCGCCTCGGGCGCAAGCACCTTCAGGATGCGGTCGAAGATGTCGAATATCCGTGGCCGGTCTTCCTCCGGGATGCCAATGATGTCGCCGATGACCGACATCGGTAACGCGTCGGCGACGTCCTCGATCCAGTCTCCACCGCCCTGCGCGAGCAGGCCGTCGATCATCCGCGCCGCACGCGCCCGGATGCCGTTCTCCAGCTTGGCGATCGCGCGCGGGTTGAAGGCGTTGGAGATCAGTTTCCGGCGCTTGTTCAGGTCCGGCGGGTCCAGCGTGATGATCGTCGGGAACGACGAGAACATGGCGACTGGCTGAATGAGTGGGCCGTCGGCCGCGGTGAACGACTCGGTGTCGCGGTGCAGGCGGACCGCGTGACGGTGTTTGGTGGCCACCCAGAACTGACGCTGGACGGTGTCGACGACGCCCGGTGTCAGATCGTGCCGAAAAAGCGGCCTGGTGCGCCGCAGCTCGGCGAACAGCTCATCGGGAAAACCATTACGCCACAAGGCGAAATCGGAAAGGTCCACTGCAGCGGCCGTCATGCGAACCCCCATCGGCTCAGGCGCCACGCGGCGACCGGCCGGTGCCGCGTTGACGTTCAATGCTTAAAATAGTAAAAATAGACTTTAGTCGTCGAAACGCGGTGAGGTAAGAGCGGCCCATGATGCGCCCGGCCGCGTGGGAAACGGAGTTCTCGTGACGAATACGATTCCAGAATCAGACCCGTCAGAACGGGAGTTCGGGCAGGCCGGCATCGCGCTGTCGACCTACCGCTTCCCGACGGGCTGGTTCATCGTCGCCTTTGGAACCGATCTGGCTCCCGGCCAGGTCAGGCGCGCGCACTACTTCGGTGAGGAACTGGTGCTGTTCCGCACCGAGTCGGGCCAGGTTCACGTGATGGAGGCCTACTGCCAGCACCTCGGCGCGAACCTCGGGGTCGGCGGCACGGTGGAAGGCGAGAACATCGTCTGCCCGTGGCATGGCTGGCAGTGGCGCGGCGACGGTACGAACGCGCTGATTCCCTACAGCAAGATCGGCTGCAAGAACAATGTCCGCATCCGCACCTACCCAAGCATGGAGTGGTACGGCTTCATCCTGGCCTGGCACGAGCGGCACGGACGGGCGCCCTACTGGCAGCCGCCGGTGCTGCCGGAATTGGAAACCAACGAGTACTACCCGCTGCACCCGCACACCCAAATGCTCAACCGGGTCAAGGTGCATCCGCAGATGATCATCGAAAACGCGGCTGACCCCTACCACGTTCAGTACGTGCACAAGGCCGCCAATCCGGCCACCACCGCGTCGTTCGAGGTGGCCGGGTATCACCTGCACGCAACCGTCAACGCCCATTTCGGCGGCGGACGGGCGCAGACGTGGCTGACGCCGAATGGTCCGGTCGACGCCAAGATCATCTACGACAACTACTCGCTGGGCTTGGGGGTGGTGCGCTTTCCCAGCGAACTGGTGGCCACGGTGCAGGTCACCGGCCAGACGCCGGTCGACGAGGATTACACCGACTACTTCTACACCCAGGCTTCCGTACGTGAACCCGGCGATAGCGGTGACGAGCCCACCGGACGTGCCGCCCGGTTCCTGGCGCTGCAGCAAGAGGTCATCAAGCAGGACTTCTTCACGTGGGAGAACATGAAGTACCTGGAGAAGCCGAATCTCGCTCCCGAAGAAGCGCACGACTACGCGGCCCTGCGGCGCTGGGCGCACCGCTTCTACCCGGGTGAGGAGCCGTCGCCCTCCGACTTCGGTTACAGCGCCGACGGTGAGCCCGACCCCGCGGCCGCCAAAGCTTGATCAGAGCCAGACACCTCGATGTGCGCTGACCGCAGCGGGCCCGCACGGCCCTCCGATTTCGGCGTCGACAGTTTCACCGTGCCGGCCGTGCTCGATCGCCGCGCGCGGCAGTACCCCGATCGGGTGATGATGTCCATCGCCGGTGTCGACGTGACCTTCGAGCAGATGCGGCAGCGGTCCTGTGCGGCGGCAAACATGTTGGCCGGCTTGGGTGTCGGGCGCGGAGACCGCGTCGCGCTGTTCACCGGCACGTGTCCGGAGTGGGTGTACTTCTGGCTGGGCGCCGCGCGGATCGGGGCGGTGAGCGCGGCGGTCAATGCCGCGAACAAGGGCGACTTCCTGCTGCACGCCCTTCGGCTGTCGCAGGCCAAGGTGATGTTGACCGACACCGAACGCCAGTCCCGCGCCGTCGAGGTTGCCGACGCGGCAGAATCTCTGACAAACATTGTGGTGCAGGGTGATTCACTGACGGAGGCGCTGGCTCGGAACGCAGAAGGCGCAGCCACCGACGCCCCCGGAGATCCGGGCGACCTTGGCTGCTTGTTCTACACGTCAGGAACCACCGGCCCATCCAAAGCAGTCGCCACGACATGGCACTACCTGTTTTCGGTGGCCGCAACCGTCGCGTCGGCCTGGGAATTTCGCGAGGGCGAAGTGCTGTGGACGGCGATGCCGCTATTTCACCTCAGCGCGGCGCCCAGCATCCTGGCGCCCATGCTGATAGGCGCGACGACGGTGCTGGCCGGGGCTTTTCACCCGGGCGAGGTGTGGGATGACATACGCGCCCACGGTGCCGTCGGATTCGCCGGCGCCGGGGCGATGGTTTCGATGCTGCAGAGTCTTCCCGCGGATCCGGACGACGCACGGCTACCGCTGCGGTTCATTTCCGCCGCCCCGATCGACGCGAAGTCCTTCCGCGACATCGAAAAGCGTTACGGTTGCCGCATCGTCACGATGTACGGGCTCACCGAGGCGTTCCCCATCGCGGTCAAGGCGCTGTCCGACGCCGGGGTTCCCGGTACGTCGGGTCGGCCCAATTCCGATTTCGACGTGCGGATCCTCGACGAACAAGGAAACCCGCTACCCGCCGACAGCGTGGGTGAGATCGCCTGCCGGCCCAGGCATCCGCACGTGATGAGCGAGGGTTACGTGGAGGCGGACTCGCGAATAAGGCCGCATCCGGAATGGTTTCGCACCGGCGATCTCGGGCGCCTCGATTGCGATCAGAATCTGACATTTGTCGACCGTGCCAAGGATGCGCTGCGCCGCCGCGGCGAAAACATCTCTTCGGTCGAAGTGGAGCGCGTCGTCATGTGCCATCCCGCGGTTGCGGAGGCCGCCGCGGTCGGCGTGCCCAGCGAACTGGGTGAGGACGATGTACTGGTGGTCGTTACGTTGCGACCAGGCACCACACTGGATTTCGTGGAGTTGCTCGACTTCTGCGCGTCACGCATGCCGTATTTCTGCGTGCCGCGATTCGTGGAGACCGTTGGCGAACTCCCGAAAAATGCGATCGGCCGGATACGCAAAGACTTATTGCGCGAACGGGGCGTCAATCCGACTACGTGGGATCGTGAAAAGAGTGGGTATGTCGTTAGCCGTTAGGTTCCGATAGTGTCGCTAGTAGTCGATGAGTTGTCTCAGTGTTCCGTCAGCCCGTTGTTGGCAGTCATTTCCGAGAGAGGCTGAAAAGCGATGACCATGACTTATCAGGAACAGCAAATGCTCCAAGCGGCCACCGGACGCGGCGCCATCCTGGATTTGGATGCCCGGCACAATCGGGCCTATTCCGACGGTGACCGTGACCGCTGGATCGCCACCTTCCGCCACTCCGGCGCCAGCTACACCCGCGACGGCGAGCTGTTCAACGACCTGCGTTCGGCCTTCGACGGTGGCGATGGCCAGCGACTGATCACGGTCGATCACGAAATCCAGGTCGACGGCGTCAACGCGACTCAGCATTGCGTCGCCGTGCTTTTCGCGGCCGTGTATGGCGACACCGTGCTGCGCGCCACCGGGATATTCCGTGACACGCTGATCTACGAGCGGGGCGGCTGGTATTTCACTTCCCGCATGTTGCAGTGGGATTCGGTGCCGAGTCGGCACCCGCTCGTCATGTGAGCGGCGCCGATTACGTGGATCGGGATTTCGGTGAGCGGCTGGCCTTCGGCACGTACGACGACGCGCTGCGGATGGTCGGCGCGAAAGGCGAGCCCCGCACCGCAGCCACCGCGGTCAGCGCCGCGCGCATCCAGCTGTTCGCCGCGATGGTCCGCGACGCCAATCGCTCGTATTGGGATCCCGAATTCGCGCGCCTGCATTGGGGTGGCCTGCTGGCGCCGCCGGCGCTGTTGATGGGCTGGCTGGTCGCACCGCCATGGCAACCGGGAGGTAGGAGGGCGGCTTCCTTGATCGCCCTGCGGGTGCCGCTGCCCGGCACCACAATCATCAACGCGGCCAACGAGGTTGAGTTTCCACAACCCATCGTCGAGGGCGACGTGCTGACCGTCGTCGACGAGCTGGTTTCGGTGTCGCCGGAGAAGCGGACACGGCTGGGCGTCGGCCATTTCGTCGAGACGCTGGAGACCTATCGCCGCCAAGATCAGACCGTGGTGGCCACCTGTCGCAATACCTTGTTCCGGTTCACTCCGAAAGCGTCCACGTGAGCGCCGACGGCCTGGAGTGGCACCAGATCAGCGTTCCGGTCGACCTGCCCGAGGTGATCGACCACATCAGCTACCAGCGGGTGGTGGAGAACGCCGGAGCGACGTGGGACTATTTCCCTGGCCATTTCGATCCGGAATACGCTGTGGCTCAGGGGAACCCGACAATCTACGTCAACACGATGCACCTGGCCGGATTCGCCGACCGCATCGCGACGGACTGGGCGGGCCCGCGCTCGCGCGTGGTGCGGCGGTCCATGCGGCTCGCCGGGTCGGTGTATGCCGGCGACACGATGATCGGCCGGGGGCGGGCCGTGGCGAAGCGCCGGGACACCTCGGTCGACCCTCCGCGCTGCCTGGTCGACGTCGAGATTCAGGTGACCAATCAGCATGGCGCGCTGTGCTGTCCCGTCGAGCTGACCTTGCACGTGCCCGACTCCCCGCGCGACGGCGATGGATGACGCCGGCGAACTGCATTTGGCGGTGTGCCGTCGCTTCGGCGCGGCGGAGCGACGCAGCTCGATGCCTACAGGTTGATTCCGAACCTGACCCGTGACGTCCTGGTGCATACCTGGGACCTCGCCCGCGCGGTGGGCGCCGACGACGGCCTGGACCCCTCATGGTGCGAAATGTTCTGCGCCGCTCTCCCGGAGGACCCTCAGGCGTTGGCCGCATCGGGGATGTTCGGTGCGCCAGTCGTGATCGGCGACAGAAATGGTGCGCAGGCAACGCTTTTGGCGCGGCTTGGCCGCGACCCGCGGTGGCGAGCGGAAACCTTATAGGGGCGGCAGCTGACCTTTGCAGATCAGCGTCTGCAGCTCGACATACTCATCTAGCCCCTCCGGCCCGAACTCGCGCCCGATGCCGGACTGCTTGAATCCGCCGAACGGTGCACCGATGTCCAGGGTGTACATGTTGATGCCATAGGTCCCGGTGCGGACGGCGGCCGCGACCTCAAGGCCGTGCTGGATGTCGGCGGTCCACACCGAACCGGCCAGGCCGTAATCGGTCTCGTTGGCGATGCGGACCGCGTCGTCTTCGTCACGGTAGCGAAGCACGGTCAGCACGGGACCGAAAATCTCCTCGCGGGCGATGCGCATGTCGTTGGTGGCGTCGGTGAACAGCGTCGGCTGTACATACCAGCCCCGCTCGGAAGGGCTCTGTTCGCCACCGAGCACAACGCGGGCGCCTTCGCTGCGGCCCGACTTGATGTAGTCCTGGACGCGGCGCTGTTGGCGTTGGGCCACAAGCGGTCCGATGTCCGTGGCGTCGTCGGCCGGATCACCGACGTTCAGCGCGGACATCATGTCGGCCAGCGCGTCGACGACCTCGTCATGCTTGCGGTCGCTGACCAGAATCCGGGTCTGCGCGACGCACGCCTGGCCATTGTTCATCAGCCCGGCGGACTTCAGGCCCGCCACCGTCTTACCGATGTCGGCGTCGTCGAGAATGATCGCCGCCGACTTGCCGCCCAGCTCCAAGCTCACCCGCTTGAGCTGCTCGCCGCACAGCGCGGCGATCCGGCGGCCGACAGCACTGGACCCGGTGAACGCGATCTTGTCCACGCCGGGATGGCGCACCAGCGCCTCACCGATCTCGGGGCCGCCGGGCAGCACCGACACCACGCCTTCGGGTAGCCCGATCTCCTCGATCATCTCGGCCAACCACAAAGCGTCCAAAGGGGTTTCGGGTGCGGGTTTGATGATGACCGTGCAGCCGGCGATCAGCGCCGGGATCAGCTTGGGCATGATCAAGAACTGCGGCACGTTCCACGGTACGATCGCGCCGACCACCCCAACTGGGGCCCTGCGCAGATGTACTTCGCCGAGCACACCTTGGCGACGTTCCTCCCACGGGAACTCGCGCGCGGCGGCCAGCGAGAGGTGGATCAGCGCTACGGCGGCCGCCCCCTGGCCCATCCGGCTGAAGCTGCGCGGCGACCCCATCTCGTCGGTGATGAGGTCGGCCATTTCGTCGGCATGGCCGGCGTAGATCCCGGCGAGCTGCTCGACTTTGGCCATTCGATCGGCATGGCTCATCCGTGGCCACGGACCGTCATCGAACGCGTGCCGTGCGGCGGCGACGGCGGCCTCGACGTCGTCGGGGCCCGCGACCTGGACATGCCCGACCGGCTCTTCGGAGTGCGGCGAGATCACCGAGAGCTGCTGGGGATTGGCGGGCTTGCGCCACTGGCCCCCGATGAACAGCTCGTTATAGGAGCGATGGCCGGAAGTCTCTGTCATCGGGGCACTTCCTCAGGGATCGGGCCGTGGCCGTAATTTCGCTATTCACGCTAACATAGCGAAAAAAGCAGCGAGGCCCTCTATGACCAGCGATTGGCGCAGTTACCCGTTTCAATTGGTGCCCGGCGACGGCCAGTTGGAGTTTCCCGCCGCCGAGGGCGAACACCCCGACCAGGAGTCGGACACCTGGTTCATCGCCGGGCAGCTCGTCTCCGCCCAGGCCGATCGGTCGTTCGCCTTCCTGACCATCTTCAACAAGAACCGGCCCGGGGGAACGGTCGTCGCAGACTTCTACACGATGGCGCTGTTCGACCTCGACACCGGTGAATACGGCACCTTCACCGATTACGACATGCCGCCTGCCAACATGGAGCCCGGCGCCCAGCGCAAGCTGACGATGGCGGTGGGCCATCTCGACATCAACTACCACAGCAGCGCGGGAACCGCGTCGTGGACGACCAGTCGCAACGGCGATGGTGAACTGCTGCCCTACACCTACCGGGTCAGCCTGGTCGGAGAGGATCAGTCCGGGCGGCCCATGCGACTTGATCTGGCCGTAACCCCAACGCGCGCACCGACACCAGTTGGTGCATCGACCTATAACGGAAAAATCGTCTGTTTCGGTCAAAGCGATACCTACTCCTATTTCCAGACCGGCATGGCGATGGCCGGCACTCTGCGCTGGGGGAACGTGGTCGAGCAGGTGTCCGGCACCAGTGGGCACGTCGATCGGCAGTGGTTCCCCAAATACGCCGGCGGCGGGGGATCCGCGGGAGACCCGCGGGCCCGGTCACACGAATGGCGCACGATCAATTTCGACAACGGGGTGGACCTGAGCATCTGGCGGCAGTTCGACCGCAAAGACGGCAATGCGCTGCAGCCGTTCACCGGTGTCACGACGAGCTACCCGGACTCCGCGATCCCGCCGGAGTGTGCCGAAGACATCGAGGTCACGGTCAGCAGCTATGTGCGGTGGCCCGAGGCCATCCGGCCCCTGGTGCGGCCTCTCGCGCCGGCCCGGTACATGCCCGACCGGCACCGGATCACCTGCCCCACACTGCAATTGGATCTCATCGGCGAGCCGCTGGTGGCGGCCCCGGCCCACGGGTTGCCGATCGAGTACATGGAGGGCCCCTATCGCTACCACGGGACCATGTGGGGAAAGCCGGTGACGGGCTTCGCGTTCAATGAACGATCGCTGGCGCTGTACCGGGATTGGGAACTCGTCGAGGTGCTGTCCACGACTGTCGGGAGCCTGGCACCGCCGGAGCCCGAGCTGCAGGCGATGGTGGATCGGGTCGCGCCGCTGGTGGCGGCGGGCCGGCGCAAGGACGCCGTCGAACTGCTGTCCAACGTGGCGTCTGCCGAAAACCACACGCTGGCACAGCTTCTCGACGATCTGATCGCGGTCCTGTCAGCCGGGGTCAGCTGACCGCGACAGCGCCCGGTCCCACGTGATGTGGCGATGCTGCAACCCGGGTTCGTTGCGGCCGAAGACCAAGTGGTCTCGGACCCCGGACTCGAGATTGGCCTGCAGCCCCTCGACCAGCCGGTAATCCTCGTCGCGCACGGTGGCGTGCGCGTACTCGAAGACGGCTTGGGCGCCGGCGGCCGCCGACTCATCGGCGAGGTCCTGCGGTGTTGCGTTCTGGTGGACGGTGATTGAGTTACCGGGCCGATCCCCGGGGTAGACCCGGAACAGCTCGCCGTTGGCGATGGTCACCGATAGCACGATGTTGGGGAACAACGCATAGATCACCACCATGTTGTGGAACGGATTCCATTGATCCTCGGGCACATCGTCGAGCTCCAGAATGGTGTTCAGCGGGAAGATCAGCCGGTGATGCGGCCCATAGGAGTCGAACACCGTGCAGTTGCTGCGCGCGATCGTGGCGAACGTCTGCTGATGCACGGTGGCGAAGTGGTAGTTCTCGGCGAAGGTGTCGATCGCCAATTTCCAGTTGATGGGGGAGTCCAATACCTTCTCGCCCAGCGGTGACCAGCGCCCGATGCCCCATGAGTCGAGCTCCTCGGCGAGCGGGCCCAAGTGTGCCGCCACATCCAACGTGGATCCGGGATTCAATGCCACCCAAAGGAATCCGGCGAATTCGGTGGCCGGGAGTTCGGTCAGACCATCGGACTTGACCGTCACTTCTGGGAAACCCTCTCGCCCGGGAACTGCCACCAGGCGACCTGTGTTGTCGTATGTCCAGGCGTGGTATGGGCAGGTGAACCGCTTTGCGGTGCCGCATCCCGTCGCCACCTGCGACTGGCGGTGCAGGCACACGTTGCTGAACGCCTTGACCGTTCCCGCTGATGTTCTGGTCAGCAGGATGGACCGCCCCATCACCGTTTTCGTGCAGTACGAACCCGGAGTGGGAAGTTCCGAGACGTAGCCGACCAACTGCGGGCTGGCCAGCAGCATGGCCCGATCCCGGTGGTGCCGCTCGAGACTGGTGTAGTCACGCGCGTCGACCGTGTGCTGAGCCGGAGCGAGATCGGTCGCCTTGTCCCGCGCCAACTTCAACGCGCGCCGGGTCAGGTCGATGAGCTGGTCGTGATCCATCTGATCTCCGATTGCAGTCAAGCGCTGTCGATAACTTTACTAACTTTATAGTGACAATAAAATAAGGCCAACCGCCGCCCCGGCGCGTCAGCGGGACCCGAGGAAGGGCAGCACCTGGGGGTATCGCCGCGCGATCGCGCGCACACGCTGATCGCTGTCGAGGTTGTGCAGGTAATCGGCGGTGGCAGGGTCAGCAGGGAAGAACGACTCGATGATCAGGCTCTCCACCGAAATGTCGAGCGGGCTACCGAAGGTCGCGATGGTGCTGACGAACCGGAGCTCGGTTTCGTCCAGGGTGACCATTCGAAACGGCACATACAGCTCGCCAGTCCGCTCGCCGCGCTGGACTTCCCGGGGCGCCGGATAACTCGACAGCTCCTCGTAAAGACGGCGGATGTCGGGTGCCGCGGTGGCCTGCGCGTGCCGGCGAACCCGACCGATGATCGCCGAGTGCACCTCGGCGCGGTTGAGTAGTCGCTGCGCCAATCCCTGCGGATGCAGGCACAATTTCATGACGTTGATCGGCGGGCGCAGCAACTCCGGGTCAACGCCCTCGGCGAGCACGACGCAACCGACATTTCCGGCTATCAGGTTCCAGCACGCATCGGTGACGATGGCCGGATACGGGGCATGGCCGGCCAGCACCGAGTCGACGGCCGCCTTCACGGGCCTCATCCGTTCGGCATCCAGGGTGTGCTCGCCGAACACGGGTGCGTAGCCGCCGTCGAGCAGCAGGCGGTTGCGCGCGGCGAGCGGAAGATCCAGCGACTCGCCGATGCGCAGCAACAGAGCGCGGCTGGGATTGGCCCTGCCGGTCTCGACGAAGCTGAGGTGGCGAGGCGAGACACCGACCTGATGCGCAAGTTCCATCTGGCTCAATCGCCGGCGAGTGCGCCACTCGCGCACCGCTATCCCCGCGGACATATTTCGAACCTAACGCGGGTGCGCGAAGGTGAACCATTACCTCGAAGGTAATCGACACACTTACGTCGGCGGCGAAAACTGCAGTTATGAACACCACAGTGACACGCACATCGGCTCCGCAACCCAGGGTTCTGCGCCGGGCATTCACCGCGGCCGCCGTCGGGCGGATCCTGTTGGGCGCCACCGCATTTGCCTACCCGGCTTCTCAGACTCGCATGAACGGAGTGCCCGACCACATGCTGTCCACGGAGCTCAAGTATTTGATCCGCATTTTCGGCGCCCGCGCCCTGGCACTTGGTGTCGGTTATCTCGGTAGTGACGAGCCCAACCGCCGGCGTTGGCAACGGATCGGCCTGATGGTGGACACGCTCGACAACGTCAACGCCCTGATGGAGCTGAGACGCCTCAAGCGTGGCGACCCCAAGATTCGCTCGCTGCTGAGCCTGATGGCGGTGACCGGTCCCTATGCGGTGTTGGGCGCGGCGGGCGCGCTTCAGCGCCGATGTGGCACTGGGACGCACCTGTGACCCGTGTGATCAATGTGGTATCTGAGGTGTTTGTCGTACTCTGTGGCTTGTGTTATCCGTTTCGCGTCGCGATTTGCTCAAAATCGCGGCCGCGACCCCGGCCCTGCTTGGCGCGGGCGTCGCGGGCGCGTCGCTGAGCGTCCCGAGGGCATCGGCGTCGCTCGGCACTCTGCTGGACTACGCGGCCGGAGTCATCCCGGCCAGCCAGATCCGGGCGGCCGGCGCACTGGGGTCGATTCGGTACGTTTCCGATCGGCGGCCCGGCGGCAACTGGATGCTCGGCAAACCGATTCAGGTCAGCGAAGCGCGCGACCTCGACAGCAACGGGCTCAAAATCGTGTCCTGCTATCAGTACGGCAAGGCCAGCACCGCGGACTGGCTGGGCGGTGCCAACGCCGGCCTGCAGCACGCGCAGCGGGGGATGCAGCTGCACGCCGCGGCCGGCGGGCCCGCCACCGCGCCTATCTACGCCTCGATCGACGACGACCCGTCCTATGAGCAGTACAAAAGCCAGGTGGCGCCCTACCTGCGCTCGTGGGAATCGGTGATCGGCCATCAGCGCACAGGCGTGTACGCCAATTCGAAGACCATCGACTGGGCGCTGCATGACGGGTTGGGCTCCTACTTCTGGCAGCACAATTGGGGCTCACCCAAGGGTTACGCCCACCCGGCAGCCCATCTGCACCAAGTTGAGATCGACAAACGCAGCGTCGGAGGGGTCGGCGTGGACATCAACGAGATCCTCAAGCCGGAATTCGGCCAGTGGGCCTAGCGGCCGATGCCGTCGCCGGGCGCGGCCGAGACTCCCGTTCTTAAAAATTCCAGCAAACACTCGTTCGCTCATTTTTCAGACGCGCGCGGGCGGCCGATCGCGGTCAGCCGCGGCCGACGGCGCCGCGACGACGCTTTGCGACCAAAAATTTTTATGTAACGATTCGATAACAAGACAGCTTTGATCTGCGCAGTTATAGCTACTCGACCGTAACCACCTGCATGCAGCGGGTTTGTGAATCGGCTCCGCGCCGCCGGTGAAATCGCGTGTTACCCAGGACACGGTTACCCATGCGTAGAACTCACCAGTAACCGATCAGCACGCAAAACGAGGGCCGATCCTTATGACACTCTTAGTACAGCCGATGGAGTCCGTCGCGCCGCCCGCGCGGTTCGCCGACAACACATCGGCCGGCCGTTTCCCGGTTAGTGATTCGACGCTGAACCACGCCGCATCGACAGGACCCCGCCCTGCGGTGGTGAACCGCCAGACGAACGAGACCTAAAGACGCATACAGGGGAGACAACAAGGTGACGATCCACGAGCACGATCGGGTGTCCGCTGACCGCGACGGGCACGGCCCGCAGGGGAGTCAGAACCCCCACGCCGGGGACGCCCTCGCTCTGGTCGACCGGCTGACGGCCGGTGAGCCCTACGCCGTGGCATTCGGCGGCCAGGGCAGCGCCTGGCTGGAGACCCTCGAAGAACTGGTGTCGTCGGCAGGGATCGAGTGCGAACTGGCAACGCTGGCGGGCGAGGTCAACCTGCTCCTGGAACCGGTGGCCAAAGAGCTGGTCGTGGTGCGACCGATCGGCTTCGAGCCGCTGTCGTGGGTGCGTGCGCTGGCGGCCGAGGATCCGATCCCGTCGGACAAGCACCTCACCTCGGCCGCGGTGTCGATCCCGGGCGTGCTGCTCACCCAGATCGCGGCCGTGCGTGCGCTGGCCCGGCAAGGCATGGACCTGAAGGCGACACCGCCGGTCGCCGTCGCAGGACATTCGCAAGGTGTGCTCGCCGTCGAGGCGCTGAAGGCCGGCGGTGGCCGCGATGTCGAGCTGCTGGCAATGGCCCAGCTGATCGGTGCGGCCGGGACGCTGGTGGCCCGTCGGCGCGGCATCTCGGTGCTTGGCGACCGCCCGCCGATGGTGTCGGTCACCAACGCCGATCCCGAACGCATCGGCCGGCTGCTCGACGAGTTCGCACAGGACGTGCGCACCGTGTTGCCGCCCGTCTTGTCCATCCGCAACGGCCGCCGCTCGGTCGTCATCACCGGCACCCCCGAACAGCTCTCCCGGTTCGAGCTCTACTGCCAGCAGATCTCGGAGAAGGAGGAAGCCGACCGGAAGAACAAACTGCGCGGCGGTGACGTCTTCGCGCCGGTCTTCGATCCGGTGCAGGTCGAGGTGGGCTTCCACACGCCCCGGCTGGCCGATGGCATCGACATCGTCGGCGGTTGGGCCGAGAAGGTCGGCCTGGACGTCGGGCTGGCCCGGCAGCTGACCGAGTCGATCCTGGTGCGTCCGGTCGATTGGGTGGAGGAGATCACCCGGGTCAACGATGCCGGGGCGCGCTGGATTCTCGACCTGGGGCCCGGCGACATCCTGACCCGGTTGACCGCGCCGGTGATCCGCGGTCTGGGTGTAGGAATCGTGCCCGCGGCGACCCGCGGCGGGCAGCGCAACCTGTTCACCGTCGGGGCCGTCCCCGAGGTGGCGCGGGCCTGGTCCAGCTACGCTCCGACGCTGGTTCGCCTGCCCGACGGCAGGGTCAAGCTGTCGACGAAATTCACCCGGCTGACGGGCCGCTCGCCGATCCTGTTGGCCGGCATGACCCCGACCACCGTGGACGCCAAAATCGTGGCCGCCGCGGCCAACGCCGGACACTGGGCCGAGCTGGCCGGCGGCGGGCAGGTCACCGAGGAGATCTTCGCCGACCGCATCGAGCAGATGTCCGGGCTGCTCGAGGACGGTCGTACCTACCAGTTCAACGCGCTGTTTCTGGACCCGTACCTGTGGAAGCTGCAGGTCGGCGGCAAGCGGCTGGTGCAGAAGGCGCGCCAGTCCGGCGCGGCCATCGACGGCCTGGTGATCAGCGCCGGCATCCCCGACCTCGAGGACGCGGTCGACCTCATCGAGGAGCTGGGCGAGGTCGGCATCAGTCACGTCGTCTTCAAGCCGGGCACCGTCGAGCAGATCCGCTCCGTCATCCGCATCGCGACCGAAGTGTCCACCAAGCCGGTGATCGCGCACATCGAGGGCGGACGCGCCGGTGGCCACCACTCCTGGGAAGACCTCGACGACCTACTGCTGGCGACCTACTCCGAGTTGCGGTCGCGCTCCAACATCACCGTCTGCGTCGGCGGTGGCATCGGCACGCCGGAGCGGGCGGCCGAATACCTGTCCGGGCGCTGGGCGCAGGCGTACGGCTTCCCGCTGATGCCGATCGACGGCATCCTGGTCGGCACCGCGGCGATGGCGGCCAAGGAGGCCACCACGTCGCCGTCGGTCAAGCGGATGCTGGTCGAAACGCAGGGTACCGATCAGTGGATCGGCGCCGGAAAAGCCTCCGGCGGAATGGCTTCCAGCCGTAGCCAGCTCGGTGCGGACATTCACGAGATCGACAACAGCGCGTCGCGGTGCGGCCGGCTTCTCGACGAGGTCGCCGGTGACGCCGACGCGGTCGCGGAGCGCCGCGACGAGATCATCGCGGCCATGGCCAACACCGCCAAGCCGTACTTCGGCGATGCCGGTGAGATGACCTACCTACAGTGGCTGCAGCGCTACGTCGAATTGTCCATCGGCGACGGCGATTCCACCGCAGACACCGCGTCGCCGGGCAGCCCATGGCTGGCCGACACCTGGCGCGACCGTTTCGAGCAGATGCTGCAGCGGGCCGAGGCGCGTTTGCACACACAGGATTTCGGTCCCATCGAGACGCTGTTCGACGGCTCCACCGACGACGGCGCGCGGCTGCTGGAAAATCCTTCCGAGGCAATCGCCACCCTGCTGGCGCACTACCCCGACGCCGAACGTGTGCAGCTGCACCCGGCCGATGTCCCGTTCTTCGTCTCGCTGTGCAAGCTGCTGGGCAAGCCGGTCAACTTCGTGCCGGTGATCGACAAGGATGTGCGGCGCTGGTGGCGCAGCGATTCGCTGTGGCAGGCGCACGACGCGCGCTACGACGCCGATCAGGTGTGCATCATTCCGGGTACCGCCGCCGTGGCCGGCATCACCCGGATGGACGAGCCCGTCGGTGAACTGCTGGACCGCTTCGAGCAGGCGGCCATCGAGGAGGCGCTCGCCGCCGGGGTGGAGCCCACCGCGGTCACCTCCCGCCGGACCGGCCGCGCCGACGTCACCGGGCCGCTGGCCGTCGTGCTGGACGCCCCCGATGTCCAATGGGCGGGCCGCACCGCGACCAACCCGGTCCATCGGATCGCCGATCCCTCCGACTGGCTGGTGCATGACGGGCCCGAGAGCCGCCGCGCCACACATTCGTCCACCGGGGCGCAGCTTAAGGTCGACGACGACCGAGTCGTGCTCAGCGTTCCCATATCGGGCACGTGGATCGACATCCCATTCACGTTGCCGCCCAACACTGTTGACGGCGCCACCCCGGTGGTCTCCACAGATGATGCCGCCACGGCCATGCGGGCGGTGCTGGCCATCGCCGCAGGCGTCGACGGGCCGGAGTTCTTGCCTGCCGTCACCGACGGAACCGCAACCGTCACGGTCGACTGGGACCCCGAACGCGTCGCCGACCACACCGGTGTCACGGCCACTTTCGGAGAACCGTTGGCGCCCAGCCTCACCACCGTCCCCGACGCACTCGTCGGGCCGTGCTGGCCCGCCGTCTTCTCGGCGATCGGCTCGGCCGTCACCGAAGCCGGTGTGCCGGTCGTCGAGGGCCTGTTGAGCCTGGTGCATCTCGACCATGCCGCCCACATGACCGGCAACCTGCCGAAGGCCCAGGCCCAATTGACAATCAGCGCAACGGCTTCGGTGGCCCTCGACACGGACATGGGGCGCGTCGTCCCCGTCTCGGTCACCATCGCCGACACCGACGGTCAGGTGATCGCCACCCTCCAGGAGCGTTTCGCGATCCTAGGACGCACCGGCGCCGCCGAACTGACGGACCCGACGCGCGCCGGTGGTGCGGTCTCGCAAAACGCGACCGACACTCCGCGTCGGCGCCGCCGCGACGTCGCCATCACCGCCCCGGTCGACATGCGGCCGTTCGCGGTGGTCTCCGGTGACCACAACCCCATCCACACCGACCGGGCCGCGGCGCTGCTGGCCGGCCTGGATTCGCCCATCGTGCACGGCATGTGGCTGTCGGCCGCCGCTCAGCACGCGGTGACCGCCACCGATGGTCAGGCGCGCCCGCCGGCGCGGCTGATCGGCTGGACCGCCCGGTTCCTGGGCATGGTGCGTCCCGGCGACGAGGTCGCGTTCCGCGTCGAGCGGGTCGGAATCGACCAGGGCGCAGAGGTCTTGGAGGTCGCCGCCAAGATCGGATCGGATCTGGTGATGTCGGCGACGGCACGCCTGGCGGCCCCGCGCACGGTCTATGCGTTCCCCGGGCAGGGTATTCAGCACAAGGGCATGGGCATGGACGTCCGGGCCCGGTCCAAGGCCGCCCGCAAGGTGTGGGACAAAGCCGACAAGTTCACCCGCGACACGCTGGGCTTCTCGGTTCTGCATGTGGTGCGCGACAACCCGACCAGCATCATCGCCAGCGGTGTGCACTACAACCACCCCGAGGGCGTGCTGTACCTGACGCAGTTCACCCAGGTCGCGATGGCCACGGTGGCCGCCGCGCAGGTCGCCGAGATGCGCGAGCAAGGCGCCTTCGTCGAAGACGCGATCGCCTGCGGTCACTCCGTCGGCGAGTACACCGCGCTGGCCTGCGTGACCGGCATCTACGAGCTGGAAGCCTTGCTGGAGACGGTGTTTCACCGCGGATCGAAGATGCACGACATCGTGCCGCGCGACGAGCTGGGCCGGTCCAACTATCGCTTGGCGGCCATTCGGCCGTCGCAGATCGATCTGCCCGACGACGAGGTTCCGGAATTCGTCGCCGATATTGCGGCGAATACCGGTGAGTTCCTTGAGATCGTCAACTTCAACCTGCGCGGGTCGCAGTATGCGATCGCGGGCACCGTGCGCGGCCTGGAGGAGCTCGAGGCCGAGGTGGAGCGGCGCCGCAAGATCACCGGCGGCAAGCGCTCGTTCATTTTGGTGCCCGGTATCGACGTGCCGTTCCACTCGCGGGTGTTGCGGGTCGGTGTGGCGGAGTTCCGGCGATCGCTCGACCGAGTCATGCCGCGCGACAAGGATCCCGACGTCATCATCGGGCGCTACATCCCCAACCTGGTGCCGCGTCCGTTCACCCTGGACCGCGACTTCATTCAGGAGATCCGCGACCTGGTGCCGGCCGAGCCGCTCGACCCGATCCTCGCCGACTACGACACCTGGCTCGCCGAGCGCCGGATCGAGATGGCCCGCATCGTCCTCATCGAGCTGCTGGCATGGCAATTCGCCAGCCCGGTGCGCTGGATCGAAACCCAGGACCTGCTGTTCACCGAAGAGGCCGCCGGCGGTCGAGGCGTGGAGCGGTTCGTCGAGATCGGTGTGAAGTCCGCACCGACCGTCGCGGGCCTGGCCACCAACACCCTCAAGCTGCCCGAATATGCCCACAGCACAGTCGAAGTGCTCAACGCCGAGCGCGACGCGGCGGTGCTGTTCGCCACCGACACCGACCCCGAGCCGGAGCCCGAGGACGAGCCGGAGGTGCCCGCCGAGAGTGCGTCAGCGCCGGAAGGGGCCGCGGCCACACCGGCCCCCGCCGCCGCGCCGACCGCGCCGTCGGGCGCGGCCCGACCGGACGACATCGGATTCGATGCCGCCGACGCCACACTCGCGCTGATCGCGCTGTCGGCGAAGATGCGCATCGATCAGATCGAGGAGCTGGACTCCATCGAATCCATCACCGACGGCGCGTCGTCGCGGCGCAACCAGCTGCTGGTGGACCTGGGCTCGGAGCTGAACCTGGGCGCCATCGACGGCGCGGCCGAAGCCGACCTGGCCGGGTTGCGCGCGCAGGTGACCAAGCTGGCCCGCACCTACAAGCCTTACGGCCCAGTGCTTTCCGACGCGATCAACGACCAGCTGCGCACGGTGCTGGGGCCCTCGGGCAAGCGCCCCGGGGCCATCGCCGAGCGGGTCAAGAAGACCTGGGAACTGGGCGATGGTTGGGCGAAGCACGTCACGGTCGAGGTCGCACTGGGGACCCGCGAGGGGACCAGCGTCCGGGGTGGCGCCATGGGTCACCTGCACGAAGGTGCGCTGGCCGACGCCGCGTCCGTCGACAAGGCGATCGATGCCGCGGTGGCTTCCGTCGCCGCGCGTCGTGGCATCGCGGTTGCGCTGCCGTCTTCGGGCGGCGGTGGCGGAGCGACCATCGACGCCACCGCGCTGGGCGAATTCACCGACCAGATCACCGGCCGCGACGGTGTGCTGGCCTCGGCGGCCCGCCTGGTGCTCAACCAGCTGGGCCTCGACGACCCGGTCACCGCTTCGCCGGCGCCCACCGACGCCGAGCTCATCGACCTGGTCACCGCCGAACTCGGCGCCGACTGGCCACGCCTGGTGGCGCCGGTGTTCGAGCCGAAGAAGGCCGTACTGTTCGACGACCGGTGGGCCAGCGCGCGCGAAGACCTGGTCAAGCTCTGGCTGAGCGACGAGGGCGACATCGACGCCCGGTGGGTCGATCTGTCCGAAAGGTTCGAGGGCGCAGGCCATGTCGTGGCCACGCAGGCCACCTGGTGGCAGGGCAAGGCCCTGTCGGCCGGCCGTCAGATCCACGCGTCGTTGTACGGCCGCATCGCGGCCGGCGCCGAGAACCCGGACCCGGGCCCGTACAGCAGCGAAGTCGCCGTGGTGACCGGCGCATCCAAGGGCTCGATTGCCGCGTCGGTGATCGGGCGACTGCTCGACGGCGGTGCCACCGTCATCGCCACCACGTCCAAGCTCGACGACGAGCGGTTGGCTTTCTACCGCGGCCTCTACCGCGAGCACGCCCGGTTCGGCGCGGCCCTGTGGGTGGTCGCGGCCAACATGGCGTCCTACTCCGACATCGACGCGCTGGTCGAGTGGGTGGGCACCGAGCAGACCGAAAGCCTTGGGCCGCAGTCGATTCACATCAAGGACGCGCAGACCCCCACGCTGTTGTTCCCGTTCGCCGCACCGCGGGTCGCGGGCGACCTGTCCGAGGCCGGCTCTCGCTCCGAGATGGAGATGAAAGTGCTGCTGTGGGCGGTGCAGCGGTTGATCGGCGGGCTGTCGAAGATCGGCGCCGAGCGCGACATCGCGTCGCGGCTGCACGTGGTGCTGCCGGGTTCACCGAACCGCGGAATGTTCGGCGGCGACGGCGCTTACGGCGAAGCCAAGTCGGCGCTGGACGCCCTGGTGAGCCGTTGGCACGCCGAGTCCTCGTGGGCGGCCCGGGTCAGCCTCGCGCACGCGCTGATCGGTTGGACTCGTGGCACTGGGCTGATGGGCCACAACGATGCCATCGTCGACGCGGTCGAGGAGGCCGGTGTCACGACATACTCGACCGACGAGATGGCCGCAATGTTGCTGTCGCTTTGCGACATCGAGTCCAAGGTCGCCGCGGCCGCCGCGCCGATCAAGGCGGACCTGACCGGCGGGCTGGGCGAGGCCAACCTCGACATGGCCGAGCTGGCCGCCAAGGCCCGCGAGCAAGCCACCTCGGCATCGGACGACGAGGCCGAAGCCTCCGGGGCCGAGGGCACCATTGCCGCGCTGCCGTCCCCGCCGCGCGGCTTCGCCCCGGCGCCGCCGCCGGAATGGGCGGACCTCGACGTCGACCCGGCCGATCTGGTGGTCATCGTCGGTGGCGCGGAACTGGGCCCCTACGGCTCGTCGCGGACCCGCTTCGAGATGGAGGTCGACAACGAACTGTCGGCGGCCGGCGTCCTGGAGTTGGCCTGGACCACTGGCCTTATTCGCTGGGAGGACGACCCCCAACCCGGTTGGTACGACACGCAATCCGGTGACCTGGTCGATGAGTCCGAGCTGGTGGAGCGCTACCACGACGCCGTCGTCGAGCGTTGCGGCATCCGCGAATTCGTCGACGACGGCGCGATCGACCCCGACCACGCCGCGCCGCTGCTGGTGTCGGTGTTCCTGGACAAGGACTTCGCGTTCGTGGTGTCCTCGGAGACCGACGCGCGCGCCTTCGTCGAGTTCGACCCGGAACACACGGTCATCCGGCCGGTGCCCGACTCCAGCGACTGGCAGGTCATCCGCAAGGCCGGCACCGAGATTCGGGTGCCGCGAAAGACCAAGCTGTCGCGGACCGTTGGTGCGCAGATTCCCACCGGGTTCGACCCGACCGTGTTCGGCATCAGTCAGGACATGGCCAGCTCGACCGACCGGGTGGCGCTGTGGAACATCGTCGCGACCGTCGACGCGTTCCTGTCGTCGGGATTCACCCCGGCCGAGTTGATGCGGTGGGTGCACCCGGGCCTGGTGGCCAGCACGCAGGGCACCGGCATGGGCGGGATGACGTCGATGCAGACGATGTACCACGGCAACCTGCTGGGCCGAAGCAAGCCGAACGACATCCTGCAGGAAGTTCTGCCGAACGTCGTTGCCGCGCATGTCATTCAGAGTTACGTCGGCAGCTACGGCGCGATGATCCACCCGGTGGGCGCGTGCGCGACCGCGGCGGTGTCGGTCGAGGAGGGCGTCGACAAGATCCGTCTCGGCAAGGCGGAGCTGGTGGTCGCCGGCGGATTCGACGACCTGACGCTGGAAGCCATCATCGGCTTCGGTGACATGGCGGCGACCGCCGACACTTCCATGATGCGGGGCCGGGGCATCCACGACTCGAAGTTCTCGCGGCCCAACGATCGGCGCCGGCTGGGATTCCTCGAGGCGCAGGGCGGCGGCACGATCCTGCTGGCGCGCGGCGACCTGGCGCTCAAGATGGGTCTGCCGGTACTGGCCGTGGTGGCCTACGCGCAGTCATTCGCCGACGGCGTGCACACCTCGATCCCGGCGCCGGGGCTCGGCGCGCTGGGTGCCGGTCGCGGCGGCAAGGATTCGATGCTGGCGCGGTCGCTGGCCAAGCTCGGGGTGGGAGCCGACGACGTCGCGGTGGTGTCCAAGCACGACACGTCGACCCTGGCCAACGATCCCAACGAGACCGAACTGCACGAGCGGCTCGCCGACTCGCTGGGCCGTTCCGAGGGCGCTCCGTTGTTCGTGGTGTCGCAGAAGAGCCTCACCGGGCACGCGAAGGGCGGCGCGGCGGTCTTCCAGATGATGGGCCTTTGCCAGATGCTGCGCGACGGGGTGATCCCGCCCAACCGGAGCCTGGATTGCGTCGACGACGAACTGGCCGGCTCGGCCCACTTCGTCTGGGTGCGCGAAACGCTGCGGCTCGGGGACAGGTTCCCGCTCAAGGCGGGGTTGGTGACCAGCCTTGGGTTCGGCCATGTTTCGGGGCTGGTCGCGCTGGTGCACCCGCAGGCGTTCGTCGCCGCGCTCGACCCGGAGCAGCGTGCGGACTACCAGCGCCGCGCGGGCGCACGCGTGCTGGCCGGTCAGCGTCGGCTCGCGTCGGCGATCGCCGGTGGAGCGCCGATGTATGAGCGGCCGCCGAACCGGCGCTTCGACAACGAAGCGCCGGAGAAGCGTCAGGAGGCCGCGATGCTGCTGAACCCGGACTCGCGCCTGGGTGACGGCGAGGCCTACCGGGTCTCCGCCGGATGACGTCGGCGATCCGTTAGCCTGGCGACCCATGGGAATTGTCGGTGTGGGGATCGATCTCGTCTCCATTCCTGATTTCGCCGAGCAGGTCGATCAACCGGGAACCGTCTTCTCCGAGACGTTCACCCCGGGGGAGCGCCGCGACGCCTCGGACAAGAGTTCGTCGGCGGCGCGTCACCTGGCGGCCCGCTGGGCCGCGAAGGAGGCCGTCATCAAGGCCTGGTCGGGGTCGCGGTTCGCCCAGCGTCCGGTGCTGCGGGAGGACATCCACCGTGACATCGAGGTCGTCACCGACATGTGGGGCCGCCCGCGGGTTCGATTGAGCGGCGACATCGCCAAGCACCTGGCCGACGTGATCATTCACGTGTCGCTGACGCACGAAGCGGATACGGCCGCCGCGGTGGCCATTTTGGAGACGGCGGCCGACTAGCGCTGGCGTCGAGGGTCACGCCAGCGTGACGCCAGGCGCCGAGAGTCACGCCAGCGTGACGCCAGGCGCCGAGAGTCACGCCAGCGTGACGCCCGCGAGCGGGAGGTGCCCTCAGCTCGGCGCGGGCCGACTAGCCTCGATCCCATGAGCGATCTGGTTGAGCGCGTCCGCGAGCTGCTGCCGTCGGTGCGCCGCGATCTGGAAGACCTGGTGCGCATCGAATCGGTGTGGGCGGACCCCGGCCGCCGCGACGAGGTACACCGCAGCGCGCAGGCCGTCGCGGATCTGTTGTCGCAGGCCGGTTTCGGCGATGTACGCATCGTCAGCGAAGGGGGAGCGCCGGCGGTCATCGCTCACCACCCCGCGCCTGCCGGCGCGCCGACGGTGCTGCTGTATGCCCACCACGACGTGCAGCCCGAGGGCGACCGCAGCCAATGGGTGTCGCCGCCTTTCGAGCCCACCGAGCGCGACGGCCGGCTCTACGGCCGCGGAACCGCCGACGACAAAGCCGGCATCGCAACGCATTTGGCGGCATTTCGGGCGCACGACGGTCAACCGCCGGTGGGCGTCACGGTCTTTGTCGAGGGCGAGGAGGAATCCGGGTCACCATCGCTGGGCCGGCTGCTGGCCGCCCACCGCGACGCGCTCGCCGCCGACGTGATCGTCATCGCCGACTCGGACAACTGGAGCACCGAAGTCCCGGCGCTGACGGTGACGCTACGGGGCATGGTCGACTGCGTCGTCGAGGTCGCCACGCTCGACCACGGCCTGCACTCCGGCATTTGGGGCGGCGTGGTGCCCGACGCGCTGAGCGTGCTGGTGCGAATGTTGGCCAGCCTGCACGACGACGACGGCAACGTGGCCGTCGCCGGACTGCACGAAAGTAGCGCCGCCCCAGTGGATTACCCACCTGAGCGGGTGCGTTCGGACTCCGGCCTGCTCGATGGGGTGTCTGAGATCGGATCGGGTTCGGCACCGCAGCGGCTGTGGGCCAAACCCGCGATCACCGTGATCGGTATCGACACCACACCCATCGAGAAAGCCTCGAACACCCTCATCCCACGGGCCCGGGCCAAGATCAGCATGCGCGTCGCGCCGGGCGGGGACGCCGCGGCGCACCTGGATGCGTTGGCCGCCCACCTGCAACAGCACGCGCCGTGGGGCGCACACGTCAGCGTCACCCGCGGCGACGTCGGCGAGCCCTACGCCATCGACGCAACCGGCAGCGTCTACGACGCGGCGCGGGCCGCGTTCCGGCAAGGGTGGGGGACCGATCCGATCGACATGGGCATGGGCGGATCGATCCCGTTCATCGCCGAGTTCGCCGAGGCGTTCCCGCAGGCGAAGATCCTCGTGACCGGCGTGGAAGATCCCGCGACACAAGCCCACAGCATCGACGAGAGCCTGCATCTGGGCGTGCTCGAGCGTGCCGCGATCAGCGAAGCTCTGTTGCTGGCCAACCTGGGCTAGGTGGGCTCACCGTCACCGGGTGCTCTGGCGTTGAGACACGATGTTGTTGTTGCCGGTCTTGTTTATCGTCGGTGACCCGGAGTGGTAGATCATCGCGTTGTCGTCGCCGAAAATACTGATGATGTCGGCGCTGTCGACGGTGACGTGATTTGCGCTTCCGGCGACGTCAAGCCTGCGACAGTGGCCGGTGACGGTATAGGTGTTGTTGTCACCTTCCAGCCTCAGGTTTCCGTCGTTGCAGTCGATCGTGTCCTTCGCACCGCCATTGATCATCGTGAGATTTCCGTTCACGGTGGTGCCGGAGTAGTGACCCACGAGAGCGGCGATCGCGAACGCAGCGGCGAACGCGCACATCAAGATTCCCCATACTCGCGGCGCATTCGAGAGCCTCGCGACGTCCCCAAACCACCGCCGCCGGGTAACCCCGCGTGCACGCCCACCATCCCCGCCGCTGGTCGACGTGCCGGACGGGCGCGGCGCGGCACCCGGTGACTGCCCGACGCCGCGCTCCAGCTCGCGTATGTATTCCTCGGGGTCTTGCTTCTCCGGGTCTTCTTCCGGGTTCATCGCTCAATAATCCGCTCTGCGGATGGGTTTTGGTGGTGTGGGGCCGAAATCGCGACTTTTCACGCCCAGGGGAACCCGGGTGCCGGTGGGGGCGCGTCGGCCGGCTCGAGGTGTGTTCATCAGGGTCCTACTCGTGTTGCCGTGTCCGCCGCCCGATACGGGCGAGCCACTAGCGAATTCTCGCGCCCGCCTGCGGCTACCGATCTCAATTCGAGCCGGATTGCCTGTATAGATCGACCGTCGCGCCGCATACTGCTTCTATATCCAGCCACTCGTCCGCAGGAGACGCCACCGTGAGCACGGAAGACACCCTGACCGAAGACGCCGGCAACACCAACCGTTACCACTTCGATCGCCACACCCCGGAGTACCGCGAGCGGTTCACCGCAATCACCGAGGACATGCACGCCAGGTGCCCGGTGGCGTGGACCGAAACCTACGGCGGGCATTGGGTGGCCGCGGGCAACCGGGCCGTCTTCGAGCTCGCTCGATGCCCGCACGTGTCTAACGACCATGACGTGACCGGCGAAGGCACCGGCTACAAGGGCATCACAATCCCCACGCTGCCGCAGGGCACCGGCGTCCGTGGCGGCATGCTCGAAATGGACGAGCCCCTGCACTCCGCCTACCGCGGCATCCTCAACCCCTACCTGTCGCCGGCGGCCGTCAAGCGCTGGAAACCATTTGTCGACGAGATCGTGCGGGCGAGCATCGACGAGAAGATCGAAGTCGGACGGATCGACTTCGTCGACGATCTCGCGAATGTCGTGCCCGCCGTCCTGACTCTGGCAATGATGGGCGTTCCGCTGAAGAAATGGCAGCTCTACTGCGAGCCGGCCCACGCCAACGTGTACACCCCCGCCGATTCCCCGGACGCCCCAAGGGTTTTGGAGCAGACGATGGCGATGGGGGCGGACCTGTTCAACCACCTTCTCGAGATCCGCGAGAACCCGCGCCCGGGCATAGTGGACGCATTGGCCAGACTGAAGATCGACGGCGAACCCGCCCCCGACGCCGAACTGCTCGGAATGCTCGGCTTGATCATCGGCGGGGGTTTCGACACGACGACGGCGCTGACCGCGCATGCCCTCGAATGGCTGGGCGAGAATTCCGAGCAGCGCGAACTGCTCAAGCGGGATTTAGCAACGCTGCTCGACTCGGCGACCGAGGAATTCCTGCGTTACTTCACGCCCGCGCCCGGCGATGGTCGCACGATCGCCGCCGACCTCGAACTCGCGGGCACGCGGTTCAAGGAGGGGGATCGCCTGTGGCTGTCCTGGGCGATGGCCAACCGCGACCCCGCGGTGTTCCCCGATCCGAATCGATTGGACATGAGCCGAAAGAACAACCGGCACTTCAGCTTCGGGCTCGGCATCCACCGCTGCATCGGCTCCAACGTCGCGCGCGTCGTGTTCAAGTCGATGCTCACGGCGGTGCTCGATCGGATGCCCGACTATCGCTGCGACCCCGAGGGCACGGTGCACTATCCGACGATCGGCGTGATCCAGGGCATGCAGCACCTGCCGGCGATCTTCACCCCCGGCAAGCGGCTTGGCCCGGGGATCGACGAGACGCTGGAGAAGCTGCAGCGGGTCTGCGACGAGCAAGGAATCGCGCGGCCGATCACCGAATACACCGAGGCCGCCGTCATCGGCGACTAGACCGACAGGTCGCGGCGAAGCTTGGCGACATGGCCTGTCGCCTTGACGTTGTACTGCGCGACGGCGATCTTGCCCTTCTCGTCGACCACGAAGGTGGAGCGGATGACGCCGGTGACCTTCTTGCCGTACATCTGCTTCTCGCCGTACGCGCCGTAGGCCGTCAGGACCTTGCGGTCGGGGTCGGACAGCAGCGGGAACGTCAGCTTCTCGGCGTCACGGAACTTGGCGAGCTTCTCCGGCTTGTCGGGGGAGATTCCGATGACCTCGAGGCCGGCGCCGTTGAGCTCGGCCAGGCTGTCGCGAAAGTCGCACGCCTGCTTGGTGCAGCCCGGCGTCGACGCGGCCGGGTAGAAGTACACGACGACACGACGCCCCTGGTAGTCGCCCAGCGACACCTTGTTGCCGTCGGCGTCGGGCAGGCTGAAGGTGGGCGCCTTATCACCCGGAGCAAGCCGCGTGGTCTCGGTCAAGGTCAGCACCTTTCTGTTCACCGGAGCGACGGGGTTACCGCCAGCTGATCTAGGGTAGTTCGGGCAGGTGTAGGAGCTGGATAGTGGGCGACTTGGAGGACACAGTGGCGGACCGGGACCCCGAAGCCATCAAGCAGGACATCGACGTCGCCCGTGACCAGCTGGCGGCCACCGTCGACTCGCTTGCCGAGCGGGCCAACCCCCGGCGCCTCGCCGACGACATCAAAATCCGGGTGATCGGATTCGTGCAGAAGCCGGTAGTGCTGGCCTCGCTTGCCGGCGTCGGGGCCCTCGTAGTGGTGGTGGCGGTGCGCCGCGTCAGGAATCGGTGACGCGACCGGTCTGGACGTACACCGGAATGTCGTCGGCCCAGGGCTGGTTGGTGGCCATGTCGTCGACGTCGCAGTAGCCGCGTTCGAATTCACCCGTCGCCGCGTCCACCAGCCGGTATTCCTGCCGCTGTCGGTGGATGGGCTGGGCGTCCAGGATGACGACCCGCACCTCGCCCGGCTCGAACCCGCATCGTTGTTGCAGCGCGTCGATCAGGCACTCGTTGTGCATGTGCCCGTCGCCGAAGTTCCAGCCGAGAACCATTGAGCACAGGACTTCGCCCTCGCACAGGTTGTAATCGTCCTCGTCGTAGTCGGCCATGGCCCGGTGCGCCAGGGTCAGCAGTGCGCGTCCGTGCGTGTTCATGCCCCGGAACGCCAGGGCGAGGTGCAGGGGGATCAGGGTTTCCTCTTTGCTGCCGTACAACCGCTCGAGCTGCAGGTGCTGCATCGGGCCCAGGGCGCGCGAACCGACGCGGAACTTCTCGTCGGCCGACGGCCGCACGCACCACAGCGTGGTGTCCCAGTTCCCGGCGTAGTACCGCATGCCCGGCAGGAACGAGACCTTGCGCGGGTACAGGTTCCCGAGCGCGACGGTGCCGGCGATGACCGCGAACAGGACGGCGATCGGCAGCGGGTGGGCGACGTCCGACAGCCCCAGGCGCGCGTGCGCGACGAACAGCCACAGCACCCCGAAGATCATGAACACGTTCCACTCCAGCGGCACACCCATCGGGAAGGCCAGCAGGATGTTCAGGTGGAACACGATCATCACGAAGGCGGCGAGCGCCGTCGGCCACCCGCCGTGTGAGAAGAGCAGCACCAGCGGTACCAGACCCTCCACCGCGGTTGAGAAATGCGCGATGAAGCCCGCCAACGCGCTGGGCCGCAGGTCGTCTGGGTGATGCTTGAACATCGACCGCTTGAGCGCGCCGGACGGGATGAACGGATTGTTCGCCAGCATCGTCGAGATCACGAACGGGAAGTGCTTGTTGAGCTTGGAGGTGGCCGCGCCGAGCCAGATCACCATGAACACGACCTTGGCCCCGACGACGATGTCCGCGCCGGCGAACAGGAACGTCAGCGCCAGCGGCGCATACACCTCGCCACGGGCTGCCAGGAAGATGACCTTGTCGCGCAAGCTGAGCGCCGCCAGCACCCCAAGGATCGCGACGGTCTGCCACCGAGGCAGCACGCCGATCATTGTGTCCAGGGCCGGAATCGGCCCGCTGCCATCGGACAGCAGCGCGGACACGAGCAGCACCAGCAAAATGCCGTAGAGCAAAGCGTCGAACGGGGTGCGGTTGCTGCCGTTGGTCAACGGCACCCGAGCGGGCCAGGGTGGCAATCGGATGGTGCCGGGCCGCAGCCAGTACAGGATCGATCCCATCGGGGGGAAGTAGCGCCCGGCCAATGGCCCGAAGCAGCAGCCGAGACCGATGACTTCGAACAGCATCGTGTAGAGCACGGCCTTCTGGAACACGATCGGCTCCGACCACCACGCGCCGACCTGTGTGAAGCCGCCGATGCCGGAGGTCGACCACGCGAACAGCCAGCCGCCCAGGATGTACAGCGCGATCTTCACGCCGTACATCACGTGTATCACCAGTGGGGTGCCGAACCCGTGCTCGGCGATGTGGCGCGCCATCGGGACGATCCGTTCGGCGCGTGAGCGCGTGCTCCATTCGGTCATGTCGACGACCGGCAGGTTGGGCCGGATGAACCCCATTGCAGCTCCTTCGACGCAGCGTGTCCCACGGGGCCTATCGGCGCCGACGGCGCCAATCGGTGCCAGCAAAAAGTTACCTGCAAGAGCGGCTATTGCGGCGGGATACGACGGCAAATGGTGCGCCGAAAATGGTGACGCCTCGCGACAACGGGCGACCGGCTACTCCCAGCCCGGCGGGTCGTTTTCGGCCATGTAAGCCTCCCAGGCGGCGCGTCGCATGGCCCGGGTGTGCAGGTCCTGACAGATCGCTTGTGCCTCGGCGGCGGTGCCGCCCCTGCCCAGGTCGTGGTGCACAAAGCCGTCATCGACGCGCTCGGCGCGGAAGCCGCCCGTCGAGACCGCGTGGACTCGATACTCGCTGCGGTCGTCGATGCTGGCTTGGAAGTGGCCCTCATGCGGCTCGACCCACTTCAGCTCAGTCTTCACACGTCTCCTCTGAAATGGTCATCGGAGCGATGGTAGGACTCGCGGGCCATTGCCGGTGCGACGAAATTCGCTTGATCCATTCGCCGTATCGCAGTGACGAAGCATCAACTCTGATTAGCTGAAGCTGCGCATCGACCGCCATCGTGTCGCGGCCAGTTAAGTACCGGATGGAGGAGGCAGTCATGTTCCTGTCAGAAATTGATCCGCGACGGGTGCTGTTCAGCGCGGTCGGCGCCGGCGCGGTTACCGGCACACTGTTATGCGCTACTGCGGCGACCGCCGCAGCTGATCCCCCGCCACGGCCGCCCGACTGCACAGCTGCAAACGTGGCCAGTGTCGCGGCCGGTGTTGCGACGGCACTTTCGAGCTACCTGTTTCTGCACCCCGATGTGAACGATTTCTACACCGGCCTGCAGGATCAGCCCAAGGATCAGGTCCAGGGCGCTGTGCAGAATTACTTCAGCGCGAACCCGCAGGAGCAAGCCGACCTGGAGGGCATTCGTCAGCCGATGGTCGACATCAGGCAGCGCTGTCAGTGGACTCCATTGATTGGCCAGCCCGGCGTAACCCCGTGACCGGTAGGGCGCGGGTTCTGCTGACGAATTCGGGTCGACCGTGCGGTGACAGAAATATAATGCTGCCCAGCTCATTCATTGGCCCATCGGGCCAAGTGGAGCTGGCGGTCACACAAAGGAGATCGCGATGAAATTGTCTGTGCGGTCCTGGACTGTCGCGGGGATAGCGGTGCTGGCTCTGACGGCGATTCCTGAGCTCTATGCCGTCGTGGAGCCCACCGGTGTGGCCCACGCCGACGTATGCGCAAGCGCCGGCAGGCGTGTTTCGGTGAGTGGGTGTACCAACGTTGCCGATACGGTCAACAGCTTTGCCCCACCGCCGGACGCCTACGCGCCGTTGCCGGGGGATTTTCCGCCCCCGCCGCCACCCCCACCCCCGGTAGGGGTCTGCGTGGGAGCCGGCCGGCGAATCCATGTGAGTGGGTGCTTCTAAGAGCGCAACTTCGCCGGCCGATGGTCCGCCCCCTGGTGGAGGGGTGGACCCCGGTGAATAGCTCTGATGTGCGCCGTCAGGGTTTCGAACCCCGGACCCGCTGATTAAGAGTCAGCTGCTCTACCAACTGAGCTAACGGCGCTTGTGGTCGGTCGAGACCGCGTAGGCGACAATAACAGGCGTTGCGCTACGGAGTGAAATCCCGACCTCGTTCCAGGATAGCGGCCCGGCGGCGAGCAAGCCGGTAGACGTCCGAGGTCGCCCTGGTCGGCCAGCGCCGGGCCGCCGACGACTTTTGGCACGCCATCCCTTGTGCTGGTGAAGAATGCTGTCGCGCAACGAGATCGGCCTACAGCACCGTGCCGGTGTACGGTGACCGGTCGGTGCTGAAGGCAGCGTCCAGCTCACCCAACGTTCCTTGGCGCACCTCGGTGATGCGGTTGGCGCGGGCAAGCTGGGCCGCCCGGTGTGCCCCCATGTAGATGGTGGCTAAGTCGGCCAGACCGATCTTGATGTCCGGTGGGCCCTCGTGGGGGGTGCATTTCCCGATGCCGTCGCGGGTCTGCAGCTGAAAGGTCCCTCCCGCAAGGTCGAGCGGGTCCGTGACTTCCAGCACGATGTCGGCATCGGCGGCATAGTTGCGCGCGCCGAGCGTTTCGGGAATGTCGTTGATGCGCACCCACAGAAAGTCGCTCACGCCTTTGGTTTCAGCGGCGCGTTGGTCGACGAGTTTGAGCGGTAGCGGATCGTCAGGAGCTACGTCGATTTCGATGCGATAGAACATCTCCAATACCAGGAGCGTCTGCAGCAGCTCGGTATGCGCTTCGTCGGTGATGGGGCAGAAGTCTTCGACGACCACGGTGCCAAGCGGCGGACGGAACGCATGCTGCTGCGAGCCGACCACCCGGTAAGTCAAGAAACCGTCCGGATGGATCGTGTAGTGCAGCGCAGATCCGTTGCCGCGCTGGGTTGCTCGGTCGTCCAGGTAGTCGGCCCACCACTCGTCGTCGCGCGAGATCGCGCCAGTGGTTGCGGCACACCACCTTTCGTAGAGTTCGGGCAGCTGCCGCCGCGCCTCGGCGGTGTTGACCTCGCGCGCCCGAATCTGGCCCGGCGCGGCGCGCAACTTCGCAAAGCGGCGGTCAATGGAGTAGGTGTGGCTGTAGCTCGACACCCCGGCGCCGAAGCCGTCGTACATCGCTGTCTGCGTCGGAACGCCGCAAACGATGGGATAACCGCGCTCCAACAGTATTCCGAGTCCCTGGGCGCTGAGCTGCGCCCAAAGACCCTTGCCCTGATGCGTTGACGCAACGGCGATCATCGTCAGCCAAGCGACCCGCAACTGGGCGCCGCCCGGTGCGGTGAGCCGCGAGGGGTAGATGATGGACGTTCCGACCAGATTCGGATGCTCCGGATCGCAGACATCCTCGGCGATCAAAATGTTGTCGAGGCTGACTCGACGTCTCCACGCCTCGAGGTCTTCTGGGCCCACCGGATCGCCGAAAGTCCTGGCCTGATTCTCGAAAACCGCCTGCCAGTCCGCTTCGGTGGGATGCCGGATATTGATGCCGTCGTCCTTACCGTCCATCGCACATCCAATCTGCTTGTAGCCCAGGCAAACCGGCACTGCGCACGCCGAATCCAGGTACCAAGTGTGCTTTTAGATTCGATACCCGAGCGCCAGCAGGTCAAACCTCGATCCCGGAGATCACCGACGACGCGCCGCAAGGACACCGATGTGAGCAATTCCATACTCGGCGGGTCAACCCGCGCGGTTTGGGGTAGGCGATACGCCATGCTGCAAGTGATCACCCGGCTTGCGATCGCCGCGCCGCGCCGCATCATCGCGATCGCCGTGTTGGTGCTGCTGGGGGCCGCGATTTTGGGGCTGCCGGTGGTCAACAGCCTGTCCGGCGGTGGTTTCCAGGACCCCACGTCGGAGTCTTCCCGGGCGAGCGACACCCTTCGCGACAAGTTCAACCAGACCGATCAGCAGATGCTGATCGTGCTGACTGCGCCGACCGGCGCCCGCGGTGCTCAGGCGCGCCAGGTCGGTACCGACATCGTCGACCAGCTAAAACGTTCGCCATGGGTGCTCAACGTGTCGTCAGCATGGACGTCGCCGCCCGCGGCCGCGGCCCAGCTGGTCAGCAAGGACGACAAGTCCGGAATGATCGTGGCCGGCCTCAGGGGCGGGGAAAACGACGCGCAGAAATACGCCCGTGCGCTGACGAAGGACCTGGTGCATGACCGCGACGGCGTCACGGTGCGCGCCGGCGGCATGGCCGTAGCGTACGCGCAGATCAACGACCAGAACCAGCGCGACCTGCTGTTGATGGAGTCCATCGCGATTCCGTTGAGTTTCGCAGTGCTGGTGTGGGTGCTCGGCGGAGTCGTCGCCGCTGCGATGCCGATCGTCTTGGGCGCATTGGCCATCGTCTGCACAATGTCGGTGCTGCGGCTGATCAGCTTCGCCACCGATGTGTCGACCTACGCCTTGGACCTGAGCATCGCGATGGGCCTCGCCCTGGCCATCGATTACAACCTGCTGATCATCACCCGCTACCGCGAGGAGCTGGCGCGCACCGAGGGCCGCGACCGGAACCAGGAGCTGATGCGGACGATGGCCCGCCACGACGCGCTGATGCGGACCATGGCGACCGCGGGCAGGACGGTGCTGTTCTCCGCCACCACGGTGGGGCTGTCGATGGCGGTGATGGCGCTGTTCCCGATGTATTTCCTGAAGTCTTCCGCCTACACCATCGTGGCCACCGCGGCCATCGTCGCGATTGCGACCGTGGTCGTCACCCCGGCCGCCATAGTGTTGCTGGGGCCCCGATTGGACACGATGGATGCTCGCAGAGTGATGCACCGAATTCTGCACGGGCAGCGGCCCTTTCGTGACCACGCGCACAAGCCGCTGGTGGCGCAGTTCTGGTACCGCTCGACCAAGTTCGTGCTGCGCCGCGCGACGCCGGTCGGCCTGAGCGTCGTCGCGCTGCTGCTTTTGCTTGGGGTGCCGTTCCTGGGCGTGAAGTGGGGCTTTCCCGACGAACGCGTGCTTCCGCGATCGGCGTCGGCGCGCCAGGTCGCCGACATGCTGGACGACGATTTCGCCAACGGGTTGGGGACCTCGGTGTCCGTCGTCGTCCCCGACGCTCACGGCGTGACGCCCGGCGACCTGCAGCACTACGCCGCCCGGCTGTCCCGGGTGCCGGGCGTATCCGCGGTCACCGCACCGGCGGGGACGTTCGTGGCCGGAAATCCGGCGGGGCCGCCCGCCGCCCCCACGGGCATGGCCGACGGCAGCGCATTTCTCACGGTGAAAACCACCGCGCCGCTCTACTCGCGCGCCTCGAACACCCAACTCGACCGACTGCATCAGGTCGCCGGGCCGGCGGGACGGTCGGTCGAGATGACCGGACTGGCGCAGATCAACCGCGACAGCGTCGATGCGATCACCAAGCGACTGCCGCTGGTGTTCGGACTGATCGCGCTCATCACCTTCGCGCTGCTGTTCCTGCTCACCGGCAGCGCGGTGCTGCCGCTGCAGGCAATGGTGTGCAACGTGCTCTCACTAACGGCGGCATTCGGGGCGATGGTGTGGATCTTCCAGGACGGCCACCTGGGCGCCCTAGGCACCACGCCCAACGGGACACTGAACGCCAACATCCCAGTCTTGTTGTTCTGCATCGCTTTCGGGCTGGCCATGGACTACGAGGTGTTCCTGGTCTCGCGCATCCACGAGTACTGGCTGGCATCGCAAGCCTCGCGCAGAACGCCACCGACCGCGGCCGAAGCGCGCGCCGCCACCGACGAGAGCACCGCGCTGGGCATCGCCGGCATCGGCCGGGTGGTCACCACCGCCGCGGTGGTGATGTCGATTTCCTTCGCCGCGTTGATCCCCGCGCATGTCTCGTTCATGCGAATGCTGGGCCTGGGACTCACGCTCGGTGTGCTCGTCGATGCCACCTTGGTGCGAATGGTCTTGGTGCCGGCCTTCATTCACCTGCTTGGCCGATGGACGTGGTGGGCTCCCCAGTGGTCGGCGTTGTTGCGGAACCGATCCGCGACCGGCGAGGGCGAGGCCGTTGCGGTGGGCCGGGGCCGCTGGGACGCCGATGCGCGCAGGGAGCCCGTGGCCAGCAGGTGGACTGCCGGAGCCGCGTCCGATCGCGGCTGATAAACAAGATGCTCTGTGAGGGAAGGACTTTCGCATCACTAGTGCCTGAGTTGCCGGACATCGACGGAGATATTTATGACCCAATGGCATATCGCCGCACTGTTGGCGCTGAGTTCTGCGCTTTGCGTGGCGATCGGCGACGTCTTGCAGCAGCGCGCCGCGCACTGCATCGCCGACCGGGCGATCGGCTCGGTCGAATTGTTCGCCGGCCTGCTTCGAAATCGACGATGGTGGTGGGGCGCACTGCTTCTCGTGGCGAGCATCGCGCTACAGGCCGCGGCGCTCGGTGAGGGCTCGGTGCTGTTGGTGCAGGCGCTGCTGATGTCTTCGGTGCTGTTCGCGCTGCCCATCAACGCCAGGTTCCTGCACCGCAACGTGACCGCAGGCGAGTGGGTATGGGCCGCGTTGCTGACCACGGCGGTGATCGTGGTCGTGATCGTGGGCAACCCGCAGGCCGGGCATCCGGGCGCCTCCCTGCGAACCTGGACTGCGGTGGCCGCTGTCCTCGCGCCGCTATTGATCGGCTGCATCGTGGCCGGCCGAACCTGGGGTGGCGCCGCGGCGGCGGCGCTGTTCGCCTTCGCGTCGGGGTCGTTGTGGGGCGTCTTCGCGGTGCTCGCCAAAGAGGTGGTCGCCCGGCTCGGCGAGGGAGCGGCCGCGGTGACCCGGACCCCGGAGCTGTATGCCTGCATACTGGTCGCGCTGGGTGGCGTGGCGTGGAGTCAGTCGGCGTTTCGGGCGGGTCCGTTGACGGCGTCGATGCCGACCCTGCAGATGTCGCAGCCGGTGGTGGCGGCGGTGCTTGGCGTCGTCGTCCTCGGCGAGACGCTGAACACCGGTCGCGCCGGGGCGATCGCCCTGGTGGCGGCGGCGCTGGTGATGACGGCGGCCATCGTCAGACTCGCGCGCGTCGAGGCCGTCAACACCCGCGACATGGTCGACGAGCAGCGGCACGACGAGGTCGGCTCGCCGGCGTAGAACGGGCCCCGGCGGGCTCTGGACCACGCCTGAATGACGAATTCATTGCGGTGGTGACACCGATCGGCCGCCCGGGCTCGCATCCGCGGGGGAGTGTCGGCAAAAGCCATTAGAATGCCTGCAGCTACCTGACTGGTCAGCGGTGACCAACTGGAGAATCACACGGAAGGTCACTGGATGACGCGTTTGCGGAGGCGACGATCGTGGCTGGTGGCTGCGATTATTCCGATTGCCGTGTTCAGCGGCGCGTGTACCGGCGACCACGCGGCGGCACCGGCGAAAGTCATCTTCGACAAGGGCACGCCACTGGCCGACCTGCTGGTGCCGAAGCTCACCGCCTCGGTGACCGACGGCGCCGTCGGTGTGACGGTGGATGCGCCGGTGACGGTGACCGTCGCCGACGGCGTGCTCGCCTCGGTCACCATGGTCAACGAGAACGGTAGGTCGATCAATGGGCAGTTGAGCCCCGACGGCCTGCGTTGGTCGACCACAGAGCCGCTCGGCTACAACAGGCGCTACACGCTGAATGCGAAGGCCACCGGCCTGGGCGGCGCGGCCAACAAGCAGATGACGTTCGAGACCAGCTCACCGGCGCACCTGACCATGCCCTACGTCAGTCCGGCCGATGGTGACGTGGTGGGCATCGGTGAGCCGGTGGCGATCCGCTTCGACGAGAACATCGCGAACCGCGCGGCGGCCCAGAAGGCCATCAAGATCACCACCAATCCTGCGGTGGAGGGCGCGTTCTATTGGCTGAACAACCGCGAAGTTCGTTGGCGCCCGGAGCGTTTCTGGAAGTCGGGGACAACCATCGACGTGGCCGTCAACACCTACGGGGTCGACCTGGGCGACGGGATGTTCGGCGAGGACAACGTCAAGTCGCACTTCACCATCGGTGACGAGGTGATCTCGACGGCCGACGACACCACGAAGACGGTGACCGTGCGGGTCAACGGTGATGTCGTCAAGACCATGCCGACGTCAATGGGCAAGGACAGCACCCCAACGGCTAACGGCATCTACATCATTGGTGGGCGGTTCAAGCACATCATCATGGATTCCTCGACATATGGCGTTCCGGTCAACTCGCCCAACGGATATCGCACCGAGGTCGACTGGGCCACCCAGATGTCTTACAGCGGCGTCTTCGTGCACTCGGCGCCGTGGTCGGTGGGCGCCCAAGGCCACACCAACACCAGCCACGGATGCCTCAACGTGAGTCCGAGCAACGCCGAGTGGTTCTACGACCACAGCAAGAGCGGCGACATCGTCGAGGTGGTGCATACGGTGGGGTCGACGCTGCCGGGGATCGAGGGCCTGGGCGACTGGAACATCCCCTGGGCGCAGTGGAAAGCGGGCAACGCCAACACCTGACGAAGCGGTCGGTTCTCGCGACTCCGGGTCAAAAAAGGTCAGGGAGCGGCAACGCTCCCTGACCTGTGGGGTGAGTGACGGGACTCGAACCCGCGACATTCAGGATCACAACCTGACGCTCTACCAACTGAACTACACCCACCACGACCGCCAGCCGACCTTCACGCGATGACGGTCAACGAGCGGCGACGTCGATACTAACCGGTCGGCGGCGCGCTGGCCGAATCGCTTGGCCCCGGTGCGTCTTTTCCGTCGCCAAGGGCGGCGACCACCGCCTCGATTTCGCTGGTAGACGGCCCCGGCGGCGAGACGAATGCGGTCTGCCGGTAGAACTGCAGCTCGCGAATGGACTCGTGGATGTCCGCCAGCGCGCGGTGGGCCAGCCCCTTGACCGGCTGGCCGAAGTAAATGCGCGGATACCAGCGCCGGCAGAGTTCTTTGATCGAGCTCACATCGATCATGCGGTAGTGCAGGAACGAATCCAGGGCGGGCATGTCGCGCACGATGAAGGCGCGGTCGGTGGCGATGGAGTTGCCGGCCAGCGGCGCCGTTTTGGGTTGTTTGACGTGTTCGCCGATGTAATCCAGAACCATCGCCTCCGCGGTCGCCAGGTCGACCGTGGACGCCCGCACCTGGTCGGTCAGCCCGGAGCGCGAGTGCATTTCGGTGACCACCTCGCCCATCGCCGCGAGCGCGGCGTCGTCGGCATGGATCACTACGTCGACCCCGTCGCCGAGAACGTTCAAATCGGCGTCGGTCACCAGTGCCGCGATCTCAATGAGCTTGTCCGAACCCAGATCAAGCCCGGTCATCTCGCAGTCGATCCACACCAATTCGTCTCGCACAGCGCTCAGACTAGTGGCGATCGCAAGTGCGGCGAAGCCGGACGCGGCGGGTCGCCACCATCGGACCAGGCCCAGGTGACGCGCGCGCCGGACCTCGCCCCCGGAGAAGGTGGGGAAGTAGGGTGGAGCGTTGTCGAACTGCACGCCGAATCGTCGGGGAAGAGAGGCGCAGCACGATGAGCACCGATTCAGCGGCCACGGCCGCGACGCGGATCGCCGATGGATACGCCGTCGACGGCCAGGCGCTGGAATTGGGCACCGTCGTCATCGACGGCGCGGCCGATCCGGCGGCCCAGATTCGCATTCCGCTGGCCACCATCAACAGGCACGGCCTGGTGGCGGGGGCGACCGGAACCGGTAAGACCAAGACGCTGCAATTGATCGCCGAGCAGCTCAGCGCCGCGGGCGTCCCCGTGCTGATGGCCGATGTGAAGGGCGACCTGTCCGGGCTGGCCAGGCCCGGCGAAGGTAACGACAAGACCGCCGCGCGGGCCAAAGACACCGGCGACAACTGGCAGCCGACGGGGTTTCCGGCCGAGTTCTTGTCGCTGGGCACCAAGGGAATCGGCGTGCCGATCCGGGCGACCGTCGACAGCTTCGGCCCCGTTCTGCTGTCAAAAGTGCTGGGGCTCAACGCTACTCAAGAATCGACGCTGGGGTTGATCTTCCACTGGGCGAAGGACCAAAACCGTCCGCTGGTCACCACTGACCATCTACGCGGCGCCATCGGCTACCTGACCAGCGACGAGGGCAAAGAAGCCCTGAAATCGCTGGGCGGCGTGTCGGCGACGACGGCGGGCGTGATCCTGCGCGCGCTGGTGAACCTCGATGCCGAAGGCGGGGACACCTTTTTCGGCGAGCCCAAGCTCGACCCGAACGATCTGCTGCGCGTCAATGAGCAAGGCCAGGGCATCATCTCGCTGCTGGAGTTCACGGGTCAGTCGGTGCGTCCGGTCATCTTCTCCACCTTCCTGATGTGGTTGCTCGCCGACCTGTACAGCCAGCTACCCGAGGTCGGCGATGTGGACAAGCCGAAGCTGGTGTTCTTCTTCGACGAGGCGCACTTGTTGTTCGCCGACGCGTCGAAGGCCTTCCTCGAGCAGGTCGAGCAGACCGTGAAGCTGATCCGCTCCAAAGGCGTCGGGGTGTTCTTCTGCACCCAACTCCCCACGGACATCCCCAACGACATCCTGTCCCAGCTGGGCGCGCGAGTTCAGCACGCGTTGCGGGCGTTCACACCCGACGACCAGAAGGCGCTCAGCAAGACCGTCCGCACCTACCCGAAAACCGATGTCTACGACCTGGAGTCGGCGCTGACGTCGCTGGGAATCGGGGAGGCGGTGGTGACCGTGTTATCCGAGAAGGGCGCACCGACGCCGGTCGCGTGGACCCGCATGCGGGTACCGCGCTCGCTCATGGCGTCGATCGGCAACGACGCGATCGTGGCCGCGGCGAAAAACAGTCCGCTGCAGGCGAAGTACGGTCAGACGCTCTCCCAGCCCGCGCAGCCCCCGTCCGTCCCGCCGGATCCGCAAGCCCCGCCCGCGCCGCAGCCGCCGCAAACCCGGTCCGAATACCCGCCGGTCCCGCCCAACGAGCCGGTTCCGCCGATGCCGGAGCCGGCGGAGCCGAAGGGCGCAAAAGGGCCGTCGATGTGGGAGGAAGTTCTGCAGAACCCCACCGTTAAAAGCGGCATCAACACCGCGATACGCGAAGCGGTGAAAGGCATCTTCGGTTCCGGACGCCGCCGGAAATAGCGCCTACCCGCCGCCGAGCTTCTTGTAGAACGCGCCCACGATCGGCGCCACGATGGCGCGCGGACCGTACCCGCTGGCCACCGACATGGCCTTCGACGTCAGGCCGGGAACGACGCGCATCTTGTTGCGCGCCAACGCATCCAGAGACACCCGCGCGGTGTGTTCGGTCGAGATCCACAGGAAATCCGGCACCAGCCGCTCGACGATCGAGGCCTCGGCGTCGTCGGGCAGGTCGGTGCGCACCGGGCCCGGCGCCAGCAGCGTCACATTGACGCCGGACCCGCGCAGCTCGCCGCGCAGCGATTCGCTGAAGGTGTTCGCGAAGGCCTTGCTGGCCGCATAGGTCGCGTTGTAGGGGATCGGCGAATTGCCCGCCGCCGAACCGGAAATCAGGATGCCGCCGGACCCACGCTCGACCATCCCCGGCAGCACCGCCAACGTAAGGTCATGCACCCCAAGGACATTCAGCTGCAACTGGGCCTTTTCACCGGCCGGATCGAGCGTGGCAACCGGGCCGAAGGTCGCGGTGCCCGCGTTGGCGCACAGGATCGAGATGGGCCGGGCTGCCAGCTCGTCGCACAGCTTCGCGCGTTCGCCCGGATCGGCGAGGTCGGCGGGGCGCACGTCGACGGTGACGCCGTACTTGCCGGTGAGGCGAGCGGCCAGGGCCGTGAGCAGGTCTTCGCGGCGGGCGGTGACGATCAGGCTGTGTCCGCGCGCGGCGAGTTCGGTGGCGAGCGCTTCACCGATGTTCTGCGAAGCTCCGGTGACAACGGCGCGCGCCTCGGGGCTTGGGGCGGGTAGCGGCATGCCGCCAATCGTAGACAGCGGTCCGAACGCGGCCCGCAGGCGATCGCGCGCGCCGATAGAGTGCCGGGCATGAGCCAGCCGGAGCCGCGGCCCGCCACCGCCGCGCGATCGCGCGTCGTGGCGTGGGCGCTCTGGGACTCCGGCTCGACCGGCCTGAACGCGATCGTGGCGACGTTCGTCTTCTCCGTCTACCTGACCAGCAGCGTGGGGGTGGGGATATCCGGCTCCACCACACCGGCGAGCTGGCTGGGCCGCGCGGCGGCCATCGCGGGGCTGACCGTCGCGGTGCTCGCGCCCGCCGTCGGCGTGTGGGTGGAGTCCGCGCATCGCAGGCGGGTGGCGTTGAGCGTGCTGACGGCCGCGGCGGTGACGCTGACCTGCCTGATGTTCTTCATCCGCGAGCGCCCCGGCTACCTGTGGGCGGGCCTGGCGCTCCTCGGGGCGACGGCGGCCTGCGGCGATCTGGCCAGCGTCCCCTACAACGCCATGCTGCGTCAGCTCTCGACGCCGCAGACGGCCGGGCGGATATCCGGATTCGGCTGGGCGGCGGGGTATGTCGGCAGCGTTGTGCTCCTGCTGGTGATCTACACCGGCTTCATCTCCGGATCCGGCAAAGGGCCCGACGCGACGCGCGGCCTGCTGCGAGTTCCCCTGCGGGACGGGCTCTATGTCCGTGAGGCGATGGTGGTTGCCGCGATCTGGTTCGCGGTGCTGGCGCTGCCCTTGCTGTTCGTCGCGCACCGGCTGACCGAGTCGTCGGAGCACCACCAGTCGACGAGCATGCTCGGCGGCTATCGCAGGTTGTGGACCGAGGTCGCCGCGGAATGGCGGCGCGACCGCAACCTGGTCTACTTCCTGTTCGCCAGCGCGCTCTTCCGGGACGGGCTGGCGGCGATCTTCGCGTTCGGCGCGGTGCTCGGCGTGAACGTGTACGGCATTTCGCAGGCCAACGTGCTGATCTTCGGGGTCGCGGCCAGTGTGATCGCCGCGGTGGGCGCGGTGCTGGGCGGGTTCGTCGACCACCGCGTCGGTTCAAAGCCCGTGATCGTGGCGTCATTGTTCGCGATCATCGTCCTGGGACTGACCTTGATGGCGCTGTCCGGGCCGGTGGCCTTCTGGGTGTGCGGGCTGGTGCTGTGCATGTTCATCGGGCCGTCGCAGTCGTCGTCGCGCGCTTTGCTGCTGCACATGGCCAAGCACGGCAGCGAAGGGGTGGCGTTCGGGCTCTACACCATGACCGGGCGGGCGGTGGCGTTCGTGGCGCCGTGGCTGTTCTCGCTATTCGTCGACGCCTTCGGCGCCGTGCGGGCCGGCCTGGGCGGAATTCTGCTGGTGCTGCTCGCCGGACTGCTGGCGATGCTGGCCGTCCGGGTTCCGCTGCGTGGCCCCGCCGTCGCCGAACCCGCGGCCGAGCCGTCGTAACCCGTTGGTGTAGCGCTTAGCCGCGGGCGTCGCAGACTGTCAGACCGCCGCCGACGCGCTTGCTGATCTGAACCCCGTCGATAGTGAGCGTGCACGTCACGCTGTGGCCGATGTTGACGATCGTGACGTTGGCCGGGTGGGTCGCCGATTTCGACAGGCTGACCTCCTTGCTCCACGGCAGCGCGACGTTGAATTCGGTCTGGATGAGGCCGCCGGTATCGATGTACATGATGCTGATCGCGCGCCCCTCACCCGAGACTGTGTAGACGACGTCTTGCATCGCCGCCGGCCCGGTGGTCTCGGGCGGCGACTCGGGGCCGCTGGTCGGCGGTATCGGGGCCGGAATGAGCGACGGCGTCCGGTGCGTCGAGGTCGTCGGGGTCTCCGTGCTCGGCTCCGGCATCGCCGGCAACGGCGGGACGGCGGTCTGGGTCTTGATCGCGTCGTTCGCCAGTACCAGCGCAATCACCAAGGCGACGACCAGCAGCACCGCCGCGCCGGCGCCGATCCACAACCATCGCGACGACCTCGGGCCGCCCGGCGGCGGGGGAGCCATGCCCGTCGGCATGTCGGCCGACGGAGGAACCTCTTGCTGCCAGTACGCCGGCAGCGGCCTGGTCGGGTTCGTCTCGTTCGGGGTGGCTGCCCAGGGCGGCGTCGTCCCGCCGTAGCTCTGCGCGTACGGCGTCTGGTCGGCGTAAGCGGGATCAGCGGAGGGCGAATACCTCGGCTGCTGTGGCCCCGGCTGCGATGTGGGAAACCGCTCGGTGGGACGTGAATCGTTCATGTCCACCTCATGGCTTGCAGGGTACCTGGACGCGGTTGTCAACGGGCTGAGCCAGCCTACGACGGACGCTCAGGGGCACTGATTTCCGGCGCCGAGCGCGGCGACCGTCATCGCCCGCATGACGGTGCGCGACCTCGCGGCGCGGCCGGATTTGCCGCGCAAAGTATCGGCGGGCTTGACGCTGTGCGGTGTCGAATTCAGCAGGCCGAACACGGCGTGCGCGGTCAGCCGGGCATCGGCCTCGGCCAGCTCGGGATTCAGCTCGCGCAGCACCCCCACCCAGACCTCGACGTATTGACGCTGCGCTTTGCGCACCTGCTTTTCGGCGACCTCGGGCAAGTACGCGAGGTCGCGATCCTGAATGCGAATGAGGTCGGGTTCGTTGAACACGAAGTCCAGGTGGAAGTCGATCAGCCCGTCCAGTGCGGCGGCCGCGTCGGTGCTGTCGGTCTGCACCTGCCGGGCGCCGGCGAGCAACCGGGTGCTGATGCCCACCAGCAGCTCGACCAGCAGCGACTCCTTATTCGGGAAGTGGCGATAGATGGCCGGACCGCTCACCCCGGCCGCCGCGCCGATGTCTTCGAGCCGCACCGCGAGGAAACCGCGCTCGGCGAACAGCCGTTCGGCGGCGGACAGCAGTTGCAGGCGACGGTCGGACTTCAACTGGCTGCGGCGATTTGGGGCGTCGACGGGACCGGCCCGCCCCTCGGAGGAGGACGCTGTCATGACGGACCTCCGCTTGGTCAATTGGCCCTAACGTAGCACGAGTTATTCGCGATTAACTCGCGGCTTTCGCCAAGCGTGGTCCTGCCTGGACCGGCAACGGCGGGAATGGTATTCTCACTCCTTGAGTTAATCGGCATTAACTCAAACTCCGATCGCACGACGGCAAGGAGGCTGCTGCGGCGATGGACAACGTGGTGACCTCGCCCGTCAAGGCCGAGGCGTCGTTCTCCGGTGAGCACCGCCGGCTGGTGGGGGAATTGAACGCCAAGCTGGCGGCGGCGGCGTTGGGCGGAAACGAGCGCGCCCGGGAGCGTCACGTCAGCCGCGGCAAGTTGCTTCCCCGCGAACGGGTCGATCGCCTGCTCGACCCGGGCAGCCCGTTTTTGGAGCTCTCGCCGCTGGCCGCGGACGGCATGTACGGCGACGAGTCGCCTGGGGCCGGGATCATCACGGGCATCGGACGCGTTTCGGACCGCGAGTGCGTGATCGTCGCCAACGACGCGACGGTCAAGGGCGGCACCTACTACCCGATGACGGTCAAAAAACATCTGCGCGCCCAAGAGGTGGCGCTGCAGAATCGGCTGCCGTGCATCTACCTGGTGGACTCCGGGGGCGCGTTCTTGCCGCGGCAGGACGAGGTGTTCCCCGACCGCGAGCATTTCGGCCGCATCTTCTACAACCAGGCGACCATGAGCGCCAAGGAAATTCCGCAGGTTGCCGCGGTGCTCGGTTCGTGCACGGCCGGCGGCGCGTACGTGCCGGCGATGAGCGACGAGGCGGTCATCGTGCGCGAGCAGGGCACGATCTTCTTGGGCGGTCCGCCCTTGGTCAAGGCGGCGACCGGGGAGATCGTGTCGGCCGAAGACCTCGGTGGCGGCGACCTGCATTCCCGGGTTTCCGGGGTCACCGACCACCTCGCCGAAGACGACGAGCACGCCCTGCGGATCGTCCGCGCGATCGCGGCCACCTTCGGCCCGCGCCAGCCCAGCCCGTGGGACGTGCGATCCCCGCTCCCGCCCAGGTGCACGCAGACGGAGCTCTACGACGTGGTGCCACCCGACCCGCGGGTGCCCTACGACGTGCACGAGGTCATCGTGCGGCTGGTCGACGGCGGCGAATTCAGCGAATTCAAGGCCAATTACGGCAAGACGCTGGTGACCGCGTTCGCCCACATTCACGGCCATCCGGTGGGCATCGTTGCAAACAACGGCGTGCTCTTCAGCGAATCGGCCTTGAAGGGTGCGCATTTCATCGAGTTGTGCGACAAACGCAAGATACCGCTGCTGTTCTTGCAGAACATCGCCGGCTTCATGGTCGGTCGCGACTACGAGGCCGGCGGCATCGCCAAGCATGGGGCCAAGATGGTCACCGCCGTCGCCTGCGCGCGGGTGCCCAAGCTGACCGTCGTGATCGGCGGATCCTATGGGGCGGGCAACTATTCGATGTGCGGGCGGGCGTATTCGCCTCGCTTCCTGTGGATGTGGCCGAACGCCCGCATTTCGGTGATGGGCGGCGAACAGGCCGCATCGGTGCTGGCGACCGTGCGCGGGGAGCAACTCGCCGGTGCGGGCAAACCGTGGTCGACCGACGAGGAAGAGGAGTTCAAGGCTCCCATCCGCGAACAGTACGAAAGTCAGGGCAACCCCTATTACTCCACGGCGCGGCTGTGGGACGACGGCATCATCGACCCCGCCGACACCAGAACCTTTGTCGGACTGGCTCTTTCGGTGTGCGCCCAAGCACCGCTGGAACCCGTCTCCTACGGCGTCTTTCGGATGTGAGTGCAGTGTTCGAGACCGTTCTAGTGGCCAACCGCGGCGAGATCGCGGTGCGGGTGATCCGAACCTTGCGTCGGCTCGGCATCCGCTCGGTCGCCGTCTACAGCGATCCCGACGCCGGCGCGCGCCATGTGCTCGAAGCCGACGAGGCGGTGCGGCTGGGACCCGCGGCGGCCCGCGAAAGTTACCTGAACATCGACAGGGTCGTCGAGGCGGCCGTGCGCACCGGCTCCCAAGCGATCCATCCGGGGTACGGATTCCTGTCTGAGAACGCCGATTTCGCCGCCGCCTGCGAGCGGGCCGGAGTGGTTTTCCTGGGCCCGCCGGTCCGGGCGATACAGGTGATGGGCGACAAGATCACCGCCAAGAACGCGGTCGCCGCGTTCGACGTCCCGGTGGTGCCCGGCGTCGCCAAGCCGGGGCTGAGTGACGACGAGCTGGCCGCGGCCGCGGACGAGGTCGGGTATCCGGTGCTGATCAAACCGTCGGCGGGCGGCGGCGGCAAGGGCATGCGGCTGGTGGACGAACCGGGCAGCCTGCGCGAGGCGCTGGTGGGGGCGCGACGCGAGGCGGCTTCGTCGTTCGGCGACGACACACTGTTTCTGGAACGATTCGTGTTGCGGCCCAGGCACATCGAGGTGCAGGTGCTCGCCGACACGCACGGCAACATTGTGCACCTCGGCGAACGTGAGTGCAGCCTGCAGCGCCGCCACCAGAAGGTGATCGAGGAGGCGCCTTCGCCCTTGCTCGACGAGGCGACGCGGGCGCGCATCGGGGCGGCCGCCTGCGATACCGCGCGCAGCGTTGACTACGTCGGCGCCGGCACGGTTGAGTTCATCGTCTCCGCGGCGCGGCCCGACGAGTTCTTCTTCATGGAGATGAATACCCGCCTGCAGGTCGAGCATCCGGTCACCGAGGCGGTCACCGGGCTGGACCTGGTCGAGTGGCAGCTGCGGGTGGCCGCCGGCGAGAAGCTGGCGTTCGCCCAGGACGACATCGAATTGCGTGGGCACGCGGTCGAGGCGCGGGTGTACGCGGAGGATCCGGCGCGGGGCTTCCTGCCCACCGGCGGGCGGGTGCTGGAGGTTTCCGAACCGTCCGGTGACGGCGTGCGGGTCGACTCCTCGCTGTTGACGGGCACGCTGGTCGGCAGCGACTACGACCCGATGCTGAGCAAGGTGATCGCCCACGGAACCGACCGCGGCGAGGCGCTGACGAAGCTCGACCGCGCGCTGAGCCGAACCGTGATCCTGGGTGTTCAGACCAATGTCGAATTCCTCCGATTCCTGCTCGCCGACGAGCGGGTGCAGGCCGGCGACCTGGACACCGCGCTGCTGGACGAGCGCCTGGCGGACTTCGCTCCGCTGCCGGCTCCCGATGACGTGCTCGCCGCGGCCGGTCTCTATCGGCAATCGGCCCTGGCTTTGCGCGCTCGCCGCTTCGGCGACAATCCCTGGGCGGCGCCGACCGGATGGCGGGTCGGCGGTAGCCCGGCACCGGTCCGCACCGACATGCGCACCCCGCTGCGCAGTGCGACGGTGTCGGTGCGGGGCTTGCCCGAGGCGGCCACGGTACAGGTCGGCGAGGGTCAAACCCATTCCGCCGCCGTGCATGTCGAGCCGACGCGGATGAGTATGACGCTCGACGGTGTGCGCCGGGACTACCGCTGGGCCGAAGCCGACCGGCACCTGTGGATCGCCGACGAGCGAGGAACCTGGCATGTGCGTGAAGCCGAGGAGAACAAAATCCACCGCGCCGCCGGCGCGCAGCGGGCCGAGATCGTCAGCCCGATGCCCGGCAGCGTGATCGCCGTTCAGGCATCCTCGGGCACCGGCGTTTCCGAGGGCGAGGTGGTGGTCGTCGTCGAGGCGATGAAAATGGAACATTCGCTTGCCGCACCGGTCTCCGGACAGGTGGAAGTACTGGTGTCCGTTGGTGATCAGGTGACGGTGGACCAGGTGCTGGCCCGACTGGTGCCCGAAGAATCCAGCGCGGCAGCCGATTCGAGTAAGGACGCATCATGACCACATCCATCACCGCGGGGACGTTGCCCAAGGAATACGAGGATCTTCGCGACACGGTCGCCGAGTTCGCGCGCACCGTGGTCGCGCCGGTGTCGGCCAAACACGACGAGGAGCACAGCTTCCCGTACGAGGTCGTCGCCAAGATGGGGGAGATGGGCTTGTTCGGCTTGCCGTTCCCCGAGGAATACGGTGGCATGGGCGGTGACTACTTCGCCCTTTCGCTGGCGCTCGAGGAACTCGGCAAGTTCGACCAGTCGGTGGCGATCACCCTGGAGGCCGGCGCCAGCCTCGGCGCCATGCCCATCTATCGGTTCGGCACCGAGGAGCAAAAGCAGAAGTGGTTGCCGGACTTGACCGCCGGCCGCGCCCTCGCCGGCTTCGGGCTCACTGAAGCCGGGGCGGGCTCGGACGCCGGCGGAACCCGCACCACGGCCCGGCTCGACAACGGCGACTGGGTGATCAACGGCAGCAAGCAGTTCATCACCAACTCCGGCACCGACATCACCTCACTGGTCACCGTCACCGCGGTCACCGGAACCGCCGCCAACGGCAAGAAAGAGATCTCGTCGATCATCGTGCCCAACGGCACACCGGGATTCACCGTCGAACCGGTGTACAGCAAGGTCGGCTGGAACGCGTCGGATACGCACCCGTTGAGCTTCGACGACGTCCGCGTTCCGGAGGAGAACCTCTTGGGTGGCCGGGGCACCGGCTACTCCAACTTCTTGTCCATCCTGGACGAGGGTCGCATCGCGATCGCCGCGCTGGCGACCGGGGCGGCGCAGGGCTGCGTCGACGAAAGCGTCAAGTACGCCAAGGAACGGCAGGCGTTCGGCCAGCCGATCGGCGCCAACCAGGCGATCAGCTTCAAGATCGCGCGGATGGAGGCGCGTGCCCACGTCGCGCGGACCGCCTACTACGATGCGGCCGCAAAGATGTTGGCGGGCAAGCCCTTCAAGAAGGACGCGGCAATCGCGAAGATGATCGCCTCGGAGGCGGCGATGGACAACGCCCGCGACGCAACCCAGATCCACGGCGGCTACGGCTTCATGAACGAATATCCGGTGGCGCGCCACTACCGCGACAGCAAGATCCTCGAGATCGGCGAAGGGACGACCGAAGTGCAGCTGATGCTCATCGCGCGATCGCTGGGACTGTCATGACGCGCGCCGGCGACGATGCAGAGTCGAGCGATGAGGAGGAGCGGCGCTCATGACGGATGCCAAGTCGGTTGTCCAGCGCGGCTTGTGGTTTGAGGAATTCGAGATCGGGACCACCTATCTGCACCGGCCCGGCCGCACGATCACCGAGGCCGACAACGTCTTGTTCACCACGCTCACCATGAACACTCAGTCGCTGCACCTCGACGCGGCCTGGGCCGCCGAACAGCCCGGGTTTCGCGGCGAGCGACTGGTGAACTCCATGTTCACCCTGTCCACGCTGGTCGGGTTGTCGGTGTCGCAGCTGACGCTCGGCACCATCGTGGCCAACCTGGGCTTCTCCGACGTGTCTTTCCCCAAACCCGTCTTCCACGGCGACACCCTGTACGCGGAGACCGTGTGTACGGGCAAGCGGGAATCGAAAAGCCGTCCCGGCGAAGGCATCGTCACCCTCGAGCACACGGGACGCAACCAGCACGGCGACGTCGTCGCCCGCGCCGTGCGCACCACTCTGGTGCAGAAGCGCCCGAGCAACCAGGAGACCGCGTGAACCTGCAAGCCGCCGGCCCGGGATGGCTTTTCTGCCCGGCCGACCGCCCCGAGCGTTTCGCCAAGGCCGCAGCGGCCGCCGATGTGGTGATCCTCGACCTCGAGGATGGCGTGGCCGAGGCCGACAAGCCCGCGGCGCGTAAGGCGCTGCAGGAGACACCGCTGGACCCGGAACGCACCGTCGTGCGGGTCAATGCGGCCGGCACCGCGGAATACCCTCTCGATGTCGAAGCCCTCGCCGGCACCGCGTACACGACGGTGATGTTGTCCAAGACCGAATCGGCCGCGCAGGTCACCGGTCTCGCGCCACGCGCGGTGATCGCGCTGCTGGAGACGCCACGCGGCGCGGTATTCGCCACCGAAATCGCGGCGGCACAGGGCACCGTGGCGCTGATGTGGGGCGCCGAGGACTTGGTGGCCACGCTGGGCGGGAGCTCCAGCCGGAAGGCCGACGGGACCTACCGCGACGTCGCCCATCACGTGCGGTCGACAGCCCTGCTCGCGGCGTCTGCCTTCAGCCGCATGGCGCTCGACGCGGTGCATCTGGACATCCGGGATCTCGACGGCCTGCGAGAGGAGGCCGAGGACGCCGTCGCGCTGGGCTTCGGCGGAACCGTGTGCATCCACCCCAGCCAGATCCCGGTGGTGCGCGAGGCGTACCGCCCCACCGAGGAGCGACTGGACTGGGCGCGACGGGTCCTGACGGCGGCGCGGTCCGAGCGCGGCGTCTTCGCCTTCGAGGGACAGATGGTCGACTCACCCGTGCTCAAGCACGCGCACATGACGTTGCGCAGGGCGGGTGAGACCGTCCCTGAGTGACGGCTGGTGCATTACCACCGGACGGGGGCTGGACACCGAAGCGCGACACGCTGTGCCGTCATCGCAATCAACCGGTCTCCTCCGGTTTGAGCGCATAATGGTGAGTACGTCAGTGTCGCGGCGAGCGAGGCCTTTCGTGTAGCTGGCGATCGATCTCCGCTCGCGGTAGATTCCGGCTGACCGTTTGCCGGGATCCGCTGTGGTCCAGGGGACCACGCGGCACCCGACGAGGGAGGCGGTGTGGCGCAGATGTCTTCGAGGCCCATGACTGTCGATCTCGAGCCGATACAACTCGTCGCGCCCGATGGTTCGCCGACGTCCGAAAACCGCTACAGCCGTGAGCTTCCCGCGGAGACGCTGAGCTGGCTCTACGAAATGATGGTGATCACCCGCGAACTGGACGGCGAATTCGTCAACCTCAAGCGGCAAGGGGAGCTGGGGCTGTACGCCTCGTGTCATGGTCAGGAGGCCGCACAGGTTGGTGCCGCGGCGTGCCTGCGCAAGACGGATTGGTTGTTTCCCCAATACCGGGAACTCGGAGCGTTTTTGGTGCGCGGCATCCCGCCCGGACACGTGGGCGCGGCGTGGCGCGGAACCTGGCATGGCGGTCTGGACTTCACGAAGAAATGCTGTGCACCGCTGTCGATTCCGATCGGCACCCAGACCCTGCACGCCGTGGGTGCGGCGATGGCCGCCCAGCGCCTGGGCGAGGACTCGGTGACGGTGGCCTTCCTCGGTGACGGCGCCACGAGCGTGGGCGACGTGCACGAGGCGCTGAACTTCGCGGCCGTGTTCGGCACGCCGTGCGTGTTCTTCGTGCAGAACAACCAATGGGCGATCTCGGTGCCGATCGCCAAACAGACCGCCGCGCCGTCGCTGGCGCACAAGGCGATTGGGTACGGCATGCCAGGAATCCGGGTGGACGGCAATGACGTGCTGGCCTGCTTTGCGGTGACGGCCGAGGCCGCCGCCCGAGCCCGCGCCGGCGGCGGGCCGACATTGATCGAGGCGGTCACCTACCGCTTGGCCCCACACACCACATCCGATGATCCGACTCGATACCGGACGCAAGACGAGGTCGACCACTGGGCGGCGCTGGAACCGATCGCGCGGTACCGCAGCTACCTGCTAGGCCGGGGCTTGTGGTCGGAACGGTTGGAGGAAAGGGTCGTTGGCCGCGCTAAGCGGATGCGGGCCGAATTGCGCGACGCGGTGTTCGATGCGCCCGATTTCGACATCGACGAGCTGTTCACCTCCGTCTATGCCGAAATCACCCCTGGGCTGCAGGCACAGCGCCGGGCGCTGCGCGCCGAACTCGACCGAAGTGATTGAGAGGCGTCCATGACCCAGCTCGCCGATCGCCCGGCCGGCCACGACGAAACACTCAGCCCGGCAACGCAGAACGTCGCGCTGGGCGCTCAGTCGTTGACCATGGTGACGGCGCTCAACCGCGCGTTGCACGACGCGATGGCCGCCGACGATCGGGTGCTGGTATTCGGCGAGGATGTCTCGGTCGAGGGAGGAGTGTTCCGGGTAACCGAGGGGCTGGCCGCGGCGTTCGGCGAGACCCGCTGCTTTGACACGCCACTCGCGGAGTCCGCCATCATCGGGGTCGCGGTGGGCCTGGCGCTGCGCGGCTTCGTGCCGGTACCCGAGATCCAGTTCGACGGGTTTTCCTACCCCGCTTTCGATCAGGTGGTCAGCCACCTGGCGAAGTATCGCACCCGCACCCGCGGCGAAATCAACATGCCGGTGACGGTGCGCATCCCCTCCTTCGGGGGAATTGGTGCCGCCGAACATCATTCGGATTCCACGGAGTCGTACTGGGCACATACCGCAGGCTTGAAGGTGGTGGTGCCGTCCAGCCCGGCTGACGCGTATTGGCTGCTGCGTCACGCGATCACCTGCCCGGACCCGGTCATGTATCTGGAGCCCAAACGCCGGTATCAGCGGCGCGGCCTGGTCGACGTCACCCGGCCCGAACCGCCGATCGGGCAGGCGATGGTGCGCCGGCCCGGCACCGACGTGACCGTTGTGACCTACGGCAGCTTGGTCAGCACCGCCGTCGGCGCCGCCGAAGAGGCGCAGCGGCAACGTGATTGGAGCCTAGAAGTCATCGATCTGCGCTCCCTGGTGCCACTCGACTTCGATACCGTCGCCTCGTCGATCCACCAAACCGGGCGCTGCGTGGTGATGCACGAGGGCCCGCGAAGCCTGGGGTATGGAGCTGGCTTGGCCGCCCGCATTCAAGAGGAATTGTTCTACGAGCTCGAGGCGCCGGTGTTGCGCGCGTGCGGGTTCGACACTCCATACCCGCCGGCGCGGCTGGAGAAGTGGTGGCTGCCCGGCCCCGACCGGCTGTTGGATTGCGTCGAACGCGTGTTGGCGCAGCCATGAACGAGGGGCGGGTCAAGTCGTTTCGGGTCCCCGACCTCGGCGAGGGACTCGAAGAAGTCACGGTGACGCAGTGGCACGTGGCGATCGGTGACGACGTCGAGCTCAATCAGGTGTTGTGCACGGTGGAGACCGCCAAGGCCGAGGTGGAAATCCCGAGCCCATACGCCGGGCGGATCGTCGAAAGGAATGGCGCCGAAGGCGATGTGGTCAATGTAGGAGCGGTGCTGCTGCAGATCGACACAGCGCCGCTCAGCGGTGACCCGCCCGACGTCGAACCCGCCGTGCCGACGCTGGTGGGCTATGGCGCCGACTCCGGCATCGACACCAGCCGGCGGCCCACCCGCCCGCTGGCCGCCCCCCCGGTGCGAAAGCTGGCCAAGGAGTTGATGGTTGACCTCGATTCGGTGCAGCACGCCGCCGGCGCCATCATCACCCGGGAGGATGTGCTGGCGGCGGCTCGCGGGAACGGCAATGGCGCCGATGTCCGGCCGCTGCGGGGTGTGCAGGCCCGGATGGCGGAGAAAATGACGTTGTCGCACAGAGAGATTCCGGCAGCGAAGGTCGGTGTGGAGGTCGACTGCACCGAGCTGGCCAGACTGTCGGACCGGTTGAGCTCGGCGGCGGGGACCATATCGCCCTTCGTGCTGGTGTTGCGACTGCTGGTCATCGCGTTGCGCCACAACGAAATGCTGAACTCCACCTGGGTCGACTCGCCGCAGGGGCCACAGGTGCGCGTCGAGCATGATGTGCACCTGGGCATCGCCGTAGCCACCGACCGTGGGCTGCTGGTCCCGGTCATCAGGGAGGCCGACAGGAAGACGACCCGCGAACTGGCCGGCCGGGCAGCCGATTTGATCGCCGGTGCCCGTGCCGGCAGCCTGGGGCCGGCGGAGTTGCGGGGCTCGACGTTCACCGTGACGAATTTCGGGGCGCTGGGCGTGGACGACGGGGTGCCGGTAATCAATCACCCCGAGGCGGCCATCCTCGGCGTGGGTGCGATCAGGCCGCGGCCCGTGGTCGTGGACATGGAGATCGTGGCGCGCCCGACGATGTCGTTGACGTGCGTATTCGACCATCGCATCGCCGACGGGGCGCAAGCGGCGCAATTCATCTGCGAGTTAAGGGATCTGATCGAGTCGCCTGACATCGCACTGCTGGATCTGTAGGTCGCGCGTCAGGGGACGACGGTACGGCGCACCACGGCCTACCTGCGCTGCGCCGCGGCCAAACGCTGTGCGAATTCCGGCGATTGAATCGAATGGGACTGCGGCCCGAGCTCCGCGCGCATCGCGAGCTGATGTTGCTCGTTGTCCAGCGACCCCGGACTGACGGTGGCACGCATGGTGGCCTTGGTCGCCAGCACCACGTCCCGCGGTGCCGCCGCCGGCCCGGCGGCTAGCTCCAGTGCCACGGCGACCGGATCGTCGGCCACACTCAGCGCCAACCCGTGCCGCACCGCGGCGTCGGCGTCGAAGCGCATGCCGAACAGCAGGGCCGCCCGGGCGACTTGCGGGCCGACCGCCCGCTGCAGCATCCACGTGGCACCTCCGCCGGGGTGCAGCCCCAGCTTCTGGAATCGCGCGTCGAACACGGCGGTGGGTCCGGCGATGCGCACATCGGCCGCCAGTGCCAAATTCAGGCCGGCGCCCACCGCGGCGCCGTTGACAGCGGCAATGGTGGGCAGCCGGCAACTGCCGACGGCCATGAAGCCGTCATAAAGCTGTTGGAGGCCCGCCTCGGCTTCTCCGCCGCCGGCAGCGCCAAGGGCGCTGAGATCGGCGCCCGCGCAGAACGCCTTGCCCGCGCCGGTGACCACCACGGCATGCACACCGGGATCGGCTTCGGCCCGCTCGACGGCCGCGCGCAGCTGTCCCGACGACTCGGCATTTATCGCATTTCGCCGGTCGGGGTCGTTGACGGTGATGAGCGCAACGCGGTTGGTGACCTCGAAGAGGATCGGTTCGGACTGGGCCATCGGGCACCTCCGGCTTCGCTTTCTGGCGGTGGATCGACCGCGGTTCATCGGCTGCAGCGCCACGGGCGAGGTAAGACTACTTCGCGCCGCACGCGCGGGGCCGGGGCGGCGCGAAGCGTGATTTGCGAGAATCAGCAGGACAACGCGGGAATTCCATGTCGGCGAGCCATAGTATTTGCGCCTCGCATTGGCTGAGCGATATTAGCCTGGGCCCGAAGCGCCTTCGGCAGTGCTGAGTGAAGGCGAAAGGATTTGCGGGGCGCGCGGCGGATATCGGAACGTAATGGTAATAATGGATTTATCAAACCGTTATCTGCCGCCTTCGGCGTTTCCGGCCAAATCCCTCAGCCGACCTGGCAAAACGCATGGTGAGACACCGGCGCACTTGCTGGGGGTCGACGTCGACCGTCGGCTCGGTAGGGCCGTCGAATTTGCGGGATCCGCTAGGGCTCGGGTCTTGCTAGCTTCTTCGCCAGCTCATCGAGTTGGGCTTGGCGCTCACGCATCGCACAGCCCCGCCGCTCGATGCGCGTTCCGTGTGGAATGGCCTTCGGCAGCGCATTACTACGCACCTTGTTGTTCGCATAATGGATTGCGGCGTCGATCATTTCGATGTAATGCTCCGCATCGTGCTCTGCGCAGGAACCCTCGATACGCTGGACTTCATCCCAACATGGATACGAAGAGTACCGGGCGTCGAGTTGTTGTTGAGAGATCTGCGCCCCGAAGTAGCAGCGCCAGTCGCGACTCAACCAACCCCTCGTCTTGACTTCGACTTTGATTCGGCTGCCAACGCCGGCTATGAACGTCGGCTCCCCGACACGCACCACCGGCTGCCATTCATTCGTCGCCATATGTCGCCAACCCTCTCGAAGAGAAGACCCTCTAGCAAAAGCTCTCGAAGTAAGCGCCGTCTGCTCGTTCGACAACGGTGTCCAATGATTAAACCGCATTCTTTTCACATTGGCTTCTGTCTTTGCCCGATTATTGGGCAGTATGAAAGAACTCAGCAGTCGAGTCAGAGGTGGCCGGCCACGAATGTGGCGGCCTGACCCGGCATTGCGGACGCCTGGTAGGACAAGTGCGCCGCCGAGAAGATCTCATCGTGCGACGGCACCGCCAGGGGGCCGGGACCGCACACCGAATCGCCGGGCGCGCACAGGTCAATGGCCTTGGCCCCGTACCAAGGGCTGACCACGCTCACCGGCGCCCCCAGATACCGGTCCGACGGATTCCCGAACAGAGCGAGCGCGGCGACATGGTCCGCCTCGTCCGCCGTCAGTATCTGAGGAACCAAGCCCGCGATCTGTGCCTGGGCGATGGTGATCAGATCGATCACCATCGCGCCCTGTCCGTATCCGCCGAGCACCAGCTTGGTGTGGGGGCAGTTGGCCACTATGGATTGAGCGTGAGCGTGAGCGTCGCCGGCGCCCGCGGACGCTGACGGGGCGAAATCCTCGTCGGCCGGGTAGTCGACCGCATACACCGCGAGGGACCGGCCCCCGACCTGGGAACGCAAGGAGTCGATGAAGGCCTGTCCGACCCCGCCAATGCCGGGCGGCTCGGCGGTGCCGCGGGCGAATGTCACCTCGACGTCCGGGCAGGGCGCGGCGGACGTGGAAATCGGCGGGCACAGCAGCGCCGCACCGGTTGTCACCACCGCGACACCCAGCAAACGCGCTAATCGGCGCGCCGTCATCTTCCAGATGCTAATTGACATTTCGTCGAATAGGGAGCGCGCCCGAGACGCCCAGGCGAACTCATACCCGGTCGGTGCCCCCGGCACGACTCGAACGTGCGACCTAGGGATTAGAAGGCCCTTGCTCTATCCACCTGAGCTACGGAGGCAATGTGCAGGTCAGTCTATCCAACCGCACCCGCGGTCCCGATTTCCCGCCGCCACGCGCGCGAAAACCCTTCCGCCACCGCAGTTATCGGTTATGGTGGGGACCCTCGACACACGCACAACATCGGCCGGCAATCGGCCGTTAACCGCAACGAGGCGTGTGCATAACGTCGAGGGGTGGCGTTGCAATGAGCGTGGCCAGTGCTTTGACTTCACACCGCTCGTGGGCGGGCGCCCAGGCGGCACGCCTGGCGGCCGAAGCCCGCGGTGCATATCAGCTGGGCAATCTGGTGCTCCGTGGCGGACCGTTCGCGCTCGGCTGCTTCGCCGGCTGGCTGTTCACCGAGTTTCCTCCCCACGTGGTGACCGGACACGCGCTGTCGCGGGTTGCTCATCCGTCCGTCGGCCGCGTCGGCACGGCGTGGGCGGCCCAGCGGGCGGATCGAACCCTCACCGCCGCCCTCGAAGAGTCCTTCGGATCCGAATTTCGCGAGCAGATCTGCCACCCCGCCGCCGTCGGCGCCCTGTGCGCGCCGCGCGGTCGGCTGTTGAGCAGGCCCGGGCCCCACCGCCGTTACGCGGCGCAGACTTCCGACATCTCCTACGGTCCGAGTCCCCGCGACAACCTGCTCGACGTCTGGCGGCGCGACGATTTGGCGCCCGGCTGCCGGGCGCCGGTGCTGATCCAAGTGCCGGGCGGAGCGTGGGCGCTGAACGGCCGGCGTCCGCAGGCCTACACGTTGATGAGCCGAATGGTCCAACTCGGTTGGATCTGCGTCTCGATCGACTACAGCAAGAGCCCGCGCGCCACGTTCCCCGCGCACCTCATCGACGTCAAAAGGGCGATCGCGTGGGTGCGGGAGAACATTGCCGACTACGGCGGCGACCCCGACTTCATCGCGATCACCGGCGGCTCGGCGGGCGGGCACCTGGCCTCCCTGGCGGCGCTCACCCCGAACGACCCCAGCTTTCAGCCCGGCTTCGAAGCCGCCGACACCACCGTGCAAGCGGTGGCGCCCTATTACGGCGTCTACGACTTCACCGATTTCGACAACATGCACGAACTGATGCTGCCGTTCCTCGAGCAATTCGTGATGAAGGCCCGCTATGCCGACGAGCCGGAGCGCTTCACGGCGGCGTCGCCGATTTCCTACGTGCACGGTGACGCGCCGCCGTTCTTCGTGCTGCACGGTGAGAAGGACGAATTGGTGCCCAGCGGACAGGCTCGCGCGTTCTGCGCGGCGCTGCGCGCGGCCGGCGCGGCCACAGTGGCCCACGCCGAACTCGGCAATGCCCACCACGCTTTCGACATCACGCCGACGGTCCGATCGCGGCTGGCCGCTGACGCCGTCGCCGACTTCCTCGGTGTCGTCTACGGGCGGCGCGTCGGCGCGATGCTGGATTCACTGCCCCTGGCGGCCACGTCGGCCGGCTGAGCCCGCTCCCCAGTACTCGCCGCTCCTTTCACCAGCGGGGCAACCCGACTAGCGTTGGGTAGACGATTGGGGTTGGCGGGTCCAAGGCAGGAGGCTTCGACGGTGACAAGGTTGGCGCGTCGAACTGGTGACCATGGCTGAGCCCGTCGAGGCGATGAAGTTGTCCGACGAGCTCGGGCCGGTCGACTACTTACTGCACAGGGGAGAGGCGAACCCTCGCACCCGCTCGGGGATCATGGCGCTCGAGCTACTGGACACCACGCCGGACTGGGAACAGTTCCGAACCCGATTCGAAAACGCATCGCGACGGGTGCTGCGGCTGCGGCAAAAGGTGGTCGTACCGTCCCTGCCGACGGCGGCGCCGCGCTGGGTGGTCGATCCCGATTTCAACCTGGATTTCCACGTGCGTCGGGTGCGGATATCCGAACCCGGCACGCTGCGTGAGGTATTCGACCTCGCCGAGCTCATCCTGCAGTCGCCGATGGACATTTCGCGGCCGCTGTGGACGGCCACCCTGGTCGACGGTCTGGCCGACGGCAAGGCCGCGGCGCTATTGCATGTCAGCCACGCCGTCACCGACGGTGTGGGCGGGGTCCAGATGTTCGCCGAGATCTATGACCTCGAGCGCAATCCGCCGGCCAAGCCGACGCTGCCGCTGCCCGTACCGCAGGATCTGACATCCAATGACCTTATGCGCCAGGGCATTAACCACCTGCCCTTCGCCGTGGTCGGCGGCGTCATGAACGCGCTGTCGGGTGCGGTATCGGCGGCCGGGCGGGCGGTGCTGGAGCCGACGGCCACCGTTTCGGGGATCGTCGGCTACGCCATGTCGGGCATGCGGGTGCTCAACCGGGCCGCAGAGCCCTCGCCGCTGCTGCGGCGCCGCAGCCTCGCCACCCGCAGCGAGGCGATCGATATCCCGCTCGCCGACCTGCACAAGGCCGCAAAGGCCGGTGGCGGGTCGATCAACGACGCTTACCTCGCCGGACTGTGCGGCGCCTTGCGCCGCTACCACCAGGCGTTCGGCGTGCCGATCAGCACGTTGCCGATGGCCGTGCCGGTCAACCTGCGGGCCGAAGCGGACGGGGCCGGCGGCAACCGATTCACCGGTGTCAACCTGGCGGCGCCGATCGGTACCGCCGACCCCGTGTCGCGAATGAAGAAGATCCGTGCTCAGATGACGCAGCGCCGCGACGAGCCCGCGATGAACATCATCGGCTCGATTGCCCCGGTACTCAGCGTCTTGCCGACCGCGGTGCTCGAAGGGATCACCGGCTCGGTGATCGGATCCGATGTGCAGGCCAGCAACGTACCGGTCTTCCCCGGCGACACGTACATTGCCGGCGCAAAAGTGTTGCGGCAGTACGGGATCGGTCCGCTGCCCGGTGTGGCGATGATGGTGGTGCTGATTTCGCGCGGTGGGTGGTGCACCATCACGGTGCGCTACGACAGGGCCTCGGTGAAAAACGAGGCGCTGTTCGCCCAATGCCTGCTCGAAGGTTTCGACGAGATCCTGGCGCTGGCCGGTGATCCACCGCCCCGGGCGGTGCCCGCCTCGTTCACCGAGCCGGCCGTGTCCGCGCGATCGGCGGCGGGCTCATGAGCGGCTCGACGGAGCAGCCCGACGACCGCGCAACGCAAAACGCCGGGCAGGAGATGCGGTTGCCCGGCTCGGTGGCCGAGATCATGGCCAGCCCCGCGGGCGCCAAGATCGGTGCCTTCTTCGACCTGGACGGCACGTTGGTCGCCGGGTTCACTGCGATCATCTTGACCCAGGAGCGGCTGCTGCGCCGCGACATGGGTGTGGGGGAGCTGCTCGGCATGGTGCAGGCCGGCCTGAGCCACACGCTCGGCCGCATCGAATTCGAAGACCTCATCGGCAAGGCCGCCGGCGCGCTGACCGGGCGACTGCTCGACGACTTGGAAGAGATCGGCGAGCGGATGTTCGTTCAGCGGATCGAGTCGCGGATCTACCCGGAGATGCGCGAGCTGGTGCGCGCTCACATGGCTCGTGGTCACACCGTCGTGCTCAGCTCGTCGGCGCTGACCATCCAGGTAAACCCGGTCGCGCGTTTCCTCGGCATTCCCAACATGCTCACCAACAAGTTCGAGACCACCGAAGACGGCATGCTCACCGGTGGCGTCGAGAAGCCGATCTTGTGGGGTCCGGGCAAAGCCGCTGCGGTGCAACGCTTTGCAGCCGAGCACGACATCGACCTCAAAGACAGCTATTTTTACGCCGACGGTGACGAGGACGTCGCCCTGATGTACCTGGTCGGCAATCCGCGCCCGACGAACCCTGAAGGCAAGATGGCCGCGGTGGCCAAGCGCCGTGGCTGGCCCATCCTGCGGTTCAGCAGCCGCGGCCCCGTGGGCCTGCGGCGGCAGCTGCGGACCCTCGCCGGCTTCGGCTCGATGTTCCCGGTCGCCGCGGGTGCGGTGGGCGTCGGTGTGCTGACCCGGAATCGGCGTCGCGGCGTCAACTTCTTCACCTCCAATTTCTCCCAGCTTTCGCTGGCGATCGCCGGTGTGCATCTCAACGTCATCGGCGAGGAGAATCTCACCGCGCAACGGCCGGCGGTCTTTATCTTCAACCACCGCAACCAGGTTGACCCAGTCATCACCGGCGCGCTGGTGCGCGACAACTGGGTCGGTGTAGGCAAGAAGGAGCTGCAAAAAGACCCCGTCATGGGCACGCTCGGCAGGCTCCTCGATGGCGTGTTCATCGACCGTGATGATCAGGCCGCCGCGGTGGAGATGTTGCACGAGGTCGAAGACCGTGCGCGCAGGGGACTTTCGATCGTGATCGCCCCGGAGGGCACCCGGGTCGACACAACCGAGGTCGGCCCGTTCAAGAAGGGGCCGTTTCGGATTGCGATGGCCGCGGGCGTCCCGATCGTCCCCATCGTGATCCGCAACGCCGAGCTGGTGGCCGCCCGGAACTCGACCGTCATCAACCCCGGGACCGTCGACGTCGCCGTCTTTCCGCCACTCTCGGTGCAGGACTGGACGCTCGATACGCTGCCGGAGCGCATCGCCGAGATCCGCCAGCTCTACCTGGACACGCTCGCCGACTGGCCCGTCGACGAACTTCCCGAGGTGGATCTGTACGCCGAGAACAAGGCGGCAGACAAGGCGCGGAGCCGGCCCGCCAAGGCACCGGCTAAGAAAGCGCCGGCCAAGAAGGCGCCCGCCAAGGAGGCACCCGCCAAGAAGGCGCCGGGCAAGAAGGCGGGGGCGAAGAAAGCAGCGGCGAAGAAGGCGGCGGCCAAGAAGACGCCCGCGAAGAAAGCCGCACCGAAAGCCAAGCCGCCCAAGGCAAATCCGCACGAATCCCAGGCCGCGCTCAGAGACGGCGAGGCGCAACGACCCGCCGCCGAGGCGGCCGTCAACGCCGAGCCACCGGATTCGCCGCCTCGAGGGCATCCGTGACCGAACCGGCTGCAGACAGCAGCGCTGTTCTTACCGGAAGAGACTCGCTGGTATTGGCGTCGATGGCCTCGGCGGTCGAGATGGAACTGGTGACGGCGTGGCTGGATCACCAGCGGACCGACCATCCGGGAGCGGATTTCGGCTTGGTGAAGCTGCCTGCGCTCGACGCGCCGCCGGAAGCGATGACGGCCCTGGCCGAAGAGCTCGAATCCGGCCAGGACCGTTCGATCGTGCCGGTGCGAGTGTTCTGGCTGCCGGAGCCGGATCGCGGCCGTTTCGCCAAGCTGGTCGGGCTGCTTCCCAACCGGGATCCCTATCAGCCCAACCACCGTCAGCAAGAACAGATCGTGCGGACCGCTCCACAGCGCGCACGGGTGGTGGCCGGTGAGGCGGCCACCGTCTCCGAACTGCGCCGGCAGTGGCGCGACACCACGGTGGGAGAAGACAAGAACGACTTCGCCCAATTCGTGATCCGCCGCGCCATCTTGGCGATGGAACGCGTCGAGTACCGGATCCTCGGACCGCAGTACAAGTCGCCGCGGTTGGTGAAGCCGGAGATCTTGGCCTCCAACCGGTTTCGCGCCGGGCTGGCCAAAATCCCCGGTGCGACCGTCGATGAAGCCGGAAAGATGCTCGACGAACTCGCCACCGGGTGGAGCAGGGCATCGGTCGACCTCGTCGGGGTTCTCGGCAGGATGCTCAGCCGCGGGTTCGATCCCGAGATCGACTACGACGGTTATCAGGTCGCGGCGATGCGGGCCGGCCTGGAAGCGCACCCGGCGGTGCTGTTGTTCTCCCACCGCTCCTACATCGACGGCGCGGTGGTGCCGGTCGCCATGCAGGAGAACCGATTACCGCCGGTGCACGTGTTCGCAGGCATCAACTTGTCGTTCGGCGCCATGGGACCGTTGCTACGGCGTTCGGGTGTCATCTTCATCCGCCGCAACATCGGCAATGACCAGCTCTACAAGTACGTGCTGCGCGAGTACGTCGGTTACATCGTCGAGAAGCGGTTCAATCTGAGCTGGTCCATCGAGGGCACCCGCTCGCGAACCGGAAAGATGCTGCCGCCCAAGCTTGGCCTGCTGGCCTACGTCGCCGACGCCTACCTGGACGGCCGCAGCGAAGATATTCTGCTGCAACCGGTTTCGATCAGCTTCGACCAGCTGCACGAGACCGCCGAATACGCAGCGTACGCCCGCGGCGGTGAGAAGACGCCCGAAGGCGTGGGCTGGTTGTACAACTTCATCCGCGCCCAGGGTGAACGCAACTACGGCAAGATCTACGTCCGCTTCCCGGAAGCGGTGTCGATGCGGGAGTACCTAGGCGCTCCGAACGGCCCGCTGTCCCACGATTCGGACGCCAAACGTCTTGCGCTGCAGAAGATGTCGTTCGAGGTCGCCTGGCGGATTCTGCAGGCGACCCCGGTGACGGCAACGGGCCTGGTCTGCGCATTGCTGCTGACGACCCGGGGTGCGGCGTTGACGCTCGGCCAGCTGCACCACACCCTGCAGGACTCGCTGGATTACCTGGAACGCAAACAAGACCCGATGTCCACCAGCGCGTTGCGGCTGCGCACGCACGACGGGGTGCGCGCGGCGGTCGATGCGCTCTCCCACGGGCACCCCATCACCCGGGTCGACGGCGGGCGAGAACCGGTGTGGCGCATCGCGCCCGAAGAACAGCACACCGCGGCCTTCTACCGCAACTCGGTGATCCACGCCTTCCTGGAGACGTCGATCGTCGAGCTGGCGCTGGCACACGCCCGCCACGCCGGCGGCGACCGCATGGGGGCCTTCTGGGCCCAGGCGATGCGGTTGCGCGATCTGCTGAAGTTCGACTTCTATTTCGCGGATTCGACGACGTTCCGGGACAACATCGCCGAAGAGATGGCGTGGCACAACAATTGGGAAGCTCACGTCGCCGCCGGGGGTGACGAGATTCGCGCGCTGTTGTTCGCGAAGCGTCCGCTGATGGCCGAAGCGATGCTGCGGGTGTTCTTCGAGGCCTATGAGATCGTCGCCGATGTGCTGTGCGACGCACCGGCGGACATCGGACACAAGGAACTGACCGACTTGGCGCTGGGCGTCGGGCGGCAGTATGTGGCGCAGACCCGGGTCCGCAGCAGCGAATCGGTCTCGACGCTGTTGTTCGCCACTGCCCGCCAGGTTGTCGAGGACCAGGACTTGATCGCGCCCGGCGCAGACCTGGCGTTAAGGCGAGGCGCCTTCCTGAAGGAACTGCGCGACATCCTGCATGACTTCAACTACGTCGGACAGATCGCGCGCGATCAGTTCGTGGCCCGGGAGGAAAAGGCCCGCCGGGACCTGCTGAACAGCCAGGCACTGTAGCCGGCGGGCCCGCCCATACCCTGTACCTATGACCGTCGCCCCGCCGGCCGGCACGGCGCCGACCGAGGCCGCTGCCCGGCGCCGCACGCCGGTGTGGCCGGTGCTGGTCGGGGTGGCCGCGCTGGCGGGCTGCACGGCCGCCGGCATCGGGACGCTCTCCTTGGCCAGCGCGCTGACCGCGACGGGCCTACCCGATCCGGGCCAGGTGACCACGCTGGGGCTGCCCTTCGTCCGGGCGGCGGGTGAGATCGCCGCGGTACTCGCGGTCGGCGCGTTTCTGTTCGCCGCATTTCTGGTGCCCCCGCAACGCAACGGTGTCCTGGACGCCGGCGGGTATCGGGCCCTTCGGCTAGGGACGGTGGCCTCGGGGGTTTGGGCGGTGTGTGCCGCCCTCCTGGTCCCGCTGACCATCTCCGACGTGTCCGGACATCCCGTCGCCGACATTCCCGCGATGCGGATGTGGTCGTTGGCGGGTCTGGTCACCAACGCCTCGGCCTGGCGCTGGACCGCGGTCTTGGCCGCGGTGATCACGTTGGCGAGCCTGTCGGTGCTGCGCTGGTCGTGGACGCCGGTCCTGGTCGCCGCCTCGGTGACGACGTTGATTCCGCTGGGGTTGACCGGTCACTCGTCGGCCGGCGGTTCGCACGACCTGGCCACCAATGGCCTGCTGATCCACCTCGTCGCCGCCAGCCTGTGGGCCGGTGGCCTGCTCGCCCTGCTTGCGCACGCGTTGCGTGGCGGCGATCACCTGGGGCTGGCCGCCCGGCGTTTCTCGATGATCGCGCTGTGGTGTTGGGTCGCGATGGCGGTGAGTGGCCTGGTCAACGCCCTGGTCCGGGTGCAGCCTTCTGACCTGCTCAGCACCGAGTACGGGCGGCTGGTGATCGCCAAGTTCGTCGCGTTGTGCCTGCTGGGCGGGCTCGGCTGGCGTCAGCGGCGCGTGAGTGTGGCTGCGCTGCAAACGGATCCGAGTCACGGGCGCGGCGCGTTGCTGAGGCTGACGTTGATCGAGGCCGCTGTTTTCGGCCTCACGTTCGGTATCGCCGTCGGCCTGGGTCGCACCCCCCCGCCGCCACCGCCGGCGCGGCTGCCGTCGATTCCCGAAGCCGAGATCGGTTACGACTTCGACGGGCCACCGACCGTGGCGCGCATCCTGTTCGATTGGCGCTTCGACCTGATCTTCGGTTCGGCGGCCATCGTGTTCGCCGCCCTCTACGTGGCCGCCCTGGTGCGGTTGCGCCGCCGCGGCGACACCTGGCCCCCGGGGCGCACCTCCTCTTGGCTGCTCGGCTGCCTGGTGTTGCTGTTCGCCACGTCGTCGGGCGTTGGGCGCTATATGCCGGCGATGTTCAGCATGCACATGGTGGTCCACATGTGCCTGTCGATGCTGATCCCGATCCTGCTGGTGCTCGGCGCCCCCGTCACCCTGGCCTTGCGGGCGCTGCCCGCCGCCGGCCGAGACGATCCGCCGGGCATGCGGGAGTGGCTGTTGGCCGCGCTGCATAGCCGCTTCTCTCGGTTCCTCACCAATCCGGTGGTGGCCACCGTGCTGTTCGTCGCCGGGTTCTACGGGCTGTATCTGTCGAACCTTTTCGACACCACCGCGAGCAGCCACGCCGGGCATCTGGCCATGAACATGCATTTTTTGCTCAGCGGCTACCTGTTCTATTGGGTGGTGATCGGGGTGGATCCCACGCCGCGGCCGATCCCGCCGCTGGCGAAGGTGGCCGTGGTGTTCGCATCGCTGCCGCTGCACGCCTTTTTCGGGGTGGTGCTGATGGGCACCAAGAAGGTGCTCGGCGCCGACTATTACCGCTCGCTCGGCCTGAGTTGGCACACCGATCTGCTGGGCGATCAGCGCCTGGGCGGGGGCATCGCCTGGGCGGCGGGGGAATTCCCGCTGGTGATCGTCATGCTCGCGCTGCTCATTCAGTGGGCGCGCAGCGATCGCCGCACCGCAACACGATTGGACCGGGCCGCCGAGCGTGACGACGACGCCGAGCTGGTGGCCTACAACGCGATGCTTGCGCAGCTGGCGCAGGGCGAGAAGCCCAAGCCGTCCGGCGCGGCCGACCCCGACTGATCCACAGTCCCGCTTTCGTCCACAGCTACGGCCGATCTCCGGGCCGTTTCCCGCGGCGTTCGTCGGTGGCGCCGCGCTAAATGGCGGCCATAGCCAATGCAATCGAGAAGGGATCAGCCCATGTTCGAAACTTCGCTTACCGTCGTCGGTCACATCGTCAACAACCCCGAGCGTCGACAGGTCGGCACCCAGGAGGTCATCAAGTTTCGCGTCGCCAGCAATTCCCGGCGCCGCACGGCCGACGGCGGTTGGGAGCCCGGCAATTCGCTCTTCATCAACGTCAATTGCTGGGGCAGGTTGGTCACCGGCGTGGGTGCCGCGCTCGGCAAGGGCGCGCCGGTGATCGTGGTGGGCCACGTGTACACCAGCGAATACGAGGACCGCGACGGCAACCGCCGGTCGTCGCTGGAAATGCGCGCCACCTCTGTCGGGCCCGACGTGTCCCGTGCGATTGTGCGCATCGAGCGCCCGGGCTACACCGGTCCGACGCCCACGGAGGCCATCGCACCGGCGTCGGATGAGCACGACGCCGCTGGTGAGGACGCTGATGCCGATGACGTCGAGTCAGCTGACACCGGCCCACTGCCGCTGACCGCTTAGCGGCGGGCCGCGGCTGCCGCGCGATGCCTAGGATGGTCCGCGAGATCACTGCCGACCAGAAAGGCATAACCGCGGCATGGCTGAGTTCATCTACACGATGAAAAAGGTCCGCAAGGCGCACGGCGACAAGGTGATCCTGGACGACGTCACGTTGAGCTTCTATCCAGGCGCCAAGATCGGTGTCGTTGGCCCCAACGGCGCCGGCAAGTCGAGCGTCTTGCGGATCATGGCGGGCCTGGACAAGCCCAACAACGGCGACGCCTTCCTGGCCAACGACGCGACCGTCGGGATCCTGCTGCAGGAGCCCCCGCTGAACGAGGAGAAGACCGTTCGCGGCAACGTCGAAGAAGGTCTGGGCGAGATCAAGGTCAAGCTCGACCGCTTCAACGAGGTCGCCGAGTTGATGGCCACCGACTACTCCGACGAGTTGATGGAGGAGATGGGCCGGCTGCAAGAGGAACTCGACCATGCCGACGCGTGGGACCTCGATTCGCAGCTGGAGCAGGCCATGGACGCGCTGCGCTGCCCGCCGCCCGACGAGCCGGTGACCAACCTGTCCGGTGGTGAACGTCGCCGCGTCGCGCTGTGCAAATTGCTGCTGTCCAAGCCCGACTTGCTGCTCCTCGACGAGCCGACCAACCACCTGGACGCCGAGAGCGTGCAATGGCTCGAGCAGCACCTCGCCTCCTACGCGGGCGCGATCCTGGCGGTCACCCACGACCGGTACTTCCTCGACAACGTCGCCGAATGGATCCTGGAACTGGACCGCGGCCGCGCCTACCCGTACGAAGGCAACTACTCCACCTACCTGGAGAAGAAGGCCGAGCGGCTTGCGGTGCAGGGGCGCAAGGACGCCAAGCTGCAGAAGCGGTTGACGGAGGAGCTGGCGTGGGTGCGCTCCGGGGCCAAGGCGCGTCAGGCCAAGAGCAAGGCGCGGCTGCAGCGCTATGAGGAGATGGCCGCCGAGGCCGAGAAGACGCGCAAGCTCGACTTCGAGGAGATTCAGATCCCGGTCGGTCCGCGGCTGGGCAACGTCGTGGTCGAGGTCGACCATCTCGACAAGGGCTACGACGGCCGCACCCTGATCAAGGACCTCTCGTTCACGTTGCCGCGCAACGGCATCGTCGGTGTCATCGGGCCCAACGGGGTCGGTAAGACCACGCTGTTCAAAACCATCGTGGGCCTCGAGCAGCCGGACAGCGGCACGGTCAAGGTCGGCGAGACCGTCAAGCTCAGTTACGTCGACCAGACCCGCGCCGGAATCGATCCCAAGAAGACGGTGTGGGAAGTCGTCTCCGACGGGCTGGATCACATCGTCGTCGGCCAGACCGAAGTGCCGTCGCGGGCCTACGTGTCGGCGTTCGGGTTCAAGGGCCCAGACCAGCAGAAGCCGGCCGGCGTGCTCTCCGGTGGCGAGCGCAACAGGCTCAACCTCGCGCTGACCCTCAAGCAGGGCGGAAACCTCATCCTGCTGGACGAGCCCACCAACGATCTCGACGTCGAAACGCTGAGTTCCCTGGAGAACGCCCTCGAGCAATTTCCCGGCTGCGCGGTGGTGATTTCGCACGACCGATGGTTCCTGGACCGCACCTGCACCCACATCCTGGCTTGGGAGGGTGACGACGACAACGAGGCCAAGTGGTTCTGGTTCGAGGGCAACTTCGGCGCCTACGAGGAGAACAAAATCGAGCGACTCGGAGCCGAAGCGGCACGGCCGCACAGAGTGACCCACCGCAAGCTGACGCGCGACTAGTGTCAGCTCTGCCCCGCAGTGCCACGGAACGGGGCGACAGAGCGCACTGACAACCGTCGTGAGTTGGGAGCTATCGGCATGACGATCGATCCCGGAGCCCGACAAGGTCTCGAGCCGTGGACCAGCTTCAGCAAGCAACAGGACATTCCTGAGTGGATCTCGAAAGCCTACGTAGAGAGCTATCGGGGTCCGCATAGCGACGAGCCGGGGGGCGCGGAAACCAGGCCCATCGACCTGACCGTGCCGACGGCCATCGTGACCCCGGCCATGCTGAGCGCGCACTATCGACTCGGCCTGCACCGCCCCGACGGCGAAAGCCGCGTCGCGGTGTACTCCGCGGAAGACCCAGCCGGGTTCGGCCCCGCCCTGCAAGTGGTCACCGATCACGGCGGCATGCTGATGGACTCCGTGACCGTGTTGCTACACCGGCTCGGGGTGCCGTACACGGCCATCATGACGCCGGTGTTCGAAGTCAAGCGCAGCCCCGAGGGGGACCTGCTGCGCGTCGAGGCGAAAGCGGAAGGCGCATCGCAGTACGCCGGCGAGGCGTGGATACACGTGCAGCTGCTGCCGTCGGTCGACAGCAAGGGGCTCAACGAGGTCGAACGGCTGCTGCCCAAGGTGCTGTCCGACGTTCAACAGGTCGCCAGCGACGCGGCGAGTTTGATCGCCGCGCTGAACGATCTGGCCGCGCAAGTCGAGGCCAACGCCGACGACCACTTCTCGGCGCCGGACCGCGACGACGTCGCCGCGCTGCTGCGGTGGCTGGTCAACGGAAACTTCCTGCTGCTGGGCTATCAGCGGTGCCACGTGCACGACGGGCAGGTCTCCGGCGACGGGACGCCCGGCCTCGGCGTCCTGCGCACCCGCACCGGCTCGCGCCCCCGGCTGACCGACGACGACAGGATGCTGGTGTTGGCGCAGTCCGTGGTGGGCAGTTACCTGCGCTACGGCGCCTATCCGTACGCCATCGCGGTTCGCGAATATGTCGACGGCGCCGTGATCGAGCACCGCTTCGTCGGGCTGTTCACGGTGGCCGCGATGAACGCCGATGTCCTAGAGATTCCGACGATTTCGCGCCGGGTCCGCGAAGCGCTGGCCATGGCCGACAGCGACCCGATACACCCGGGCCAGCTGCTGCTCGACGTCATCCAGACCGTTCCCCGCTCGGAGCTGTTCACGCTCAGCGCCGAACGACTGCTGACGATGGCCAAGGCGGTGGTGGATCTGGGCCCGCAACGAAACGCGTTGCTTTTTCTGCGCGCCGACCGCCTGCAGTATTTCGTTTCCTGCCTGGTGTATCTGCCCCGCGATCGCTACACCACGGCGGTGCGGCTGCAGATCGAAGACATCCTGGTGCACGAATTCGGTGGCACCCGATTGGAGTTCACCGCGCGGGTCAGCGAATCACCCTGGGCGCTAATGCATTTCATGGTTCGTCTGCCTTCCGATGCGCCCGACTCGGCGCCGGTCGACGTTTCCGAAGACAACCGGATCCGCATTCAGGCGTTGCTGAGCGAAGCCGCGCGAACCTGGACCGACCGGCTGGTCGCCGCGGCCGCCGACGGCTCGGTGGGGCACGCCGACGCCGAGTACTACGCGGCCGCCTTCCCCGAGGTTTACAAGCAAGCCGTCACCCCGGCCGATGCCATCGACCACATCGCCATCATCAATGGGCTGCAGGACAACTCGGTCAAGCTGGTGTTCGTCGAAGGCGACGACGGGACCGCGCAGCTGACCTGGTTCATGGGGGGACGCACCGCCTCGCTGAGCCAGCTGTTGCCGATGCTGCAGAGCATGGGTGTGGTGGTGCTCGAGGAGCGCCCGTTCACGGTCAACCGGTCCGATGGCCTGCCGGTGTGGATCTATCAGTTCAAAATCTCACCGCACCCCACCGTTCGGCTGGCCTCGACGCAAGCAGAGCGCGACGCGATGGCGGAGCGGTTCGCCGACGCGGTCACCGCGATCTGGCAGGGCCGCCTCGAGATCGACCGGTTCAACGAGTTGGTGATGCGCGCGGGCCTGCAATGGCAGCAGGTCGTGCTGTTGCGGGCCTACGCAAAGTATCTGCGGCAGGCGAACTTTCCCTACAGCCAGTCCCACATAGAGTCGGTGCTCAACGAACACCCCTCGACCGCACGATCGCTGGTCGCGCTGTTCGAGGCGCTGTTCGACCCGAGCCCCGATTCGTCGGCGAACCGCGATGCGCAGGCCGCCGCCGGGGCGGTCGCCGCAGACATCGACGCGCTGGTGGGCCTGGACACCGATCGCATCCTGCGGGCCTTCGCATCGCTGGTGCAGGCCACGTTGCGCACCAATTACTTTGTCACAAGGGAGGGTTCGGCGCGGGCCCGCAACGTGCTGGCGATCAAGCTGGACGCCCAGCTGGTCGACGAGCTACCGCTGCCGCGCCCGAAATACGAGATCTTCGTCTACTCGCCAAGGGTCGAAGGCGTGCACCTGCGGTTCGGGCCGGTGGCCCGCGGCGGCCTGCGCTGGTCTGACCGTCGCGACGACTTCCGCACCGAAATCCTGGGCCTGGTCAAAGCCCAAGCGGTCAAGAACGCCGTCATCGTGCCGGTGGGCGCCAAGGGGGGATTCGTCCTCAAGCGGCCCCCGCTGCCCACCGGCGATGCCGCGGCCGACCGCGAGGCCAGCCGCGCCGAGGGGGTCGCCTGCTACCAGCTGTTCATCTCCGGCCTGCTCGATGTCACCGACAACGTCGACCACGCGACCGGGAAGGTCAGTCCCCCAACGGAAGTCATTCGGCGCGACGGCGACGACGCATACCTGGTGGTGGCGGCGGACAAAGGCACCGCCACCTTCTCCGACATCGCCAACGATGTCGCGAAGTCCTACGGATTCTGGCTGGGTGACGCGTTCGCCTCCGGCGGGTCGGTCGGATACGACCACAAGGCCATGGGTATCACCGCCAAGGGTGCTTGGGAGGCCGTCAAACGGCACTTCCGCGAGATGGACGTCGACACGCAGACCGAGGACTTCACCGTGGTGGGCATCGGCGACATGAGCGGCGACGTCTTCGGCAACGGCATGCTGCTGAGCAAGCACATCAGGCTGCTCGCCGCCTTCGACCACCGACACATCTTCCTGGATCCCGACCCCGACGCCGCGCGTTCGTGGGAGGAACGCCAACGGATGTTCGACCTGCCGCGGTCCAGCTGGGAGGATTACGACGCGTCGCTGATCAGTGCGGGCGGCGGGGTGTACAGCCGTGAGCACAAGGCGATTTCGGTCAGCCCGCAGGCCCGCGCTGCGTTGGGCATCGAGGGGCCGGAGGAGGGGGCCACCGAGATGACCCCGCCCAATCTGATCAAGGCGATTCTGCAGGCGCCGGTGGACCTGCTCTTCAATGGCGGCATCGGCACCTACATCAAGGCGGAGTCCGAATCCGACGCCGACGTCGGCGACCGCGCCAACGATCCGGTCCGGGTCAACGGAAGCCAGTTGCGCGCCAAGGTGATCGGCGAAGGCGGCAACCTGGGGGTGACCGCGCTGGGTCGCGTCGAGTTCGACTTGGCGGGTGGCCGGATCAACACCGACGCCATGGACAATTCGGCCGGTGTGGACTGTTCGGACCACGAGGTCAACATCAAAATCCTGATCGACTCCCTGGTGACCGCCGGCAAGGTCGAACCCGAGGAGCGAAAACCGCTGCTGGAGTCGATGACCGACGAGGTCGCGCAGCTGGTGCTCGCCGACAACGAAGACCAGAACGACCTGATCGGCACCAGCCGCGCGAACGCGGCGAGCCTGCTGCCCGTGCACGCCATGATGATTCAGTACCTGGTCGACCAGCGCGGCATCCACCGCGACCTGGAAGCACTGCCCTCGGAGAAGGAGATCGCGCGGCGCGCCGAGGCCGGCATCGGGCTCACCTCACCGGAGATGTGCACCCTGATGGCCCACGTGAAGCTGGGTCTCAAGGAGGAGATGCTCGAGACGGAGCTGACCGAGCAGGACGTGTTCGCCTCCCGACTACCGCTGTACTTCCCAAAACCCTTGCGGGAGCGGTTCACTCCGGAGATCCGCGCGCATCAGCTGCGCCGCGAGATCGTCACCACCATGCTGATCAACGACCTGGTGGACGCCGCCGGGATCAGCTACGCCTTCCGGATCGTCGAGGACGTCGGCGTCGGGTCGGTCGACGCGGTGCGCACCTATGTCGCCACCGACGCCATCTTCGGGGTGGGAGCGATATGGCGGCGCATCCGCGCGGCGAATCTTCCTGTCGCACTGTCGGATCGGCTCACGCTGGACACCCGGCGGCTGATCGACCGGGCGGGGCGCTGGCTGCTCAACTACCGTCCGCAGCCGCTGGCGGTCGGCGCCGAGATCAACCGGTTCGCCGCCAAGGTCCAGGCGCTGACGCCGCGCATGTCGGAGTGGCTGCGCGGTGACGACAAGGCCATCGTCGAAAAGGAAGCCGCGGAATTCACCTCCCAGGGCGCGCCAGAAGACCTTGCCTATTCGGTGGCCGCCGGGCTCTACCGCTTCAGCCTGCTCGACATCATCGACATCGGCGACATCAGCGACATCGACGCCGCCGAGGTCGCCGATACCTACTTCGCGCTCATGGACCGGCTCGGCACCGACGGGCTCCTGACGGCGGTATCCGAACTGCCTCGACGCGACCGCTGGCACTCCCTGGCGCGCTTGGCGATTCGTGACGACATCTATGCTTCGCTGCGATCGCTGTGCTTCGATGTGCTGGCCGTAGGGGAGCCGGACGAAAGTGGTGAAGAGAAGATCGCCGAGTGGGAGCACCTGAGTGCCTCCAGAGTCGAGCGGGCCCGCCGAACGCTGATCGAGATCCAGGAAAGCGGGAACCGGGATCTCGCGACACTGTCGGTCGCCGCGCGGCAAATCCGTCGCATGACCCGCACCAGTGGAAGAGGATCATCAAGTTGAGCGTCGGCTTCGTCGCGCCCGTGCCAGTGCGCTGGTCGGACATCGACATGTATCAGCACGTCAACCACGCCACCATGGTCACGATCCTCGAGGAGGCGCGCGTCCAGTTCCTCCGAGAGGCGTTCGAGGTCGATATTCTGACCATCGGGTTGCTCATCGCCGAGGTCAAGGTGACCTACAAAGGCCAGCTGCGGCTGGTGGATTCGCCGCTGCAGGTGACCATGTGGACCAAGCGGTTGCGGGCGGTCGACTTCACGCTGGGCTACGAGGTGCGCTCGGTCGGCGCGGATCCGGAGTCGAAGCCCGCCGTCATCGCCGAGTCGCAACTGGCCGCCGTGCATATCGAGGAGGAGCGACTGGTGCGCCTCTCGCCACAACATCGGGAGTACTTGCAACGGTGGATCAGGTAGCCGAGCGAGGATTATGGCTGGGCGCCGACGCCATGGACGCCCACCGCAGGGATCTGGCAGCGTTCGTCGACCGCGCACTGCGACTCGATGATGCCGCGATCATCCGATTCCGAACCCGATCCCCGGGGCTGCTGACGGCCTGGGTAGCAACGGGTTTCGACGTGCTGGCCAGCAGGGTGGTGGTCGGCGAGGCGCGGCCCGGCGATCTGTCGGTGGGCGCGGACGCGCTGGCGCGCGGCCTTTCCGCGATGGACGCCTCGGGTTACGTCGATCCCGGCTTCGCGATGGATTCGGCGTGGCGCGGTGCGTTGCCGCCGGAAACCGGCTTCACCCACCTCGAGGACATACCGGCCCGGGTGATGCTGGACTTGGCGCAACGCGGTGCCCAACTCGCCAAGCAGCACAGCGGTTCTCATGGCCCGCCGGTGTCGCTGCTCGATCAGGAGGTCGTTCAGGTGAGCTCGGCCGACGTGCGCGTCGGGCTACCTATGCGCTGCGTGTTCGCGTTGACCGCGATGGGTTTTCTGCCGCAGTCGCCCGATGCGGTCGCCGCCGACGAATTGATCCGGGTCCGGATATTGCCGACGTGGTTGCGCCTGGACGCCCGGTTCGGTTCGGTGTATCGCCGCCGCGGCGATCCCGCGCTGCTGCTGCGCTGACGCGAGCCGGGCGTGAGCGATTTGTCAAACGGATCACGCTGAGTTTAAGCCGAATGCGGGCAGGGCTCAGCACGCGGCTCAGGGGCCGTAGCGCAGCCACAGCGGCAGCACGGCGTCGAGATGGTCCATGAATTTCTTCAGGCCCACGCGAAACTGCCCGTAGCCGTAGGGGTCTTCGGCGTACTGGGGGAACGCGATGCCCACCCCGAACAGGCCGGGGGCCAGTATTCCGTTGATGGGGTTGTAGTCCAGCCGCCCCCACTGCGGCGTCTCGGGCAACTTCCTGCGCTCGAAACCGACGGTGTAGATTACGCGGTCGCACTGCGCCAGCTTCTCGTCGAATTGCGGGCTCGATACCCAGCAGCGTTCGAGGCCGTCGGGGAGTGCCCCGTCGATGTTCTCGCGCGCCCAGACGGCCGCCTGCCCCTTCAGCCCTGTGTCGTCAAACAGGATCCAATCGTCCAGATAGACAGCGTATTTCAGGGGGCTTCGGTAAAAATTGATGATGCGTTTGACGGGGTGGCGCAGCAGGTTCGGCAGCACGATCATCGACGAGTGCGACGAGCCGAACACGGCGACCGTCGCCCCTTCGAGTGATTCTTCGGCCAGCCTGTCGGGGTCCAGGGCGACCTGGACGGGTATCTCCTCGAGGTCGGGGTGGCAAAGCTTTTTGGGATCTGCGCCGACGGCGAGGATCACGTTCTTGGCGAAGATGTCGCGCTGTTCGGTCTCGACCCGCCATTGCCTGTTCGCCAAGAACAGCGCGGTGGCGGTCGTCGTCAAGGCGTCGACCTGCTCACGCAACTGCTCGGTGATCCACACCAGGGGTTCGGCGACCAGGCCGAGCGGACAAGTCTCTTGTGGATCGATCTCCTTGAGCGGCATCGGCGGTGCTTCGGAGAACCGAAAGGCCTTGGAGCCGTTGAAGTACTCGAGGAAGAGCGCGACATGGGTGTTGCTGGAAACAGACCGCCACTTCTGGCCGATGTCGCCGCCGGCGAAGGCCGGATCGATCCAGGCGATCCGTTCGCCCGCGACTCCGTGATCCAGCAGCCTTCCCACCGCGGCGATGCCCGCCGGCCCGGCACCGATCACTGTCCACTCGTAGGAAGCCATGCACAACATATAGAGCAGTCCGCCGCGAAATGCTCACCGTCGATTCGGCGGTGTGACCCCGGGCCGGCTACGCCAGCCAGGCCGCGGAATCGGGTGGCAGTTTTCCGCCCAGCAGCGGTGCGCTCGCCAGCATCAGCTCGCCGGGCGGCAGCGGCACCGGCGATTCGCCGGCGTTGAGCGCGCAGACCAGCCCGCCGGGGCGCCGGAAGATCACCACGTCGCCGGGCGCATCCAGCCACTCGACGCCGTCGCCGTCGAATTCCGCGCGGCGCTTTCGCAATTCGATCGTCCGCTGGAAGAACGACAGGGTCGAGTCGGGATCGCCGCTCTGCTTCTCGACGGTCAGTGCCGCCCATTGGGCGGGCATCGGCAACCACGTCTGCGACGACGACGAGAACCCGAACGGCGGCTCCTGACCCGACCACGGCATCGGCACCCGGGACTTGTCGCGGCCCCGCTCGGTGTGTCCGGACCGTTCCCAGGTCGGGTCCTGCAGCACCTCCTCGGGCAGATCCAGCACGTCGGGCAGGCCCAATTCTTCGCCGTTGTAGATGAACACCGTGCCCGGCAGGGCGAGCATCGCCAACGCCATGGCCCGAGCCCTGCGCAGCCCGACCTCGCCGCCGCCGTAACGGGTCACCTCGCGTTCCACGTCGTGGTTCGACAAGGTCCAGGTCGGGACGGCGTCATAGATCGCGGTGGCCGCGAGCGAGTTCTCGATGGCGTCACGGATCTCGCCGGCGTCGAAGCCGACCTTGGTCAACCGGAAATTGAAGCCCAGGTGCAGTTCGTCGGGCCGCAGGTACTCGGCCCACAGCTGGTTGTCCATCACCCACACCTCGCCGATCGTCACCGCCCCCGGGTACTCGTCGACGACCTTGCGGATTTTGCGGTGGATGTCGTGCACACCCGCATTGTTGAAACGCGGGTCGTCGTCCGTGTGCCTCAGCACCTTGACGTCGGCCTTGGCGTCGGGCAGGCCGGGCGGCTTGGCCATCCCGTGCGCCACGTCGATGCGGAAGCCGTCCACCCCCCGGTCCAGCCAGAACCGCAGCGACGTGGCGAAGTCCTCGAAGACCTCCGGATTCTCCCAATTCAGGTCCGGCTGCTCGGCATCGAAGAGGTGCAGGTAGTACTGGCCAGGGTTGCCGTCCGGCTCGACCACCCGCGTCCAGGCGGATCCGCCGAACACCGACGTCCAATTGTTCGGTGGCAGCGCCCCGTCGGGCCCCTTGCCGTCGCGGAAGTGGTAGCGCTCCCGCGCGCCGGTACCCGGGCCGGCGGCCAGCGCCGCCTGGAACCACGGGTGCGCGGAGCTGGTGTGGTTGGGCACCACGTCCATGGTGATCTTGATGCCCCGCCGGTGCGCCGCCGCGATCAGCCGGTCGATCGCGGGCATCCCGCCGAACAGGGGGTCGATGTCGCGCGGGTCGGCGACGTCATAGCCGTGGTCGGCCATCGGGGAGACGGTGACCGGGCTGAGCCAGATCGCGTCGATGCCGAGCCGCTCCAGGTAATCCAGATGGGCGACGATTCCGTCGATGTCGCCGACGCCGTCACCGTTGCTGTCGGCGAACGATCGCGGATAGACCTGGTAAAAGACCGCGTTCGACCACCATGCTGCGGGGCTCATGCTGCTCCGTTCGGTTGCGAGGCATCTAGAAGGGCGAATTGACCAGCGAGTCGGCGGCCATCTCCAGGTAGTTGAGCAACTCGCGGCGGTGCTCGTCGTCGAGCGTCTGCGAATCGATCGACGCGACGGCGGTGTGCATGCACCGCAGCCACGCGTCGCGCGCCAGGGGAGTGATGCGGAAGGGCACGTGGCGCATCCGCAGTCGGGGGTGTCCGCGGCGGTCGGAGTAGGTGCGCGGGCCGCCCCAATACTGCTCGAGGAACATCCGCAAGCGTTCCTCCGCGCCCTCGAGGTCGTCCAGCGGGTACAGCTCGCGCAGGATCTCGTCTTCGGGAACCTGGGCGTAAAAGCGGGACACGATCGCGTGGAAAGTCTCGGCACCGCCGACCGCGTCGTAGAAGGACTCTGTCACCTGATCCATCGCCGTCCATTGTGGTGCATCCTCGCGGCACCCAGCGGAGGCGGCCCGGCCCCATGCCTGGTGTTCACCGGATCGACACGGCGGTCACCTGCAATAGGGGTGCGATCGGCGGCGAATCATGGTGGACTGTTCGCGGAGGATCTATGGCGCAGGGCAACAGACGCCGCAGGCACCGCAGTCAGGTAGCCGCGGCAGGGTCAACCGGGCCCACAACCGCGTCGTCGCTGCATAGTGTTGAGATCCATCCGCCCGTCCGCTCGGAGGGCGCTTCGCTGTGGAGTCGCCGGCGGGTCCTGCTGCTGAATTCCACCTATGAGCCGCTGACGGCGCTGCCGCTGCGCCGCGCGATCGTCATGGTGATCTGCGGAAAGGCCGACGTGGTACACCACGATCCCGCCGGCCCCGTCATCCACTCGGCTACCAGCTCGATCGTGGTGCCCTCGGTGATCCAGCTGCGGTCCTACGTTCGGGTTCCTTACCGGGCGCGCGTCCCGATGACCCGCGCCGCGCTGATGCACCGCGACCGGTTCTGCTGCGCCTATTGCGGGGCGAAGGCGGACACCGTCGACCATGTGCTGCCCCGCAGCCGCGGCGGTGACCATTCCTGGGAGAACTGCGTCGCGTGCTGCTCGACGTGCAACCACCGCAAGGGCGACAAGCTGCTCAGCGAGCTCGGCTGGGCACTGCGCCGCCCGCCGCTGCCGCCGACCGGGCAGCATTGGCGGCTGCTGTCGACGGTCAAGGAACTGGATCCGGCGTGGGCCCGATACCTGGACGAGGGCGCCGCCTGATCGGCGATCGGGTGTCCGGTCGCGCCGGTAGATCACTTCGTGGGATACGGTTTGCGTCGTGAGCCCAATGCATGTCCATCTGTTCATCGTCGGAATACCGCTGCTGTTGGTGATCCTGCTGTCGGCGCTGATCTGGTCCCACAAGGGGCCCCACCCGGCGGCCTACAAGTTGGGCGAGAAGTGGACGCATCCGCCGATCCTGTGGGCGGCCACCGGCGAAGACGTCGGCGTTGTCCACGGCGGGCATGACGGGCACGGCACGTCGGAATTCGCAGTCGGAGGTGGGGCCAGTGGCACGTGGTGAGGTAGCGACGAGGGAACCCGCCGGGCTGCCCCACGGCTCGGTGATCACCACGAGCGGACGGATCTCCGCCGTCACCGAGCCGGGCGAACTGTCGGTGCGATTCCCGTTTTCGACCAAAGACCTGGTCGCCGTGGACGATGCGCTGAAGTTCGGCTCTCGGGCATCCAAGACGCGCTTCGCGATCTATCTGGGCGACCTGGGCAGCGACACCGCCGCGCGAGCCCGCGAGCTCCTGGCCGACGTGCCGACGCCGGACAACGCGGTGCTCCTGGCCGTCTCGCCCGACCAGAAGGTCATCGAGGTGGTCTACGGGTCGCAGGTTCGCGGCCGTGGCGCCGAGTCGGCCGCACCGCTGGGTGTCGCCGCCGCGTCGTCGGCGTTCGAGCGTGGCGACCTGGTCGACGGCCTGGTGAGCGCGATTCGCGTGCTGAGCGCCGGGATTTCGCCCGCCTGACTCAAGGCTCAGTCCTCGCCCGCGTCGAATCGGCGCGCCCGCAACGAACGCTTCACCCCGGCCTGGCCCTCGAGCACGAGGCGTCGCAACGGGGCCGGCACCTGTGGGTCGGACAGGAACTTGTCCGCGGCGGCGACGCCGTCGTCGCTGATGTCCCAGTGCGGGTACAGGCCGATCACGACGGTCTGGGCGACTTCGCTGGACCGGCGCGCCCAGACTCCGGAGATCGCCTCGAAGTAGCGCGCGGTGTACGGCTTGAGCAACTCGGCCTGCCCGGGCGGGGCGATGCCCGCGATGATCGATCGGGCGGTGATGTTCGCCAGGGTGTCGTCCTCGACCACCGTCGTCCAGGCTGCGTCCTTAACCTGCAACTGGGGCCGCGCCGTCGCGGCCTGGGCGCCGTGGCGCTTGCCGGCGGCGGTCGGGTCGCGCTGAATCTCGGCATCGATGAACGGTGTCGCGGGTCCGTCGGCGTCGACCTCGCCCGCGGTGGCCAGCGCCGTGACGATCCGCCACCGCAGGTCCGTGTCGACCTCGAGGCCCGCCAGGCCCGACTCGGCGGGGTCGCGGTCGAGCAGGTTCGCCAGCGTCGCAACATGACCGGCCGACAGCACCGACGAGCACAGCGTGTTGACGAAGGCGAGCTGGTGATCTGAGCCGGGCTGCGCGCCGCGTGCCAGCTCCAGCAGCCGGTCGGCGAACCGCGGCCAGCCGTGCTCGCGCGCCCAGCCCTGCTCCGCGTATGACGTCAGGGCCGTCTGCGCCTGCAGCAACAACCGCTGTGCCACACCCACTTCGGACTCGGCGTGCACGCCGCCCATCACCAGGGCCACGAAGTCGCGGGCGCGCAATTCGGCCTCGCGCGTCATCTCCCAGGCCGCCGACCAGACCAGCGACCGCGGCAGCGGCTCGGCGATGTCGGCGATGCGCTCCAGCGCGGTGCGCAGCGACTCGGCGTCCAGTCGCAACGAGCAATAGGTCAGGTCGTCGTCATTGACCAGCACCAGCCGGCCTCGCGAAACGCCAACCAGCCCAGAGACTTCCGTGACGGGCCCCTCGACGTCGAGTTCCTCGCGGTGCACCCGCACCAGCTTGCCGGTCCCGTCGTCGTCGTAGATCCCGACCGCCAGCCGGTGCACCCGGGTCTCGCCGGCACCCGGGGCGGCCCCGCTCTGGGTCACCGCGAACCGGGTGAACTCGGCGTTGTCGTCGACGTCGAACTCCGCCCGCAACGTGTTCAGCCCGGTCGTCTTCAGCCACTGCTGACCCCAGTCGGACAGATCACGTCCCGACGCCCGCTCCAAGGCGGTGACCAGATCGTCGAACGTGGCGTTGCCGAAGGCGTGGGCGCGGAAGTAATCGCGCAGCCCGGCCAGGAAGTGCTCCAGCCCGACGTAGGCGACGAGCTGCTTGAGCACCGACGCCCCCTTGGCATAGGTGATGCCGTCGAAGTTCACCTCGACTGCGGCCAGGTCGGGGATGTCGGCGGCGATCGGGTGCGTCGACGGCAACTGATCCTGGCGGTAGGCCCATGACTTCTCGACCGTCGCGAACGTCGTCCACGCCTCGGTGAATTCGGTTGCCTCGCTTTGGCACAGCACCGATGCGAAGGTGGCGAACGACTCGTTCAGCCACAGGTCGTCCCACCACGTCATGGTGACCAGGTCGCCGAACCACATGTGCGCCATCTCGTGCAGCACGGTCTCGGCGCGCCGCTCGTAGGAGGCCCGGGTGACCTTGCTGCGAAAGACGTAGTCCTCGAGGAAGGTCACCGCGCCCGCGTTCTCCATCGCGCCGGCGTTGAATTCGGGGACGAACAGCTGATCGTATTTCCCGAAGGCGTAGGGCAAGCCGAAGTTCTTGTGGTAGAAGCCAAATCCCTGCTTGGTCTGGGTGAACAGCCGCTCGGCGTCCATGTGTTGGGCCAGCGAGGACCGGCAGAAGATGCCCAGCGGGATCTCGCCGTGCTCGTCGGTGTAGGTGTCGTTCCACTCGGCGTAGGGGCCTGCGATCAAGGCGACCAGGTAGGTGCTCATCCGCGGGGTGGTCGCGAAGGTGTGCAGGCCGTCGTTCACCGACACCGTCTCGCCGTTGGAGATCACCTTCCAATGCGTGGGCGCGGTGACCCGCACGTCGAACGTCGCCTTCAGGTCCGGCTGGTCGAAGCACGCGAACATGCGCTTGGCATCGGCCGTTTCGAACTGGGAGTACAGGTAGGTCTCGTTGTCGACCGGGTCGACGAATCGATGCAGCCCCTCACCGGTGTTGGAGTAGCGGCAGTCCGCATCGACGACGACGACGTTGCGGTCGGCCAGCCCGCGCAGCGGGATGCCCGTCGACTCGTCGTAGCCCGAGACGTCCAGATCGCGCCCGTTGAGCGTGGCGCTGCGGATGGTGTCGGCGGCGATGTCGATGACCGAGTCGGCGCCGGCGAGCGCGTCGAACACCACGGTGGTGACCGAGCGGAAGGTCCGTTCGCCGGGCGCGCCGGAGCCGTCGGTGAGATCGAGGTCGATCTGGTAGCTGGCGACGGTGATCAGGGCGGCGCGCTCGACGGCTTGTTCGCGGGTGAGGTTGGGGAGAGCCACATGTCCAACTTACGGGTCGGGCAAATCGGGAACAGGACGTAGACGCCTACGGTTGTGCAGATCAGACTTTCAACTTCACGAAAGGATCGCCATGCCTGAGAGCGCCGCCGCGAAGAACAAAGCCGATTTCTGGTTCGATCCGCTGTGTCCGTGGGCGTGGATCACCTCGCGCTGGATCCTCGAGGTGGAGAAGGTTCGCGACATCGACGTCAACTTTCACGTGATGAGCCTGGCGGTGCTCAACGAGAACCGTGAGGGTCTGCCCGACGAATACCGCGAACGGCTGGCGAAGGCCTTCGGCCCGGTGCGGGTGGCGATCGCCGCTGAGCAGGCCCACGGGCCCGAGGTTTTGCGGCCGCTGTACACCGCGATGGGAACCCGGATCCACAACGAGGGCAACAAAGAGCTCGATGACGTGATCAAGCTGGCGCTGGCCGACGCGGGCCTGCCGGCCGAGTTGGCGGAGGCCGCGAACAGCGACGAGTACGACGAGGCGCTGCGCAAGAGCCACCACGCCGGCATGGATCCGGTGGGCGACGACGTCGGCACCCCGACCATTCACGTCAACGATGTGGCGTTCTTCGGGCCGGTGCTCTCCAAGATTCCGCGCGGGGAGGAAGCGGGCAAGCTGTGGGACGCCTCGGTCACCTTCGCGTCCTACCCGCACTTCTTCGAGCTCAAGCGCACCCGCACCGAGAAGCCCGAGTTCGACTGACCGGTCGGGCGGCGATCCCGCGCGATCGCCGCCACCGGCCCGGAGGCGGGCTGTGTAAGGATTGCGGGCATGCGCGTCTACCTCGGCTCTGACCACGCCGGATTCGAGCTCAAGCAGCAGATCACCGACCACCTCAAAAAATCCGGGCACGAGCCGATCGATTGCGGCGCCTTCAGTTACGACGCCGAAGACGACTACCCGGCCTTCTGTATCGCCGCCGCGACACGCACCGTGGCCGATCCGGACAGCCTGGGCATCGTGCTGGGCGGGTCGGGCAACGGCGAGCAGATCGCCGCGAACAAGGTCCCCGGCGCCCGCTGCGCGCTGGCCTGGAGCGTCGAGACGGCGACCCTGGCCCGCGAACACAACAACGCCCAACTGATCGGGATCGGCGGCCGCATGCACACCGTGGCCGAGGCGCTGGCCATCGTCGATGCCTTCTTGACCACGCCGTGGTCGAAAGCCGAACGCCACCAACGGCGTATCGACATCCTCGCCGAATACGAACGCACCCATCAAGCCCCGCCGGTGCCCGGCGCGGCAGGTTGACGCCCGAAAGGTCTGCGCGTGCCCGAAGGGCATACCCTGCACCGGCTGGCCCGGCTACACCAACGCCGTTACGCCGGCGCCCCCGTCGCAGTGTCCAGCCCCCAGGGCCGCTTCGCGGATGCGGCTGCCGTGGTGGACGGGCGCGTACTGCGGCGCACCAGCGCGTGGGGCAAACACCTGTTCCACCACTACGCCGGCGGCCCCATCGTGCACGTGCATCTCGGGCTGTACGGTGCCTTCACCGAATGGGAACGGCCCGGTGACGGGTTGTTCCCCGAGGCGGTCGGGCAGGTGCGGATGCGCATGATCGGCGCCGATCACGGCACCGACCTGCGCGGCCCGACGGTGTGCGAAGTCATCGACGAAGGCCAGGTCAGCGACGTGCTGGCCCGGCTGGGCCCCGACCCGCTGCGCGCCGACGCCGATCCGTCGTGGGCGTGGCAGCGGATTGCCAAGTCCCGCAGGCCCATTGGCGCGCTGCTGATGGACCAGACGGTGATGGCCGGCGTCGGCAATGTCTATCGCAGCGAGTTGCTGTTCCGCCACCGGATCGACCCGTTCCGGCCCGGCCGCGACGTCCGCGAGGACGAATTCGACGCGGCCTGGACCGACCTGGTCGCGCTGATGAAGGTCGGATTGCGCCGGGGCAAGATCATCGTGGTGCGGCCCGAACACGACCACGGCGCGCCGTCGTATCGGCCCGACCGGCCCCGCACCTACGTCTATCGGCGTACTGGCGAACCTTGCCGGGTGTCGGGCGATCCCATCCGCACGACGGTGCTGGAGGGCCGCAACGTCTTCTGGTGCCCCACCTGCCAGACATAACAGCGTCGACGGCCGGGCATCGAGGCTCCACACGATTCCGTTTCGTGCGCCACCGGCCGGGTACGGCTCCTAGATGAAGAAATCGATACGTGCCGTTGCGGCCACGGCCACGCTTTCGGCAGGTCTGGGGCTGGTCGGACTGGGTGCCGCGAGCGGTGCTCAGGCACAAGTGACGTCCTTCCCGAACTACCCGTGCAATCCCGGCGAGACCTGGAACCCGGGAAACGGGCCCTATTGCAATGTCCCGGGGCCCGGTCCCGGATGGGGGAACGGCGGAGACCTCGGTCCCGGACCCGGCGGCGGTGGACCCGGCGGCGGTGGACCCGGCGGCGGTGGACCCGGCGGCGGTGGCGGGCACGGCGGCGGTGGAGGCGGCGGCGGCCACTAGCGCTGTCGAGCGCTAGACGACTCCGAGCACTGAGTAGACCTCGTTGGACAGGACCAGACTGCGGGGGTCAGCGTTGGCCTTGGTCGGGTCGAAGTGGTTGGCCACATACGCGTAGCCGATGCGGTGCTCCAGGTCGACGAACCCGAACGAGCCGCCCAGTCCGCCATGGCCGAAGATCCGGGGGTTAGGGCCGTTGACGCACCGCTGGTTGAGCATGTAGCCCAGCCCCCAGCCGTGGTCGGCCACCCGCGGCCCGAGCACCAAATCGGTGTCCTGCCCACCTCGGCACACCCGCACCAGATCCATGTGCTGGCGGCTGAGCACCTTCTCCTGAGCGAGCGCGTTGTAGAACGTCGCCAATCCCAGCGCCGAAACCTGTCCGTTGGTTCCAGGGAACTCGAGTTCGCGCCACAGATTCAGATCGTGCGAGCCGAGTTCGTCATCGGGGGCGAATCCCATCGCGATGGATAGCCCCGCCTTGGGGTGCTCAGCCAGGCTGGTCGGGTATTCGGGTGCCTTCGCGTCGGCCAGCAGATCGCGGGCGTGCGGCTTGTTGACCCGCTCGGCGCAGCGGTGTTGCTCGCTCAACGGCAACCCGATATGGACGTCGGCACCTAACGGTTCGGCGATCTCGGTGCGCAGGTACTGGCCGATGGTCCGGCCCGTGACTCGGCGGAACACCTCGCCCATGATGAAACCGAAGGTGGTCATGTGGTAGCCCTGCGCGGTGTCCGGCTTCCACCACGGCTCGGCGGCGGCCAGTTGTTCGCAGACGTAGTCCCAGTCGGCGACCTCTTCCCACCGCAGGCGGGTGCGGGGGCCGATGACGCCGGATCGGTGGCTCATCACCATCGCCAGCGTGATGTCCTGTTTGCCCGCCTGGGCGAACTCGGGCCAGTAGTGCGCGACCGGAGCCTGCAGGTCCAGCTCCCCGCGGTCGGCGAGCTGGTGCACGCAGGTGGACGACAGGCCCTTCGTGCCGGACAACACGGTGGTCAGGGTGTTCTGCTGCCACGGCCGGGTACGGGCGGCGTCGGCCCAGCCGCCCCACAGATCGACGACCAGAGTCCCGTCGACCCACACGGCCACGGCCGCGCCGACTTCATCGCCTTGCGTGAAATTGCGCTCGAACGCGTCGCGAACTCCGACGTAATCCGAGGCGCATGAGCCATGGATCGACGCGTCGGTCAACAGGTCGCTCATGGCGCCTTTCTATCGAGCAGATAGTTAGCCCGAGCGGGCGACGGGAATCGAACCCGCGTAGCTAGTTTGGAAGACTAGGGCTCTACCATTGAGCTACGCCCGCATGTGTTCAGTCGAGCGTGACTGTAGCTGGCGACAAAGATCAAATCTAATCGACTCGGTTTTGTGATCGCTTCGTGAGGTCTGCGACGTCGCCGCGAAGCCCGTGGCCAACCCGGTGTTTCAGGGGCCTTAGGATCATCGAGGTCAGCGCGGGGTGTAGCGCAGCTTGGTAGCGCATCCGCTTTGGGAGCGGAAGGCCGCAGGTTCAAATCCTGTCACCCCGACCAGCACGACCGGCCCGGTGCCCTGAGCGGGACCCACCGGCGCCAATGACGAGCAACGAACGAGCATTGAGGAGCACACCCGTGAAGAGCACCGTCGAGCAGTTGAGCCCCACCCGGGTGCGCATCAACGTGGAGGTCCCTTTCTCGGAACTCGAACCCGACTTCCAGCGCGCCTACAAGGAGCTGGCCCGGCAGGTGCGACTGCCCGGCTTCCGGCCGGGCAAGGCGCCGGCGAAGTTGCTGGAGGCGAGGTTTGGTCGCGAGGCGATGCTCGATCAGGTCGTCAGCGAGGCGCTGCCGGCGCGGTACGGGCAGGCCGTCGCCGAATCGGAGGTGCACCCGCTGGGCCAGCCCGAGATCGAGGTCACCAAAAAGGAGTACGGCGAGGAGCTGGCCTTCACCGCCGAGGTCGACGTGCGTCCCAAGCTCACCCTGCCGGACCCCGGCGAGCTCAAGGTTTCGGTGGACCCGATCGAGGTCAGCGACGACGACGTGGATGCCGAACTGCAGTCTCTGCGTGCCCGATTCGGCACCCTGACCGGTGTTGACCGGCCCGTCGCCGACGGTGACTTCGTCTCGATCGACCTGTCGGCCACCATCGACGGCGAAGAGATCCCGGGCGCCGCCGCGCAAGGCCTGTCGCACGAGGTGGGCTCGGGTCGCCTCATCGCGGGCCTGGACGAGGCCCTGATCGGTTTGTCGGTCGACGAACCCAAGGAGTTCACCGCGCAGCTGGCGACCGGCGAGCACGCCGGCAAGGACGCCCAGGTGACCGTCACGGTCAAGTCGATCAAGGAACGTGAGCTGCCCGAGCCCGACGACGAGTTCGCTCAGCTGGCCAGCGAGTTCGACACCATCGAGGAGTTGAAGTCCAACCTGCGCGAGCAGGTCGGCCGCACCAAGCGTGCTCAGCAGGCCGAGAACATTCGCGAGGCCGCCCTCGACACACTGCTCGAGCAGGTCGAGGTCCCGCTGCCGGAGGCGATCGTCAAGGCCCAGGTCGATAGCGCCCTGCACAACGCATTGCACAGCCTTGACCACGACGAGTCCAAGCTGGAAGAGGTGCTGGCCCAGCAGGGCAAGTCGCGCGAAGAGTTCGAGAGCGAGACGCGCACCGCCGCCGAGACGGAAGTCAAACGCCAGCTGCTGCTGGACGCCCTGGCCGACGAGCTACAGGTCCAGGTCGGCCAGGATGACCTGACCGAGCGGCTGGTGGCTACGTCGCGGCAATACGGCATCGAGCCCCAGCAGCTGCTGGGCTATCTCCAGGAGAACAACCAGCTGCCGGCCATGTTCGCCGATGTGCGCCGGACGTTGGCGATCGCCGAGGTGATCCGGGCGGCGACCGTCACCGATACCGCGGGAAACGCCATCGACACCAGTGAATTCTTCGGCGGCCGCCCGGAGGCCGACGAGGCCGAGGCGACGGGTGAGGCTGAGGCCGACGACCCCGAAGAGGACGACGCCGCGGAGTGACCGCGCCGTGAAGCTGTGAGCGAACGTGGCCCTTTCGGGGGTGCGTGGCCGCGAAACAGTGGGCCCGGTTGGCTAGTGTCGTGAATACGGATCTCGAGAAAGCAGGTAACTCAGTCGTGACTGACATGCGTTCAAACTCGCAGGGTCTCAACCTCACGGACTCGGTCTATGAGCGCTTGCTGTCCGAGCGCATCATCTTCCTGGGTTCAGAGGTGAACGACGAGGTCGCCAACCGGTTGTGCGCGCAGATTTTGCTGCTCGCCGCCGAGGACAGCGACAAGGACATCAACCTCTACATCAACTCCCCGGGTGGATCGATCAGCGCCGGAATGGCGATCTACGACACCATGGTGCTGGCGCCGTGTGACATCGCCACCTACGCGATGGGCATGGCCGCCTCGATGGGCGAGTTCTTGTTGGCCGCCGGCACCAAGGGCAAGCGTTACGCGTTGCCGCACGCCCGCATCCTGATGCACCAGCCGCTCGGCGGGGTGACCGGTAGCGCCGCCGACATCGCCATCCAGGCCGAGCAGTTCCACGTCATCAAAAAGGAGATGTTCCGGCTCAACGCCGAATTCACCGGGCAGTCGATCGAGCGCATCGAGGCCGACTCCGACCGCGACCGCTGGTTCACCGCGCAGGAAGCCCTCGAATACGGCTTCGTCGACCACATCATCACCCGCGCCGCCCACATCACCAATGGAGAAGCCCGATGAACCCCGAAACTCAGCCCCAGGCGCGCTACATCCTGCCGTCGTTCATCGAGCACTCCAGCTTCGGGATCAAGGAATCCAATCCCTACAACAAGCTGTTCGAGGAACGCATCATCTTCCTCGGTGTCCAGGTCGACGACGCCTCGGCGAACGACATCATGGCGCAGCTGTTGGTGCTCGAGTCGCTGGACCCCGACCGCGACATCACCATGTACATCAACTCGCCCGGAGGCGGATTCACCTCGCTGATGGCGATTTACGACACCATGCAGTACGTGCGCGCCGACATCCAGACGGTCTGCCTCGGGCAGGCCGCCTCGGCGGCGGCGGTGTTGCTGGCCGCCGGGACGCCCGGCAAGCGCATGGCACTGCCCAACGCCCGGGTGCTCATTCACCAGCCATCGCTGCAGGGCGTGATCCAGGGGCAGTTCTCCGATCTGGAGATCCAGGCCGCCGAGATCGAGCGGATGCGCACGCTGATGGAAACCACGCTGGCCCGCCACACCGGCAAGGACGCCGCGACAGTCCGCAAGGACACCGACCGCGACAAGATCCTGACCGCCGAAGAGGCCAAGGATTACGGGATCATCGACACCGTGCTGGAGTACCGAAAGCTTTCGGCGCAAACGGCGTAACTGTTCGCCGAATGTGCACTCACGGCGAATTTTCGCCCGATTTCTCGCCCTGAGTGCACGCTCGGCGAACCGCCGCGACATCGCCGGGCCCGACCCGGCAGCATCCGCCGACGATTCGCGCCCCCGCCGCGATCCATTGCGCGGCCAGGTCGGCGCTGAACCGCGACGGACCGATCCAGCTGCGTCGCAACGCGTCCCAGCGCTCGCCGCTGTTCGGGTAGACGATGACGGGCTTCCCGACGGCTGCGGCGGTCGCAATGGCCGGCGACACGTCGTCGGGCGCACAGCAGTTCACGCCGATCGCGACGATCTCGTCGACGCCGGCCGCCACCGCGAACGCGTCGGCCAGCGGCTGCCCGGCGCGGGTGCGGTCGCCGTCGACGGTGTAGCTCAGCCACGCCGGCTTCCCGATCGAACGCACCAGCTCGACGAGGGCCTGCGCTTCGTCGGCGTCGGGCACGGTTTCGCACGCGAGCACGTCCGCGCCCGCGTCGGCCAGGATCTCCAACCGTGGCCGGTGCCAGCGCTTCAAGGCGGCTACCGACAGGCCGTAGCGTCCGCGGTATTCCGATCCGTCGGCCAGCGCCGCGCCATACGGTCCGATCGAGGCGGCGACGAGCAGGCCGCCGACGCCGGCTTCGTCCCGCGCCGCCTTGGCGAGCTCGACGCTGCGGCGCAACAGTCCGACGGTCTCTCGGCGATCCAATCCACGAGCGGCGAAACCTTCGAACGACGCCTGGTAGCTGGCCGTCGTCGCGATCGTGGCCCCGGCGCGAAAGTAGGCGGCGTGCACCGCGGCGATGTCCTGCGGGGCGTCGGCGAGCAGTCTCGCCGACCACAGCGGGTCAGAAAGGTCATGGCCGCGCGCTTCGAGCTCGGTGGCCAAGCCGCCGTCAAGCAGCACGGATCCGCTGGGCCATTCGAAGCCCACAGCCAAACCCACGTCGCCACTGTAGGGTGATTTCTTGGGGGGCCGGCCAGGCCTCGCGTGAACATTGGCGTTGGGTTGGCACCTCCGGAAGCAAGGTCGTAGCCGGTCGGCCTCGGCCGCGTTACGACCGCGACACGCCAAAGACACGCCAAGCGCGCCTTTCGCGAGTTACGGGCACCGTCTGGCTATATGTTTCATCCATACGGACATGCATGAATACCACCGACGCGATTCGGCCCTTATGGTCGCGTCGGGCCCGATCAAACGGGTAGCGTCGATAACACATCCGGGCACCGGCAAACCAACGGCGAACAGGAAGTAGGCCCTTAAGCACCATGGCGCGCATCGGAGACGGCGGTGACCTGCTGAAGTGCTCGTTCTGCGGGAAGAGCCAGAAGCAGGTCAAGAAGCTCATTGCTGGCCCCGGCGTGTACATCTGCGACGAATGCATCGATCTCTGCAACGAGATCATCGAAGAGGAGCTCGCCGACGCCGACGACGTGAAGCTCGATGAACTCCCCAAGCCGATCGAGATCCGGGAGTTCCTCGAGGGATACGTCATCGGGCAGGACACCGCCAAGCGGACGCTGGCCGTGGCGGTCTACAACCACTACAAGCGGATCCAGGCCGGTGAAAAGGGCCGGGACTCCCGGCACGAGCCCGTGGAGCTGACCAAGTCCAACATCTTGATGCTCGGGCCGACCGGTTGCGGCAAGACCTACCTGGCCCAGACGCTCGCCAAGATGCTCAACGTCCCGTTCGCCATCGCCGACGCCACCGCACTGACCGAAGCCGGTTACGTCGGTGAGGACGTCGAGAACATCTTGCTCAAGCTGATCCAGGCCGCGGACTATGACGTCAAGCGCGCCGAGACCGGCATCATCTACATCGACGAGGTCGACAAGATCGCCCGCAAGAGCGAGAACCCGTCGATCACCCGCGACGTGTCCGGCGAAGGCGTCCAGCAGGCGCTGCTCAAGATCCTGGAAGGCACCCAGGCCTCGGTTCCCCCGCAGGGTGGTCGCAAGCACCCGCACCAGGAGTTCATCCAGATCGACACCACCAACGTGCTGTTCATCGTCGCCGGTGCGTTCGCCGGTCTGGAGAAGATCATCTACGAACGCGTCGGCAAGCGCGGCCTGGGCTTCGGCGCCGAGGTGCGCTCCAAGGCCGAGATCGACACCACCGATCACTTCGCCGAGGTGATGCCCGAAGACCTGATCAAATTCGGCCTGATCCCCGAGTTCATCGGACGGCTGCCGGTGGTCGCATCGGTCACCAACCTGGACCGCGAGTCGTTGGTCAAGATCCTGTCGGAGCCGAAGAACGCGCTGGTCAAGCAGTACACGCGGCTCTTCGAGATGGACAATGTGGAGCTCGAGTTCACCGACGACGCCCTGGAAGCTATCGCCGACCAGGCGATCCACCGCGGCACCGGGGCCCGCGGGCTGCGGGCGATCATGGAAGAGGTCCTGCTGCCGGTGATGTATGACATCCCCAGCCGCGACGACGTCGCCAAGGTCGTGGTGACCAAGGAGACCGTCCAGGACAACGTGTTGCCGACGATCGTTCCGCGAAAGCCGTCCCGTTCAGAACGTCGGGACAAGAGCGCCTAACTAGATCCTGGAGCGCACCGGCGACCCGAGCGACGCCGTTCCTCGGCGTCTTGCGCACGGCCTGGACCTGCTGAATTTCCTGCTGGCCGACGTCCGTGACGGCCTGGGCCCGTACCTGTCCATCTATTTGCTGCTGACCCATCATTGGGATCAGCAATCGATCGGCTTCGTGATGGCCGTCGGCGGCATCGGGGCGATAGTCGCGCAGGGCCCGGCCGGCGCCTTGGTGGATAGGAGCACGGCAAAGCGGGCGCTGATCATCGTCGGCGCGCTGACGATCACCGCGGCGTCGTTGGCGATGCCCTTGTTCCCCGGGTTCTATTCGATCTCGGTACTGCAGGCGCTCACCGGAATCGCCGGATCCGTTTTCGCTCCCGCATTGGCCGCCATCACCCTGGGGCTGGTCGGCTCCCGTCGATTCTCCCGGCGGATCGGACGCAACGAGTCGTTCAACCACGCCGGAAACGCCTGCGCCGCAGCGATTACCGGCGTCCTGGCCTATGTGTCCGGACCGGTCGTCGTCTTCTGGGTGCTGGCCGCCATGGCGAGCGCCAGTGTTGTTGCGACACTGTGGATTCCGGGTGACGCGATCGACCACGACGTGGCCCGGGGCATGGACCATCTCCCCGGGGAACCGCGCCGAACCCCTTCCCGGCTCACCACGCTGCTGGGCAATCGGCGGCTGATGATCTTCGCCGTGACGGTCATCGCGTTCCACTTCGCCAACGCGGCCATGCTGCCGCTGGTCGGTCAGCGCCTGGCGCTGCACAACAAAGACGTCGGAACTGCCCTGATGGCCGGCTGCATCGTGGCCGCGCAGGTCGTCATGGTGCCGGTGGCGTACCTGGCGGGCGCCAAGGCCGATTCGTGGGGGCGTAAACCGATCTTTCTGGCCGGATTCGCGGTTCTGGCCGCCCGTGGATTCCTTTACACGTGCTCGGACAACTCCTACTGGTTGGTGAGTGTGCAACTGCTCGACGGCGTCGGGGCCGGCGTGTTCGGCGCTCTGTTTCCCCTGGTGGTGCAGGACGTGACGCACGGAAGCGGTCGATTCAACGTCAGCTTGGGGGCGATAACGGCCGCGACCGGCACCGGCGCAGCGATATCGAACCTGGTCGCGGGCTCGATCGTGGTCGCGGCCGGCTACAATGCCGCGTTCGCCTTCCTGGGCGCCCTCGCCGCGGCCGGATTCGTGTTGTATCTGATCGCGATGCCGGAAACGGCGGAGGCAAAATCCGGCGCCGGAACCGCGGCGGCCGGAGGCGGCCACGGTATGGGCGACAGTAGCTAACGCGCAATACGTGACCAACAACACAGTTTGGTTTCGTACTCGTCAGTAGCTCCGCCTGACTTCGGGTTTTGCCGACAAAACGGCGCCGTGACATGCATAAGGGACCGCCATACAACCCTCAAGGAAATGCCATAATTGATACCGGCAGTGACATGAAGCGCTAGCGGGCCGAGGCCGCTTCGAAGGCGCGTAACCTGGAACGTCGGCGGAGTGTCTGTCCGGTGAGCAAAGTGGAGGGCAAAGACGTGGATCCGAACGGCAGCGGAGCCGCATCAGACTCACATGGGGCTTCCCCCAACGGATCTGCCCGTCAGCGCCTCGAACAGGTCGTCATTCGCTTCGCCGGGGACTCCGGCGACGGCATGCAGCTCACCGGAGACCGGTTCACATCCGAGGCAGCGCTTTTCGGCAACGACCTGGCGACCCAGCCCAACTATCCCGCCGAGATTCGCGCCCCCGCAGGCACCCTGCCCGGCGTCTCGTCCTTCCAGATTCAGATCGCCGATTACGACATCCTGACCGCCGGCGACCGGCCCGACGTCCTCGTCGCGATGAATCCCGCTGCGCTCAAGGCCAACATCGGTGACCTGCCCCGCGGTGGCATGGTGATCGCGAACTCCGACGAGTTCACCAAGCGCAACTTGACCAAGGTGGGCTACGTCACCAACCCGCTCGAGACGGACGAGTTGTCGGACTACGTGGTGCATTCCGTCGCGATGACCACGCTGACGCTCGGGGCCGTCGAGACGATCGGCGCCACCAAGAAGGACGGCCAGCGCGCCAAGAACATGTTCGCGCTGGGCCTGTTGTCGTGGATGTACGGGCGGCCGATCGAGACCAGCGAGAAGTTCATCCGGGAGAAGTTCGCCCGCAAGCCCGAGGTCGCCGAGACCAACGTGCTGGCGCTGAAGGCGGGCTGGAACTACGGCGAAACCACCGAGGCCTTCGGCACCACTTACGAGGTCTCCCGGGCGACCCTGCCGTCGGGCGAATACCGTCAAATCTCGGGCAACACCGCGCTGGCGTACGGCATCGTGGCGGCCGGCCAGCTGGCGGACATTCCGGTCATGCTCGGCAGCTACCCGATCACGCCCGCGTCGGACATCCTGCACGAGCTGTCCAAGCACAAGAACTTCAACGTGATCACGTTCCAGGCCGAGGACGAGATCGGCGGTATCTGCGCGGCGATCGGCGCCTCGTACGGCGGTGCGCTGGGCGTGACCACCACCTCCGGCCCGGGCATCTCGCTGAAGTCCGAAGCGCTCGGGCTGGCCGTGATGACCGAGCTGCCGTTGCTCGTCGTCGACGTGCAGCGCGGCGGGCCTTCGACCGGGCTGCCCACCAAGACCGAACAGGCCGACCTGTTGCAGGCGCTGTTCGGCCGCAATGGCGAATCACCCGTCGCGGTGCTGGCCCCGCGCTCACCCTCGGACTGCTTCGAGACCGCACTCGAGGCGGCGCGCATCGCGGTGTCCTACCACACCCCGGTGATCGTGCTGTCCGATGGCGCGATCGCCAATGGGTCGGAGCCGTGGCGCATTCCGGACGTCAGCACGCTGCCGGGCATCACGCACACCTTCGCCAAGCCGGACGAGCCGTTCCAGCCCTACGCACGGGACCCGGAGACGCTGGCCCGGCAGTTCGCCGTGCCCGGCACCCCGGGGCTCGAGCACCGGATCGGCGGCCTGGAAGCGGCGAACGGCTCGGGCAACATCTCCTACGAGCCGGTCAACCACGACCTCATGGTGCGGTTGCGCCAGGCCAAGATCGACGGAATCTCGGTCCCCGATCTGGAGGTCGACGACCCGACCGGCGACGCCGAGCTGCTGTTGATCGGCTGGGGCAGCTCCTATGGCCCGATCGGCGAAGCCTGCCGGCGCGCCCGGCGCAAGGGCATCAAGGTGGCGCACGCCCACTTGCGTTACCTCAACCCTTTCCCGGCCAACCTGGGCGAGGTGCTGCGGCGCTACCCGCAGGTGGTCGCGCCGGAAATGAATCTGGGTCAACTCGCGTTCCTGCTGCGGGGCAAGTACCTGGTCGACGTGCTGTCGGTCAGCAAGGTGCAGGGCGTCGCGTTCCTGGCCGACGAGATCGGCCGCGTCATCCGCGCCGCGCTGGGTGGGACGCTGGCTGAAGTCGAGAACGACAAGACGATGGTCGCCAGAATGGCGGCAGCAACGGTTGGAGCCAGCGCATGAGCTCAATGGTCTTGGCGGGCAACAACATAGAGCGAAACGCGATGTGGGGGCACGCCCCCAGCGGGAGGGACCCCCACCCGCGTGCGGGGGAGAGGAACGACGCTCGTGACTGACGTGATCGGCAACCTGGCGGGCAAAGACCTCGGTGTGACCGCGAAGCTGACAAAGAACGACGGGGTCCCCACGTTGGCTGCTGAGGACCAGCCGCAGAAGTCCAAGGACTTCACCAGCGACCAAGAGGTCCGTTGGTGCCCGGGCTGCGGGGACTACGTCATCCTCAACACCATCCGCAACTTCCTGCCCGACCTCGGGCTGCGGCGCGAGAACATCGTGTTCATCAGCGGCATCGGCTGCTCGAGCCGATTCCCGTATTACCTCGAAACCTACGGCTTTCACTCGATTCACGGCCGCGCGCCGGCCATCGCCACCGGTCTGGCGCTGGCCCGCGAGGACCTGTCGGTGTGGGTGGTCACCGGTGACGGCGACGCCTTGTCGATCGGGGGTAACCACCTGATCCACGCGCTGCGCCGCAATGTCAACATCACGATCCTGCTGTTCAACAACCGGATCTACGGCCTGACCAAGGGGCAATACTCGCCGACATCGGAGGTCGGCAAGATCACCAAGTCGACCCCGATGGGATCGCTGGACCACCCGTTCAACCCGGTGTCGTTGGCCCTGGGCGCCGAGGCGACCTTCGTCGGCCGCGCGCTTGACTCCGACCGCAACGGACTGACCGAGGTGCTGCGCGCCGCCGCCGGGCACCGGGGTGCCGCCGTGGTCGAGATCCTGCAGGACTGCCCGATCTTCAACGACGGCTCGTTCGACGCACTGCGCAAGGAAGGCGCCGAGGAGCGGGTCATCAACGTCCGCCACGGTGAGCCAATTGTGTTCGGCGCCAATGGCGAATACTGCGTCGTGAAGTCGGGCTTCGGTCTGGAGGTGGCCAAGACGGCGGACGTGTCGGTCGACGAGATCGTGGTGCACGACGCGCACAGCGACAACTCGGCCTACGCCTTTGCCCTGTCGCGGTTGTCGGACCAGAACCTCGAACACACGGTGCTGGGCATCTTCCGCAACATCAGCCGGCCCACCTATGACGACGCGGCGCGCTCGCAGGTCCAGGCGGCCCAGTCCGCGAAGCCGTTCGATTCCGCCGCGCTGCAGTCGCTGTTGCGCGGGCGCGACACCTGGACCGTCGACTGACGTGGGCGAGCAGATACTCGACACGGATCAGGCCGTGTCGCTAGCGGGAATAGTCCTGGCCGGCGGTGAATCGCGGCGCATGGGCCGCGACAAGGCCACCCTGCCCGGCCCTGGGGGTGCCCCCACGCTCCTCGAGTATGTCGCCGGGGTGCTCGCACAGCGCTGTGAGCCCGTTTTCGTGGTGGCCGCACCGGGGCAACCGTTGCCGACCGTGCAGGCGAAAGTCATCCGCGACGAGGTGCGCGGCCAAGGGCCGCTTCCGGCGACCGGACGAGGGCTGCGGGCTGCCGCGGAGGCGGGCGCCAGGTACGCCTTCGTCTGCGCGGTCGACATGCCGCTTCTGTCTGCGGAATTGATCGACGACCTGGTGCGGCTGGCCACCGAGACCAACGCCGAGATTGTGCTGCCGTGGGACGGCCGCAGCCACTACCTGGCCGCGGTGTACCGCACCGATTTGGCCAAGCGGATCGAGGGCCTGGTCGCCGGCGGCGCCCGCTCGATGCGCGCCTTGATCGACGCCTCGGACGCGCAGCAGATCGTGCTGCCGGAATCGCGCTTCCTGGCGAACGTCAATACGGAGAGCGACCTGCTCGCCCTCGCGCAGTCGCGGGGCTGAAGGTGTAGCGCCGGGTCGATCGGCCTGGCGGACATTCACTTTGCCGCTGTTCGGCGCCGCTGATATCGCGCCGAAAACACCGGCACTTTTCACCTCGATAATTTCCGCGATAGTCATTGCGCAATTCCGTTATGCAGGCGGTGCCGAGCGATCCTGCAGCGCGGCGGCCACTAGCGTGATCGGTTGCGGCGGTGGTGATTTGAAGCGATCACCAGAGCGCGTATCGATTTGCGGGGCGGGCTGCGGTCGGACTTTGTCGAAGAAACCCCCGCCTTATCGACGAAAGGCATTGCAGCCCTTTTGCATCCCTTGCTGTGTGAATGAAAAATATTGTCTAGCAAGCGGATACAAACTGATGTGCTTGGTTCGGCAGAACCGAACCGGGGGCGACTCATGATTCGGCGTCGAATTATGCTGCTGGGCAGGGAAAGTCGATACCGTTCCCTTTTTCATGGTTTCGGCGTCTGAAGTGCGCAGAAGTTGCGGTACTCTACGCCGGCCCGCAGCGGGGATTCGGATCCGTTGAAGGCCTGGAGAATCGGCTCGCTGCACCGGAAATAAACGTGCGCCAGCTCACAAAACACAGGTGATTCGGCTCACCATTCGTTTGGCTGATCCGATCGAGCTTCGATCCCGAAAACGCCGCAATAACCTGGGTAAATGGAGCCGCTGCCGCGGCGTGATCGACCCGTTACCGAAACGAGATACCCGATTTCTCAAGATGACTAACGCGTCGAGGTTCTCTACGGTCCCTGTTAGCCCACAACGGGTTACGGAAGAGTAATCAAATAATTGAATCCACGGACCCGCGTGCGAGCGGCGCCACGGACGGCGAGAGCCCGACCGTGGTCGGTGGGTAATACCCGCTGAGCATACTTGGCCCGCCGCTGCCGTGCCTGACCCAGACGGCACGTTTCAAAGCAGGCAATAACCAGACAGCTTCAGCCCACATCCGTGGGCTTGCTTTGGCGCGCGCACCGCGAAAGGAAGATTCTTGAAGAACGTCCGAAAGACGCTCATTCTTGCCGCGGTCACGGGCACGCTCGTGACCATCCCGTCGGCCACCGCTCACGCGGACGAGGTGCCGGCGGGCTTCGACCCGAACGCGCCGGTCGTCGGCCCCGCTCCGGACGCTCCGGCTCCGGACGCTCCGCCGGCCCCGGACGCTCCGCTGCCGCCGGCTCCGGACGCTCCGCTGCCGCCGGCTCCCGACGCTCCGCCGCCCCCGGCTCCGGACGCTCCGCCGCCGCCGGCTCCCGACGCTCCGGCGCCTGGCCCGGACGTCCCGCCGCCTCCCGTCCACCGGGCGTACAGCGTGAACTGGGATGCCATCGCGCAGTGCGAGTCAGGTGGCAACTGGGGGATCAGCACCGGTAACGGCTTCTCCGGTGGCCTGCAGTTCACCCCGAGCACCTGGCGCGCCAACGGTGGGTCGGGCTCCCCGGCCGGCGCGAGCCGCGAGGAGCAGATCCGGGTCGCCGAGAACGTGCTGCACTCGCAGGGCATCGGCGCTTGGCCGGTCTGCGGGCGCCGCGGCTGAGCCGCAGCCACAATCGACGGCTTCGCTGTCATACATCTAAGAAGTGCCGGGCCTTGTGCCCGGCACTTCTTGGCTTCTCGAGGGCGCTTGATCGTCAAAACAGCCATAGACGGTCCCAAAGCGATTCTCGGTGGTTCACCGCGTTTCGCGTCGTGTGCGATCTTCAGGCGTAGGTCAGCTTCGGACCAGGTGGTATAGCCGGTAGCTGGCATCCCCGTCACGCAGCCCTGTCTGGTGCCAGGACCCCTCCGCCGGGGCGCCCTTGCGCATCCGGGACCGCAAGAACGGGATTGGTGAGAGGTTCTCCGACACCGCAGACAGGTAGCGGCTGTTCAAGCCCATGCCGCGAGCGACATCATCACTGATGTCACGCCATGACGCGATCTGCAAGCCGGGCGCAGCGGCTAGGTCCGCCTCCCAGTCGCCACATTCCGCACGCTTGCGAAAATCCGTATACAGAAGCGACCCCTTTGGCGCCAGCACCCGTGATACCTCACTCAGGAAGCGGTCGAAGTGCGGGTAGCAGTGCGACGATTCCACGTTCATCACCACATCGAAGGACCCTTCAGCGAAGGGCAACGCTTCCGCGTCGCCTGGCGTGAAACTCAGCCGGGGCACACCGTGATGGCGGCGGCGACAGAACCGGATTCCCGTGCGGTTGCGATCCAGGCCCTGATATGACGCCGGCCCGAAGGTACGCGCCAAATACGACGCCCCGCCACCGTGCCCGCAGCCGACCTCGAGCACCCGCTTACCGGACAGTTCACCTTGCGCAGCCGTCGCGTGGTAAAGCTGAATCGGGTACCGGTGCTTTTCATCCTCGTCCGAAAGCGGAATGCCCATCGGCGGCTCTTCCTCGTACGCCCAGTTGAAGAACAGCATGTCGTCGTCAGCGCGCCGCGTGAAATACGGGTAGAAGCCCTTCCACCACAACGAGCCCACCCGCTGCATCAAAGCCACCATCGCCCCCCATGTTCGTGTCGAGTGAAGTAGGAGCGCAGCAACCCGACCGCTGGCTAGACCCCCGAAGTATTCAGGGGTACCCAATCCCCTGGAAGACAGTTCGGCGCGGAGGGATCGGCAGGGAGTTCACAGCAGGACATCAGTTGACGCCGTCGACGAGCTCTTCATAATCGCCGGCATATCTCTAG
>NZ_JCALED010000075.1:0-201 GCF_059813205.1 Mycobacterium sp. NGS17 | reverse complement strand
GTGGACACCCCCACCCTGCTCGGCCCACCCGGCCGGCTCCAGCCCGGCCCACGCCACACCACCACCTACCGGCTGCCCGAACACACCACCACCGCCCTGCACGAACTGGCCCGCACCCACCACAGCACCCTCAACGCCGTCCTGCAAGCCGGCTACGCCCAACTTTTGGCCCTGCTCACCGGCCAACACGACATCATCTTT
>NZ_JCALED010000074.1:0-201 GCF_059813205.1 Mycobacterium sp. NGS17 | reverse complement strand
GAAGACGATGTCGTGTTGGCCGGTGAGCACGGCTAGCAGTTGGGCGTAGCCGGCTTGCAGGACGGTGTTGAGGGTGCTGTGGTGGGTGCGGGCCAGTTCGTGCAGGTCGGTGGTGGTGTGTTCGGGCAGCCGGTAGGTGGTGGTGTGGCGTGGGCCGGGCTGGAGCCGGCCGGGTGGGCCGAGCAGGGTGGGGGTGTCCAG
>NZ_JCALED010000073.1:0-203 GCF_059813205.1 Mycobacterium sp. NGS17 | reverse complement strand
ACACCGGCCAAACCGGCCAACACCGCCTGAATCTCACCCAGCTCGATCCGATACCCGCGGATCTTCACCTGCTCATCGACACGACCCAGATACTCCAACTGCCCATCGCAGCGCCACCGCACCAAATCCCCAGTGCGATACATCCGCACCCCCGACCCACCGAACGGACACGCCACAAACCGCGACCCGGTCAACCCCACCCG
>NZ_JCALED010000072.1:0-203 GCF_059813205.1 Mycobacterium sp. NGS17 | reverse complement strand
GGTGCCAGTTGCGATGTGGCGGTGGGGTTTCCGGTCGCGGGCCGGCGTGATCCGGCGCTTGATGAGTTGGTGGGTTTTTTCGTCAACACGTTGGTGTTGCGGGTGGATCTAGGTGGCGATCCCACGATCGCTGAGTTGCTGGCCCAGGTGCGCGCGCGCAGCCTGGCCGCCTATGACCACCAAGACGTGCCCTTCGAGGTGCT
>NZ_JCALED010000071.1:0-207 GCF_059813205.1 Mycobacterium sp. NGS17 | reverse complement strand
GAAGGTGGCAGCGACACCGGCGGTGCTGCCGCCGGTGCAACCGGATGTGGATACCTTCGCCGCGGCGGGGCATTTGTCGGTGCAACTAGATGTCGCGACGACCCGGATGCTGCTCGGTGAGGTGCCCGCAGCGTTTCACGCCGGCATTCAGGACATCTTGTTGATCGCCTTGGGATTGGCGTGGACGCAGTTCGCCGACTGCGGGGG
>NZ_JCALED010000070.1:0-208 GCF_059813205.1 Mycobacterium sp. NGS17 | reverse complement strand
AGCTCGCGGTAGGTCATCGAGGCGCCCGCGAAGCTCACCGCCACCGCCTGCGGGGTGCGCGCCACCTGCGCAGCGAACACCACCGGAATCGACACCCCGATACCCGGCTCGGTCAACACCGCCCGATTACCCAACACCTCCAACTCGGCATACTCGGCCCCACCGAGCACCTCGATCGACGACAACCGCCGCCCCGGCTCGGCGGTCA